>JAFUJS010000013.1 GCA_017468115.1 Clostridia bacterium | reverse complement strand
TTGGGAATAGGAACTTCAAATTCGCCAAACTTGACTCGCTTTCTCACCATTCACATCACCTCCTATGCAAATCTTTGTCGCCGTGTAAACGAGTCTTTACCTTTTGACAGTAATAGTTTAACATATTTTTCATCAAAAGTCATTCACCCATTAGGGTGATTTAGGGGTGATTTAGGGTGAAAAACGGGTGATTTAGGGTGAGTTGAGGGTGATTTTCGCTCTGAGGCATAAAAAAAGACGGTGGCTTTTGCAACCACCGCCCGAAAGACGATTATTTTTGGAACATAGCGTAAATCTCATCTCTGCCCGATACGCCGAGGGCTTTATAGAGCATACCCGTGTGCGTTTTTACCGTGTTCTCCGACAAGTGAAGTTCAACGGCAATTTCTTTTCTGCTCTTGTAGTCGAGTATTCTTTCGAGAATATCCATCTGCCTTGTGGAGAGAACGGTATCCTCGGGGAGCGAGGCAAGAATTGTTTTTATCTTTTCTGCTCTCGTCATATTATCGACGATAATGATCGGGGCTTTTTCCTCCACGATGACGGGACTCGGAACTTCGTTCTTGTGAACGTAATCCTGAAGCATCAGCCACTCAATGAGGAAACCGCCTGCGCTCATAAGGTATGTAACCGAAAGGAATTCCACATCCCAAGGGATAACCTTGCCAAAGCACCACATGGCGATATTGCCAAGCACGATCAAGAGCATTCCGCAGGCGTGCTTTTGCGATGCGCTCTTATGTTGACCGAGCGATAAACCGATTACGGTTATCATTCCGACGAAATAAAGAATAACGTATATGAGATTTATCGGATGCAAAACTCCGTATTCCTTGTGGAGAACGGTTGCTCCGTCAACCTTTTCTATCGTTGCGCTTGTATAGTACCAATCGAGATAGCCCGTAGTGCAGATGATGGCGAACATAATTACCGCCGCGCCGATCAACACGCCAAGCACCCATTTCTTGTAGGTGTAACCGCAGAGCTTTGAGATCAGCATGAACATACACAGGGGGATCAGAACTTGTCCGAGGTATGTGATCTTATTGGCAAAGAGCGCGAATTCTACCGTGTTTGAAAATGCTATCAAGGTATATCCGAGGTTAACTACTGCTACGCAAGCGAACAAAAATAACAGCCACGGCTCGTTCTGCTTTTTACGCACGAACAGAAAGTATAATGGTAACAGCGACAGCGAAAGCAAAAACAACGCTCCATATGTCCATTGCATATAGTCACACCTCCTTTGACGATAGTTTCGCATTGTAAATAATTGATTATATTATTATAGCATATAAATGTGAATAAATCAAGGCGTTTTGACTCATTTGTGAGGATTCGTGTCAAAAAATCGGCATCGATTTTGTTCCGAGCTTATTCTTTGTTTATAGCGGCGCAAATTTTGGGGAGCGGTGATGGTCTATTACAGCAGAAAAAGAAGAAGGGTGAGCAAACCCACCCAAGCACATTTTATTGTGCGTTCTTCTGTTCGTCGATCAGAGCTTCGTGTGTCAATCTTGCTCCGAGTTTGAATGCATACTCGAAGATGGCTGCTTCGGCAAGACTCACATATTCGTTCCAGCACTCTTGGTATTTTTCGAATATCTCCTGTTGTTCTTCATTTAACAGCTTTCCCAAGTCCTCACTGTGTCTTGCTATATAGCCCATAAGCTCCTTCATTGCTTTCGAGTTTGTTCGGCTGTCCTCTTGCGGTACGATGTTTCCGTGCCACAGCTCGTTAATGGTATTTCCCATCAGATCACCTCCTTTAGCACAACAACATACCACACCTTTTCTGAATAGTCCAGATAATAAACTGTTAACTTTATTCTTTCTGCCGTAATCTTTTAGAGTGGGTGGTTCACCTTCTCCTACCATCATGACAAGTGCCACCTGTCAGCGTATAAAAACACTACTCCCATGGTAGTCAAAATCATGTAAAAAGCAGATGGGCTGCTTACGCAACCCACCTGCCGTGTTCGTCAGTTATCAGAACACATTTTTCTTTTTGAGAATGATTACAACCACGCCACCGATTACGAGGATGCAGGCGAAGATGATACCAATAATAGCACCTGCGCCCAAGCTCTTTTCGATAGTAAAGCTGTATTCTGCGGTGTTACCGCACTCATCGGTTACGGATACCTTGTACTCGCCGGGTTCGGCGATCTCGTCGCCGAGATTGTACTTGATTTCCTCGCCGTTCATGATTACCTTGACATCTGCGGTTTCGGAAGGATTTCCGATAGTGACCGCATCCTTGGTAGAACCGCCATTTTCTACACCGTTAAGGGTGATAGTAGGAGCAGTTCCGTCTACAGTTACCTTGAAGAGATAAGTGTTGCCACTTACGATAACGCCAACCTCATATACGCCGTCCTCCTTGAGTTCGAGCGTACCATAGTTGAGTCTACGATCCTCGCCGTTAACGGTTACGCCACCGAAGCCTTCGACCTCGTCAAAGTTGTGAGTGAACTCTTTTACAAGAGGCTCGACAATCTTGAAGGAGATCTCGCTGTGGTTGCCAAGTCCGTCGGTTACTGCCAAGGTATATTCAGCAGGCTCGGTGATAGCTGCACCGAGGGTGTAATCGACTTTCTCGCCGTTCTTGAGAAGGGTTACAGTTACGCTTTCGTTAGCGGTTGCGATAACGGAGTTGGAAAGACCTTTATCGTTGACATTGATTGCGTAATCAACCGTCTTATCGATGGTGAATTCGACCTCAACGCTGTTGCCTGCACGGTCGGATACGACGATTCTGTAAAGGCCGTCAGCGGATACAGGATTGCCCGAAGTGTACGCGCCAAGGGACTTGCCGTTCTTGAAGAGTTCTGCGGTGAGGTTTTCCTCCGTGTAGAATACCTTTACATCCTCGTTTACGGATTCCTTGTGATTCGCACCTTCGGTGGCGATTACAGGAGCTGCCGTATCAATGGTGAAGGTATAAGATGCCTTGTATCCATCGTAGTTTTCGAAGGTGAGCGTGTACACGCCGTCCTCGGTAAGCTCATCGCCGCTTGCATATTCAAGGATTTCACCGTCCTTGGTAAGAACAACAATCGCTTCGTCATCCCACTCGAAGGTTACCGCGCCGTTAGTGAAACCGTTGTTCTCAACGCCGTTAAGATTGCCTACGGGGTTCTCCTGAACATAGTCGAGCTGTGCGGTTACGGCATCGATACCAGTGCGAAATTCGTCGGTGATGATTGCCTTATAAGTGCCGGTCGTACGGAAGGAATAGGAGAGATTGTCAAGGGTTACGAGCGTGCCGTAATCATCCTTTTCAACGAGTACCCAAGTCGTACCGCCGTCGGTGGACTTGTAGATTTCAAGAGTCTGAATGTGGCTCTCGTCATCTGCGCTCTTGATGATCTCGATATTGAGCTTCTTCTCGTCTACATTTTCCTTAATTTCTACCTTGGGAGCGTTGCGAGAGATGATGAGGCAGAATTCCTCGGATACACCTGCATGGTTAACCGATTTCACGGTGTAGGTGCCGCTTTCGGTTAAGGTGAAGGTTTCGCCAAGGCTGAAGTGTCCAAGAAGCACACCTTCCTCGTCATAAACCGAGAACATTGCCATTTCATCAAAACCATCGCTAATGCTTACGGTTACCTGATCCTTGAAATAGTAAACTCTGTCGAAGGTTACGGTGTTGTCGCTTCCTTCGCCAACCACATAGTGGATGTCGGGAGTTGCGCGGACGATAGTGAGGTTGTACTCACAGGTGTTGCCCCAATCATCGGATACGATGAGAAGGTGCTTTCCTTCGGTTGCAAACACGGTATCAACGATTTCCTCGCCGTCAATAGATGCACCGATGTTGTCACCGAGCGTTACGGAGTTTGCAAGGATATTCTTGCTGTCGGAGTAGGTGAAAAGGTTCTCGCCGTCTGCGATGGTCGCAGGGGTTTTCTCCCAGTAGTAATAGCTCTCAATGCCTACCTTTGCGTATTCAGCAATAACCTCATTAAGTCTGTCCTCGGTGAAATAAGCCACCCACTCGTCGGGATTACCCGATTTCTTGTAGATGAAATATTCGCCGTTTACTGCGTTAGCTGCATCAATAGCATCCATCGCAATACCTGCATCCCAAGACTCGGATTTCCACTCGCCCTTGCGGACATAGCCGTTCTCTCTTTCGATTGCGAATGCAAGAGCGTTCTCATAGGTGGAGAATGCGAAGAAATCGCCGTCTGCATCGTAAATCTCGAAATACTCCTTCTGAAGCGTATCGGTCATGATATTCTTCTTGGTGGAGCTGAACTCGGTGTTCCAAGTGTTGCCTGCATAGTCGGTCACAACTACCTTGTATGCACCTGTGTCAATGGTGTTAATGATCTCGCCCTTGGTATAGGACTTGCCGTTGATGGTTACGCTCTTGATAGGAGCATACAGGCTTGCATCGCCATCCGTCCAAGTGATCTGCACGTCGCCGTCGGTCTTACCGTCGGTTACATTGGAGATGTCAACCGTCTTGATGGTTCTGTCAATGATTACGGTGAAATAACCTGTGTTGTTGCCTGCATCGGAAACGCCGTAGAACACATACTTGCCGGGCTTGTAGTATTCAGCACCCGAAAGGTATGCCACGAAGGTGTCGCTATCGGGAAGCTTCACGAAGCAATTTTCCGAACACTCGAACTTGATGTGATCGCCGTTGGTGTAGGAGTTGTTGTCGATAGGATTGCCGTCTACATAAAGCTGTGCGGACGGAATCTGTCTGTCAAGAGTAATCGTGTAGGTTGCAGAGGTGTTGCCTGCACGGTCAATGGAATAGAAGCTGTAAGTTCCTTCTGCGGTGAACTGCGTTCCCGAAGTGTATACCGCATAAGAGGTTGCGCCGGGCTTCTTCACATAAGTCGTGGAAAGTCCGATATTATCGCTCGGAACAAACTTGATATAGCTTGCATTGGTCGAACCACCCGAAGTGATCACAGAGGTGCCGCCGTAGAGCGTACCAGTAGGCTTGGTGGTGTCGAGAGTGATGCTCAATACAGAGGACTGATTTCCACTCTTATCGACGGAGTAAAAATAATAAGTTCCCTGCGTAGCGAGCTGTGTTCCGCTTGCGTATGCGGTGTAATAAGAGCTGTTCGGCATCTTAACATAGCAGTTTGCGATTCCCGAATAGCTGTCGCTTGCGGTGTACTTAACATAGGATGCATTGGTGTAGCTTCCGCTTGCTTTGCTCGTAGTTCCACCGTATACAGTTCCTGTAGGAACACCTGCATCGTAGTAAACTTTATATTCGGGAGAGATGTTGCCAGCCTTATCTACTGCTCTAAAGGTGTACCAACCGTAAGAGGAAGAGAGAGCCGTGCCGGAGGTGTAGCTCGCCCAAGAGGAAGAGCCGGGAGTCTTAACCTGATAATAAGATACACCACCCGTATCGGTTGCAGTAAATTTCACCGCCTTGTTGGTATAACCGCCACTTGTGATGGTGCTACCGCTTGAGTTGGTGATCTTACCGACAGGTGCTACCGTGTCGAGATAAACACTCACGGTCGAGTTGCTTGTTCCGTTATCATCTACGGCGTAGAAATACCACCAACCGTTATTTGCCGATGTTGCGGCAACGGTATAGGAGGTCGAATAGTTGTAAGCATAGCTACTCGCGCCGGGCTTGAAATAGCGGATATAGTTGAAGTTCGTATCACTTGCGGTGTACACGATCTGTTTGTTCGTATAGCTTCCGCTGCTGATAGTGCTACCGCCTGCCTTTAAGGTGTAGGAAGGTGCGGTCTTATCAACCTCAAAGCGGTACTTATAGGTGTAGTCCTTGTTGCTGAACCAGTTGCCAATATTGCAGACATACTGAAGCTCGTATTCACCATCGGAAAGGCTTCCCGAATAGAGAGTCAAATCGCCATCGCCAGACAAGGTCTTGCTGCTGTAAAGATAGCCATTTCTATAGAGCTTGAAGGACACGTGTTCGCGCACATCGATGGCATCTACCTTGATATAGTAGTAAGACCAATCGGTGAGCTTGTCATTGTACATGGTACTCGTTCCGCTTGTGGAAGAGCCATGCATCATTACTTTGAAATACGAGGAAGGATAACCGCTATAGGTGCTTCCGTCGTAGGTGTAAGTTCCGTAAGTGGTGTAAGTCGGGGTTGTATAGGTTGCCGCCGATGCTTCCATCGTGCCTACTCCAACGAAGAGAGTGAGCATGAGAGTCAACACCAACAATGCGGAAGCGAAAATTCTTTTCTTTGTTTTCTGCATAGTTTTTCTCCTAATTCATTTTTTAATTTTGTTTTGTTTTTTGGTGGTTTTAAGGGTGATTTTGCAAACTCTGATTTACTTTTCTGCTACTTCCAATGCATAATGGTTACCTCCTGAATGAAAGATTTTATAAAAATACGCCTGTCGTTTTTATTACGGCAGGCGATTTCTATTTAAGGTGGTTTCGGGGGATTTAGCTTGTAGCTCAAACTGCTTTTACCGCCGTTTTCTCGGTATCGCTGTACGGTCGTTATAAGCCCTGCATCACGGAGGTCATGCAAAGCACGGCGGATAGTTGATTGCGAGAGTTTTAGCTCCGTCGCTATCGTTGGGATAGCAGGCCAACATATTCCTTTTTTGTTCGCTCGGTCGTGCAGGTATATATAGACCGTAACAGCTCTATGAGGCAGTTCGCTTCGGTATAAAAAAGCGAGGTTGCTCATTGCTTGTTACCTCCGTTTGCGGCAGAGGCATATCTTTGGCTCGGTGATTCGCTTCTAACCGTAGTTCGACCTCTTAAAGGATTTCCTTGCGGTTTGTTGGATTGGCTTTGCGTTTGACCATGGCCGCCTGACATTGCTCCTACGGTGCTGTTGGCAGATGCTTCTTCCGTCACTATCAGATCGGGACGGTATATCCGCATAACAGCATCTGACAACGCCTTTTGATCGGCATAAACGACCTTTCGGTTTGCGTTTTCCGTAACCGTGTACGGGTTTTCGTCATCAAAGGTGATTCCCCAATTGAAGAAGAGCTTTAGCTTTACTTTCATGGGATGTGCGCCTGTTTTCATAACGACGAACTGACCTTTAGGCATGGATTTAAGTTCATCGGGAGTCATCAGCGGTCGCTCGATCATCTGCAAGGATTGCGATGGATCGTTCTTTCCACGGCTAACACTACCCGACATAACCGTTCTTGAGCCGAGTGCTTTTGAGAGAACCTCGGCAGATGTGCTGTTAGGGGCAAATCCACCGAATATGGTGAGCTGTGTGTTGTCCACGATTATCTCCGCACCTTCTTTTCCGTAGTTCTTGTCGAGCTGTGAGAAAGATTGGATTATCGGTACTATTTGAAGCCGTCTTGAACGGGATGCCGAGAACATCATTTCTGCATCCTGAATCTTCGGAAGCGTACCGTACTCATCACAGAAAAACACACAACGGTTCTTGAGTTTACCGCCATTTTCGTCTGCCACGGCAAGGATTTCTCGGTACATTTGCTGTAGGATTAGTGAGATCATGAAGAAGGTGTTCGGATTCTCCTCCGGCATGATAATGAACACCGCCGATTTCTCGGAGCAGAACACCTCGGCATCGATTTCAGTATCGAAGCAAAGAAGCTGTTCAAGCTCGGAGTCAAGGAAGGCGTTAAGGCGGGAGAGAGCCGTTGACATAACTGATGCCATGGATTGCTCGCCTGTGTTCAGAGCCGAGCCTGCAAACCATTTTGCCTTATGGTCATTCGGTAGCATTTCCATCAGCTCATGGAACTTGTTTTTGCCTTTTTTACCTGCCGCAGGTGCAAGAAGCTCTTGGATAATTTTGAACACCGATACAATGTGTCTTGAATCGGGTTCGCAGAATTCTGCAACGAGGAGTATGGTTGCCGTGAGAATACCTTCGGCTGCATCGTAGAAGTATGCGTTCTGACCAAAGGACGCGGCATCCATTCCTGATAGGATAATTGTTTTTGAGATGATCTTGGCATACTTTTCTGCTTTTGCCTTGTATGCAAGCTCGTCGGGATATTCCTTGTATAAATCCATATACTTGTTTACGAGATGAAGCAGATTGTTTCCGTTAGATCTTGTCGGGTTTCGTAGGTCGATGACGGACACCTTGTAGCCATATTCCTTGGCTATCGTTCCGTAATTTCTCATGACATCACCTTTGGTGTCTGTCGAGAGGAAGGACATTCCGCTTGCACAGGCGTATTCGATACACGGGTACAGCCAAAATGCCGTTTTACCGACACCTGCCGCACCGATCATGAGTGCGTGAACGTCACCTGTATCGACCATTGCTTCCGTCCTTTTGTTGCTTCCTTTGCATCCGACGACGATGCCTTGCGGAAGAGGTTCTTCCACAAGCTGCGGTTTCTGTCTTTTGAACAGATTTCCTTTCTTCATCACGGACATGGTAGGCACATTTCCGTTCTTTGCCTGCTCTCGCCACTTGCTTGGAGTGTACGGCACGTGGGCATAAGTCTTGCGAATTTCGGGCTTTGTTGCCCACCTCGCAGTACCGTGCTGACCATCACCAACAGTCTTGCTTTTGATGTGGTTAAGGTTATACACATACGCAAGAAGGGTTACACCTCCGAGCGTACACGCCATCGCCGCCGCTATGATTATGAGAGTCGTAATTCCTGACACGGCGTATCCTCCTGTTCTTCGGTTGGCTCACCATCATCGGGCAATAATAAATCCTCGTTCCAATCTTTGTGGATTGGCACGAGGACTTCGTGTTTTATTCCCATTTCTGTGAGCTTGTCTTGGATTCTTTTTGTTGCCTTTTTGCCACCGTCATCATTGTCGAGGCAGAGGGCAATATCTTTGATATTGGGGTTATCTTTCATCATCTGAAACATGACACGGTCGCCCACTCCACAACAGGATGCATAGCTGTGCTGTTGCCATCCTTCCTTGTGCATTGAAATGAACGACAGCATATCTATGGGAGCTTCGAAGAGGAACAGCTTTTCACTTTGTCCATGCCAATGGAAGCTGTATTCGGGTGCGCTGTTTGGAGAGTTTCCACGATAGGTTGACTCCGATCCTGTTCCACGGTATGTGGCGTGCTTTGCCGTTCCATTTTTATCGAAGCCTACGAACACAGCGTTGTGATAGTCAGCGGATTCATACACCATGCCTTTTCTCGCAAAGGCATTGAGGACATCTTTGTCGATGCCACGCCTTGTGAGAAGGTATGCGTATGCTCTGCGCATATTATCATTTCGCTTGGGGAGTTCGAGAGGTCCGGGCGGTTTTCTTTCAACAGGGGGCGAGGTAGAGAGCGTTCCAAGTGTACCGCCGAGCAGATATTCCATAGCTTCGGGATAACTTTTGCCCATGAACCTTTGCACGAAGTCTACTGCGTTGCCGCCTGTTTGTTCGTACTGATGAAACCACAGATTACCACGGATGGTGACTTTTTGGTAGCCGTCCATCCATTCGTATTCAGAGCCTGCTCGTTTGACTTTTTCGCCTTGTCTGTGAAGCAGATCGACGATGTCTGTTGAGCGTGCTTGCTCCTTCTGTGCTTCGGTATAGTGGGTGTATTTGCTTGACATTTAGTCCTCCTTTGGTTTATTCGAGTTTGAGTCCTTGTGCTTGCTTTTTCTCATCGATCTGTCTGCGGAGCTTGCGGTCTATAATACCTCTGCCACCGTTCTTGTTATCGATCTTATCTTGGATTACTCTTGAGAGATGTCGGAAGAGGCGGAACACTCCCATGCCTGCAGACCAACTACGGTTCGATGCTACGGATTGCTGTAAATTTTCGGCGTATTTATTACCGTTCTCGGCAGATGCTTTTAGATATTCCATCGCCTTGTCATAATCTTTAGGGATTTCCTTCCCGAATAGATACAGCTTTCCAAGTTGGAACTGTGCGAAGTCGTTTCCTTGCTCAGCTGCGATTTCAAAGTATCGGATTGCTTTTTTTACATCCTTAACAGTTTCGTCTGTCAACAAAATCTTGCCTGCAAGATATGCCGCATAAGAGTTTCCTTTTTCTGCGGATTTTTCAAGATATTCAAGTGCTTTTGTCAGATCCTTCTCGATCAATCTTCCTTCATACAGTAGTTTTCCGAACAGATATTCTGCAGGGGCAAAGCCTTTATCGGCTGATTCTTTCAATCGCTTGAAGGCTTCGAGAATATCAAAGGGGACGAGTTCTCCCGATAGCATCGCTTCAGCGATGGCATAAGAAGCATACTTGTTTCCTTGATCGGCTGACCGTTTGAGAAGCTCCATTGCTTTTTCCAAATCCTGATCGACATCCTCTCCTTTGAGGTAGAGCTTACCGAGCAGGTATTCGGCGTATTGATTTTTTTCTTCTGCAGCTTCCTCCAACCATCGAAGTGCGTATCCGATATTCTTCGGGAAGTGTTCACCCGACAGGAAGAGTTTTCCGAGCTGATATTTTGCAACTCCGCATCCAAGTTTTGCGGACTCCATAAGCAAATCAAGAGCTTTTTGGGGATCGTATTTTTCGCTTTTTCGATTAAGCATTTCTTTTGCCGATCTATAAAGCTCCCATTTGTTTTTGGGAAGTTCCGTTTCTTCGGATTCTGCTTCTTCATCGTCGGGTTCGATGTCAATAGGATCATCGGGGCTTGGCTCTTGAACGATATCTCTTTCAAGCATCAAGTTTAGAACCTCTTTGATTACAGCATTACGCACAGTTTTGAATTCGGAATTCTTTGACAGAGGAATTCTTTCGGGCATGATATCGGTATAAGTTCTAATGACATCTTCCTTTTTCTCATACCACAGGTCATAGAGCCGAGAGATACGCTCGTCGGATGCTATCTCGTCAACAATTGCATCGACAAGATTTCTCATTCTTTCATTCAGATAACCGTATTGTGCTTTGCCTTTATGATGTTCCATCTTTTTCGCAAGCTCGGTGAGCAATTCTTCAACTCTTGCGTTTTCATAACTGCCCTCATTGATTTTTCGAATGATTTCTTCAAGCACCTCTCGGCTTTCGCTTCGCAGAGCATCTCTGTGTTGAGTTTGCTCTTGATAGATGTTGATTCGATCTTGAGCGAATACATCGGTCGCAAGAATTCTTCGCAAATTATCCACACCTTTTTTCGTAAGGAAACCTTCATTCTCCACGGTGGAGTATAGCAACATATGCACGTGGGGATGGTGGCTTTCATTATGAAAGGCTGCATACCAATGCAGATTCTCCAAAGGGATTTTAAGATTTTCTGCGAAGTCTACCGCATGGCTACGGAGCATATCTCTCCATCGTTCTCCTGTGTTAAAAGAGAGCCGCTCGGCATCTTCTCTGCGTAAAGAAATAATGCAGGTCCAGATGTTTCCTTCATGTTGATTTAATTCTGCGGAGACATCATCGAGCTTTACAACGACACCATCGTCGGTAAACAAACCGTGCGTTCCGAATTTTTCAACACGAGGTCGTGTAGCAATATAATCGGCGTAGGTTTTGTTTTGCATGATTTCGTGAGCGTGATCTTCAATAGCTCTCGTAATAAATTCGGTTGCATTGCCGAGGTTTGGTTCTGCCTGATAGTCATCGTATTCGTGCATCTCTTTTGCATCGGGAAAGTCACGAAGGATTTTCGCAATAATATCCGCTTGCTTTTGAGTACGAGGAGCGAGTTTGAATGACTCATCAATTTTTTCAACTCCATCTCGTCTTGCAATATATTTTGCGTAACCGCCGGGATTTCTTTTTGCCTGTCCTTTCAGATAACCGAACTTGGTAATCAGCTTTGCCATGGCTTATCACTTCAGAGACCTTACAACATCATCGAAGGTGATGAGACCGTTAGACCTTTTTACTTGTTCTACACAGTATCCGCGCAATTCAGCGAGCATAGATTCTTCGAGCTTGAACTCTGATGCGAGAATATTCATCATCATGTTCATCTCAACAACCATCTTGAAGAGGATGGTGTTCTGTCGATTGGAGCTTTCACCTACGATACTCTTTATCGTTGATGTCAGAACATTCGGCAGGTAGTACCTGTTTTCTTTGCTCGACAGATAGCCCATATAGAACTCCAAAGCCTTTTCAATGAATTCGCTCTTGGATTCGCAATTGTCGGCTTGTCGCAAACTCTCAATGCGCTCAATGAGCGAAGGTTTCAGCCATATTGTGAGCTGCTGTTTTCTTTCTTTTCTGTTTGATTCTTTTTCTGCCATTTTTCCTCCTTTGAGGTATTACCACCTCGCAAATTTTCTTTAATTCTTAAGGGGTTTTCGTGGTTACCACCTCGGTTTGTTGGCGAAATCGCAAAAGACCAACTCGTCTTTTTTGCAGGGTGGGTAAGCCCAAAATCCCTTGTGCGGTCGGCGTTGCCGTCCGCTGTGAGCCGAGGCGAAGGTGGTTTACCACCTCGACTCTTTCTCCTGCTTAATTTTCGACAGGCGAAAATCGAAGGTTTCAGCGTTTCATCGTTGCTTTTGACATCGTCCGTCTTTTGCGGTTTTTTTGCCTTGTTTTTTCATTCGTGGGTTCTTGCTCGCCGTTGCCCTCAAAATCGCAACACGGGGCGTTTTTGGCGGTCTGCGGTGGTCATTCGCTTGGCTTGTCTATCGGGGATATGACTTTGCCATCGAGCTTTTCGAAGCAACACTCGGTATAGGAGAGACCGTTCTCGGATACGATTCGGTCGAGAACGGAGAGCATTTCTGCTTCCTTGAGCTTGACCGTATCGCTTGGATTGTCATAGCAAATCCACTCGTCCGAGTCGGGAACATCCTTCACGAATACATCGTAGCAGAGCGAGAGCTTTTCTTTGTTTTTGAACAGAGTTGCTTCTATCTTTACGCATCCAACCGTGAGAGATGCCACGACCGTTTCTGCAAAGTTTTGCGGAGGGTTTCTCTGTAAGAGAAAAACATCACGGTCGGACACAGGTCGGGTGAAGGAATATTTATCACCGAGTTGCTTTCGTAGTTCTTTCGTTAGCTTCATCGTGATCATCACCAATGCATACCGTCAGAGAAATAAAACGGATCGCTCTCGTCTATATCCTCATCGGGTTCATCGACAATATCATCTTCCTCATCGTAGTCCTCGTCGAGTTCTTCGTCCTCATCCTCAATGGGTTCTTCATCCTCGTCGATATCATCGGGCGGAGTGTTGCTCGGAAAATTCATACGCATCTGCATCGACGGAGTGCCGACGGCAGAGGAATAAAATTTCATTGCGCTGTCGCCGAGTGCTTTGTTCAACACATTTGTGTCGAGTTTGCAATCGAGGTATCCCTGATGCACAGTTCTGTAATAGTGAGTGGACGGCATTCCAAAGTTCATGCGAAGGTTCATGATATAAACCATTGCGTTGACCTCTCGTCCGTCTGTCAGCTCTACGGGAACATCTTTTTTGAAGTAGTGCGAGGGATATCCTTCATAGCGGTCGAGGAAGTATTCGTCTGCTCTTTGGATTTCCCACACCGCCACGGGAACTTCAGAGCCGGACTTCTTGGCTATCGTTGCGAATGCACTTTGAGGTTGACCTTTGAATTGAAGCTCGTAGTCCTTGATGACTCCTGTTGCGTAGAGTCTTGCCGTAGGACATCGGTGAGCCATTTGCTGAATGTTTAGGTTGCTGCCATAGGCAACATAGAGTCTTGGTTCTTTCTTTTTCACTTTTTTTACTCCTTACATTGAAATTCTGAAGGCAGGCGTTTCATCCTGATCGGTATCATCGTCTTGAACACCTTCGGTCGGTTCTTCGGGTTCGTCAGTCGTTGGAGTTTCAAGCTCTGCCAACCTTCTCGCCGCAAATCGTTCCTTTTGTGCTTCGGCTTGTGCCGGATCACGCCACGCAATATTTCCTTCGAGCTTTTCGAGAAGAAATGTTCGTGCAGTTTTGAATTCGTCGCCGATCATTCCGAGGCGTAACAGCCAAGTACGGAAGGTGTATTTTTCATTTGGGCTTTGCGTTTTTGCACGGGAAGCACCTTTCTGTTGAAGTGCCTGATTACTGATTGCGAGGCACAGTTGGATATAAGTTTTGACTCTGCCTGCATGAAGTGTGGAGTTGAACAATCTGAACTCGATTGTGCCTTTGGAAAACACACTATGAAGGTTCAGCCCATGGTAGCGCGTATCATCGTAATGATGCCATCTGCCACCTCTGCCGTTGTACCAAATACTTTCAAGCTCATCCATTGATCTCGGTCGCTTGTGATTCATCTCATCAAGGAAGCGAGTATCCGCTTTCTTGCAGTAGTGTTCACGGTGTACCTGAACATCAAGTGCCTTGTATAACAGATCTTCCTTTGAAGCCATGATGTTGACGATATTGCGAAGGGTTTTGACATCGTGCGGTGAGGCATCCACGTGAACATGGATACCGCACGAGTCGTTGACCTTTGCACCTGCGTGCCGAAGTTTACGCACAAGTTCTTGAACGGTTTCGATATCCTCGTACTTGCATATCGGGGACACAAACTCAACCGAGTATTGCTTATTGTCTGTTCTTCCTCGGCTTGTTTCGCAATGAATAGATGCATCAGATACGAGTTTCCATTGACGACCGTCATTGCTCCTAACCGTGTACGCATCATAAACACCGCCGACATGGTTGGCTTGCGTACCGAAGTGACCTGCTATCACTTGAGCTGCTTTAGCTCTTGTGATGCCTGTCATCTCGATCTCGATGCCGAAGCGTTGGCTTCTCACGAGCTTTCACCTTCGGTCGGTGCATGATCAGCCACAGCAGAAGGAGCAACATTCTTCTTTTTCTTTTCTGTCGGTGATACCTCACCCGAACGCAGAGCGATGAATTCACGCACACCTGCAGGCACGGTCTTTCCGTACAGAACATCGAGGGCTTTGGAAAGTTCTTTTTCTACGGTCGTGTTTTTCTGACCAAGATACATCTTGAGGGCGGACAGCTTTTCCTCGTCGAATGCAACGGAGATATTTGCTTTCTTCATACGCACACCTCACATCGACAAGGCGAGAGGACTCGCTTCTTCCAAGGAGTCGAGTTCTTCTTCCTCGATTTCTTCCTCTCGGTTCGGACATTCGTCCTCGTCGTGATAGATTTCGGGTTCTACGATATTTGCACCGAGCATTCCGAGCATATTCTCGGCGTGTTCATCGGCACAGCAATCCGGGGCGTTTGCCATATAAACAGCTTGCTCAACCACATCCTCGGTCGTGATCATGTCGGTGACCTCATCGACCTCCTGTCTGTGTTCTTCTTCTGCCGTTGGTTGTCTTTTCTTGTTCTTATCCACTTGGATTTTCCTCCTGATTAGAATATTTTTCACGGATTTCTTTTAGGGCTTCGGTGAATTCCGTGTGATTTATCGCCGTACCGAATTCGGCGTTGACAGCGGAGATCAGCTCCGCATCTGTTTGTTCTTCCTCGAAGCAACCGACAAGTCGCTCGACGAATTGATCCTCATCGCCCTTATCAAAGAGCGCAAGCAGATATACCGCCTGCGCTTCTTCGACACGGAGTTCTGAATAACCTGCTTCGAGCATCTGTTCTTCGATTGCTGTCAGCGTAGATTCACCGACCTGCTGTTGCTCCTGTACCAATGAATTGATATCGTTCAGCCCCAAATCGATTCCTCCCGAAAATATGCCGAGAAGAGCTATTATCGGAAGGAGGACAATGACGAGAACGATTCCCACGATCATCAGCACCGCCTTGCGACCTTTCTTGTCGGAAAGAACAACCGAGGCGACCTTCTTTAGGATTGGGATTATTGCAGGTGCCGCCATGGTTATCTACCTCCGGCTGATCCAAAAATTGCGGATTTATATTCGGGTGCGATAACCTGCAAGAGATATCGCTCGTTTCCGCAACGGTAGAGGCACGTTCCTCTTTCGGGGTATTTGATCAACTCGAATTCGCTCGGCTCTACCTGCAACGCATCCATATATTCCTTGGGGTTTATCTGACCTGCGTTGAAGAGGAACTGATGAGTCGGGATGGAGAACAACGGCTTCGTGAATTCACGTATGCTTGGAATGAGGAAATCTTCGATATTTTGACTTGCCAAAATTACCGAGGAGTCCTTTTTTCGAACACGCTTCATGGCATTTCGGATATATTCGATGGCGGTCATGTTCGTAAGGAACAAGTACAGCTCATCGATGCTTGCTGCCGTGTTTCCTTCACCGAGAAGCTGATTCGACATATAGGACAGAATGTTGAACAGCATCGCATCCTTGAGGCGTTTGTTGCTGTCCATCAAGCCCTTAACACCGAAGCAGAGGAAGTCACCGTCGGTGATGTTCGTATGACCGTTGAAATACTTGCTTTCGCTACCCACACACATCGAGTTGATGCCGAGGCATACCTCTTGGAGGGTTTCCTCGGTGTACAGGTACTTGCGAGTCTTATCATAGGTCATATATTCTTCCTCGCACAGCTTATAGAAATCTTCCATTGTCGGGAAATCCGTGCTTTTCTTTTCCGAATAGTCGGTGGTATCCGTGATGCCGAACCTCGCATAGAGCTTCGCTAACAGTATCTCGATTGTATCGATCTGCGTGTCGTTGAATTCCTTATAGCACCTAAAAAAGTCCTTGAGGAATGCGATGTGTTGCGAGAGGCGTGTCACTTTTTTGAAGGCTTCGGGCGAATTTTCGTCGATTTCCTCGGTGTTGTCCGACCATGCTTTGGGTTCAAGAGGGTTGATCTTGAATTCTCCCGATAAAAAGTCGATATAGCAACCTCCGAGTGAGTTGCACAGATCCTCATATTCCGCTTCGGGATCGAGGACGATGACCTTCTTGCCTGACTCTCGGATATTGATGAGCAACAGCTTCATGAGGTAGCTCTTGCCTTGACCGCTATTACCAAGAATGAGGATGTTTGAGGTGGTCTTGTCCTCGGCACGTCGGTCGAGATCTACAAGGATGTTTGTTCCGTATTTATCTCGTCCGATATAGAGTCCGTGCGGATCGGTCTTGCCCGAATAATTGAAGGGGTACAGGTTTGCCGCCGAGCTTGCCGGCAATACTCGCTCGAACTGCGTTCCGAACTGATTACAGCCCACAGGCAGAACAGAAAGAAATCCCTCCTTTTGACGGAGAGTGAGTCTATCTACGGATATCTTGGAGCGTGTCAGCTCCATTGCAACCTCGTTCTGCAAATCCTTGAGTTCATCAAGGGATTTTGCCTTGAGTTCAATAAAAACCGAGCAATGCAAGAGGCACTCTCGGTTTCTTCTGATATTGGCGAGAAGCTCAATGACATCCTGAAGATTTCCTTCGGCTTCCACGCATTCTGTAACATCCGTTGCGGTTGCTTTCATCTTGTTCTTACGCATTGCATTCTGAACGATTCGCTTCTGCTCTATTGCATCCACGAAGCGGTGATAGATTCGCAAGGTTACGCCGTTTTTATCAGCGATTTTGGAGAGCATTGCTTGTTCCTCTGTAGAAGGCGGATACTCACGGATCGCCCACGCACAACGATAACTGTCGCCTACGATATAGTAGTTGTTCATGAACTTTATCGTGCTTGGAGCAATGCAATCAAAGTAGTCTTTTGTTTTCCTGATTTCTTGCTTTTCGGGGCTGATTTTTTTAGCCATTTTCTTCGTCCTCCTGTTTGAGTTTTTCAATATCAAAGTGCTGACTTCCGTCATAGTCGGGCATATGCTCTCCGAGCATCGAAGCATCGAAATAAAGGGCAAGAAACCGCTTGATTTCGTCCTTTTTCATGCGGTGGCAATCGAAGCCTTGCTCTCCGATCACCTTGCTGATGGTATTGGCTCTTTCGAACACCTGCTGTGGCTTCATGTTTCTGCATCGTGCCACAAACATGAACTGTCTTGCCGTCGCCATTTCCATCTGAATTTGGTCGAGGAACACAATGTCCTTTTTGAGCATTTTTTTGACCTTCGGATTACGCTCTGCTTCCATACGGTTGTAGAGATGTGCCTTGTTGTCATCAAAGCACTCGGAGGAGTCCGTGCAGGTGATTTCAAGGTCGGGGATAGCGGAAAGGACGAGCATGAGCTGACGGATTTTATTTTCAATGCTCGCCTGCGATAACACCGATATGTTGGTCGGTGTTACAAGATAAAAAAGAAGCTCTCCGCGCGTAGTTACGATGCCGTAGTCCGTAAAGGTCTTGACACCGAGAAGCTCTTGCACGGAAGCTCCTTTTTTCTTTTTCTGTTGGGTTGTATTTGACACGGATGTCACCTCCATTCGTAGTATTGCTGCTTGGACATAAAGTACCGAACAGCGTATTTGATGAAGTCAAGAACGGTCACATCATCCTTCTTAATGGTAAGAAAGGCATAGCACAGAGTAAGTGCCGCCGGGATGAGCCAACCGAACTCAACAAACAGTACCACCGATATTAAAAGGGCGATACAAAGGATTACAAAATCCTTCATTCCCCACAGCCATATATTTGACTTGGCCGTGAGGTTTTGGGGATACAGGTATTGATTCATTTCGTTTTACCTCCGTTATTTCTTCGCTACGATACGGGTAAGATTGATTGCCGTTGTCGTTGCGTGAACCATGCTCATGACATTGAATTTCGTCGAGGTATCCATGCCGAATTGCTGTGCGATTCGAGGCACTTCGTTTGCTGCCAACATAATTCCAAGCCCCATAAGCATATGAGTCGGGAATGTCAACAGACCGAGATATAGGAGCGTTGTCTGCATAAATGCCGTAAGGCACAATGCAACGACTTGCTTCATCCATTGAACAAAGCCGTCCGTGTATCCTCTCGGTACGCTGAACATATACAGAGAGCCGACCGACATTTGCACGAGCAATATGCCACCGCGCTTGATGTTCTGAAAGAATATCTTAATTACGCAGTAGGCGAAGGCTATCAGCACGAGGATTGAGAACAATCCGCTGTTTGCCGCCAAGGTTGGGGAGAAAGCAGAGCCGAGTACGAACCTTGCTTGACCTCCAACATCCAATGCCTGCTCGCCTGCAACAAGGAATGAGATGTCATTTGCGAAGGTGTTTTGAAGGGAAATTGTAAACTTATAAAGTTCTATCGGCAACACTCCTATCAGCGAACACGCAAAAAATCCTTTGAGGATGTTGAGCATTGTGGTTCGGACATTTCCTCGTCCGTTCTGATATTCTATTGCCAAGTCGAAGACGGCTACGATCACGCCTGCGATAAACAAGCTCCATCCGAATAGCGTGAACAGGTACACGGTCGCCTGAACCCATTTAAGATCGAAGATTTCTGCACCCATATTTCCCATCATTGAGAAAAAGTCGGCGACAGCTCCGTAAATGGCATCATACATCCATGTCATCATCGTTGTCCAAATGGTTGAGGTTATCTGTTGTCCAATACCCGAAAAGGCTTGGCTGATGGCGTTGGATATGCCGTCAATTAAATCTTGTAGCCATCCAAACATTTTTGATTTACCTCCTTCCCGAATCCACCGATGGCTCGGCAGATTCGGTGTTTTTCACACTTTTCTTTACATTCCGAGGATATCCCAGATATAAAGAGGTGCGGTTAGCGTAAAGACAAGGCAGGCGAACAGGATACAAGGTGCTACGAACTCGAATTGTCCGTGCTTTCTGTAGTCGAAGTAAGCTGTGCCGAGCTTCACGAAGAACAGGATTGCGAGGATCATATCAACGATGGGAAAGACCACATTGTTGACGACCTGCTTGATCTGCCCTTGTGCGCTGTTCCATGTGTTCTCGACCGCACCTGCGACATCGCCCGACACTCCCGTATCAGCCGAGGCAGCAACGACAGAGAAAGAACAAAGGCAGGTGACCATCATCACGAGTGCCACGCACAACAGGACTTTCCAATACTTTCTTTTCATCGGTTTTTTCCTCCTATGATTTTTTTGATTTCGTGAGGATGAATTTTCCTCATTTTTACTTTGAGATTCTTGCAGAAGTTGATTTCTGCTTTCATTCCCTCGGTGACGATATCGCCGAAGATCCACATCTCATCGCAGTACCACAACAGACTCATGCCTGCTGACCGACCAAGCTCTCTTTCGTCCTTTTTGCTGTCATCAAGACAGAGGGCGTAAAAGTGTGGCGTGACCGGGGCTACTCCGCTTTTAAGAGCAAATTCCGTATAGATTACGGCGTTCTGCAGATTTTCCTTGACCTTACCACCAAGGGGAGCGCAAATATACACTTTTTTCTTCATTTCATTTGGATTCTCCTTTGCCGATTTCCTCGTTTTGACTGTCTTGAGCGATGATGTGAAGGTATCGCTGTTGCGCCCATTCGGGAAGCAGATCGAGCTTTAACACTCCGATTATCTCGGCTCGAAGAAAGTCTTTTTTTATACCGTTTTTGAGGAATTCTCCGAACACCGATGTGCCAAGGGCGAGAGGTCTGCATCCGTTTCCACCTCTTGCGTAGAAGAGTTGGTTTTCGGGTGCTTTGCTTTCATCCGATAGCACTCTCGGTCGGATAACCACGACCTTGCCTGTGTAGTCAAGAGGCTCTTTGCTCTCGCTGTAACAATGGCTTTCGTCGTAGAGTCCAAGGTCTTTCCATAACTTACACACGAAGCCTGCAAAGGTGGATACAAGGGTTGGGTGCAGACCGACCGTGAAGTTGCGCTGAAGGTAGTGATCATCGTATGGAATATTGAATTCCTTTGCCCACAGGCGCTGTTCTTGGGCAAATCTCGTATCATTATCACCATGTTGTATGGTGTGTGCGAGTACCCAATTCACTCTGTCAAAGCCGTATTTTTCTATGATCATTCTTGCACATTCTGCGTTCAGACGGTTAGCTGCATAAGCATCCTTGATTGCCAACTCTATGCTTCTCGCGCAAGCACAGTTTGCCTGATAGCTGTCGAGCCATTTCTCGTGTTCTCCAAGGCGTTGCGAGTCCTTCCTTGAAAACGGATATAGTGGGGTTCGTTCAGCCATTGCGAGTCACCTCGCTTTACATGGTTTGCGTGATTGGCTGTTCTTCCGCTTCTTCCATGCCCAAGGACGCATCCTCGGTCTGTTCCTCTGCGAGCTTCTGCTCATATGCCTGAAGCACCGCATCGTTTAATTCCTTCCTTGCTTCACCCGTGCAGGGATGGAAGGTTTCCTGATATTCGGTTTTGCCATCCTTCTGAAAAGAAGTAGAAGGCATTGCCACGAACATACCTTTTTCGCCATCAACAACACGGAGTCCGTGAACTGCGAAGGGGCCGATGTTTGCACTTGCAAATGCCTTGACCTTGCTGTTTTCGAAGTCTACAAGGCGGTCGATTCTTGCCTCAATTTGAGGCATTGGCGTGGTCTGCTCCTGTACCTGCTCCTGTGCCTTTACAGGCTCTGCAGGGGCTTTTACGGGGGCTTTGGTGGGTGCTTTCGAGGTCTTGCTCGGTGCTTTGGCTGTTGTCTTTTTTGTTGCCATGTTTTATTCCTCCGTTTTATCTTTTTTGGTTTGCGATTCAGCCCATTTGAGCGACAGATGAATAAGTGCGGCACGCTGCTGTTCGAGTGATAAACCGTTGAGGAACTCAAGGAGAGTTACCTCGCCGTCGTTCTTTTCTTTCTGCTTGGGGATGCCTGCCTTATCGCAATCGCAAATGCGCTCACGCTTTACGATGACGGTTCTTCCGTCGGGGGATTCTGTGAATGAGAGGACATCGTTGTACTTGAAGCCAACGCGCTGTCTGATCTCATGGGGGATGGTTATGCGCCCTCTTTTGCCGAGGATTCTAAATAATTTCATTCCTTTCACCTCACTTTTTATCTTTCAAGCTCCATTTCGGGGCAGACACTTACTGCTTCGAGAACGAGCTTTCCTTCGGTTGCTGTAACCTTGATGATGGGTTCGTCGAGGATGCCTGAAATTTCTACGGCTTCCATCGGCACAGGGATCATAATGTTTATCTGTTTGAATTTCTTATTCTGCATGATATGATGCACTCCTTTAATATCTTTTCGTAGTCGATTTGGTTTTCGATTTCCTCTGTAAACAGAGTCATTTGGAGAGGCTTGTTTCGCTCTCGCTCATATAGGTCGTAATTGCCGATTAGCAGTTCCTTGAACTCTTTGCCTGCTTCGTACCTTTGCGCCATAGAGTGGGTTCGTGAGAAGTCGAACAACGAGAAATCCTTGTAAAGTTCTCGGATTTCGGGACAATCGTTGTAGGACAGAAGGAACTTACCTTTGATCTCCGCAAGTGTATTGCGAAGGCGTACATGGTCGTTCCAATTGAAGCCCACCGCATACATATCCTCGGTTGAGAAATACGGCGGATCGGCATAGAAGAAGGTATCGGGACGGTCGTAGTGCTTGATCAGTGTTTCAAAGTCCTGATTCTCCACAACAACATTCGCCATTCTATCTTCGAGTTCTTTTATCAGCCCGAATAACCTTCGGATATCGAAGGGTTGGGATGCAAAGGACTTGCATCCCGACGAATAGCTGTAGCGTAGGAGCTTTAGGAACATTGCGGCTCGCCTGACATCGTGTTCGTTGGTGATTCGGGTTCGCAGTTCCTTAATTTCTGCTGCTTCGGGAGGTGGAAGCATAAGACTTGTAAGTGCCAATTCTTCCGAGAGGTATTCATCTGTAAACCTGCCATCCGTTTCGAAGAATTTCTTTATTGCATTGAAATCTTCACGGGAGTTTAGGTTACAGAAGCCAAGCTCGTGAATGGTCGCCATAGTCCGTTCCTTCATACACCGAAACAGATTCACAAGGTTTCGGTCAAAGTCGTTGTACACCTCAAAGGGATGCACCTCCGGCTTGCCGAGAAGAACGCTTCCTGAACCGCCGAACACATCGACAAACCTGCCGTATTTCATAGGGAAAACGGCGTACAGGATGTGGAGGATGGACGATTTGTTGCCCACCCTTGACACGGGCGTTTTCATGGATTCACCTCACTTGATTGTGTGAAGTATCAATCGCCACAAAAAGAAAAAGGTATCAATCTCTCTTTGAGTGATTGATACCTCGGATTGCTAATTTTTCTTTACTTTTTCTTCGATTTCTCGAATTTGCTTCTCGTATTCATTTAGGCGGTTGATTTGGAACAGGCACATCGTCATGATGCCAATGCAACCTCCTGTCAGCATACCGAGAAAGAACCACAAAAAGCCCATATTATCCACCTCCGATGGTTTGTTTATGACCTTCGTTTATGAGTTCTTCGCTTTCTGTTGGTTCTGAACGAGGGACGGGATCATACAAGGAGCCGCCACGAGAAGATATCACACCGTAATCGGTAAGTGTTCCACCGACACGCTCCAAGAGTTCTGTTCCTTCATTTCTTGCGAGAAGGCTGTCAAGCCATCTTGGATCGATTTTCTCGTCAAGATGACGGAGGAGATAACTTTTGAAAAAGTGGGCTTCATCCTCGACCATAGGTGCAAATTCGTATTGGTCCAGACTCCTTGCAATATCGAGAATTTGTTCGATTTTTTCGGGTTCTTCTGCGGAAAGCACCGCCTTGAATTTGACCTGATCCGACGGAGACATTTCGAGCATCATTTCCGAGAGATTGTTGAGCTGATCGAAGTCGTGCATATCGCCGAATTTGTCAGCATCTATCTGCGGAATTGAGCTTTCAAATCCGAGGTACACACAGTCCTCGATTCGCTCCATGCCGAGTCTTTTTGCAAGCTCGTCGGCTTCAGCTCTGTCTACGGGAAGAGTGAGAGTTTCAGCAACAGCTTCGACCTCGCCGAGATCATCGCTTGCAGGCGGTCTTGTTACATCCATTTTGAATGCGAACCATGAGGTCGGATTCTCTATGGGAAGGTTCTTGCCGTCATAGACTTCGGGTAGCTCATATTCGGCTGTAACGATATACTTTCCGTCAATGAATACGCCGCCGTCATTCTGCTGTTGAAGCTGACCGATTCTTGTTCTGTCGAGCAGATACACAGAATCGTCGGGGACGGCTTCCACATCGGTGTGTAAATCGTTTTCGATTACGAACTGTCCGAGCTGCTGTGCATTTCCCACATTTGAAATGATAGACACCTCGTCAAGACCATAGGTCATATTGATTAGATCCTTGGGGCTTACGAGTTCGTCCTCGCCGACCTTCAAAATCTTGGGAGATACCGCCTGAAGAACAAGCCTTTCTTCCTCGTTCAGCGAGTCAAGTCGCTTGGCAAGGTAGTTCAGCTCGTCAAGGGACGGAGAGTCCAACCTTCTGAAAGGAAGCGCAGGGATTGCTTCGCACTCATAAATTGAAAATTCGTGATAGGTGTCGGGGCTTGTGATCCTCGCTCGTTGGAAAGCATCACGGATTTCGTGTTCCTCCGCAGGGAGTTGAAGGTCTGCATAGAGCCAACTCCTTGATTCGGGGTTTTCCGCGGCTATTTCGAGCTTGATTTGTTTTGCCATTTAGTTAATCACTCCTTTATAATTTCGTATTGCTCGGCAAGCTCCTTGAGTTGCCTGCCGATTGCAGTAATGACAGGAACACTCACAGCGTTGCCTGCCATCTTATACAGATGCGAGTCCTTGAGTCCAACCGCTTCTGCTCTGTGGAACTGTTCGTCTGTAAAACCTTGAAGACGCCAGCACTCTATGGGCATCAATCTTCGGATACGACCTCTATGCCACACACCGTGCCTGTCCTGTGCGGTGATAGTAAACATAGGCTCGTTGGGTTCTTTGACTCGCCTGCCTTTTTGCCTGACCGTTTCTCGGTCGGGGGTGAGGATGGCTCTTGGAGCATCCTCGATCAGTACAGCGGAATGCTCACCACGTCGGTTACTGACACCCGAATCTTGCCGTGCGGTTATGCACCGTGCATCTTCGGTTATCACGGGATCGGCGTTCATGTCGATAAAATAAAGACCTGTTTTACCGCCCCAACCTCCGCTACTTGCACATTGAGTGCAGGCTATTCCGTCTGCTTCGTAGACTCTTTGACCTTGCGGTCCGGGGATGATTTGGATGAGATCTTTTGCATTGCCGAGGGCGAGAGGAAATACTTGTCCGGCACATCGCTGTTCAAGAAATCCGACAATATACAACCTTCGCCGTTGCTGTGGGACTCCAAAGTGTCGGCTGTTATGCACACACCATTCGAGATGATACCCCATTTCAGTAAACACGGAGAAGATGGTCTTAACCGTCCTGCCGCCGTCATGCGATAACAAGCCGGGGACATTCTCCAATAATAGAAGTGGAGGCCGTTTTTCTTTAACGATTCGGGCAACCTCAAAGATAAGAGTTCCTCGCATATCACCGAATCCGAGTCGGCGACCTGCAACGCTGAATGCTTGGCAAGGAAAGCCTGCGCATAAAAGATCAAAGTCCGGCATGGTTTGTGGGTTGATTGTTCTTGCATCGTCACAGTAGTATTCTCCTTGTGGTTCATAGATTGCGTTGTACGCTTTGTTGGCGTGTTTGTCGATTTCACAATGACCGACACACTTGAAACCGTCAACAGCTTCAAGACCACTTCGGAAACCACCGATACCTGCGAACATATCAAAAAAGCGGATATCTCTCATGGAGCATCCGCACCTTCAGATTATTCTTTTTCTGCCGTCAATCACCTCACATCTTCATATTGAAGCCCTCGTCCTGTCCGTCAAAGTTGAACTCAACACCTGCTTCTTCAAGCTGTCCGAGAATGTTGTCCTGAATGCTTTTCGCCACATCAAAGCTGATAGGCGGTTTGCCGTCCTCATCGGGGATCATTTTGATTCCGAGTCGGGAGCAATAGCTCTTGACAAGATCCCAGCATTCTTCTTCAAGCTCGTCGAAGTAGCCGAGTGAGGAGCAATCCACAGGCTCGTCGGGGAGAACGATTTGACAATCGTCACCAAGGTTTACTACGCTGTGTCCTTTAGCGATTTCTTCCTCGGCGATTTCATCCATTGTGAGCTTTCGGATGGTATCGACTTCCGTGTTTACGGCGAGTGTTCTGCCGTTATCCCACATCATGTGGAGCTGTCCATCGTCGTCCACGTGCCTGACCGTTCCTTTTGTTCCTTCGGGAACAGGATGGTACGGATCGTCCATGTGTAACAGCTCCAACCGTGTGCCGGGTGGATAGGTTTCTTTCAGTTGTTTGACTCTGTCTGTCATTGTGTTACCTCCATATTGAATAATTCTTTCGGCGACCAATCAATGTCGAACTCTGATTCTCCGCGCTCATGGCAACGGGATTCAAGAAAGTCGGGACGGTCTTGTCTGCGAATCGTCATATAAGCGACTTCTTCGGGCGTAGCGATAAATTCTTCACCTTCGCCATATACATACGCATCAGCATGGACTTTCACCGTACATTCCTCGTCGAGATTTTCCATAAATTCTTCGAATCGTGTCCAACCTTCAAGGTCACCATATTCTTTTGGAATCCCTGCTACAAGGAATTCCGATTGTTTTTCGCCTGCGGTTAACTTAACCGCAGAAAACAGGACACCCATATTTTTTACATCCCTCCCATCGTATGACCTTCGTATCCCATCTCTTGGTCGGCGTACATCTCGATATAATCCTCGACCTTTGATGCAATATTCTCAATTTCGGTAGGCGTAGGCTCGTAGCCAAACCAATGTGCCTTACCGTTGTCATCCCAAACATGGGGCTTTCGATCTCTCGCTGCACCTTTAAGCCCAATAATTTCATGGAACATAAAGGTTTGCGAGTCCACAAGCCCTTCATTTTTGTTTATGATGGAGAGCTTCAGACCTTCATATTGTCCTGAAACTCTTGTCGTCACAAACTCTACTTTGGCACGGAGAGTGTCGCTGATTTTGCTGACCATCGCCTTGCCTGCAAATATAGTGTCAGCCGAAAGGACTTCGGAATCTCCGAACATCCTTTTGAGCTGATTCTCGTAAAAGTTCGCCATGCTTAACCTCCGAATCTCATCCCAGGGAGTTGCGCAAGGTATTCCTCAAACTCATCTTCGGTATGAAGGAAGTAATCGTCACCGCTATGCCAATAGGAAACATAGAGGTCGCCCTCGTCGATGGGGATTTCACGCTGCTCGAAGCCCTCGCCGAGACCGTCGCTGTTCTGACCGCTGATTGCATCTCGGAGGCGTTCCGTTTCATCGGGCGTGAGGGCTTCGGTGAGGTAGCAATCGATCTTGCCGTAAAGAGTACCACGGTGTTCCTCGACACCCCATTCTGCGAACACGAGTTTATCCTTAATGCCTGCGTGATCCCCAACATATTCAGCCATGTTGATTTCGGTCGCCTGTTCCTTTGCAATGGCTTCCTCAATGGCATCCGCATTGTTGTTGATCATATAGGCATCGGTTTCATAGTAATCGCCGTCGTGATCGGAGAGGTTACCTGTCAACGGGCAGAAGAAGGACATCTGCGTGCCTGCAAGGGATTTCATCATTTCTTTGATGTCAGCATACATTTCTTCGGTGCTGTCATACTGCTCGTTCACAAGGTTTGCTTCGAGATCCTCATGGAGTTCTTCACGAACACCTGATACAGATTCGTCGGTAACTCGCACATCGTAGAGGCTGTCATTGTCGGGAATGATACGGAGCAAACCGTTGCCGATATCGCTATCGGCGTGGAGGCGGATAGGAGCATCTTCGGCTCTCATGTCTTTCGCCTTCAGAGAAAAAATGGAGTTGATGAGACCATATTCCTTGGCTCTGTCGAAAAACTGATTGAATTCGGTTGCCACATCGAATGTTTCGGTGGCCTGCGTGGTGGGGTTCTTGATGGATAATTTAAGCATTTTCATTCTCCTTTTCGTTGTTTTTTCTGTTTGTGATTCCGTTTCTATTGATGCCGATTGCGGTGATAATGATTCCGTACATCTTCGGCGTGATGACATCGGGATCGGCAAGGTCGTTGATGGAAAGATAGCTCGTTCCGTTTGCAATATCCTTGGCTACGCCAAGAAGGGTGTAGGCTTTCGGATATCCCTTGTTTCCAAGGTCGATGCTATCAAGGTCAATGTAACCTTTCTTCACATGGTGCTTTGCCATATTCCAAAGCCTGATATCCGCTGTTAAAAGATACAGCAAAGCCATCTTGGTTTTGTCGTGGCGGTTCAGCTTGGTAGCTGCGGTGTTGAAGAGTGCCTGATGGTTCTTGTTTTTGAATTTCATTTGGGTTTGCTCCTTTTCTTTTTTTTGCAATAAAAAAAGCACCCATCGTTTTTTGTAACGATGAGTGCTGATTTTATGTATTCGTTTGTCGAGCTTTTTATTTGATTACTGCGTATTAGTTAAGGAGTCTTGAATTTGTCAACCAGTTTATTTTCTTCGCTTACTACAAGCTCAATTTGTTCTGCTTTTGTTCGCCCTGTGATTTGTTTGTACATCTGATCTTCGTCGGTATCGGAGTATAAGATGTGTCCGTTAAATTCGATACATACCTTTTCGCCACTTGCATTGTAATCCTGTAGTATTTTTATAACATCATCAAGTTCTATACCGAGGTCTACATTAATCTGTCTATATTCAGTTCTCATTTTTTCATCCTCCTGATGCTATCATTATATCACAGACCGACCAATATATCCAGACTTTTTTGTAAAAACAAATGGATATCAGTGCAACCCTTATTCTTTGTTTATTGCTCCCCAACATTTTGGGTGCGGTGAAAGTAATAGCAGGGGGCAGGTCATCTATGCCTACCCCTGCTTGACGATGTGCCATAAGCCCTTGATTTTGCTTATCTTTTTCAGCTCTAAATGTTAACACCTTGGGGCTTATGTAGGGTGACCGTTCCCAAGGAGATTGGAAGGAACGGTCTATATTGAAAGGAGATATATGAGATATGTCAATGTTAAGCGATGCCATAGTATTTTTTCACAAGGTCGAGGTGGACATCGTTTTTTCTAATTATCCTATAGGCATCTTCGCAGTAGAAGTCGATCAACCATGTTTTTGTTGATATGAGAGCATCTTGAGTCCTTACGCTTCTAATCCGCTTTTCCTTCAGCCATCGCTGAATTGTGTTGTGTTCGTAACCTGTTATTCTTGCAATGTCTTGCGTGAGAAGCAGGTCACTTTCAGCATACCATTCATCTTCGAGCCATAGCCGAAATTCTTCGGGCGGTTTAATGAATGTTATTGGAGGAGCAGGTGCTTTCATTGAACCTTCGCCACCGTTCTTCTTCGAGGTGAATGCTCCGACGGGAGTCATTATTGACGGATCACCTCGGTCGACCTTGTCGAGGTACTCGAATAGGTCATCCATCTTGACTCTGTATTGTTTGGTTTTCTTTCCGCTATTTTTGCACTTGATTACTCCGTTTTGGAGCATCCAAGAAACTTTGCGTTTGCTGAAGCCGAGTATGCACCGTATGTTTTCAATCGTGAGGATTTCGGGATAGGTGCTTCTAATTTCTTCTCTGATGATAGGTTTCATTTGTCACCGCCTTCTTTGACGAAGTAGGCTTTGTGGCTGTCATCATCCCAATGGTCTGCGAGGTATTCGATCAGATCTATTTTAGCGATGATGTATGTACCTTGGTATATGAAGGCTCGAAGCTTCTTCGTCTTGATAAGTTCGTATACTCGATTCTTGCCGATTGGCACACTCTTGCTTACCTTGAGTGGACTCATTATTTCGGGGAGGTTTACAAGCATTCTTTCAAGCTGTTCAATTTTTTCTTCTCTTGTCATGGTAGTTACATCCTTTTCATTTTTATTAGGCAGACGAGCATGGATGCACCTACATTTTTATTTGACTTATTTAAGCGTTTATGTTATACTGATTGCACTTGGGGTTAATGCGTTTTTACCGATTTCTCGCACCATTCTCGCAATTTTCTCGCAAATTTCCGGGAAGTTGCGAGGAAAGGGCTGTTTTAAGCGGAAATTCGGGGAGGTTTAGGGATTATTCGGGACGAGTTGGGAAGGACTGCGAAGTTCTTGAAAACCGTTAGGCCAAAAGCCACGGGGGTTCGAATCCCTCTTCCTGCGCCAAATAAAAAGGTAGTACTCCTTGTGTGTGCTACCTTTTTTATTTCTCGTAAAACGACATGAGGGATTCGAACCGCAGCGTTAAGCGACTCTTCCGGGGGACGAGTCGTAGCGGTGACCGAAGGATTTTGCAAGACATAAAAAAACAGTTAGCACTCCTTGTCTTGCAAAATACAAGAGGAGAAATCCCTCTTCCGCTTTTTTCATGGCGCAGGAAATGCATTCTGAATAAAAAGCAAGGAACAACACGAAGGGACACCGAAGGGTGTCCTTTTTTCGTGGCGCAGGAAGAGGGGAAGCTCCGTGGCGTAGACACGGGGGGGACGTGTCCGACCGCACCCGGTGGGTGAAACAGGGAGGACTAAGGAGTGGCAGTCGTCCAAGAACACGACCGAGCAATTGCGAGGGAAGAGCGATTGGGAAACGACAACAGGGCAACCTTGGGTTGCGGACACGAGCGTTAAGGCGGTGGGAGCTTGCTCACATAAGCCGAGCGAAGTGCATTGCCAACGGCAATGTATCCCGTTGAGAAAGCAAGGAACAACACGAAGGGACACCGAAGGGTGTCCTTTTTTCGTATATGGATTTCTTTTTGTACTAAAATCTTGCAACAGAAAACCGTTAGTGATATAATAAATATGAGGAAATAAATTCAAAGAAGCAATCACCTACGATATAATTATAAATCTAAGGGATTTTGAAATTACCGTAGAAAAGTTACCGGAATAGGAGAACAAAATGGAAAAAACATATGCAAGGTTTCTTGTAGAGGTTGACGAGAAAAAGGAGCCTGACAGAGGGACAAAAATCGGTCCATACACGCTTACCTACGGAAAACCGGACGAAAAAACCACTGAGCAAATAAAAAAGCAGATGGCAGAATACACCCTTTCTGTGTATGAGCGCTATGAAACAGAATACGACGATGACGACCACCCATCGGTAAGCATTGACTACAAGAGCTTTGAGCTTGAAAATGTTGTAAGCCTGTCCTCCGGTTGCTATTCCACAGATGAGGCGCAGGGAGATATTTTGGTAATAGGCGGTCAATTTGCCGGAGTGGTTATAAAGGCAAGGCGCTGGGGCGGAAACGGCTTTTCCAACTACGACGACTGGTGGTATTGTATTCTGCAAGCCGACGGCACTATTCTCGGCAAGAATGAGTCAGAATATAGCTTTTACGGCTCAAGCTCCTCAAAGGAGCGCAGCTGGAGATATACCCTTGATAAAAAAGAGGACAACGAATAAGGGACAAAAGGCTGAAGCGAGATGAATTATGAATTTTTGAAGGCTTATAATGCGCTTGACGAGCTTTGCAAGCAAATTTTGAGAAGCGACAAGGGTGTTTCCACGTATATAAGCTTGATGGAGAGAGAATACTACAGGGGAGTTTCCCTTAAGAGTCGCTTTAACAGCGAATACAAATGGCTCAAAAGGGTTAGATTTGTTAGAAACCAAATAGCACACGAAAGCGATAGCCTTGTTATAGCAGAGGTTGACGATCTTAATTTTGTCAAAAACTTTAGACAGAGAATTATGAATCAGACAGACCCATTTGCCATAGTGGAAGTGGAAAAGAGAGCGCAGGAAGAGGAAAGAAGAAAGCGCCAGAGGGCACAAGCGAAAAATGGTGTCGTTGTGGAGAAAAAATCGAAGAAGGAAGGAGCCATCGTGAGATTTTTCAAGTGGCTTTTTAGAAAAAAGGATGAATGAAGAGCTAACAGAAGAGGAAAAGAAGCTAAAGCTGTTTTTATCGCAGAAAAAGCTGCTTGATATCTTTTTAAGAAACGGGGCAATAACAAAGGCTCAATACGAGAAAAGCTATATCTGCATGAAAGAAAAAATGGGCTTTGGCGACAGAGAGGATTTATAAAAGGGATGCGGCGCATCCCTTTTTTTGAATGTGGGCAAGGGTGGTTGATAATTTTGTCGAAATATGTTAGAATAGAGTATATTTGTTTTGAATATAGGGGGGTATTTTGAAAAGAGTAATTTTAGCGCTGTGCGTGGCTTTACTGCTTTGCGCCTTGGCTTCATGTGGGGCAGGGACTAAGGAGTATCAGGTTAGCGAGTACAGGACAACAATGGAATACTATGAGGGGTTTAAGATTTTACAGCTTACTGACCTTCATTTTGGTATTGAAAGCGACCTTGCGTCCCAAATGGACGTTGTGGAGAAAACGGTTTTAGAGGCTGACCCTGATTTGGTTATCTTAACGGGCGACAACTTTATGTATGGCAACCGTGCCATTGCCGACAATCTTTTTGGGCTTATGAACTCTCTTTGTAAGCGCCTTAGCGAGGCTGACGAAAACGGCAGAATAACCAAGTTTGCAGTTACCTATGGTAACCACGACAACCAGGGCGACTACCCAAGGTATTATCTAAATAGCGTGCTTAAGTCCTACACCACTAAGGACGGACAGGAGCTTGCCGACGGCAAGTTTTGCGCCTTTGTGGACTATGAGGACGACAACCTTTTTGGACTTACCAACTACTATATTGACCTAGTTGACGACAGGTCCAAGTCTGTTGACACAGTAGACGTTAAGTACAGAATACATATAATTGACTCAAACACCTATCACTTTACAGGTGTGAATTATGGCTATGATTTGATACATACCGAGCAGCTTATGCACGCAAAGAAAATATATAGCGAGGCAACAGCCGACAAGGATTATGTGGGAATGTGCTTTTTCCATATACCCTTTGAGGAGTACAGCATGGCAGAGGAGCAGTATCTAAATGCCGCCGACCCATCCTTGGTGGGACAGGGCGAGCTTAGAGAGGGGGTAAGCGACCCCTACGCAAACAACGGCTCGTACAAAGCCCTTCGTGAGGCGAATATCGTTTCCTTCTTTGTAGGCCACGACCACGTAAACAACTGCGACATTATTTACAACAAGGACGGGGAATTTAAGGACAGGGCAATCCTTTCCTATGGCGTTAAGGCAACGGACCAGGTATATCACGACAAGGACATGCTGGGCTATAAGACCATAACCCTTATGGACCTTACCCCCGAGGAGTTTGTAACCATAGAGAATATAAAGGCTAACTTTGAAAATGTAAGAACGGGGGCGCAAAAGTATGAATAAAAGAAAAAGGCTCTCATTAAATATAGTAACAGCACTGCTTCTTGTGGTGTCTTGCCTTTGCATGTTCTCGTTTTACAAGATGCTTTCGGGCTTTGTGGCAAACGGCTTCAGATACCCGCTGCTTATGGCGCCCATGGTATTTACATACCTTTTAATACCCTGTATGTTCCTTGCCTTCTTCTATGATACCTATGTATCAAGAATCAGAAGGGGCGTAAGGCTCGGAATGGCTTGTGTTTTCGGTGGGCTTTCTCTTTTGTGCCTTGTGGGAACGATTGTAAGCCTTGATGTCTATGCAAGCAACTTCAGCCTTGGCGTATACTCGTCGATGGCAACGGTTGGCTTTCCTGTTGACGGCTTTGTAATTAACATATTGGTGGCTCTTTTGGTTGTGCTTGGTCTTGTGGCAACATTGAAGCCACAGGGTGCCATCGGCAGAATACACGAGGGGCTGGACCTGTGCGGCACAGTTGAAATTTCAAGGAGAAGATACCTTGCGCTTTTGCCCTTTACAATTTTTGCACTTGCGTTTTTTGGGGACGGCGTTTGTGGCTTTTACGCCATTGAAAACGCACTCTACGACCCAAAATACATTTTCCTAATGCTTTGGGTTGGTCTTATGCCTATTCTTAATATACTTGAAATCGTATTAAAGCCTGAAAGGCTTGTGTGCTGTAAAAAGAGAAAAATAGGATTTTTGGCAGGGGGAGTGTCGATAAATGTTGTTTTCCTTGCCCTTGCATTAATCTTTGAGCTTTCAAGCCCTGACTTTATGGTTCACGTGGGCAAGCCCTTTTTCATAATTGCCTTTTCTGTGTCCTTTCCGGTTGAGGTGCTTATTATTACCGCAACCATGATAACGGGCACGGCAGTTATGGTATCAAGGCTTATAAAGGCTGTTAAGGAGAAATAAATGGCTATTTTTGATATTGGCGTTGTCAGGTATGGAAGGGTTGGGGCAGAGCGCTCCTACCTTTGCCTGAAAACTATTATTTTTGAGGAAACGGATGAGGTTGTAACTCTCCCCGGCACATATGAGGGGCTACCTATAACCAAATTCGGATATGGCGAGGTGCACAGGGAGGCAGAGGAGCGCTGGCACGACTGGCACCACCCTGCACAGGGTACGGAAATTGTTCCCGAAAGATACGAATTTACATATAATACAATTGTTCCGCCAAAGCACGTAAAGAAAATTGTGTTTCCAAAGGAAATGACCGACATTTACACCTATGCGTTTGAAAATTGTGAGCACGTAGCCTTTGAGGTAGATGAGGAAAACCCCGACTACACAGCAAGGGACGGAAAAATTGTAGTAAGGAAGAAAAATGATATATAAGAGCTTTAAAGACAAAAGGCTGTCCGCCCTGGGCTTTGGCACTATGCGTCTGCCCGTTTTAGAGGGGGATAACTCCAAAATAGACGAGGGACGTGTCTATGAAATGGTGAAATATGCCATTTCCAAGGGTGTGAATTATTTCGATACCGCTTGGGGCTACCATATGGGTCAGTCGGAGATAGTGATGGGAAGGGTGCTTTCCAAATTTGACAGGGAAAAATTCTACCTTGCAACCAAATTCCCGGGCTATGATGTAAACAATATGGGCAAGGTAAAGGAAATTTTTCAAAGACAGCTTGAAAAATGCCAGGTAGACTATTTTGATTTTTACCTTGTGCACAATGTTTGCGAGGCAAATATTGAATATTATCTTGACCCCAAATACGAAACGGTTGAATACCTTTTGGAAATGAAAAAGCAGGGCAAGATAAAGCACCTTGGCTTTTCCGCCCACGCAGATTTTGACAACTTTAAGAGGTTTGTTGACAGATACGGGGAGCATATGGAGTTTTGCCAAATTCAGCTAAACTATCTTGACTACGAGTTTCAGGATGCGAAAGCGAAAATGGAGCTTCTTAAAAGCCTGAGCATTCCCGTTTGGGTAATGGAGCCTGTCCGTGGCGGAAGGCTTGCCCGCCTTTCACAAAGCGAGGAAACGGAGCTTAAGGAAATAAGAGAGGACGTGGGCACGGTTGAAATGGCATTTCGATTTGTGCAGTCCTTTGATGAGGTAACAGTAACTCTGTCGGGTATGTCCGATATGGAGCAGGTAAAGGAAAATATTAAAACCTTTGAAGGCGAAAAAAGGCTGAGCGAGGGCGAAAAGGAAAGGCTTTTGGCTCTTGGCAGAAAAATGACAATGAGCGTGCAATGCACAGCCTGCCGCTACTGCACGGAATATTGCCCACAGGGGCTAGATATTCCAACGCTTATTTCTCTATATAATGAGCAGGTGTTTTCGGGCGGTGGCTTTATAGTTTCAATGAGGCTGGGCGCAATGGGTGAAGGGGAAAGGCCCTCTGCCTGCATAGGCTGTGGAGCATGCGCAAAGGTCTGCCCACAAAACATTGAAATCCCAAAAATTCTCAAGGACTTTACAGAGCGCAGAAAATAAAAAAGAGCGACACGTGTCGCTCTTTTTTTTGCTTTTGCTATGCCTTAAAGTTGAAAATTGGCTTGATTCTCTTGACGATTTCAACGGTTGGAGAAATGTGGGCAAGAATTTCTGCCATTGGCTTGTATGCCATTGGAGATTCGTCCAAGGTAAACTCGCTTACGCAGGTGGTAAAGATGCCTGCCATTTCTCTCTTGTATTCTTCGAGGGAAAGCTGCTCCTTTGCAGAGGTACGGCTAAGGAGTCTGCCTGCACCGTGGGGTGCAGAGTAGTTCCATTCCTCGTTGCCCTTACCGATGCAGATAAGGCTACCGTCTCTCATATTAAGTGGGATTAAGAGCATTTGACCCTTGTTTGCGGCAACTGCGCCCTTTCTTAAAATCATTGAGTCGGTGTCTATGTAGTTGTGAATGGTGGAAAAGCTTTCCTGTCTTGGCAAGCCCGCCACACGTACAATGGTTTCTATGATTGCTTGACGGTTGAGCACGGAAAACTCCTGAACGATTTTCATATCGTGTAGGTACATTCTCAGGTTTTCGCCCTCAAGGTAAGCAAGCGCCTTGTCAAGTGGGGTGTCAGCGCCCCCTGAGTGCTTCATGGTCTCATAAGCCAGGGTCTTGTAGTATTCGGCAACGTCCCTGCCAAGGTTACGGCTACCGGAGTGAACAACAAGGTACTTTTCGCCATCGTCGTCAACGTCAATTTCGATAAAGTGGTTGCCGCCGCCAAGGGTGCCAAGGGTAAGCTGCGCCTTAAGATGGTCGATTTTGTCAAAGCAGTAAAGCTTAGTCAAATCTATCTTTTTATTATAAGGGTGCATTTCCTTTCTTGCGCCCTTGCCATAGGGCACGTGCTTTATAATTGCCTTGTTTACAGCCTCTAAATCTATATCGCCCTTGCCAAGGTGCAAGGTTTCCATGCCGCAGCCGATATCTACGCCAACCATAGAGGGGGAAACACGCTCCCCGATGGTCATAGTAGTACCAACGCAGGCACCAACACCGGCGTGAACGTCCGGCATAATTCTGATTTTGGAATCTGCAAAGGCAGGCTCGTTGCAAAGACGGGTAATAAGCGCCTGTGCGCCCTGGTCAACAAAATCGGTATAGCAAAGTGCAGAGTTATAACGTCCTTTGATTTCTATCATAACAAATTCCTCCTTTAATGTAAATCGAACCATAGGCTCGAGTGGTATTTGTACCTACGCCTTCATTATAGCACGAAACGGTACAAATGCTAGGAAAATTTTATGCGAAAAGCAAAAACGCTGACAAAATTCGACCTTTTACGACAAAAAACCACCCGATTTGAAGTGAACTAAATGGGGTTCACTTCGATTTGGGTGGCTTTTAGTTAAAGCTACTCCTCGTCCTTGCACAGGGCAGAGAAGATGGCATCGTATTGCGGGTAGGTCTTTTTTAGGGAAATGGGCTTGCCTTGGGCATTTACAAAGCAATGCCGGCTCTTGCCCACCACGCAAAGCTCCTCTGTTTCTGTGTTATACATTTTATAAGAAACGGTAAGCAAAAGGCGCTTATATTCCACAATTTCCACCTGAACCCGAAGGGTGTTACCAAAGGTGGTTGGGCGATTATACTTACATTCAACGGAAACAACGGGAGAAATAATTCCGTCCTCTTCCATTTTAGTGTAGCCACAGCCGATTTGCTCAAGGAAATGAACCCGTGCCTCTTCCATTATGCGAATATAGTTGGAATGGTGGGTTATCCCCATCTTGTCCGTTTCGTAGTAGTTAATTTTTCTGATATAGCTTTCCATATTACTCCAAATTTAGTAGCTTTATTTGCTTGTCTATTCTTTCCTTAACAAGGTCTTTGAAGGAAAGGGGAGAGATTACCCTGACAAGGTGTCCGAAGGAGAGGATGCGTATTAGCAGCTCCGCCTCGTCAGCCATCGAGTACTCAATGGTTACTTGGAAAATGTCGCCGCTTTCGAGGGTGGCGGTTTTCTTAAAGTGGGCAAGGTGTAGCATAACCCGTTCAAGGGCGTTGCGCTGGTCCTTTACCTCTAAAACAAGGCTTTCGGTGGGGGCTTTTGGGTTCTCTCTTTGAACATTTTCCTCGGTTTTCTCACAGGAAATGATAGAAGCTAGATTTATGGTCTTGGCAAAGGAGCAGCCCTCGGCAATAAGACGGAACTTGTCGTCCTTTTCGGAATATTCAAGGCGCACAGGCTTTATAAGAATTTTAGAAAGGCGCCCGTCCTTCTTTGCCATTTTTACACGTAGGCACTTGTTTTCCAAAATGGCACTTAGTATGGTGCGAAAATTATGAATATAGTCCTTGTCGGTAAAGTTGTCCCCGTCCTCGAATTTGTCGTAGAGAACAATGTCCTCGGGAAGGAAAAGAGGCTCCACCTCGGGCAAAATCTTGTGGGGAGTGTCGATAAACAGCTTAATTCTCGGGTCAAGCATAACGGCACGGAGCCACCTTTTTTGCAAGGTAGTAAGGGGCAAGGTGGGTGCGTTTTTCAAGGGCGTTGTGCCGTCCCTCTTAATCAGCTTCCATTCCTCATTTTTAATCTGGGGAATAAGCTCTATGGCGCTTTCCTTAAAGGCGTGCCTTTCAATAATTTTGCGAAGGGATGCGTTGTCCAAGGGACCCCTCAGGCTTTCCTTAATTATCTCGGCCACCGCATTATAGTAGGCGCCGTAAATTTCATTAAAAATCATCGTAGCCCTCGCCTTCTCCAAGGGAGCTTGGGGTTTGCTCTGAGTAAAGCGCCTGCATAGATCTTAAATCCTCATAAAATTGGCGCTCAACATGCTTGTTTTCAAAGTGAATTTTTGTAATTCTGTGTATAAAGGTGCGTATCCAAGGCACAATTTCCCAGCTGTCGTAAAGGTGGGCAGAGAATTTTATATGTCCCTCGTCTAAAACCTCAACCGTGCCACAGCGCTTTTCACGGAGCATACGCTTGTAAATATAGTCCTCGCCCTCATTTACCTGCACTACAAACTCAACATATTCGGTAGCGCTCTTGTCCTTTTTTGTGGTAACGCCCCACATATGTGGGCGCATAGAGTCAAAATCCTGTCGAATTTTGTCGAAGCTTTGGCATTTGCCCAGAGTAGTAATTTTTAATATGTAGTCAATTCTTAAGGGAACGATTTTTTTGTTGTTAAGGTCGTAGGACATAAGGTAGGACCTGCCGTTTTGTGTGCCCTGAAAAACGCAGATGGGCACAACCCAAAGGCTTGTCGGCTCCGTTTTCTTCTTGGAGCAGGTCTGTACCAAAATCTCCTGCCTTTCGTAAATTGCCAAAAGGGCAGAAAGGAGTATATCGGAGTCAAGCACCCTTGTTATGTAATGGTGCTTAAAGCTGAAAATGTGTGGGGGAGTGTCTGTTTTTTCTAAAATGAAAGCGCCAAGAGCCCCACAGGAAAGTGTTTCGGAAAAGAAGGCGAGCGCCTCTTTAAGTGGTGGCAGATGGGTTGTGTCGGCACGGCGGTAATAAAGGGCTTTTCCCCTTTTTTGGCTGACGATAAGCCCCTGCGCCTCGTACTCCCTCAGCTTTTTGCGCAGAGTGGACTCGTCAAAAAGGGAAACGTCCTCAAATTTCGACAGATAGTCGTCAATAATTCTCTCGGTAAGCTGGTTTTGAGTAAGGCATATTTCGGGGGAGCAAAGAATATCAAAAAGAATAAAGTGCAGAGTAATATCCTTGTCGGTAAAGCTTTTTGCCTTAAGGGCACTGTAAAGGGGATTTGACTGAAGATTTCTTGTGTCGATAGAAAGGAACACACTTTTTCCGTCAACGGTGCGGCTAAAGCTCATAAAATCCCCAAGGTAGCTGTCAACCCTGCGGCGCACGTCGTCGTAGGAGCGGGGGCTTTTTTTGGTGTAGTCGCCCCTTTGCTTGAAGCCATACACGTAAAACTCACGCATATAATCACGGATTTTTTCAAAGCTTTTAATAAGCTCGCTGTAAGCCATGGCGCACCACCCTTTCTTCGTTATATTCTTATCATACCATTAAAATGGTAAAATTTCAAGTGGGGCAAAATTCGACTTTTATATTGACATTGTAAAAATATGTGTGCTATAATTCTTATATCAAAATATAAAAGGAGAGAAACCTATGAAGAAGTTTTTTGAAGAGTTTAAGAAATTTATAACTCGTGGAAACATTCTTGATATGGCTGTCGGTGTTATCGTCGGTGGTGCTTTTACAGCGATTGTAAATGCTCTTTCCAACAATATACTTAAGCCCATTATCAACTATTTGCTTGCTCTTATTTTGGGCAAGGGCGCTCTTAGCGAGATTTACACATTCCTTGGCGACCCTGTTTACCAAAAGAACGAGGCAGGCGAAATTATTAAGGACGCTGTAACAGGCGAGCCGCTTATTGACCTTGCAAACTCATTCTACATAGACTGGGGCGCATTTATCAACGCAATTATTAACTTCCTACTTATCGCAATCGTTCTTTTCTCAATTGTTAGAGTTATCAACAGAATTCAGGAAAACAACGCAAAGATTCAAGCAGGTCTTAAGGACGCAAAGCTTACTAAGGAAGAAAAGGCTGAGCTTAAGTCCCTTGGCATTAAGCTTTCCGACAAGGAAGCAGTTAAGGCTTACCGTCAAAGAAAGGCTGACGAGGCTGCTGCCGCTGAGGCGGAGGCTGCCAAAGCCGCAGAGGAAGCTGCCGCAAAGGAAAGAGAGCTTAACCCAACAACAGAGGACCTTCTTAAGCAGATTCTCGTTACACTCCAATCCAAATAAAAAGAAAAAAGCGACACCCTGTGTCGCTTTTTTGTTGCAAAATATATAATTTTGATGCTTTGCATCAAGTCCCCTAAAAAATTTTAAGACAAAAGTTGACTTTTTTTACCAAAATACTTGCACGGCGGACCTTAATATATTATAATAAAATTACTAGACATAATACCTTATGTAGGTCAGCCTTCCAAAAACGTATCATTCTCCGTTGGGGCTTTGATACTACTGCTTTTGCGGGTAGACCGATGACAATCGGAGAAATGTGTAATAGGCGCCATCTTCGGTTGGCGTCTTTTTTTTGCTTACATAGGGTAAAATATTTTTAAGGAGGAAGTATGAAAAGAGCAAGAATAACCTTTATCATACTGCTGGCGGCAATGCTACTTTGTAGCATATTTGTTTTTTCTTCCTGTGGGGGCACAGGCGGAACAACCGAAAGACAGCTTAAAAAGCTGCCAACGCCAACCGTTACTTTGGACGGAGATACCGCCAGATGGAAGGCGGAGATTTATGCCGACAGGTTTGAAATCAGCTTGGACGGCGTCCTTTACTACGTGGAAAATTCCCTAACATCACGTAAGCTGGAGGACGGACAAACTCTGAAGATTAGGTGCATTGGCGACCTTATCGGTTACTCCAACAGCGATTGGAGTAATGCGGTTACCTATGTAAGACCTATTCCAAATTATACTATTACCTGGAAAAACGGCGACACCGTTTTGAAGGAGGACTCCGTGGTTGAGGGCACCCTTCCTGTTTACGAGGGAGAAACCCCTGTTAAGCTTCCTGATGCCCAATATTCCTATGTGTTTGCGGGCTGGACACCGGAGGTTGTAGAGGCAAACGGAGATGTTACCTACAATGCGATGTTTGCCCCAATTCTTAACAAGTACACAGTAACCTGGAAAAACGGGGATGAAATTCTGGAAACAGACGAGGGTGTTGACTATGGCACTATGCCTACCTACGATGGAAAAACACCACAAAAGCCATCTGACCCACAATGGATATATATCTTTAGCGGCTGGTCCCCTGAGGTTGATGTGGTTACGGGCAATATGACTTATGTTGCGCAGTACACCCCGGCACCTAATAAGTTCACTATCGTGTGGAAAAACGGGGACGAAATTCTGGAAACAGACGAAAATGTGCTTTACGGCACATCCCCATCCTATGACGGAGAAACACCTACTAAGGAATCTACCGCTCAATACCACTACACCTTTAGCGGCTGGGCGCCTGAAATTGATATGGTTAAGGAGTCTGTAACCTACGAGGCGCAGTTTACAGCAACCGAAAGGTCCTATACAGTTACCTTCTACTCGGAGGACGGCTTGAGCGTTCTTGACCGAGTTACCGTTAAGTACGGCGGCGAGGCTGTTTATTCCAAGGCAACACCTGTGAAAAACGCAACCGCAGGACACACCTATTTGTTTGAAAAGTGGGCAAGCCAAAAGGGCGGAGATGAGGCGGCAAGCCTTTCCTTTATCACCGGTGAAACCGAGGCTTATGCAACCTTTAAGTCCTTTGTTCGCTTCGTTACGGTTTATATCGTTTCCAGCAACATTGACTATGGTACAGTTTCAAAATCCGTGCTTAATAACATTCCTTACGGCGCTTCGATTACAAGCCAAGGCAATGTAATTTCTATTAACGGACAAGAGGTTGTGGCGCAGCAGAGCGAGTCAAGCGCGCAATACACCTATGGCTTTGAAAGCTGGATACACGAGAGCACAGTTGGCAACGATACTGTAATTTTTGCATCCTTCTCTCGTGAGATTAATCGTTACAGCATCACGTGGAAAAACGGCGACGATGTGCTTGAGGTTGACGAGAATGTTCGCTACGGCGTAACTCCTATCTATAACGGACAAACACCTACAAAGGCGGCGGACAACGAAAACGTTTACACCTTTAGCGGCTGGTCACCTGTAATTTCCAGCGTAAGCGGAGATACCACCTACGTGGCACAGTTCACAAATACCGCAAATAAGCATACAGTTATCTTCTACGATGACGATGGCACAACAGAGCTTGGTAGAGTAGTTGTTTCTCACGGCGAGAGCGCTACATATCCAAACTCATTGCCAACAAAGGATGCAACAGACCAAAGCACCTACACATTTGAAAAGTGGGTAAGCGAAATCGGGTCAGACACCGAGGCTGTCTTTGAAAGCGTTACCGAGGACGGCGTTGCTTATGCAAAATATACCCAGTCAACACGTACCTATACTGTAACCTTCTGTGACTATGACGGAACAGAGCTTTCCAAGCAAGAGGTTGAGTATGGAATGGCTGCTGTAAGACCGGGCGATCCGGACAGAAGCGGATTTAGATTTGTAGATTGGGACAAGGATTTTTCAAGCATTTTTGCAGATTTGACAGTAACAGCTAAGTATGTTCAGCAGTTTACTGTAACCTTTGTTGATTACGACGGCTCTATTATTGACCTTGAGCTTGTTGACTATAACGGCAATGCAAGGGCTCCCGAAGCTCCGACAAGAGCCGGTTACAGATTTGTGGGCTGGAACACAACATTTACAGAGGTAGTAAGCGACCTTGAGGTAAAGGCAGAGTACATTAAGCAGTACAAGGTAAGCTTCTATGACGCATATGGCAATCTCATTAAGGAAGAGATGGTTGATACAGGTACAGGCGCAACCGCCCCTGTGGCACCGGAGCTTGAGGGCTACAGCTTTGATAGCTGGAACAAGGATTTCTCAAGCGTTACCGAGGACATAGTTGTAAAGGCTGTTTACAAAATTAACACCTACAAGGTTCAGTTCTTGCTGCCGGACGGCACACCGCTTGTACGTTATTTCTGCAAGTCCTGTAACAAATATCACGATAAGGCAGAGCTTATAGGCGGCCTTTGCCCGATTTGCTATGGCAACATTACCAAGGAAACCGAGCAAATCGTTGAGCACGGATTTTCTGCCATCGCTCCACAAAAGCCTGCGGTGTTTGCAACCGAAAGCGCAAACACACTTGAGGTTTACGGCTTTACAGGCTGGCAGGAAAGATTTAACAGCATAACTGAGGACACAGTTATTCACGCAATTTATGATTCCGTTTTTGAAGGTCCTGTAATTGTGGTTGAATTTGACGAGGAAAACAACAATTCGGCAAATCTTTACATATACAACTACGCACAGACAAGCATGAATGCAATAGAGTTGACTATAAATTACGAAACAAGAGTAGGTAAAATATCAGTAGACTCCGTTGAATTCAACTCCGCAAGCCCGTTCTGGGTTGCTGACAGTAACGGAAATAACAACAACCAATACGTAATAAACAACAACGAAAGCACCTTTACCTTTGCTTGGTCAGATGCCAACGGAAAGCAATATAACTGGTGCTCGAAGGTGCTTACCTTTGAATTCTCAACAGACGGAACAAGCGTTGGCTCGGAATCCTTTGTTGTTGAGAGCAGTAATGCAATTATAAGCGTTACAGACGAACACGGAAATGTTACCCTTCAAAAGGTAACCCCTGTGGTCGTGTATCGTTAACGGGAGGAAGTAGAGAATGAAGAAAATAACCAGAATAGTCGTTGTTCTTCTTGCTCTGGTAATGCTGCTACCGGTGGTTTTTTCCACCGTGTCAGCTGCCGAGGCACCGGAGCTTGATGTCAATATAAATCAGCTTCAACTGGCTTATTTCAGCGCTGATATAAGATGCACTGTTGAATTAAGTGACCTTAAAACGCAAAAAAGGCTTAACAGCATTGACAGAAAGCTTAAGGCGATTAAGAAGTCCTTGAAAAAGCAGGAGGACAAGGCGGCATTAGATGCTAAGAAAGATAAGGTAGAAAAATACGTCGAGCGTGGTGCGGCAATAGCAAACGCTCTTGTAGCTGATCTGCCTAAGCTAAAGGCTGCACTTGAGAGCGACAAAAACAATGGTGGTGTTAATACTGCAGGAGCGATAGAAGCGATTTGGAGTGCAATTTCAAATATAGTGGCGTGCTGTGGCCCATATGGTCAGGTTGCGTCAGCAATTATGAATGCAGCTACCGGTTTAGTTAAGCTGTTTCTTGGCGGAGAAGCACCTGCATCCGAAATGGCACAGATGGAGGATAGGCTAAATCAACAGTTTGACCAGGTGAAAAATCAGCTTTCCGGCATTGAGGAGCAGATAGATGACTTGTCAAATCAAATTAACGACTCTACAAATGAAATAATAAACGAGACAGCCTCTGCAATTGATAACGCTAACGACAAGGCGAAGCTTGAGACCTTTATGCTTAGTGGAGAGGGCAACTTTAGCTATAACCAGTACAGAAACTATATATATGGCTCAATAGTTGGCAACAGCAAGAGCACAACCGCATATTATGCCTTGCTAAAGAACGCTATAAAAAACAATGCGTCTGATGAGGTAATAAAGAACTATTACGACTTATTATATACATCCCTAATGAATGACAGAGATGAATATTACGACTATATAACAGGCACAGAGTCAAGTAAGTCAATAGTTCAATGCTATTATGATGTGGTTTCAAAAAACGACGATCTAGTAGAGGAGGACTCATCTCCTGAGTTGATGGCAATCCTTTTTGCATATGATGTTTATCAAACAGAGCGTATGACAAACGATATACTTGCCTTTTGTAATCTTTATCAATATGAGTATATGCTTTCAAACGGCACCGAGCAATATGTATACGATAAAGCCACAGGCGCAGCGGTAACAAGGGCGCAAATCGAGGGTATATACAGCGAGGATGAGAACGGTAATAAGGTAACAGAGATGCAAAGCCTTTATGAGGTGTCCATGCTTCGTGAGGAGGAGATAAGGACACAATTTGCAAGGGATATTGTATATATCCTTGCAATAGAAGACTCTTATGTTATCAAGAGCACAGACGATAGAGTTTATGAGATTGCAAACAATGACAGCCAAACCTTTGGTAATGTAATCCATAAGCAAACAGTATATCTAAATCAAATTCCTGATAGCGCTTGTGAGCTTTTTGATATTGACAAGGATGACTATAAATACGATGTTAATGTAAGCACAAGCACAGACGGAGTATTTTATGTGGACTCAAGCGTTTCATCAGTAACCGCAAGGCTTATGTATAGGGACGAGGAGCTTACTTCTATGAATTTTAACGTTGGAACAAACGGTAAATTCCAAGGAGGAAGCGGTACTGCAGAGGACCCGTATCTAATTGCGACAGTGGAACAATTCCTTTCTATCAGCGAAGAAATGGATAAGCACTATTGCTTGATTGGCGATATAGACTTTGAGGAGAAAGAAATAGCGCCTCTTGGCGAAAGAATCAATAGTAGCCAAAATGTTGTTTATGACAAATTCACAGGTTCACTAAATGGCAACGGCTACACAGTAAGCAATTTTACAGTTAAAGGAAATAAAAAGGGAACCAGCTTTGGTCTTTTTGGAGAAATAGGTCCAAGCGGACAGGTGTCAGATTTGACACTCTATAACGTGAAGGTAAGCCCTGAAATAGACGAGGCAAAAACCACCGCTACCACAATTTATGCAGGCGTTATTGCCGGAAATAACGAGGGTAACATTAGATACTGTACAATTGACAGTAGCCTGTATAATGGCGACGACACCGATGAGGTTAAGGAGCAGAAAAAGAAGGAAGCGACAAAAACTGTTACCATAACCAATATTGATGAGCTTTTGGAGCGCAATTTGACAGAACAGGAAATAGAAGCACTACAGGAGCTAAAGAAAGAGGGCTACAAAGATATTTGTGAGCTCGAATACTTTGACATAACGCTTTTAAAATATCCCGCTTTGACAAGTCAAACAAAAGAAGTTTTATACTACCCGTACGGCCTTTCTGTAACTGTGGACAACAGCCAAATCAACAGAAATATATATGTTTATGCCGGAGGTGTTGCGGGCGTAAATAATAACATGATTGCTTTTTGTCAGGTTAATAACAGCCACATTTCTGCATCATCCACACATAGCTTTGGCGGAAACGACACCGTAAAAAACCAAAACAACGTATATACCGGCGGACTTTGCGGAAGAAACAACGGTGCTGTTGGGTATTCCATTGTGGACGAGGGTACAGTAGTTTCTACCTATGTAAAGTCTATATATAATCCCGATTCTACAGTTTATCCATTTATAAATGCACAGGTTGGAGGGCTTTTTGGTACGGTAACACGTGATGAAAACATTTACGCGGTAGAATCAAATGCTTGTTACACCAAGGCAAAATATGAGCTTAAGTGCCAATCCGGATACGGAACACGTAAAAGCAACTGTAAGCTTTTGTACGATGAAACACCTATCGAAAAGTCGCCGGAAGATATAATGACGATAATAAATAGGACCGGCGCAAGATATGATATTGAGCTAAGCTTTGGTGATATCAATTCAAATAACAAATTTTACGACTGCGTTTACCGGGCAGGAGAAAGCTCAAAGCAATACTTTGTTTATGAGAAAACAGAAAAGACAGATGGAATATCAACAGATTATTATGAATGTGAGAGCCTTAACTATAGCCTTGCGCTTTCCAGCAACGGCAAGGGCGTAATTACAGATAGCAGAAGCTCAATTGAATTTGAGTATACCAAGGATGAGGACGGAAGGTTAATTATAGACAACCAAAAAATCGCCTCATTCGGTATTTCAAGTCTGACCGTTGTTAGCCTTGATGGCATAGTGGCTGAAATAAATAGTCTAAGAACAGATAATCTTAAGGTTTTTGCCGGTGGTATCGAACGAGAATATGAAATTTTAGACGTTTATGGTTTTGACACAATGAACGAAAGTGACGAAAACGTAACAATGCCTACTGTTTTCTTGCTTGCTGTCAAGATTGGAGAATCAACTGTTTATTACGCAAAAGAGGTTGATATGACAGTTGAAAAAGATGAGGTTGTAGATACACAGGTTGAGAACCTAAAGAACTCCTATGTTTCCGGTACGTTCAAGGATAATTTAGGGGGCATTACAATTAAGGAAACCTACAGAACAGGAAAGGTTGCCTACACGTATATTAAAGAGAGCAACATTTCAGATGTGATTATAGAGGGTGACTATACAACCTATGGCACACGTAGGGTTACTCTTAAGTATAATGATATCAATGTTAGCTTTGATATTGAGGTAATATGCGGACACGGAAGCAACTTCATTGACGAAAAAAGCGGATATGTTCATATTCCCGAGCTGTCTAAGGAATCGACTTGCTCGGAGATTGGTTATGATTATTATGAGTGCAGTGGGTGCGGAGACATAAAGCTATTCTATCTAAGAAAGCTGGAGCACACTCCTGATTACGATAGCATCGAAAAGCCATCTTGTACAGACGAGAGCGTAATTGGTAAGGTTGATTGTGCCGTTTGTAAAGCGGTTTTAGCAGAAGGCGTCCTTGTACCAAAGCAAGCGCACGATTATATTTATTTCAACGAGAACTTACATCGTTGTGATAATGGAGAACATTTTGAGGCGCATCATTATTCAGTTAGCGAGGAGGTAAGACTTCTTGATAACAAAAACGGCACACAATCCTGGTACATTGTTTATACCTATACCTGCGTGTGCAAGAAGGACGGAAAGGTATTTACAAAAGAGGTTGTTGACGAAAACGAGATAACCGAAGAAGAAAGAGAGCTGCCAACAGTTGCGGTTAGCAACGGTTATGTTCTAAACGGCGGCGACCTGGTAGTTGTATATGTTCAGCTAATTAACAATCCGGGAGTTAAGGCGGTTAACTTCGGCATTAGATATTCCGATGGACTTGAGCTTGTTGGAACACCGCAAAACGGCGATTTGTTTAAGGGAAGCATGGTTTCTGAAAGCGGAGCGGTTGACTATGGCTATAACTTCCTGCTTGCCAACAGCGCCCTCATAGAGGGAGATGGCAACATCCTAAAGCTTACCTTTAAGGTAACCGAGGCTGCTAAGCTGGGCGATGTTTATGATATATCCGTAGTTTACAGCGATATGGGCGCATCAAAGGACGGCGTGCAAATCGAGGGAGGATTTTCCAACGGCACAAGAATCAACGTGGTTACACGTGATGGCTATATTAAGGTAGTAGAGGACCTTCCCGGTGACGTTAACGACGACGGAACCGTGGACCTGATGGACGCAGTTCTTCTTGCTAAGTTCTACGTAAATTCCAGCGAATATCCTCTTGAAACCAAGGAAGCGGACTTGAACCTTGATAAGGCAATTACTCCTGACGACATAGTTGCCCTTCTTGAATACATAGTTGGCGGCTATGGCACAAACCTAATGACTCAGGATTTTGAGATTGTGCTTAATACCAACGGTCTTGATTACGACTTAAATGACATTGACGTTTCAATTTATGATGAAAATAGCACTTATGGCGAGGCGGGACTCGTTGAGCTTAACCGTACAGGCTATAAATTCCTTGGTTGGTTTGACAAAATTTCCGGCGGTAACAAAGTAACACCGGAGGATGCGGTAAAATACAACCCTAACCAGAAAAAGCAGATGCTTTATGCTCAATGGGAGCTTAATGCTCTTGTATTCGACGGCAACGGTGCAACCGAGGGAGACTTTGATGATATCTATTATACCGGCGACTACTCGATTTCTCTGGATGAAAACGAGTATAAGAAAGAGTATAATGTTTCGTTTGTTTCTGACAACCAAAGCAAAAAGGATGTTAACGACATTCTTAAGTACAAGCTACTTTATTGGAAGGGTGACAACGGAATCGATTACTCAACCCTTGCGCAGGCGGTAACTGACTTGAATGATAAAAACTACGGAAAGGTCATACTTACTGCCGTTTGGACAGAGGAACCGACCATTACCTTCCCTGATATGATTATAAATGGTTACGAGAAGGATGTTAGCTGGTATGGCGACAAGAGTTATTCCATGGTTACCGAGATTAATTCAAATGTTGATATCCTTAATTATGAACCAATAAATGGCTATTATATGGTTTACGCCAAGCATACGCCTATTGTATATGATGTAATGGTAGACTTTAATGGTGGCACCGGCATCATTGGCGGAAGCACTGAAAACGCTGACAATAAGCCTTATATTGCTGATTGCAGTGTTGAGAATCCTTACGACCTAACGAAAATTAAAATCACAAGCGACGGCAGAACTATTAGCGGCTGGGATATCACCGTTGATGGTGAATACTATGGAGAATGCGGAGCGGGCACATCAATTGGATATTTGCCAACCGTTAAGAAGGATTCTTTAGTCACTATTAAGGCTCTTTGGGATATGAAGTCCTACAAGATTACATATACTCTAAATGGCGGCGTTGTTCTTGATAACGAAGAGGGCAACGAGGGAAGAATAGATGAAAGAGAAGAAGCCGGGCTGCCTACTGTTGCGTTTGGCACCTATCGTGTAGACACTATTGAAAATATATCTCTTCTTGAGCCTGTATACAAGGAGTATTACAAATATCATAAGTTTGTAGGTTGGTTTATTGATGAAACGCTTACACAGCCATTAGAAAGGGAGGCGTTGAAGGCAAACCCTCAGGACGTAATCCTTTATGCAAAATGGGATTTGTGTGCTACCTACGACCATACAAACACTCCGGCTGTTATAAATAATAAGCTTGTAATAATTGACTGGAGTCAGGATGCGTCAGCTGTGGCAAATCGTGGAACTATCTTCGTTGAGGATGCAACGGAGATATACATCATAGGTAACAATTCGTGCGTTAACAATGTAAATATTACTCTTTCTAGCACTAAAGACCATCATCCTGTAAGCATGGAGCTTAAGAACTTAAATATTTGCGGCTCTATTGCAAAGGCTGACCTGTCTAAAATTGTTGACCTTACACTGATGGTACAGGGTGAATGCTTAATTGAAGCACCTCAAGGACTCTCTGCTATTTCTGATTTTGATGACTTGTATTTGGGAAATACCATAGTGCCTGACAATGAAAGCGGATTGGTGAATAAAACAGGTGCTCTTGCGCTTAGACTTTCTTGCTACGGAGACACTATAATAAGACCGATTTATTCTACAAACGTAGTTGTTGGCAATGAGTACGATATTTCAACAAGACTTGATGCTAAGAATGCAAGCACAGGAGATAGTAGTAACACCTATAAGTTTAATGGTTGGTTCTTGGATGGTGTTGCTTGTAGTAGCTTTGAAACATATTCATTTGAAGGAAAAGACTACTTGACCAGCTTGTTTACAACCAAATGGTATCAGCCTCTTAAGATAGAGGAGACCATGATTAACAAGGATGATTTTAGCAACATAGGAAGCACAGAGTCAAGAATAATTAATGTTTATGGCGGTACAGGAAGCTACAAATGCGATATTAACGTTTCCGGCTCGGGAGCGACGGCGTCATATGATGAGAATAATAAAATTTTCACCGTTAAAAAGAAAAGTGACGGTGCGAGTGGTAGTGTGAGAATTATCTTTACAGATAAAACTACAGGACAAACAATCAGCAAGAGCTATAATTGGTCCACAAACGGATGCTTTACAGGCGACACTCTTGTAACTCTTGCGGACGGAAGCGTTGCAAGGCTTGACTCCTTGAAGCAGGGCGACATAGTTCTTTCCTGGAACCCGATTGCGGGCAGACTTGAGCCGATGCCGATTTCAATGTTCTGGAATCATGGCGATGGCTGGTACAATGTTATAACCTTAGGCTTCTCCAACGGTAAGACCCTGAAGGTGGTTGAGGAGCATGGCTTCTTTGATATAACCTTGAACGAGTTTGTTTATATCCATGCAAGGAATTATAAAGATTACATTGGACACAGCTTTGCTTGTCTTGACGAAAACGGAGTGTTTGAAAATGCTGTGCTGATTTCATCTGAGATGGAATACGTGTACACATCCTGCTACTCGTTAAGATCTGCATGTAACGACAACGTAATTGTAAATGGCTTTATGACTCTTACAATCGAGGACGTTCCGGGTATGCTTACATACTTTGAGTTTGGCGAGGACTATATGTATGACAAGGAGAAGATGGAGGCTGACATTGAGACATACGGACTTTATACATATGAGGAGTGGAAAGACTACGTTTCATATGAGGAGTTTGTAGCGCTAAACGGTCAGTATTTCAAGATACTTGTAGGTAAGGGCTATCTAACCATAGACGACATATTCGTGCTGATTGCGGGTATGAGGTAATACTTAAAACAAAATGCCAACAGAGAATGTGTGATGTTCTTAGCGGAGAATTTGATAATTTCACTAAGTGCGAGCATCGCATTTGACCGGTCAAACGCATTATGGGCTAAACCCCAACCCCTTATTATAAGCTAAGCGAATAACAAGGTTCTGCGTAGCAGGTTCTTATAACGAAAGAAAGAGATAACAAATCGGTTCGTAGCCGAAATGTTATCTCTTTTTCTGTTGGTTAAATGAAATCGTTGCACATCAACGATGAAATCTTCACTTCGTTCAGATGAAATCCAAGGACAAGCCCTTGGATGAAATCAAATCCGTCTAAATACAACCCTGCGAAGCAGGATTTCATCGCGAAAGCGATTTCATCCACCGTAGGTGGATTTCACCCGTCGAATAGGGGTTCCCCGAAAAAGCCGCAGACTTTTTCGGGGTTCTCGTAGACGGATTTGACTGCGTGATTGTCCGTTAAGGACATCACGCTAAATCTGTTGGCATTTTTATTTAGCTTTTAAGACCTTCCAGGAAGGCACGCAGAGTAAAGGAAAGCTCGTCCAGGGTCATGCAGCGGTTGATGCGGTCACGGGTGGCTGCGCTGTCCCTTTCGCCCTTTAGGTACCAGGAAAGGTGCTTGCGTGCCTCGGCAACAGCCACACGCTCTCCCTTTTCCTCTACCATGGTCCAAACCTGCTCCATGGCAAGCTGTAATTTTTCGGTTATGGTGGGGGGAGTGTATGATTTTCCCTCTAAAAGGCACTTAATTTCCTTGAAAATATATGGGTTTCCAAGGGCGCCTCTGCCTATCATTACGCTGTCAGCCCCTGTTTTTTCCAGCATATCGACAGCATCCTTGGCAGAAAAGATATCTCCGTTACCGATAACGGGAATGGAAACTGCATTTTTAACCGCTTCGATATAGGACCAGTCTGCACTTGGCTCGTACATTTGCTCCCTTGTGCGTCCGTGCACCGCAATGGCGCTAGCCCCGCTTGCTTCTGCAATTTTTGCTATCTCCACGCAGTTAATGTGCCCGTCGTCCCAGCCGGCACGGATTTTTACCGTAACAGGCAAGGCGCTTTTCTTAACGCAGGCAGAAATAATCTCCCCGCAAAGCTGTGGCTTTAGCATAAGGGCGCTGCCGTCCCCCGAGGACACAATTTTCTTCACGGGACAGCCCATATTTATATCAATAAAAGAGGGAAGGGGGGTGAGAATGCCGTTTTCCGTTTCCTTCCCCTCGGGGTTATAAAGCCCACGGGAAAGAAGATAGGCTGCCTCTGCCATAATTTCAGGCTCGTGCCCGAAGATTTGTATGCCATAGGGAATATCGTCCTCTTTTGTGTAAACCAGGGTGGCGGTTTTTTTGTCGCCAAAGTGCATTGCCTTGGCGCTTATCATTTCGCTAACCGTAAGGTCAGCCCCCAGCCAGCGGCACACACGCCTGAAGGCATAATCCGTAACCCCTGCCATAGGAGCCAGAATTATCTTGCTTCTAAAGTCCATATTTCTGCTCCCTTTGTTAGTTTTGCTTTTGAACCGATTTGTACTCGTCGTAGTATTTGTAGTAGGGGCAATCCTTGTTGTTGCCTGTGATAAGGCGAAGATACTCGTCCTCGTCCATGCTCATTTTACAAAGGTACTCGCCATAGTCCTCGTCGTAGTCGTAATATTCACAGCTTTCGCAATTTGTTGCCATATGTATCTCCTAAAATTTTCAATGTCGCTTTAAGACAACTTAGCTCCAACCCCTTGTTGTTAAAACCGCAGCTCTTTGAAAACTGCGGTTTTTGTTATTTTGCTTGGGGGAGTGTCTGTTATTCAGCCAGCGTATAGGTGGTTCCCTCACGGGTGTCCTTAATCACAATGCCCATTTCAAGAAGCTCACTACGGATTTGGTCAGCCGCCGCAAAGTCCTTGTTTTTCTTTGCCTCAGCTCTTTTTGCAATAAGGTCCTCAACCTTTGCCTTAAGCTCCGGCTCAAGCTCGGGTGCCTGCGTGGTGGCTTGTGCTGCTGATGCGGTGCTTAGTCCTGCGGCTCTTTCAAGAAGTCCAACGCAAAGAATCTTGTCAAGCTCCTCAATAGCCTTTAGCTTTGACATATCGTCTGTCTGCGCCTTCAAAATATCGTAAATGCAGGTAATACCAAGGGCGGTATTAAGGTCGGAGCCTACAATTTCGATAAATTTAGCCTTGTAGCTGTCAACAAAGCCTTGGTCGTAGGTGTCAGCCTTCTTAAGACCTGCAATTCTTCTTACAAGCTTGTTGTAGGTAGCCTGCGCCTGGTCAAGGGCAGGGTAAGAGAACACAAGGGGCTTTCTGTAATGGGATTGCAAGCAGAAGAATCTGTATGCAAGTGGGTCGTAGCCCTTGCTTTCGATAAGTGAAACTGTAAGGAAGTCCCCCTTGGACTTGCTCATTTTACCTGTTTCGTCGTTCAAGTGATGAACGTGGAACCAGTAGTTGCACCATTTTTCCCCTGTGTAAGCCTCACTCTGTGCAATTTCGTTTGTGTGGTGTGGGAAAATGTTGTCAACGCCGCCGCAGTGGATGTCAAGCTTTTTGCCAAGGTGCTTCATACAGATGGCGGAGCACTCAATGTGCCAGCCGGGGTAGCCAATGCCCCAAGGGCTGTCCCACTTAAGCTCCTGGTCGTCAAACTTGGATTTTGTAAACCAAAGGACAAAGTCGCTCTTGTTTTTCTTGGATAGGTCCTCCGAAACGTCCTCACGCACGCCAATCATAAGCTCCTCACTCTGGTGTCCTGTCAGTACGTTGTAGTTTTCCACCTTAGAGGTGTCAAAATATACATTGCCGTCGGCAACATAGGCATAGCCCCTGTCAATCAGACCCTGTACCATTTCAATAAAGCTGTCAATGCAGTTGGTGGCAGGCTCAACAATATCGGGGTATTTGATATTCAGCTTTCTGCAATCCTCAAAGAATGCGTTTTTATAAAACTCCGCAATTTCCAAAACGGTTTTCTTTTCACGCTTGGCGCCCTTAAGCATCTTGTCCTCGCCTGTGTCGCCGTCGCTGGAAAGGTGGCCAACGTCGGTGATGTTCATAACTCTGGTAACGTCGTAGCCAGAGAAACGGAGAAACCTTTCAAGCACGTCCTCCATAATGTAGGTGCGCAGGTTGCCGATATGTGCAAAGTGGTAAACGGTAGGGCCGCAGGTATACATTTTTACCTTGCCTGCCTCGTTTGGAATAAAGTCGTCCACCTTTTTTGTAAGAGTGTTATAAATCTTCATCTGTTTTGTCCTCTTTTGTCGCTTTAATAATGTTGAATATAGAAATGAAAATAACTATGAATGAAGCATAGGTTATCATCATAAAGAAATCCGGATTAATCTTATCGGAGAAGAAGGAAACAATGTTAAATGTGGCGTGCGCCAAAACGCAGGGAACTAGGGATTTTGTTCTAAAGAACAACCAGCCGAAAAGAATACCCATCGCTGTGGCATAGAAAATAGCCAAGGGTCCGGAGCTGTTGTGCACCAAGCCGAAGGCAAGGGCACTTATGGTAACAGCCAGCCAAGTGGGCACTCTTGTGCCGAGAACCTTTGCAATAAGCCCACGGAAAACAATCTCCTCGCAAAGTGGGGCAAGCAGTGCCACCGAAAGAAATGCAACCACCTGGTTTTCTTGGAAATTTCCCATAGGCAGCTCCGCCAAGGCATCATACCATTCCGAGGGGAGCACCAGGGAAAGCAGGCTCAAAATATAATTAACTACGAAAAGAGAGGCTGCACCCAGAGTAATGGAGCTGATTATGATTGCGGGCTTGGCTTTTACAAGCGATGCCTGTGAAAAAAGCCCCGTGCCACGAAAACGGTAGTAGATTGCGAAAATGAATATTACCACGGCATTGCAAATCAGGGTAATACCGTAGCTAAGGGAGTTGACTCTGTAAATGAAGGTATCAACCCCGTCGTTTGGGTAAGCATAGGCAAGGGCAACCTGTATAATAAGGCTGACAACGAAGGAAACGCCATACCAAATGGCAAAGTAGCCTATTGCCTTTAAGAAGGCTAAAAGGGTAGGCACAAATCCTGCCTTTTTCTGCATATAAATACCCCCCTGCTTCTTATTTTAGACTATTTTAGCATAAAAAGACCTCTTTGTAAACATAAAAAATAAAAAAGTTATAATAAAAGACTTGCAATTTCGAAAAATGCGTGCTATAATGCAGGTAGTTTCATAGCGAAGCGAGAGTGGGCACGGCGTTCACTCTCGCTTTGTTGTGAGGGGAGAAGTCGAGCCTTCACGGGCGACCCGATGTCCCTCGGCAGTCGGCTCATACTGTGAACAAAAGAGCGACTAACCATACACAGGCTAAAGAAACGAAAGGAGCTTTTATGAAATCTGCAAAAAATGTTGTTTCCTTGGTTACTCCCTTGGCAGAAAGGGTGGCACAGGAGCTGGGGTATACCCTTTGGGACCTTGAATATGTAAAAGAGGGCACAGAGTGGTATCTAAGAATTACAATTGACAGCGAAAACGGAATTACTCTTGACGATTGTGAAAAGATGTCAAGGGCAATTGACCCTGTTCTTGACGAAAACGACCCTATTGAGGGCAACTATCATCTTGAAATTTCCTCTCCGGGAATTGAGAGGGTTATAAGAACTGATATGCACCTTGCCTGGGCTGTGGGGCAGGTTATTTCCCTGAGCCTTTATGCGCCTATTGAGGGCTGCAAGCTTGTTGCAGGTCCCCTAAAGTCCTTTGATAGCGAGAAAATCGTTTTGCAGGATGACGAGGGCGAGCTTGAAATACCAAGAAAAAACATCGCAAAGATGAATAAATATTTTGAATTTTAATTAAAGGAGATATAAAATGAACAAGGAGTTTTTTGAGGCACTAGAGGTTCTTGAAAGAGAACGCCACATTCCAAAGGCTTACATGATTGAAAAGGTAGAGGCTGCAATAGCTACTGCCTGCAGAAAGGAGCTTGGTACAACAAGCGTTACTGTTGTTATCGACCCTGAAAAGCGTGATATGAAGGTATATCGCAAGTACAAGATTGTTGCCGAGGTTGAGGACCCATCAACAGAAATCACAAAGGCACAGATTGAGGAGCTTGAGGCAAAGCGCAAGGCTGAGGGTGTTAAGCACAAGGTTCGCTCCCGCCGTCGTTCAATCGGCAGTGATTATGAGTACGAGCTGCAAACAAAGGAATTCAGACGTCTTAGCGCACAGAGCGCAAAGCAGGTAATTATTCAGGGTATTCGTGAGGCTGAAAGAAATTACCAGGTAAGAGAGTACGAGGACAAGAAGGGCGAGATGCTCTCCTGCATCGTTTCCAAGGTTGAGGATTCCACAGGAATCGTTGTTGTTGACACAGGTATTTCCAACGCAGTTTTGCCAAAGAATGAGCAAATTCCGGGCGAGGTTCTTTGTGTTGGCGACAGAATTAAGGTATTTGCAACGCAGGTAAGCTCCGGCGACAAGGGTCCCCTTGTTTCCTTGACAAGAGTTCACCCAACACTTGTAAAAAGACTTTTTGAGGCAGAGGTTCCTGAGCTTTCAGACGGCTCTGTAACAATCCGCTCCATCTCCCGTGAGGCAGGCTCCAGAACAAAGATTTCTGTTGAGTCAAGAGACCCTGAGGTAGATGCAGTTGGCGCTTGCATTGGCGCAAGAGGTGCAAGAATTAACGCGGTTGTAAATGAATTAAACGGCGAGAAAATCGACGTTGTTCCATATAGCGACGACCTTTGCGAGTATGTAAAGAGCGCACTTTCTCCGGCTAGCGTAAAGAGCGTTGAGCTTATTGGCGAAAGACAGGCAAGGGCTATCGTTGCACCTGACCAGCTTTCACTTGCTATTGGTAAGATGGGACAGAATGCCCGTCTTGCTGCAAGACTTACAGGCTGTAAGATTGACATCAAGAGCGAGTAATTTACCACGATAGGGGGTAGTTTAATGGAAAACAAAAGGGTAAAGAAAATCCCCTTAAGAAAATGTCTTGGCTGTATGCAGTCCTTTCCGAAAAAGGAGCTTGTGCGTGTGGTTAGGACACCTGAAAATCAGGTAATAATTGATTTACTTGGCAAGGCAAACGGCAGAGGCGCATATATTTGCAAATGCAAGGAATGCCTTAAGAAGGCAATTAAATCAAAGAGAATAGCCAGTAGCCTTGAGGTTGAAATTCCCGAGGGGCTGGAGGCACAGCTTTTACAGGAGATTGAAAAGATTGAAGAGTAAGGTTTTATCAATGATGGGACTTTGCCGTAGGGCAGGGGAACTGATAATCGGCACTGACTTGGTGACAAAGAAACTCCCAAGCAAAAAAATCAAGCTGGTTATCTACGCAGAAAGCTCATCTCAAAACACCGAAAAGAAAATTTTAGATAAATGCAGCTTTTACGGCGTTGAGGTAATTAAGGCAGAGCTAAGCTCTGACGAGATAGGTCAGGCAATTGGCAAGAGTGGGTCTGTGTGCGTTCTCGGCATAACTAATGAAAGCTTTTCCGGTAAGCTAAAAACCCTTATACTTACCAAATAAGTAACAAAGCGAGGTATTGCGTATGGCACGAATTAAGGATTTTGCAAAAGACTTAGGTCTTGATATAAAGGATACACTTGAACTGATTGAAAAATATGAGCTTGGACAAAAGCAATCCGGCGGCAGCATTGACGATGGCGAGATTGCGTTTTTCCTTGACAGATATACAAAGGAGCACCTTTTTGCTCCAATCGACGATTACTTTGAGGGCAAGGTAACCATCGGCGAAAAAAAGAAGGCAGAGCCTAAGGTTGAGCCAAAGGTAGAGCCAAAGGCTGAGGAGAAAAAGCCCGAGCCTAAGGTGGAGGCTAAGGCGGAGCCAAAGAAGGAAGAGCCTAAGAAGGAAGAGCCTAAGAAGGAAGAGCCTAAGCCGGCTCCAAAGGCTGAACCAAAGGCAGAGCCTAAGGCTGAGCCAAAGGTTGAGGTAAAGGCAGAGCCTAAGAAGGAATTTAAGCCCGAGGAAAAGAAGCCATTTAACAAGCAGGGCGAAAGACCACAGGGTCAAAAGCTGTTTGAAAAGGGTGGCAACACCTATCAGGGTCAAGGCGGCGGCTACCAGGGTGGAAGCAAGGGTGGCAATGGCTACCAAGGCGGAAACAAGGGCGGCTATCAGGGCAAGCCTCAGGGTCAGAGAGGACAATTTGGCGGCGGCTTTGATAAGGACGGCGAGGGCGGCGAAAGACGCTACAATGTTACACCAAAGCAGAAAAAGCCCGAAAGCAATGTAATTGAAATTAAGACAAAGACAGGTCAAACAAGAGTTGTTGATACAAGAACATCGCATGTTGACCTTTCCAAATACGACGAGAAGTTTGACGATATTGCAGGCGGACACGAGAATTACGGCTCCTCTAAGCAGAAGCTGAAGAAGCAGAACAACAAGGACGGCTTCAGCTCCAAGAAGGAGAAGGAGCGCCAGGCAATGGAGAAGATGAAGCGTGAGGCGTTTGAAAAGGCGAAGAACACACAGCTTGCCATTACAGTTCCCGATGAGATTACCGTTGGCGAGCTTGCTTCAAGACTTAAGGTTGCCGCAGGCGAGGTTATAAAAAGACTTATGCTTATGGGCGTTATGGCGTCTGTAAATCAGGTTGTTGACTATGATACAGCATATCTTATCGGAGATGAGCTTGGCGCAAAGGTAACAAAGGAAGTAGTTGTTACTATTGAGGAAAGGCTCTTTGAGGACGAGGTTGACGCACCCGAAAGCCTTGTTGAGAGGGCGCCTGTTGTTTGCGTAATGGGTCACGTTGACCACGGTAAAACATCACTTCTTGACGCAATCAGACACTCAAGCGTTACCACAGGCGAGGCTGGTGGTATCACACAGCACATCGGTGCTTACAGAGTAAACATTAACGGCAAGGACATTACCTTCCTTGACACCCCCGGCCACGAGGCATTTACAGCAATGCGTCTACGTGGCGCTATGGCGACAGATATTGCAATTATCGTTGTTGCCGCAGACGACGGAATTATGCCACAGACAGTTGAGGCAATCAACCACGCAAAGGCTGCCGGCGTTGATATTATTGTAGCAATTAACAAAATGGATAAGCCAACCGCTAACCCTGACAACATAAGACAGGAGCTTACAAAGTACGACCTTGTTCCCGAGGAATGGGGCGGAGATGTTATGTGTATTCCTGTTTCCGCACACACAAGAATGGGTCTTGACGACCTGCTTGAAAGCGTGCTTCTCGTTGCAGAGGTTAAGGAGCTTAAGGCTAATCCAAACAGACTTGCAAAGGGTATCGTTATCGAGGCTAAGCTTGATAAGGGCAGAGGACCTGTTGCAACTATACTTGTTCAAAACGGTACACTTAAATCCGGCGACGTTGTTATCGCAGGTAACGCAGTTGGCCACGTAAGAGCTATGACCGACCACAACGGCAAGCCTCAAAAGGTGGCAGGACCATCTGTTCCTGTTGAAATTACAGGTCTTAGCGAGGTTCCGCAGGCAGGCGACGAGTTCAATGCCGTTAAGGACGAAAAGATGGCAAGAGAGCTTGCAGAGCAGAGAAAGGCTAAGGCTAAGGAGGAAATATTTAAGGCTAACGCAAAGGTTAACCTTGACGACCTCTTTGCACAAATCAGCGACGGCGCTAAGGAAATTAACATTATTGTTAAGGCTGACGTTGGCGGCTCTGCCGAGGCAGTTAAGGCGTCTCTTGTTAAGCTATCTAACCCTGAGGTTAAGGTTAGCGTTATTCACACCGCTGTTGGTGGTATTACAGAAAGCGACGTTATGCTTGCCGCAGCATCAAACGCAATTATCGTTGGCTTTAACGTACGTCCCGATAAGAGCGCTATTGACTCCGCAGAAAGACAAAACGTTGATATCAGAACACACAGAATTATCTACGAAATCATAGAAGAGGTTGAGGCTGCCATGAAGGGTATGCTTGCACCTACCTACAAGGAGGTTATCGACGGCCACGCTGAGGTTAGACAAACCATCAGAGTGCCAAGCGTTGGTACCATTGCAGGAAGCTATGTACAGGACGGTAAAATCACACGTCAATCCCTCATCAGAATTATCAGAGACGGCGTAGTAATAGCAGAGGACAAAATCTCATCCCTCAAGCGCTTCAAGGACGATGCAAAAGAGGTTAATGCCGGCTACGAGTGTGGCGTTGGACTTGATAAGTTCAACGACATCAAGGAAGGGGATGTACTCGAAGCCTACCAAATGGTAGAAGTCTCTCGATAAGTGATAAGCGGCGAAATGCTGCGTTGCTCCTCGCCCACAATCTTGACGTACGCAAGTACGACGTCGCCTGTGGGCTGCGGTGCGCCTTGCCTTTCTTGCTTCTAACTTACCGAGCAGGCAGTGCCCGGTGTTTCCGGTAAGGGTTCCCCAAAAAATCGCAGATTTTTAGGGGGTTCACGTGGTGCGCCTTGTCTTTCTTGTTTCTTGTTCACCTTGCGCCTTGATAAAGCAATAAGCGTCGTGTTTCGTTGTTGTTCCTCGTTGGCGACCTCGATGTACGCCAAGTACATCTTCGTCCGGTGTTTCCGGTAGGGGTTCCCCAAAAAATCACAGATTTTTAGGGGGTTCACGTGGTGCGCCTGCGCAAACATTACAAATAATAAAAATCGGCAAGGGGAACCTTGCCGATTTGCATAGGTAGGGTTATGGAAGATAAATTACCGAAAAGAAAGCACCCTCGGCTAAAATCTTTCGATTACAGCTCAAACGGTGCGTACTTTATAACATTTGCACGCAAAACAGAAAACAATTGCTGTCTGACATCGTAGGGGCAGGCGTCCTCGACTGCCCGAGAGTACACCTGAAGGAGTATGGCGAGATTGTAGATAAACAAATTAATTCGTTGGCATCCTTTTACACAAATATATTTATAGATGCTTATGTGATTATGCCTAATCACGTCCATATGCTTTTAAGGATACAAAGCGACGAAAACGGGCAGTCGGGGACGCCTGCCCCTACAAACAGGGCAAATTCTGTGATTTCCCGTTTTGTTTCCAAATTAAAGAGATTTTCTAACAAGGAAACTGGAGAAAAAATTTGGCAACGCTCCTTCCACGACCACGTAATACGTGGCAGAAGGGATTACGAGGAGATATACAGTTATATCTGTCAAAATCCTCTTCTTTGGGAAAGGGACGAGCTTTACACAGAAGAATAACAAAAAGCGGTCAACCGACCGCTTTTTGTTTTGGGTATTGGCAGGGCGAAAAGAGGAAAAAGTGGCACCCTGTGTCGATAATTTGGGGCTTTGGCTGGGTTTTGGCAGGAAAAGGGCAGGAATTGTCGGAAAATTTTTACAAAATTTTATGTAAAAATTGTTGATAATATATTGAAATAGAAGAACTCATATGATATAATTAGTTAACTACATTATTAACGCGCGAAATTTTTTTGTTTAAGAAGGAGAGCTTATGAAGAAAAAGATTTTATTAATGCTAGCTTTGATTACTCTACTTACTTGTGTTTTTGCTGTTGCGGTAAGCGCTGCTGACCCAACATCAAAGTATGCAATTGAGTTAAAGGTGAAGATGGATGGCGAGGCATCATATATCACGGTGTTTGCCCCCAACTCAGACAATGACAATCCCAGACTGTATATGGCAGATGGCTTCTACAAGACTGCTACATATGACGGGGAAGCAGCAAAGTATACCTTTACAGATGCAGTTGACATAGCGAGTATAGCTGCTATTGACTTTTCTGAGGCTGTATGTCACAAGAGCAGAGCGACGGTGGTAAAGTCTATGGTGTCTTCCTCAAGTGTATCATTTGCTAAGTGCAAGGAGCTTAAATGGTTTAAGGCAGGTAGCGGCGCTCTTGCAGAAATTCCTGACAGACTTTGTCTTAACTGGACAGCGCTTGACACCATTGATTTTGGTTGCGCTACCGTAACAGGCGACAACACCTTTGAAAACACAGGCTTTACAACCCTGACAATTCCAAGCACAATAGATAAGCTAAAGAGTAGCTCGTTCCGTGGCTGCACTAAGCTAGAGACTCTTAAAATCGAGGGTAACATCCCAACAATTAACGCAAGTGTGTTCTACGGCTGCACAGCGCTTAAAAACGTAGACCTTGGAAGCATTACAACAATCGGCAAATGCATGTTCCAGGGTTGCACAGCGCTAGAAAGCATTACCATTCCTTCAACAGTTACAACAATCGTGCAAGAGGCGTTCTTAGGCTGCTCAAGCCTTGTTTCTGTTGATTTGGGTAGCTGTGTGGAAACAATTGAATATGCAACCTTCTCCGGCACAGCCTTGACAAGCATTACAATTCCTGCTTCCGTTAAGACTCTCGGAAACAGTGTGTTTAACAATGCAAAAAGCTTGACAAGCATTACTTTTGAGGAGGGAAGCCAGCTTAAAGCAGTTGGCAACAAAGCCTTTGACGGTGTAAAAGCAAGCTTTACCTTGACAAATTCCCTTGATAGCGTTGGAGCTGAAGCCTTCAGAAATACCGGCATTAGCGGCACAGTTACAATTTCAAGGAACTGTACCTCAATCGGTAGTCAGGCATTTTACGGCTGTACAGGAATTACAGCGGTTGTCTTTGAGGAAGGCTGCCAAATAACAACCATAGAAAGCGATGCATTTAACGGCTGCACAGGCTTAACAAGCATTGTTATTCCTGACTCTGTAACAACCATCGGAGGCAGCGCATTTTACAATGTGCCTGCAACAAATATAAATATTCCAACCTCCTTGACCTCACTTGGTGCACGCGCATATAGAAACACCGGCATTTCAAAGGTAAAGATTCCGGCGGCAGTTGAAAATATTTTGTACGATACCTTCTGGGATTGCAAAAATCTTGAAACCCTAGAGTTTGCCGAGGGCTCACAGCTTAAATCAATAGGTAGCAACTCATTCTCAGGCTGCGTAAAGCTAACAAGCATAACCTTCCCTGAGGGACTTTTGCAGATTGACGGCGGCGCCTTCACTAATTCAGGTCTTAGCGGCACATTAGTTATTCCAAACAGCGTAACAACCCTTGGCTCTGCATTTGGCTCAACTGCCATCGAAAGACTTATAATCGGCGCAGGCGTAACAAGCGTTACCGGCTCACTTGTTGACCGTGCATACGGCGTTGCCGAAAAGATTCAAGAAATTTATCTTCCTGCAGGTCTCGTGTTTGCAAACACAGAATCAAATATGTTTGGTAACTCCAACAGCAACCTGCATACCTTCTATATCATAGGCACAGATTACGATGCACTTGTTGCACAAATCAAGGCACTCAGAGATGTGGATGTGTACAAAGACTATGAGGTTGTAGCATATACCGAGGGCACAGACTACTCATCATACGACGGCTGTATCGTAGTAGGCATCAACACCTGTGATTTCTACTATGAGGGCAATCATATTGAATCAGACGAGGTTGTTGAAGCTTGGCTAAATGCTGACGGCACAGAGGGAGAGGCATTCCTTTCCTACTTCAAGGCATCCTGCTCCTGCCAAAGAAATTGCGGTAAGGAGTCAATTGTTGACTACTTCGCACCTCTCTTTGTGGACAGAGGCTTTGCATATGGTCCTAGCTCAATGCTTCAGGGCGTTGCAGTAGACAGAGAGCTGCTTGACGAGTATGCAAAATACTTTAATGAAATTAAGTTTGGTCTTGTTGCAGCTGCAAAGAGCGCACAGACCAGCGCATCAATCATTGACGCAAACGGCGTTGGCGCAAACAAGTACGTTGCCGCAGTTGACTACACAGACAGACCATACGACCTGTTTGAAATGAACCTATATGGCATTACTGAAGACTACGAGACAGCAGAGTTCTACTTTGGCGCATATGTAATTGCCAACGGCACAGTTTACTACATTCACAACGGCACTACAAATAGCGAGGCACAGTCAATTACCTACAACGACGTTGTAGTAATTGTAGATGCTCTCTTGCCAACAAACAAAGACGAATAATCAAACAAAAAACGACCCGTTTGGGTCGTTTTTTATCTGTGCATAGCACAGATTTCATCGTGAAACGATTTCATCACGCAGTGATTTCATCCTTGCCAAGCAAGGATTTCATTAATAATCCGATATAATCGGGTGAAAAAAGAGCCAAAATGGCTCTTTTTTTATTCGATTCCTGCAACGGAATTATAGGTTTTTGAAACTGCTGTGGCGGTTGTCTTTTGGTCATCTATATAATAAACTGTATCGTTTGCAATGATATAGCCGTTTATATAGAAGCTTGTTGCAAGGTGGCTGCTTGAAAGACCTGTAATCTTCATTTCAAACAAATCGTAGCCACGCTCTGTAAAGTCAACGTGGGCAACCTTGGTGTTAACTGTCTGACCATTTGCGTTTATAAGATTGCCGCTTGTGGTGTCAAAGCCGTCTGCGCCTGTGCCACAGTATGCGGCAATAAGACCAAATTTAATGTCGCCAAGGTAAGCTTCATACTTGGAAATAAGCTCTCTGTTAACGCCAAAGCCCTGAAGCAGGGAGTAGCTTGATTCGGCATCCTCCGAATGGGAGTAGCCCTTGCTTATAAAGAGCGCAGGCAAGGTTTCTATAATTTGTCCCTCGTTGCATCTTGTGCAAAGGTCGCCAAAGCTACATTCTGAAAGGAACTTTTCTCCTGCAAAGCTTGGTGTGATTTTTCCTGTATATACGTGGTTGCCATCAAAGCCAACCTCACAAAGGTTTGCCTCGTAGATAAACATATATGTGCCTGTTGTGTGGGTGCCTGCCTTGTAGCTTTCGTAGCTTGAAAACTTAGCCTGTGATACTCTGTTAAGACTGGACATAAGGGTCTTCATTCTCTCGTAGTCGGAGCCTGTGTAGAAGATAGTAGACGAGGAAGCAATGTTGGTAAATGAGCCACTACCTAGGGTAGTAAAGCTTTCTGTAAACACAAGCTTTGAAAGCTTTGATGAGTTTTGGAACATCTCTCCGCTGGAGGACGAGCACAAAATAACAGCACTCTCAAGCTCTGTGCATTGCTTGAATATACCCAAGCCGATGGTTTCAAGACTTGCAGGAATAACAACAGAGGTTATTTTTGCTCTTGCAAAGGCATAATCGCCTATGGAGGTTATGGTGTCCGGCAAATCAATAGAGGTAATAGAGCCGTTGGCGGCGCTTGACACATAAAAGGCGTGGAGCTTTATTGTGACGGTATTTTCCAGACGTACCGTTTTAAGCGAAGAGCATTCTGAAAACATATATGAGCCGATTGTTTCGCATTTACATTCAACATAGGTAAGCTGGGAGCAATTTGCGAAAACGTAATTGCCAAGGGTGGTTGTTGTTAAAGGAATGGTAACTGTTGAAGGAACACTAACCTTTGTAACGCCACTGTATCTGAAGGCGTGCTCATCGATGGTGAGTAAGCCTTCGGGAAGTACAATCTCTACGCCGTCAAGCGCACGATAAAAGGCTTGAGAACCGATAGATGTTACTGTTGATGGAATATAAGCTCGGTAATTGAGCCTGCGTAATATGCCATCTGTCCGGGGATTGTGGTAACTCCCTCGGGAATAATTAGCTTGGTCAAATACAGGCAACGGTAAAATGCGTCCTCGCCTATGGATGTTACTGTCGAAGGAATATCAACGCTAATAAGAGAGGTGTTGGTTTCGTTATCTTTAACCTTAAACACAAAGCCACCTATGGTTGTAACGCCCTCGGGAATTACAACGGTTTGTAGAGCGGTGTAGCCCTTAGAGGCTCTTAGAACCTCGTCCGGCAGCGTAACTGTACCCTTTGGAATTTCCAGCCTTACTACGTTTGCCGCAGCATAAGTAACGCCTGCATATTCGTTGATTTCTGTATAGGTCATAGTGAGAGAGGTGGAGTCCTTGCAAATATAATATGCAGGGTAGGTTGTATAGACGATTGTTGTTTCTCCGGTTGTCTCGTCTGTTACCTCGTGGGAGAGCATAACACGAGAGGTGGCGGCACTTGTGCCGTCCTCGCCAAAGGTAGCCTTGTCAGCCATACCGTCGAGATATTGCATAGCGGTCCATTCGGGCACCTCGGCACTTACGGAGACTGCAAAGATAGATAGAAGCGCTAATGTCAGGGTCAAAAATAGGATAAATTTTGCTTTCATCTTAAAACTCCTTATAAATAGATTTTAGTGCTGGGTATAATTTTTTGAAAAGCTGATACTTTTCTTCATATTTTTTAGTTAGCTCGGGGTCGGGGTAGGTTGTGTCCTTAGCCTTAATTAGGGAAGCGGTGGCAGCCTCAACGGTGCTGTAAAGGCCTGTGCCGACCATAGCAAGGATAGCACCGCCATAGGCAGGCCCCTCCTCGATTTGCGGTCTTACAACGGGAATACCAAGGACGTTTGCCATAATTTTGCGCCAAAGGGGGCTTTTTGCACCGCCGCCGCAAATGTTGGTTTTGTCAATCCCCACGCCACCCGCACGGGCTATTTCAACACAGTCACGAAGGGCAAAGGCAACACCCTCTAAAACAGCAAGGGTCATTTCCTTGCGGCTTGTGCTTGGGCGCATACCGATAAAGGCGCCACGGGCATTTACGTCGTTGTGTGGACTGCGCTCACCCATAAGATAAGGCAGGAAGAAAACCTGATTTTCTCCCATATATTTTTCGCATTCGCTCTCCTCGGCTCTGAAATCGGTAGTGCCGAGAATGTCCTCTGCCCACCACTTGTTACAGGATGCGGCAGAGAGAATACAGCCCATTAGATGATATTTGCCGTTTGAGTGGCAAAAGCTGTGAAGAGCGTTTGAGCCATCTACAAAAAATTTGTCCTGAGAAACAAAAACAGTACCGCTTGTGCCAAGGGAAATGTTGCACGCACCGTTTCCAACCGTGCCTGTGCCAACTGCGGCGCCTGCGTTATCTCCTGCGCCGATAATAATGCTGACCTGACCTAAGCCCAGCCTATCTGCAAGCTCACTCTTAAGTGTGCCGATTTTCTCATAGGACTCGTAAAGCTTAGGCAGTTGATTTTCAGAAACGCCACAAATATTTAGCATTTCACGGCTCCAGCATCTGTTTTTAACGTCCAAAAGGAGCATACCCGACGCATCTGAATAGTCGGTGGCAAATTCACCGCTTAGCATATATGCAAGGTAGTCCTTAGGGAGCATAATTTTCTCAATTTTCTTAAAATTCTGTGGCTCATTTTCCTTAAGCCATAGAATTTTAGGTGCGGTAAAGCCTGCAAAGGCTATGTTTGCCGTATAGGCAGAAAGGGTAGCCTTGCCAATTGCCGTATTTAGGTATTCGGTTTCCTTCTTAGTCCTTCCGTCGTTCCACAAAATAGCGGGGCGAATAACACGGTCGTCCTTGTCTAGAACAACAAGTCCGTGCATCTGTCCGCCAAAGGAAATGCCCTCGATTTTCTCCCTTTCGGTGTCTGAAACAAGCTCACAAATGCCGTCGAGGGCGGCATTATACCAATCCTCGGGGCTTTGCTCACTCCAGCCGTCCTGCGGGTAGGAAATGGGGTAGGAGCGACTAACGATTTTTTCAATGGAGCCGTCCTCTAAAACAAGCGCCAGCTTGACCGAGGACGTGCCCAAATCAATTCCTATATATCTTTTCATTGGAAAAGCACCTGATTAATAACGGACTCAAGGTATTCCTGCTTACCGCTACCCGGCAAGGACGCATTACCTAGCTTTTCAGCATAAGCGGAAAGCTCCTCTAAAGAGGTTTCGTTATTTAGAATCTTTTTGCCGATTTCGGTGTTATAGTAGCTACTATATCTTTCCTTCTTGAACTCCTCAAGCCTGCCGTCCTCTATAAGCTCTGCCGCCTTGATAAGACCAAGGGCAAAGGTGTCCATACCGAGAATAAAGCCTATAAACATATCCTCGTAGGTGTATGATGGGCGCCTATTCTTTGCGTCAAAGTTAAAGCCGCCTGTAAGTCCGCCTGCCGCCAAAACCTCAAGCATACACATTGTTGCGGTGTAAACGTCAAACGGGAACTCGTCTGTGTCCCAGCCAAGGAGATAGTCGCCCTGGTTTGCGTCGATAGAGCCAAGCATACCGTTGATAGCGCTGATTCTCAGGTCGTGCTCAAAGGTGTGTCCTGCAAGGGTTGCGTGGTTAGCCTCAATGTTCATCTTAAAGTCCTTGTCAAGACCATGAGCCTTAAGGAAGGCAATAGCGGTTGCGGCATCGAAGTCGTACTGATGCTTCATTGGCTCCTTCGGCTTTGGCTCAATATAAAAGTCGCCTGTAAAGCCGATTTTTCTGCCGTATTCAACAGCCATTTTCATAAGACGTGCAATATTTTCCTGCTCAAACTTAACGTCTGTGTTAAGAAGGGTTTCGTAGCCCTCACGGCCGCCCCAGAATACGTAGCCACGTCCGCCAAGCTTAACAGTAAGCTCCAGCGCCTTTTTAACCTGCGCTGCGGCAAAGGCAAATACCTCTGCGCTGTTGGAGCTGCCTGCGCCGTTACAGAAGCGCGGGTTAGAGAACATATTTGCAGTACCCCACAGGCACTTAATGTCTGTACCCTTCATTTTCTCAAGTATGTAGTCGGTAATTTCGTCAAGGCGGCGATTTGTTTCCTTGATGTCGTCAGCCTCGGGAACGATATCAACGTCGTGGAAACAGAAATATTTGATGCCAAGCTTTTGCATAAACTCAAAGCCTGCATCAACCTTCGCCCTTGCGTGCTCCATAGTGCCGTATTCTTTGCCAAAGGATTTGTTTGCAACGCCCCTGCCGAACATATCTGTGCCCTCTGCGCAAAGGTTGTGCCACCAAGCCATAGCAAAGGGAAGGTGCTCACTCATCTTCTTGCCGAGAATAACTCTGTCCGGGTCGTAGTATTTGAAGGAAAGAGGATTTTTGCTCTTTGGACCCTCGTATTTGATTTGTGGAATGCTTTCAAAAATAGCCATATTTGTCTCCTTAAAAAATATTTATCTAATTATATACTATCACTATATATATTGAAATTACTATTCATATGTGGTATAATTATAATCATAAATTAAGATTTTTGAGGTGTAATATGATTGTATATGAGGAGTTTCGCTCCTTCTTAAATTACGAAACCTTTACAAGAGATGATGAGAATCTTGCCTTTGGTATGCATCTGCACAACTCCTTTGAGCTGCTTTATGTCAGCCGTGGTGAGGTGCTTGTTACCGTTGACGAGGTGGAGCATTCCATAAAGGCGGGCGAGGCGATTTTGATTTTGCCTAACCGTATTCACGGATACAGAACCCCCAAGGAGTCAAAAAGCACCCTTTTTATCTTTGCCTCAAACTACATAAACACCTTTTATCAGCGTGTGCGTGGAAAAAGCCCGCTTCGCCCCGTGTTTTTGCTTGACGAGGATATAGTAAATGAGCTTAAGGTGGCAAGGGACACCCTGCTTCTTAAGTCCCTGCTTTACAAGGTTGCCTACGTGCAAATGTCCCAAACGGAGTTTGTGGAGAGGAAAAACAAGGGGGCAGACACCTATGGCAGAATCCTTACCTTTATTTCCCAGCACTACACCGAGAATATTACGGCAAAGGATATCGCCCACCAGCTGGGCTACGACCACAGGTACGTAACCTCGCTGATTAAGAAGGGTCTTCGCAGCACCTTTAGGCGCCTTCTTAACGAGTACAGAATTTCCCACGCCCAATATTTGCTTTCAACCGAGCCGAAAACAATTTCACAAATCGCCTACGAGTGCGGGTACGACAGCCTTTGCTCCTTTAACCGAAATTTTAAGGAAATTACTGGAATTACCCCCAAGGAGTTTCGAGAGAAATCTTAATTTGTGATTATGTTTTGATAATAATTGAGTAGCAAAGAAACAGCGCATATTTTAATATGAAAATAGAAGCCTTTAAGGAGGAATTATGCTGAGAATAGAAGAAAACGCCCTTGTGCGTGAATATAATAACGAGCTTTTAAGAATTGAGCCATGGGGAGAAAATGCCCTGAGAATAAGATGCTCCCCCGAGGGTAGGCTCTCGGGCAAGCGCCGTGCCCTTTTGGAAATCGAGCCAAGCACAGCACGTGCCGAGCTTGTGGGCGAGGGCGGAGTAATCGAAAACGGACTTGCCAAGGCGGAAATAGACAAGGACGGCAAGGTAACAATTTACAGCTGTGGCAATGTGGTGCTAAGAGAAGCACTGAGGCTCCAGCCCCTTAAGCGCCCTGCAAGGCTTTTTACGCCTCGCCTCCTTGGTGAGTATGAGCTGACAATGAGCTTTGAGAGCGACCCAAATGAAAAAATCTTTGGTATGGGTCAGTATAACCACCCATATCTGAACCTTAAAAACTGCACGCTGGAGCTAGCCCACAGAAACTCACAGGCAAGCGTTCCCTTTTACATTTCCAGCCTGGGCTATGGCTTTCTATGGAATTTGCCTGCCATTGGCGAGGTCAGCTTCAGCAAGAACATAACCAAGTGGCACGCTATGATGACAGGGGAGCTGGATTATGTTGTAATAGCGGGAAGAACACCGAGGGAAATAGAGGAGCGCTATATGGCGCTTGTGGGCAGGGCGCCCAAAATGCCCGAATATGCCCTTGGCTTTTGGCAATCAAAGCTACGCTACCGCACACAGGATGAGCTAATGGCTGTGGCAAGGAAGTACAAGGAATTAGAAATACCCCTTTCCGTTATCGTTTGCGACTTTTTCCATTGGCCCCATCAGGGCGATTTTCGCTTTGACTACGACTATTTCCCAAGCCCCGAAAAAATGACCGAGGAGCTACGACAAATGGGCACGGAGCTTATGGTTTCCGTGTGGCCGACCATTGAGTTTGGTAGCGAAAACTACAAGCAAATGCTGGAGAAGGGCTACCTTATAAGAAACGACAGGGGTCCGTCCAACCACACCGAGTTTGTGCACCCTGCGGTGTACTACGACACAACTAACCCCGGTGCGAGAAAATTCGTTTGGGAAAAGTGCAAGGAAAACTATTATAACAAGGGCGTTAGGCTTTTTTGGCTTGACGAGGCAGAGCCTGAATACCTGCTTTACGACTACGACAACCACCGCTACTACGAGGGCAACTGTGCCGAGGTAGGCAACATTTACCCCGTGGACTACGCAAGGGGCTTTTACGAGGGTCTTTGCGAGGCGGGAGAGAAGGAGATAATTTCCTTAGTGCGCTGTGCCTGGGCAGGAAGCGCAAAATATGGAGCCCTTGTTTGGTCGGGGGACATTATGCCAACCTTTGAGGCGCTAAAGGACCAGGTAAGGGCAGGACTTAGCATGGCAATTGCCGGTATTCCTTGGTGGACAACGGACATTGGCGGCTTTGACTCCGGCGACCCACAAGAAAAGGACTATCGTGAGCTTGTGGTGCGCTGGTTTGAGTACGCAACCTTCTGTCCTGTGTTGAGGCTCCACGGCTATCGTATGCCTTATATTCCCGCAACGGGAACAACAGGCGGTGGACAATGCTATACAGGCGGCGACAACGAGATTTGGAGCTATGGCGAGGACAATTTTGAGATAATGAAGGAGCACATTTTGCTCCGTGAAAGGCTAAAGCCGTATCTTGTTAAGATAATGGACGAGGCGAGCACAGGCGGCACTCCGCCAATGAGACCTATGTTCTATGAATACCCCGAGGATGAGGTCTGCTGGGAGATTGACGACCAATATATGCTTGGACCCGATTTGCTGATTTGCCCTATTATGGAGCTCGGACAGAGAGAAAGGGCGGTATACCTGCCTAAGGGACAGGTGTGGCAAAATGCCTACACAGGCAAGGAAACAGCGGGGGGAGTGTGGATAAACGCAGACTCTCCTATTGAAAATATACCTGTATTTATAAGAAAGGGAGCAGAGCTTGATATAAGCATCTTTAAGAGCTGAAATGGGAAAAATAAAAAAGGAATACATACAGGAATATAAAAGAAGGGCAAGGGAAATGGTTTCCCAGATGACACTTGAGGAAAAGGTTAGCCAGCTTCTTTTCGAGGCAAAGGCGGTAGAGCGACTTGGCATTAAGGAATACTGCTGGTGGAACGAGGCTCTGCACGGCGTTGCAAGGGCAGGTGTTGCCACAATGTTTCCGCAGGCAATAGCACTTGGCGCCACCTTTGATACGGAGCTGATAAACAGAGTTGGACAGGTTATAGCAACCGAGGGCAGAGCAAAATACAATATCGCCCAAAGGGCAGGGGAATACAGAATATATAAGGGTCTTACCTTTTGGTCCCCTAATGTAAACATTTTCAGAGACCCACGCTGGGGCAGAGGCCACGAAACCTATGGCGAGGACCCCTATCTTACATCAAGGCTGGGCGTTGCCTTTATAAACGGTGTTGAGGGCGAGGACGAAAGATATCTTAAGGCGGCAGCCTGCGCAAAGCACTTTGCCGTGCATTCGGGTCCAGAGGCTTTAAGGCACGAGTTTAATGCGGTTGTGTCTAAGCGGGATTTACACGAAACCTATTTGCCTGCCTTTAAGGCTTGTGTTGAGGAGGCAGGGGTTGAGGGCGTAATGGGCGCCTATAACCGAACCAACGGAGAGGTGTGCTGTGGCAGCCCTGCGCTTTTGGTTGAAATTCTAAGGGGTCGCTGGGGCTTTGACGGCTATGTTACCTCTGACTGCTGGGCAATACAGGATTTTCATATGTATCACAAGGTAACGAGTGAGCCATGTGAGTCCGTTGCGCTAGCACTTGAAAACGGCTGCGACCTTAATTGTGGCTGTACCTACGAGCACGCAGTTAATGCAGTAAAGAGGGGACTTGTTTCCGAGGAGCTGATTGACGAAAGCTGTACAAGGGTGCTTACAACAAGAATGAAGCTGGGCGAGTTCGATAAGGACGTGCCCTATAACAATATTCCCTTTAGCGCTGTCGCTTGCCCCGAGCACAGGGCGCTTGCCCTTGAGACCGCAAGGCGCAGCTTGGTTCTTCTTAAAAACAACGGCACCCTGCCGCTAAAGAAGAGAAAGGGTCTTAAAATCGGTGTTATAGGCCCCAACGCAAACAGCAAAATTGCCCTTCAGGGTAACTACTGCGGAACTGCCACAAGATATGTAACCGTGCTTGAGGGAATGCAGGATTTTTGCGAAAAGGACGGGATGCGTGTCTATTTTTCCGAGGGCTGTCATATAGTTAAGGACACAATCAGCTGGCAAAGAAACGACCGACTTGACGAGGTTATCGCCATTTGCGAGGAATGTGATGTGGTAATCGGTGTGTTTGGTCTTGACGAAACCATTGAGGGCGAGGAATCCCCTGAAATGTACGGCGACCTTAAGGGCGACAAGAAGGACCTTAGCCTGCCGGGCATTCAGGATGAGATTATTAAGGAAATAGGCGCCCGTGCCAAAAAATCAATCCTTGTTATGATGTCGGGCAGCGCCATTGATATGTGCGAGTACGACCAAATGTACGATGCCATAATCCAAGGCTGGTATCCTGGAGAAAAGGGCGGAGAGGCAATAGCTGAGCTGATTTTCGGTATGTTCAGCCCACAGGGCAAGCTACCCCTTACCTTCTACAAATCATCAGAGGATTTGCCACCCTTTGAGGACTACTCAATGAAGGGACGCACCTATCGCTACTTTGAGGGCGAGCCGCTTTACCCCTTCGGCTATGGTCTTACATATACTAATCACTTTGCCTACGGAGTCCGCCTAAATGATGATAAAATTACAGAAAAACCCATTGACGTGTCTGTTTTTGTAAACAATGAGAGCGAGTATGAGGGGGCAGATATACTTCAGGTATATGTAAAGGCTAAGCGTGAGGGGGCACCCCTTTACAGCCTGAAGCACTTTGAAAGGGTGGAGCTAAGGGCAAACGAGGACAAGACAGTAAGCTTTAAGCTTGACCCAAGCGCCTTTGCCCTTGCAAATGAAAATGGCGAGTTTGTAATTGAAAGGGGAGAGTACTCCCTGTTTATAGGCTTTAATCAGCCCGACCCAAGGTCGACTATGCTGACAGGCAAGGCTCCGCTAGAGCTTAAGCTGATAAGAGAATAAAAAAATACCACTGCATCCGCAGTGGTATTTTTTATTTGGTGAACTTATTGATATCTTCTTTTAATGTTCGTTTCTCCTAAGATGTAATCAACACTGACATCGTAGAAACGAGCAAGCTTAATCAAAATATCCGTTGGGATATCGTTTTCACCGGTCTCGTACTTGGAGTAGCCTGTTTGAGACATGCCGAGAATTTTTGCAACCTGTGTTTGATTTAGGTCATTGTCCTCTCTCAAATCGCGAATTCTACGATACATAAGGTTCTCTCTTTCATCCTGCTTTTGCAGGAAAACTTAATATCACTTATATTTTACTACACGTATTGCCATTTTTTATTTATTTATTCCAAATTAGATTAAATCTAATACTTATCAAAAAGCCTAAATCGGTATTGCATTAAATTTTAACCTGTGTTATACTAATGAAGTGGAAAAAAGTGCCACAAGTGTATAAATTTTTACTAAAGGAGTTACAAATTATGTCAAGCTACACAACAAGAAAAACACCGGGAAATACAGAGTGGTTCAGGCAGGACCGCTTCGGTATGTTTATTCACTGGGGGCTTTACGCAATGCCTGCAAGAAACGAGTGGATTAAGCATATTGAGTGCCAAACCGACGAAATATATGATAAATACTTCAAGTACTTTAACCCCGATATGTACGACCCCAAGGATTGGGCAAGACAGGCTAAGGCGGCAGGAATGAAATATGTTGTCCTTACAACAAAGCACCACGAGGGCTTTTGTATGTTTGACACAAAGTATACGGACTATAAATGCACAAACACCCCTGCGGGCAGAGACCTTGTAAAGGAATATGTTGAGGCGTTTCGTGCCGAGGGGCTGAAGGTGGGCTTTTACTACTCGCTCATCGACTGGCACCACCCCGACTTTACAATCGACCAAATCCACCCAAGGCGCTACGACAAGGATGCAGAGGCGCAAAATCAGGGCAGAGATATGAAGAGATACGCAAAATATATGCGTGACCAGGTAACGGAGCTTCTTACAAACTACGGAAAAATTGATATTCTATGGTTTGACTTTTCATATTCAAAGGACCCAAACTTCCCCGAATGGATGAAGGGCAAGGGCAAGGACGACTGGGAGAGCGAGGAGCTTATTAAGACGGCAAGAGCGCTGCAGCCCGATATTATTATCGACAACCGCTCCGACCTTGAGCAGGACCTTTGGACACCGGAGCAGTATCAGGTTTTGGAATGGGTTAAGCATCCGAAAACAGGTGAGCTTGTTACTTGGGAGGCTTGCCAAACCTTCTCAGGCTCCTGGGGCTATCACAGAGATGAGTCCACCTGGAAATCCCCCAAGATGCTTATTGATATGCTTATCAACACCGTTTGCTGTGGGGGAAATTTGCTTATGAACGTAGGACCAACCGCCCGTGGCTATCTTGACTACCGTGCTGAGGCGGCGCTTAAGGTTTACGGCGACTGGATGAAGTACAACAGCCGCTCTATTTATGGCTGTACAATGGCAGAGCCTGAATTTGTAGCACCACGTGGCACACGTCTTACACAAAGCGAGGACGGAAAGCGCCTATACATTCACCTTGTTGAGTACCCATACGCCTTCCTTGAATTTGAGGGTCTTGGAGATAAGATCGACTATGCGCAATTCTTGCACGACGGCAGTGAGGTGCTTTACACCATCGGCTCCGTTGACCACTTCAGCGAGGCACGCACAAGCAAGGACGGTCTTGTTGCCTTTAAGATTCCACCAACACAGCCAAACACAATTGTGCCTGTAATTGAGGTATTTTTGAAATAATAACAAAAGGAACAGCCGGCGGGCTGTTCCTTTTTTTGTTGCCGAGAGAAAAATTGCCCTCTAAATATACTTTACCACAAAAAAGAGGCGACACGCAAGGCAAAATTTGCAAGTAGTGTTGAAAAAGGATATATATTGTTGTATAATGAAAATAACTAAGATATTTCAATAATGCAAAGTGCATTATTGGGAGGTGGAATTTATGGAATTTTTACCCTTTGTCAATATTAAAATGGGAACGAACAGCACTCCACGCTTTTCCCGTGGAAACACCCTGCCCTTGACCCAAATGCCCTTTGGCATGGTTTCTCTCTGCCCGCAGAGCGAGAGGAAGGGCGGCATGGAAAGGTGGTTTTTCGACCCGGAGCTGCCAAGCATTGAGGGCATTAGAGTTACCCATCAGCCAAGCCCCTGGATTGGGGACTACGGCACGCTTGTCCTAACCCCTCAATACGAAAATATAAGCAACACAGCAAGCGGCGCTTGGAGCAGCTATCGTATAGACGAGGCAAGGCTGGAGCCGGGCTACATTAAAATTGATTTGCTAAGGCACCGTGCTAAGGTGGAGCTTGCCCCCACACAAAGGTGCTTTGCCATAAGAGTGGAAGCGGAAAATGAGGGGTATCTCTCCGTTTTGCCAATCCTTGGGGATTATCTTTACGAGATAAACGAGGAAAGGGGGCTTATCTACGGCTCCACAAACGGCCACTCACAGGACAATGCCAAGGACTTTAGAATGTACTTTGTAATCAGCCTTGATAAAATAAGAAGGGGAGAAAGCTACATACACGAGGGTACAGATGGCACTGCTCTGCACATTGCCATAGAAAAGGGCATAACCGAGGGACGTGTGGGCATTTCCTACATAAGCCACGAGCTGGCAGAGGCTGCAATTTTGCGTGAGTGCGGACAAGACTCCCTTGAGGAAATTAAGGAAAAGGCAAGGGCTGCTTGGGAAAGCAGGCTTTCCTCTATCGAGATAGAGGCAGACGAGAAAGAAATGAAAACCTTTTACTCCTGTATGTATCGTGCATTTTTGTTTCCCCATATGGCATATGAAATAAAGGAGGACGGCACCCCCGTTCATTATAGCCCCTACGACGGCAAGGTATATGAGGGGGTAAGATACACGGACACAGGCTTTTGGGACACCCAAAGGACACAATTTCCTCTCTTTTCCATAATCGCAAGGGACGACTACGCACAAATGCTGGAGGGCTTTGCTTGCGATTACAAGGATGGCGGCTGGCTGCCCAGGTGGCCCTCAATCGGAGAGGTTGGCTGTATGCCGAGCACGCTGATTGACGGCGTTATTGCCGATGCGGCAGTAAAGGGAATCGGCAAAAAAGAGGTGCTTAAGGACGCATTTTACGGTATGCTGAAGCACGCAAACGAGAAGAGCCCCGAAAAGAGATACGGCAGAGAGGGCATTTGCGAGTATATAAAATATGGCTACGTGCCAAAGGATTTATACAAGGAAAGTGTAAATTTGACCCTTGACTTTGCCTACGGAGACTACTGTATTGCCACGGTGGCAAATGCGCTTGGCAAGACAAAATATGTAAAGCCTTACCTTGAAAGGGCAAAGAGCTACAAAAGGCTCTTTGACAAGAAAACAGGCTTTATGAGAGGAAGGACCACAGGCGGAGAATTTACCAAGGACTTCGACCCCTTCCTTTGGGGCGGCGACTACACAGAGGGCTCTGCTTGGCAAAGCACCCTTAGCGTGCCCCACGATATAGATGGCTTGATAGAGCTTTACGGCGGCAGGGAAGGATTTATTTCCATGCTTGACAAAATCTTTGACACCGCCCCCATTTTCAGAGTAGGCTCCTACGGACAGGAGATACACGAAATGAGCGAGATGGCAAGTGTGGATTTTGGTCAATGCGCAATTTCCAACCAGCCCTCGTTTAGTATACCATTCCTTTACGCCTACGTGGGTATGAGGGAAAGGACCGAGGAAATAGTAAGCCGAATTTGCAGGGAGCTGTTTTCAAGCGAGGACGGTTATCCGGGAGACGAGGATAACGGAAGCATGTCCGCCTGGTACATTCTTGCCACAATAGGCAAATATCAGCTTTGCCCGGGCAAGGACGAATATGTAGAATTTAGCCCAAGGGTTAAGATAAAAAGCATTTTAGGAGAGGAAATAAAATGAGCACAGTTAAGATTAATTTTGAAAAGCAAGCAGGTAAAATCAACATAATGCACGCAGTAAACAACGGACCCTGTGTCGCAGGACCTGACCAAACAAGAGGAAATCAGGACGACTATAAGGCGGCAAGGATTCCTTACGCAAGGACACACGACGCATCCTTCTTTGCGGGCTACGGCGGAGAGCATACCGTTGATATAAGGGCAATTTTCCCCAACTTTGATGCTGACGTAAACGACCCCGAAAGCTACGACTTTGCCTGCACGGACGTTTATATGAGGAACATTCTCAAATACGGCTCCAAGCCCTTTTATCGACTTGGCTCAAGAATCGAGCATGAGGTAAGGAAGTACGGCACATTGCCACCAAAGGATTTTCAGAAGTGGGCGGAGATTTGCGAGCATATCATAAGCCACTATACCGAGGGCTGGGCAAACGGCTATAATTACGATATGGAATATTGGGAGATTTGGAATGAGCCTGACCTTGACCCCGACGACAGCAAGAACAAGCGCTGCTGGGGTGGCACCGAGGCGGAGTTTGCAAGGCTGTTTATCATTGCCGCAAAGCACCTGAAAAATCGCTTCCCACACCTTAAAATAGGCGGACCTGCCCTTGCAGGAAATGAGGAATATCTTGAGAGATTACTAGCCAGAGCTAAGGCGGAAAACACACCCCTTGACTTCGTTTCCTGGCATTGGTATTGGACAGAGCCAACCGACCTTGCAAAAAAATGCGTAAGGGTAAGAGATATAATGAACAAGTGCGGCTACGAAAACGCGGAAAGCATTTGTAACGAGTGGAACTATGTGCGTGGCTGGACAGACGAGTTTGTTTATTCCATTGAGCAAATTATCAGCATGAAGGGTGCCGCCTTTACTGCGGCATGCATGAGCGCCTGCGAAAACACACAGGTTGTTGATATGCTTATGTATTACGATGCAAGACCGACAGCCTTTAACGGACTTTTCGATATGTATACATACAGACCCCTAAAGGGCTACTACCCATTTGTTATGTATTCAAGGCTTTATGAGCTGGGCGCAAAGTGCGAGTCAAGCTCCGACGACGAGGACGTTTATGTTGTCAGCGCAACAGACGGCAAGACAAAAAGAGCAATGATAACCTACTATGCCGAGGACGACAACAAGAGCGGCAAGATTGTTTATGTAGATATGGGCTGTACCTGTGGCGCTAAGGTGTTTGTAACCGACAAGGACTCTACAATGAGAGAGATTGAGCCTGTGGTTGAAAACGGACAAATAAAGCTAAGGCTACAAAGAAACTCCATTGTGTTAATTGAGCAGGCATGAAAAGACTACTTGTAATCCTTGTTTTGACTTGTATTTTCTTGTGTAGCTGTACTGTGCCACAGGGCGGCACACAGCAAACCGGCTCCGCCCCCATAAGCAGCACCCAGCCGAGCAGGGAGCAGGGCACAGCAGACAGCGCACAAGCGAAGGATGATATTCTTGTAAAGGACCCGGAGGGCGAGGAAGAAATGGAAGAAAGCTGCTTTTTTGCAACTGTAACCAAAAACGGCACAGCTATCGAGGCAGAGTGCCACGAAAGCCAATGCCTTTTTGGCGAGGTAATTATAAATGTAAGACCGGACACCGTCTTCAAAAATGCGCAGGGAGAGATCATTTCCCAAAGCGCAATTAAGGCAGGAGACAAAATAAAGGTAAAATTTGACGGCATAGCTACAAGAAGCCTGCCCCCACAGGTTGTGGCAGACGAAATTGTATGCCTGACGGGAGTGAAATAAACCAGTTTTGGAACGGACAAAAACCCGCCTTTGGCGTTAAATTTTTTTGAAATATCTTTATATGTCATCAAAATTTTGCCTTGAACACGAGCTTTTTGTCTCGTTCGAAAATGCAAGGCACCATAAACCGATGTATTTTTAAAAAATTTTGGCAAGATTACGACGATGCTGTATAAGCATGCTGCAAGGAATAAGCTTGTCAAAATTACTAAAGGCTTGACTTTCAGTGATACAAAACCATATTATATGCCGTAAGTACACGGCTTAGGGCTGGTTCGTTTCACTCCCGTCAGGCATTAAGGAGATAATATGATAACAGGAAAAAACCCTATAATACCGGGCTTTCATCCCGACCCATCAATTTTGAGGGTGGGAGATAATTATTATATCGCAACCTCAACCTTTCAATGGTTCCCCGGGGTACAGCTTTATCACTCCAAGGACCTTGTAAACTGGGAGGAGCTACCCTCGCCACTCAGAAGAGTGTCCCAGCTTGATATGAAGGGAAACCCCAACTCGGGCGGAATTTGGGGTCCCTGCCTTTCCTACTGCGACGGCACCTTCTACCTTATATATACTAATACAAAAAATTTTCACGGCATTTTCAAGGACACACCAAACTACCTTGTAACCACCACCGACCTCTTTGGAGAGTGGAGCGAGCCGATTTATCTTAATTCCAGCGGCTTTGACCCGTCCCTTTTCCACGATGACGACGGCAAAAAGTACCTTCTTAATATGCGCTGGGACCACAGAATGGACAGAAACGACTTTTCGGGCATACTCCTTCAGGAGTACAGCGAGAAGGAAAAGCGCCTTATCGGAGAGCCTAAGCTGATTTTCGAGGGCACAGCCACAGGGGCAACCGAGGCGCCTCATATTTACAAAAGAAACGGCTACTATTACCTGATGCTTGCCGAGGGCGGCACTATGTATAACCACGGTGTGCAAATGGCACGCTCCAAGAGCATCTTCGGACCCTACGAGGCAGACCCACAGCCCCTTCTTACCACAAGAAATAACCCCGAAAGCCCTCTTCAAAGGACAGGCCACGCATCCTTAGTGGAAACACAGACAGGGGACCTTTATGTGGCATACCTTTGCGCAAGACCTATTGGCAAGGGATGCAGTATTCTTGGCAGAGAAACCGCAATTTCTCAGGTATATTTTGACAACGACGGCTGGCTAAGGCTAAAGGACGGGGGGGTTGTGCCAAGGGGCGAGTTTACAGTTAACCTGCCCGAGTGCAGGGTGGCACAGGCACCGGAAAAATTCGATTTCGATATAGATAGTCTGCCGCCTGCCTTCAAGACCCTAAGAATCCCCTTTGACGAAAATATGGGTAGCTTAAGCGAAAGACCGGGCTACCTCAGGCTTTACGGCCACGACTCGATTACATCCTGGCACAACCTTTCTATGGTCGCAAGAAGGCTCCAGCACCACAAGGTAGAGGTAACCTGCGCACTTGAGTTTGACCCCAAGGATTTTCAACAAATGGCAGGACTTACAATATATTACGACAGCTATAATTTCTTCTATCTTTATATGTCGCACGACGAAAAGTGGGGAAATGTGCTAAGGCTGGTTGTAAGAGACGGTATGAAATTCTATAACCCTGTGCCCGGCGGAGCTGTTTGTATAGACGACAGAACAAAGATATGGCTAAGAGCTGTTATAGACGGCACAAAAATCAGCTTTTATTGCTCTATGGAGGACTTTTTGTATGCGGAGGTAGGACCCGAAAACCTTGATTGCTCAAACCTCTGCGACGAGGCGTATGTGGACATCGGACACGAGGGGCATACAGGCACCTTCATCGGGCTTACCTGTCAGGATTTGACAGGCGGACAAAACGGCAAAACAGTCCATGCTGATTTTAAGTATCTGGAGTACAGAATAATCGACGAAAATGGCGACACGTGTCGATAAAACGAGGTAAAAATATGTATTTTAGCAAAGCGGAGCACGTATTTTTGGCATACGGCTCCTTTGAAAGAGTATATGGCGAGCTACAAATTACCGAAAACGGAGCTTGCTATAAAAACAGCGATGTTGAAATTACCTGCAATATCACAAAATCGCACCACGGCATTTACGAAAGACGTGATGTAATAAGGAATATTTCTAAAAGAAAAATAGATGTAACCACAGCCCTTTCCAGATTTACCTTAAATGGCGGCGAGTATTCTGTTTACACGCAGACAAACAAGCACATTTGCGAGGGAATTGGAGAGTGGCAGCCTCTTGTAACAGGTGTTTTCGGTATGAGCGACGAGGCGCGCACAAATCAGGATGTAAATCCCTTTGTTGCCGTTTATAATCATCAGACAAAGAGGGGCTATGCCTTTCATATAATGGCGGAGTCTATGTTTGAATACAGGGTGCATAAGCATAGCGAGTTCCTTGATAACAAGGTGGTTATTGTGGACCTTGGCATTAAGGGGGAAAACCTTTCTTACGAGCTTTTGCCGGGGCAAAGCCTTACTCTTCCCGCAATCATTTATTACCAATTTGAAAACACCGAGGACCTAGACGCCTACAAGCTCCACAGATATTGTAACGAAAGGTACAAAAAGGAGTTGCCCGTTGTTTACAACAGCTGGATGAACAAGTTTGACTATGTTGAGTTTGAGGACCTTAGTGCCCAGCTGGAGATAGCTAAGGACCTTGGCTGTGAGTACTTTACTGTTGATGCAGGCTGGTTTGGCCCCACACAGGACTGGTGGCTTGTTGTTGGCGACTGGGAGGAAAGCGTGGACAACGAAATGGCAGGCAGGCTAAAGGAGTTTTCTGACCTAGTAAGACAAAAGGGCTTAAAATTCGGACTTTGGTTTGAGATTGAAAGGGCAGGGCTTGGCGCCAAAAGCGTAAAGGAGCGCCCGGAGCTTTATGTAAGGGACGGGGACCACTACTTTATTGACTATTCAAATAGGGACGCCTGCGACTATATTTACAGTAAGCTAAAGAAAAATATAGATAAATACGGTATTGAGTTTATAAAATTCGACCTAAATGCCCCCTATCGCTTTGATAAGTCAAGACACGCATTTATAGATTACTATGGCGGCTACACCGCATTCCTTAAAAGAATAAAGCAGGAGTACCCAAGCCTGCATCTTGAGTGCTGTGCAAGCGGCGGCGGACGTATGTCCCTTTCCAATGTGCCATACTTTGATAGCTTTTGGATGAGCGACAACCACGGCATTTACCCACAGCTTGAAATTTTTAAGAATACAATAAAGCGTATGCCATCGTCCATTCTTGAAAGGTGGGCGACCATTCGCTCCGTTGAGGGCTTTACCCCAAGCTACCCCGTGGGAAGCGTAGAGGAAAGGATTCTTTTAAGCTCCCACGCAAACTGGGTAAGGCTTGAGGAGGCAAGCTTAGAGTTTATAAAAAATGCATTAGTTGGCGGACCTATTGGCATAAGCTGTGACTTAACACAGGTTTCCAAGGACACAATTAAGGGGTTGAAGGAGTTTATTTCCGAGTATAAGAAGGAAAGAGAGTTTTGGCAGGGAAGCGAGTGCCGCATTCTTTGCGACACAAAAACGCTTCTGGCTCTTCAATTTAACAACAGAGATTTTTCAAAAATCAAGATATATACCTACACAAAGCATCCTAATCAGGAGCAGGTGCTTTTGTACCCAATCCTTGGTACGGACGACGCAGAATATGTAAAAAAGGGCGAGGGAGTGTCTATAAAAGCTACCGAGCTTTTGGAAAACGGGCTTACATTTGTAGCTAATTTGCAGAACCAAAGCCAAGTAATAGAGCTGGAAAGGGCGTGAAAGAAAAAATGATAAAAAATGTAGTTTTTGATTATGGTCAGGTGCTTTGCTACTTTGACGAAAAATATATAGTTTATCCCTTTGTAGAAAAAGAGGACAGGGAATTGGTTAGCAAGGTTGTCCTTGACAGACTATATTGGGACAGGCTGGACGCAGGCACAATTTCCAATGAGGAAGCAGTTTCCAAAATGCAAGAAAGGCTGCCACAGCGCCTTTGGGACGCAGTAGAGAAAATCTACTACGGCTGGATAGATAATCGCCCCGAGGTAGAGGGCATGCGAGAGCTTATTTGCTACATAAAGGAAAAATATGGGGTTAAGTGCTATTTGCTTTCCAACATCTCCAAGTATTTTGCGGAAAACAAGCACAGGGTACCAATCCTTTCCTTGCTTGACGGCTATGTTTTCTCAGGACCAATCGGCATTACCAAGCCCGGCAAGGAAATATATCAGCACCTGCTTGACAAATTTCAGCTAAAGGGCGAGGAAACTATATTTATTGACGACAAAAAGGAAAATATAGATGGTGCGCTCGCCTGCGGAATAGGTGGCTACGTCTTTGACGGCGACGCCAAAAAATTGAAGGCATACCTTGAAACAATTCTTAATTAATAAAAAAGGAACTGCTAAATGCAGTTCCTTTTTGTTATCTTTTTTCAATATAATCCTTTAGCATAAGCAGCCAGTCGGTTTGAATAAAGTCAAAGCCTTGGTCAAGGAGCCAGCCCCAGCCGCCTTCAATATCGCCGCCTAATGCACGGTCGTCTGTGTGGTGGGCGGAGATTACATCAGCCTCGTTGTAAATAATTGAGTTTACCCAAACAAGAAGCCCCTTTTCGTGCATTTTTTCTATGTATTCCTTTTGGCAAACGGGGCACTCCTCGGTATTAAACAGCACCTCTGCGCCGATAAGGTTGATGCCCTGCTTTTGCATCATATCTGTAACCTTGTCCTCGCCCCAAGCCATTGACATAAACATAAGGTCGGGTGCATGGGTCGCAAGGAGCCTTGCCACGTTTTCATCGGGGTAAGCCTTAACAATAACCTGCTTTTCCACACCTGCGTCGTAAATCACCTTGGAAATTCCCTCAATATCGGTCCAATACTTGTCAACATTTATATACACCTTGTCCTTAAGAAGCTGAAAAACCTCCTTAAGGGTTGGCACGTGGTGGCTTGTAATAACCGCATCCTGATTGTAAAGGCGCAGCTTTTTAACCTCGTCGGCAGTCATATCCTTAATTTGCTTATCGCTTCTTAAAAATACGTGCTCCATGCCCGGGTGGAAAACAAAAAGCTCCCCATCCTTGCTCCTTGCCACGTCTATTTCCACAACGTCAGCCCCCTGCTCCAGAGCTATTTTGTAGGCTGTAATTGAGTTGCAAGGAATGTTAGCTCCGCAAACGCCTCTGTGGGCAACCAAAAGCGGTGCGCCCTTTTCTTTTCTGTTTTCAAAAATACTTTTGTTAAAATCCATAATATACCTCTTTCTTTCGACTACGTGTCGCTAATTTTGCAAAAATGTATCGTTTATTCTTATCCAAACGTATCTGGAAAGCCCGCAGTCCTCCGTCTTTGGAAAGCGGGGCGCAAGGCTAAAGGAAAGCCTGCTTTTATCAAAGCCGCCGCCTGTAATCAGGTCGGCTTGATAGATTGCAAAGGACCTTGAGTCCTTCTGAATCTTGGAAAGGTTAGTGCCAAAGCCGTTTGCCGCCTTTATAAGGTGGGACTTGTCCCCTGTGAGCTCATAATAGAGATAGTCAGCCTCGGCACGCCAAATTGTCCAGGCGTGTCCACAGCAAAGGGCAGGGCCGTCGCCATCACCCTCCCATTGGGTTTCCCACCAACGCAGGGTGGAGCCGTGCATCTGACAGATAGGCGTTTTCATTACCCAGCTGTCGTGGGTGTCAAGGATTTGCTTGGCTTTTTCTATGTAGCAAGGATTTGCTTGTCTGTGTTTTGCATAGTAGAGCAGGCAAAGTGCGGTGCAGGAAATGGAGCCGTCCTCCATTTCAGCCTCGGTAACATCGTTTGCTGCCCCCTCGGTTGGGAAGGACATTCCTCTTTTGTATAGATACTCTGCCATTTTGTCGGCGCAGGAAAAATATTTTTGGCTAAGGTCGTCGTCCTTGCCCTTAAGAAAGAGAGCCACGTCTAAAAGGGGAATCATCGGGGCGCAAACTGTTGTGTAGTCGTCCCCCTTGTCGCCCCACATAACCTCAATTCGTCCGTCGTTTCTTTGGTAGTGGTTAACAAGGCACTCTGTTGCGCCAACAAAATACTCGTAGTATTTTTCGTCCCCAAAATATTTGTAGGCATCAAGAAGAATGCTTATGCCGAAAAACAGCTCCTGAACACGGCAGGATTTGTAAACATTATAGGCGCCAAAGGTGTCGTGCGGCTCCTTAAGAATGGTAATTCTTGGGGCAGCCCTGTCCTTGTCCTTCTCTGTAATTATATCAAGGAGAGAAAGCACCCTATTTTCATATGTAGTAACCTCGTTTTCGGTAAGGGTGTGCTTAAATTTCATAAGGTATCGCAGGGTTGCGCTTGCCCAGCATTGATGCTCGCAAAGGTTGCCGTCGGTCTTTTCCTTGATTATATTCAGGTCAACCGTGTCCATAGACCTTTTGTAAAGGGTAACCGGGTCAGAGTAGCCGTAAAGGCTAACCGCCCCACCCCTTTTGCCGCCACATATCGGGGTCAGAAAAATCTCGCCCTCGCAGGGAATGATGTATTCCTTGCTAAATGGGATGATTTTTTCTGTGTCATCTATCATTTGAACGAAGGAATCTATCTCTCCAAGGGCGGAAAAACAGACACGTCCCCCTACATTTTGTGCGTTAATGTCGTAATCAAGAAAGGGCACGCCGCAAATTTGGCTAAGGGTGGAAAGCGCCTGTGAAAAATCAGTAACGGGCAAAAGCGCAAATGTCAGCTTGCCCTCAGCGTTTGGCTGATTATATGCTTTGTCGTAGCTCTTTAGGAGCTTAAGATTTACAAAAAAGTGTCCGAAGGAATAGGGGGAGTAGTCCATCTTCCAGCCTGCAAGCCCATCAAGACCCACAAGGAGCAAGCTTGCCCCGTTGGGACAGGTAAGATATGCGTAAAAAATACCTGCATCACGGTCAAAGTATGGGGAGTTAAAAAGGTATTGGTTCTCCCAGCCGCCGCCGTTTTTCTTGCCCATAAAATTAAAGGGCAGATTTATGCCCACCTCTGAAAGAGAGTCAAGGCTGGTTTCAAGCGTCAGCTTAATTCCGTTAAGAAAGGGCTCTGCCAAAAGGGCGGTGTCCTTGCCAAGAAAGCCTTGCCCGTCAAAGGAAAGCTCAAGGGTGCTGTCCTTGTATGGGGTGCACTCTGGCGAGGGGATGGCGGTTATATCGTCCGTGTCCTTGGTGTAGCACATAGAGGGGCTATGGCTAAGGACAGGGTATTTACTGCGGCTGTCGTAAATTATGCCGCCTTTGTCAATAAAAATTTTCATTTACACACCTCGGTAAAGTGGTTAAGGAGCGTATTTAAAAGCCGGTCGCTTGGCTCGTAGTATTTTACAGGGTCAAGGTGCTTTTCCATATAGTCGTAGTAGTCCTGCCCCTGCGCCTCCTTTTCTATTGCTTGGCGATAGGAAAGCGCCTTTTCTGAAAAGAAAAGGCTTGTGTGCCCCTTGTCCTCAAAAAGCAAAAAGGAAACATTTTCCTTGTCTGAAAGAGAGCTTTTATATTTGTCGTAGCCGTACTGTGTGGGCACGGTTGTGTCGTCCTGACTGTGAATAATCAGCACCTGCGCCTGTGAGCCCTTTATGCTTTCCACACAGGAAAGGGAGCAAACGTCCCTGCCGAACTTCATTTCCTCGTAAAGCTCCACCGTGAAAAGAAGCATATTTGCCAAGGGACCTATATATCGGGAGCTTTGGTACAGGAGCATATCCTCGCTTTCGTTAAAGCCTGCAACAAGCACAGCGCCCACCACCTCGGGGTGAGAGGACAAAACCGCACCGCCTGAATAAGCGCCCCAGCTATGGCCAAGAATACAAACAGGCAAGCCCTTGTATTCGTCTACTGTCTTTACGTGGTTAAGGGCAGAGTCTAGGTCCAAAATGCCCTGTGGCAGCCCTTCCTTGGAGTCGCCCTGGCTGTGGTCGCTGCCGTGGGCATCGTATGCAAAAACCAAAAATCCGTTTTCGGTAAACTCGTTAATATAGGGAATAAATTTGTTGTGTCCGCCGTCGCCCAAGCCGTGGGAAATTACAATAAGACCCTTTGGGTCTGTGTTTTGTTTTGAATACTTAAAGCCCGCAAGAGAGGTGCCGTCGGTTGCTAAAAAATCACTACGGACAGAGGTAAGCCCCTCAAAGTCCGTGGCATCTAATTGAAGATAGGATGGCGTTTGGCTCCTGCCTGCAAAAATGGACTCATAAACAATAGCCGTTGAAAGAGGGGTTAAAAGAATAGGCAAAACAATAAAAACGCACAAAAGTGTTATCAAAATTATTTTTCCTTTACTAAGCCTTTTTTGCTTAGTATTCTCACAAGCATAGCTCATAATTCCACCCCCTTTTTTTGCTATTATCTATATAATACCACAAAGCCGCTTTGTTTGCAAAGAGGTTTTTCAAGGTTGTTGACAAAAAAAGACGATATATGATAAAATATGCTTGTACCGTGTTGTCAGGCTCCGATGTGTTTGTCAAGGAGGTGATAATATGAGTACAAGATGTCTCGATACCAAAAAAATGGGAGAGAACATCAAACGTCTTATTAAGGAGTCCGAGTTCAGAACTCAGGAGAACTTTGCGGCGGCTTGCATAGACAACTACTTGGTTAACACCAATGAGCTTGACAGCAGCCAACGAATCGTTAACCGCTGGTTAAACGGCGGCATTTCCAAGCTTTCCTTGGTTTACGATATTGCAAATCTTCTTAATGTAGATGTTGGGGCTATCCTTTCTTAAGGGTAGCCTTTTTCTAATAAAATGACAGAAAAAAGGGGGTAAATACCCCCTTTTATTGACATATATAGACATAATGTGATAAGATTAAGTTGACATTTTGTGTCCTACAACAAAGAGCGGTAAGGCGTTAAAATAAGCTTACCGCAAAGCGGAATTTTACTAACCGGGAGAGTTATTATGACAAATTACTATGTAGAGGCAAGAACAAAATTTAGGGACGAATGCTATGAGAAGGCGGTCCAGCTGTACAAAAAGGGCATTGAGGCAGGAGACCCAAAATGCTACTACGGCTATGGAGTGTGCTTGAATGCCGGACATTACCTTGAGAAGGACGAGGAAAAGGGTCTACAAATGCTAAGGGATGCCTATGAGGATATCTTAGCTCTTGCAGAGGAAGGAGACTGCGAGGCAATGGCGATTATAGGCTTTTATTACCAGAACGGATTTTGTGGCGAGGCTGACGTAGGAATTGCCTTGAAATGGTATAGAAAATCTGCCGATGAGGGCAGTGCCTTTGGCATGGAAGCGGTAGCTTTAACCACCGATGATGAGGAGGAAAGCCGCAAGCTGCTAAGGCTGGCAGGAAAGCTTGGCTGTGTAAGCGCTACTGTAGAGCTGGCATACAAAGAGCTTGATGACGGAAATGTAAAAAAGTGTATCGAGCTGCTGGAAAAGGCATACAATCAGGGCAGCGCTATGGCTGCAAGGCTTCTTGGAGATGTTTATGATGAAGATTACGAGGGCGTGATTGAAAAGGACAACAAAAAATCGTTTGAATATTACCTTGCTGCCGCTAAGGCAGGACGTGCTGATGCTATGGGCATTGTAGGTTACGCTTACATGAACGGCATAGGTGTAGAGAAAAGCGAGGTAAAGGGCAGATATTGGTACGAGGTTGCCAAGGAGCATGGCGACAGCGGTGCCTATGGCGCTATTGCTTGGCTTGCTGAAAAAGAGGGAAAGTTGAAGGATGCCTTTGAAAGCTACAAGAAATCTGCCGAAATGGGCAACTCCTGGGGCATGTGGCACTTAGGCTATTGTTATCAGTATGGAGAGGGTGTGGAACAAGACTTCGGGCAAGCCTTTTATTGGTATGAAAAATCTGCCAAGGATGGAGATTCCACAGGTATGTGGCGCCTTGGCACAATGTACGAGGATGGCTTGGGCACGGAAAAGGACGAGAAAAAAGCATTTGAACTGTACCAAAAATCTGCAGATGAGGGCGACGACAGAGGAATGACCAATGTGGCAAGGGCTTACAGATACGGCATTGGCACCGAGCAGGATATAGAAAAGGCGATTTACTGGTACGAAAGGGCGGCAGAGCAAGAAAATACAGATGCTATGAAAGGGATTGCCGATATATACAGGGAAGGCGAGGGCGTTGAGAAAAGCTTAGACAAAGCCATCGAGTGGTATAAAAAGGCGGCGGACTTAGGCGATGATGGAGCTATGAATCAGCTGGGTCTTATTTACAGGGAAGAGCTTGAGGAAATTGAAGAGGCTGTTGAGTGGTTTTTCAGAGCCATTGAAAAGGGAAACGCCGCCGCTATGAACAATATGGGCAATTTCTATGAGGATGGCGAGTACGTAGATAGGGATTACGCACAGGCAAACGACTATTACAGACAGGCAATGGAAAGTGGAAGCACTGTTGGCGCCCGTAACCTTGGCATATCGTATAGAGATGGAAGAGGAGTAGAGATTGACCTTGATAAGGCGATAGAATGCTTTGAGGTTGCCTCAAGGGGTGGCGACACTTGGGCAATGTGTCTTCTCGGAGATGCATACGAGGAAAAGGAAGACTACGAAAATGCCTTTTTGTGGTACAAAAGGTCTGCCGAGGCTGGAGACGACGATGCTATGTGGTGCCTTGGCTATGCATATGCGCTTGGCGAGGGTGTAGATAAGGACGAAGAGCAAGCCGTATACTGGTATAAACAGTCCGCTGAAGCAGGCAATAGTGTCGGTATGTGGCGCCTTGGCTTTATGTATAAGTTTGGAGAGGGAGTAGAAAAGGACCTTGAAGAGGCACTTTATTGGTACACCAAATCTGCCGAGGAAGGAAATTCCATAGGTATGTGGCGCCTTGGCCATATGTATGAGCACGGCAAGGGTGTAGAAAAGGACGAGGAGTATGCATTTGAGCTATACAAGCAGTCAGCAGAGCTTGGCAACGAGGATGGCGAAAAACGCCTTGCTAGGTGCTATGAATATGGCATAGGAGTAGACAAGGACCAATTTGAGGCGGTAAAAAAATATAAGGAATACGCCGAGCAAGGAAACGCCGAGGCTATGTGGAACCTTGGCTATGCTTATGAGTATGGAGAGGGTGTAGAACCGGACCTAGAACAGGCTGCCTTCTGGTATAAGGAGTCTGCCGAGGCAGGAAACTCCGAAGGCATGTGGCGCCTTGGCTTTATGTATAGGGTTGGAAAGGGTGTAGAAGAAGACGAAGAGCAGGCGTTTTATTGGTATGAAAAATCTGCCAAGGCTGGAAACAGCACAGGTATGTGTCGCCTTGCTTCTATGTATGAGGATGGCGAGGGTGTAGGAAAGGATCCGAAAAAAGCTGTATATTGGTATGAGCAGTCCGCTGAAAAAGGAGAGAATCATGCAATGTGGCGCCTTGGCTTTATGTATGATTTTGAAGATGATTTTGGAGGGGGCATAGAGAAGAACTACGAAAAGGCGCTTTATTGGTACGAAAGGTCAGCAGAGGGTGGCAACGCATTCGCTATGTATGGAATAGGCGACCTATATCGATTTGGCAATGGCGTAGAGAAGGACATAGAAAAAAGCCCTTTATTGGTACGAAAGGTCCGCAGATGAGGGCAACACCTTTGGAATGTTCCGTCTCGGTGATGCGCTATTAGATGAGGAAAGCCAATATTATGACTTGGAAAAGGGACTTTATTGGCTGGAAAAAGCAGCTGACGAGGGAGAAGAAAATGCCATCGGTGCTTTGGGTGCCTACTATCTTGATAACAACGAGACAGAAAAGGGCATAGAGCTCATTTGCAAGGCAAGCGAGCTGGGCAGCTTTTTAGCAAGCCAGCGACTTGGCAAAATGTATTACAGAGGAGAACACGTAACCAAAAGCTACAAAAAAGCGCTGGACTACTTCAAGCTAGCATACGAGCAGGGTAGCAATGATGCCTTAGTATATCTTGGAGAGATGTATTGTGAAGGCTATGGCGTAAAAAAGGACATAGCAAAAGCAATAGAATATTATACCTTGGCTGCAGATGAGGGCTATTTGGATGCATATAGCGCCATGGGAATAATTTATTCATACGAAGAAGGCTACAAGGATACAAAAAAGGCAATTGAGTGGGTTGAAAAGCTGGTCGCTGAGACAGATGACGAAGTCGCTATAGTTCAATTAGGCTACACATATCTTTTAGATGGACAGATAGAAAAGGGTGTTGAGCTGTTTGAGGAGCAGGCAAGCCAAGGCAACGGAAAGGCAATGAACGCTTTAGGACATTGGTATATTTATGATAAGAAAAATCCGGAGAGCAGCGATTACGACAAGGCGCTAAAGCACCTTGAAATGGCGGTTGAAAAAGAACAATACTTGTCCATGGTTGACCTGGGCAAGCTTTACGAAACAGAGAGCTTTAGTGGCTACGACCTGAAAAAATCCCACGACTGGTACAAAAAAGCAATAGAGTCAGAGAGAGTTGAGGGCGAGGCGCTTGCCGAGGCATATTTCAACCTTGGACAATGCTACCAGGACGGGCTTGGTGTAGAAATTAACTTTGGGGCTGCAAAGGACTATTTCCTCGAGGCAAAGAGGCTGGGCTATCAATGCGACAGGGAGCTAAACCTTTTAAGAAACCAGATGAATGAGCTGCCCGACAGCGAAAACAAGATGAAGCTATATGCCAAGGAAATCATTGACCTGGATTTAAGGCGCAAGGAAATGAACAAAAAAATCAAAGAGGACCTGGCAAAGGATTATAGCGAGGCTTGGGACAAGCTGGACCCCCAAACCCAGAACGACCTACTCACAGCAATTAAAAATTATATAGAATGCGTAGAGGACGAGGACCTGTCCCCAAGCACAGTAATTAACTGCCTGTGCGGTGCCCTTGAGAGGGAAATTAATAAACACCTTTACATAAAGTACCTTGAATATCTTGAGGAAAACGGAATAGGTGTGGAGCACTTTGAGGGTAAGAATAGGACCTTTATTGAAGGAAGGGCTAAACCACCGCACTATCGCAAAAAGGACGACCTTAGGGAAAATACTCTTGGCAACTTCAAGCTCCTTATCGGTCTTGACACCAACCGAGTAAGTAATGAGGTTGGTATCGATAAAACCTTTGTTGATTTTATCGAGCAATCAACAGGGGATGATGCCTTTAACAGCAAATTGTTCAAGAGAAAGGACATTGAAAAGTACTTTATAAGCATGGAGGCAGATACAAAATATCTATCCCAAAAGTTCAGAAACAAGGCTGCCCACGGCGGCTTTGAAAAGGTAACCCTGTCAATGGCAGAAACCTGCGGAAACGATATTTTAATGGTCAGAAAGCTGCTCATTAAGCTTGTTTCACTCTTTAACTAAACAAAAAGGGATTGCAAAGCGCAATCCCTTTTTTTATTTAACGAAAAAAGGCTACCGAACGGTAGCCTAAAAACCCCTGCTTATAAGAGGGAAAGAATTATGGAAATTGCCACAGGAAGAGCTGCAGAAACAGCGGCTGTGGCAAGACCCTTTACAATAGAAAACGCATTATCAAGCGCCCTTGCTTTTTTCCTCGCCTTCTCATTTGCCGGGTTTTTGTTTAGCTTTGCATCCATAGGTGACTCCTTAGTTTTGAATTTTGGGTATTTGCGACTAATATGCATCTTACCGTAAATTCAAGCTATCAAGCACAACCCGGACACAAAAGAATTATATCACGAGAAAATAGAGCTTGTCAACAAGAAAAAAGGCTACCTGTTAGGTAGCCAAAAACACCGCTGCTTAAAAAATAAGGTCTAAAAGAGCCTTAAACGCAAGCTTAATGACAAAGGACAGGATGAGCCCATTGATGAAGCCTGACCTAAGCAGGAGCACACCCTCTATGTAAGAAAGTAGCCCGAAGATGTTTCCCTCACTGATAAAAGTGAAGATTTTCTCCATACTATCATCTCCTTTCGTCATCCTGCAAATCATCAGACGTGGGAAACAACAATAATGGTAACTTGATTATAACATCAAGGCAAGGAGCTTGTCAACAAGAAAAAGGCTACCCTTAGAAAAGGATAGCCATAACATCCACCTCAAGCACCGTGGCGATTCTGTTAAGCACGTTGATATTATCAACGCCCTCGTCAAACCACCTTGAAACGGTTCTAACATTTGTATCGCAGGCAGAGGCAAGCTCCGCTTGAGATTTGAATTTAGATGTCTTGAAATGATGTTTGATTCTCTTACCGATTTTTGCACGGTCAAAAGAATTTGTAGCCATAGTATTTTCCCCCTTTTTTGTTTTCCTGCTGGCACAGGTCAAAAAAGCGCACCAAACACAAAACATCAATCGGGCAGATAAACGCTATGATACGATTTAAGTATAGCACAAGGTGGCAGTATTTGTCAAATTGACATTTTATGTCCTAAAAGAGGGGGCAAAAATATGACATAATATGAGTGTGAAGGGGGTGTGAGCATGAAAAGGTACAAGGACACGGAGCCAAGCCTATTTGGCGGTGACGAGCATGCATGGTAAGAAAGGAGGACGAAAATGAAGCTAGACGAGCTTTTGGCAAAAATTTGGAGCGAGGGCTACGAGGACATCGAGGACTATTGCAACCAAAACGGGCTTAATATCTGCGATGTTTTAGACGACCCGGATGAGGAGTAGGTCGTGGAAATTAAAGGCAAGGAGAAAATCAAAAATGTAATTTGTAAAATCAGATACGACATTAAGGAAAATGATATGGACACCCTAATAAATCAAGCAGAGGGAGAGGAGCCGGAGGCGCTGTGCCGCCTTGGCTGGCTCCTCCGATATCATCTTAATGATAATCAGCTGTCGAAAAGGTGCTTTGAGATAGCGGGCAACAAGGACTACGGCAGGGCATATTTCCTGCTTTCCTCAATGCCCCAAAACAGCCGTGCAGAGGAAATGGAATACCTGTGGCAGGGCGCCGCCCTAAAGGACCCTCAATGCTACTGCACCCTGGCAAGAGCCTTAGACGGCGAGGGGCAGTGGCAGGATGCCCTGGAGCTTCTTAAAAGAGGCACGGACGAGGGCATTGACGAGTGCGGGCTGGAGCTTTCAAGGCGCTATAAAAGGGCAGGGCGAAAAAGCGAGGCGATAGAGGTGGTAAGCACCCTTGCGATGGACGGCGGCAGGGAGTGCCTTTCCCAGCTTGGCGCTTGGATGTGTCAGGGCTACCTGGGAGAGGACGGCTATAAGGACGGAATCAAGCTGCTTAATACCTCACGTGCCCTCGGCTCATACAGGGCTGATATTTTCCTTCGCAGGGAAGGGGAAAAATAAGGCAAAATTACCCTTTGTCTTGTTTATATCTAATAGTTATAAGTGTACCATTATTAGGACACCTTACCCCTTTACAGAGGTAGTCCTATATGGTAGAATTTAGGTGTAAGCAAGACCAAAGGAGAAAAGAAATATGAGCTTAGGACAAACAAAAAACAGAAGAAACGAGACAAGGGCAGTTGTTGAATATGAAAATATGGACGTCCAAACCCTAAAAAAGGTGGGCACTCTGCGTGGGCTTTTTGCCTGCTCAATTGTAGTGTGCGCTGTAATGGTGGTGCTTTGCGCTGTATTTTCCGGACACATGCTGCCTGCTTTCCTTGTGGCGGTAAGCGGTCTTGTCAGTGTGTTTACCCTTGTGTACAGGCTAAGGATTGAAAGCTACTACACAAGAATAGAATGCGCTCGTGGCAGACTTATTGAGGCAAGCCCCTACACCCTTGACACCGAGGAGAAATTTTATGTTTAATACTCTTGACTAATATTGCAATGGTGCAGTATAATAATACTGTAACGAAATCAAGGAGGTCGAGATATGACTTGGTTTAATAAGCTACCAAGGCTTGTGCAGATAATTATGCTTTTGATTCCCGGTGTGAACTGGGTTACGGAGCTGATTGTCAGATGGTCAAGCTTTGTGAAGTATGGTGGCATTTTTAGGTTTTTTGTATGCTTGTTCGTAACAGTTTTCGGTCTTGTTGCAGGCTGGATTGACGTAATTTGCGTACTGTTTACAAAGCATCTTTTGTTCCAATAAAAAAGTGCCCCATAAAAGGGGCGCTTTTTGCATAAGTGAGGTAATTAAATGGACGATATAGAATACCTAAGTGAGCTTTTTGAAAAGTCCCACAGCGTTGTGTTTTTCGGCGGTGCGGGAGTGTCAACGGGCAGTGGCATACCCGACTTTCGTGGCACGGACGGGCTTTATAATGCCCTAAGTGAGGAAATCGTGCCCGAGGAGCTTTTGTCGGGGGAGAGAATACTTGAAAGCCCAAGGGAGTTTTACGATTATTATCGTAAAAATATGCTTTATCCGGATGCGGAGCCAAACACAGCCCACCTGGTCCTTGCGAAAATGGAAAAAGAGGGCAAGCTAAGGGCAGTAATCACCCAAAATATTGACGGCTTGCACCAAAGGGCGGGGAGCGAAAATGTTATTGAGCTTCACGGCTCGGTGCTTGAAAACTACTGTATTGAGTGCGGAGAAAGGTATGGGCTTGACTATATCTTAGAGGACGAGGGCGTACCTCTTTGCGAGGAATGTGGCGGACTTGTGCGCCCCGACGTTATTATGTATGGGGAGTCGCTTAAGGCAGAGCCCTTTTATGCGGCGGAGGAAGCCCTTGCCACAGCCGACCTTTTGATAGTGGGCGGCACCTCTCTTAGCGTTTACCCTGCCGCATCCTTGGTAAGGGACTTTGAGGGCACCATTGTTATAATCAACAAGGAGCCAACCGCCCTTGACCACATTGCCGACTTGGTTATTTACGACGATTTGGGCGCTGTCCTTTCGGAAATATGGGATTAAAAGCGAGAAACCCTCGCTTTTTTCTTTACATAAAGAAAAATATATGGTAGAATAAGGCATAGAATATTTTTCGAGGTGCTTTTATGAAAAGGGTTAGTGTTTTTTTGATATTCGGGCAGTCTAATGCCACAGGCCACGCTATGCCAATGAAGGAGGAGGACTATATCTCCACCCCTCTTAAAAACGTGTACGGCTTAAACAGAGAGCCAAACCAAAGCTTTGATATCGACCATCTTGAATTTACAGGCTACACAAGCCACGGCATGAACCTTGCGGAAACACAGGACAACACCTACTCCGTGCCAAACCAGCTTGCAAAAATCTGGCAGGCGGAGATTGACAAGGGCGAGGCGCTGCCCGACCTATATATCGTTCAAATCTCCATAGGCTCACAGGGTCTTTACAATATGTGGAATATGGAAATGGAGAGAAAGCTAAAGCCGGGCAAGCTGGGCGAGGTGGAAATTTCACTTTTCCCCTTTACCTTGCATATTCTTTCCCTTCTTAATAAATACTTTAAGGAAAAGGACCTGGAGCCTGACTTTGTGGGCATGCATTGGCGTGGTGGCGAGCAGGAAACAACAAAGCCCCTTACAAGCCTGATAGATGGAAAGCTGAAAAACGACTACAAGAAATTCTTTACCGCCTTAAGAGAGGCGCTGGGCTACAATGCGCCCATTGTTTTGCACAAGCTACCCTTTGTTGAGGTGTATGTAAAGGCAGACCCCACAGGCGCACAGCTGGGCATAAGTACCTACATTAATTACGTTTTTGAACAAATCTCACACGAGCTTGAGGGAGTAAGAGTGTTCGACCCCACAAAATGCCCGTTTTATAACCCTGCAATCTGGGACAGCGGAATTTACCGCTGGGATTTAATCCACTACACAGGCGAGATGAATATGTGGGTTGCAGAGGAAATTTTGAAGGAGTACAAGGAAAGATGAATTACGTTAAGATAAAGGATATGGAGTACAGGCGCATCGAAAAGGAGCAGGCTATTGCTTCTATGGAGGCGCAGATAAAAAGGGTAGAGGATGCAAAATGCGCCGCTGATATCCTTCGTGCAAGAGAGGACTACAACCGTGATAGTGAGCTTGTGGGCACAATGGTGCGCCTTGCCTCAACAAGGCTGAACCTGAATAGCCGTGATGAGTTCTACACAAAGGAAATGGACTACTACAATGAGGCTCTTCCCGAAATACAAATGTACGACCTTAAGTTTACAAAGGCGTTTCTTTCCTCTCCCTATTTAGAGGAAGCGAAAAAGGAGCTAAACCCACTTGTAATTACAATGATGGAGCTTTCCTTGAAGTGCGCTGACGAGCGTGTGCTTGCCGAAATGCAAAAGGAAAACGCACTTGTTACAAAGTACAGCAAGTTCGTGTCCGAGCTTACCTATGAGTTTCGTGGAGAGAGGCTGACCCTTGGCGCACTCAGAAAATATATGCAGGACAAGGACAGAGAAACAAGAAAAGAGGCATACAGTGCTCTTGGCAAGGCTCTTTCCGAAAACAGCGACTTTCTTGATACCATCTTTGACGATATGGTTAAGGTAAGAAACGAGATGGCAATAAAGCTGGGCTACGAAAGCTATGTTCAGCTGGGTTACAACCTTATGCAAAGGACCTCTTACGACAAGGAAAAGGTAAGGGTTTTCCGTGAAAACGTAAAGCGGGACCTTGTGCCTGCCATAACAAGACTAAAGAGCGAGATTTCAAAAAAGCTTGGCATTGACAAAATGAAGCTTTATGATGATAACACCTACTCCGAAAACGACCCAACACCGATTCTTGATGCAGAGGGCATTTTAGAGGCAGGCAAGGAAATGTATCACGAAATGAGCCCCGAAACAGAGAAATTCATTGACACAATGTTTGAAACAGATGCCTTTGACGTTATGCCGAGAGAGGGCAAGTGGACAGGTGGCTATATGACCTTCTTCCCACTTTATAAGCAGCCCTTTATCTTTGCAAACTTTAACGGCACAACTGCCGACATTGACGTTATCACTCACGAGGCAGGACACGCCTTTGCCTACTTTGTAGGCGCTGAGGATATGACTCCGGAGCTTTCCCTTGGCGGAATGGAAACTGCGGAAACCCACTCAATGAGTATGGAGTTTTTTGCGTGGAAATATATGGACAAATTCTTTGGGGAGAATGCTGAAAGGTACAAGTATAAGCACCTTTTCTCAGCCCTTTCCTTCATTCCCTATGGCGTTATAGTTGACTATTTCCAAGAGATAGTTTACCAAAACCCGAATATGACCCCTGCCGAGAGAAATCAGGTGTGGCTGGAGCTGGAAAAGGAATTTCGCCCTTGGATGGATGCCGACGGCATTGAGTACCTGGAAAAGGGCACAAGGTGGCAATACCAAAACCACATTTTCCAAAGCCCCTTTTACTATATCGACTACTGCCTTGCCCAGACCGTGGCATTTGAGTTCTTGCTCCTTAGCCTAAAGGACTACGACGTGGCTCTCAGAACCTATATCGACCACGCAGCAAGAACAGGCAACTATAAGTTTACCGACCTAATTAAAATGGCAGGACTAAAGTCCCCCTTCGAGGACGGCGCCCTTAAGGAAATCGCCACAGAAATTGAAAACCTGCTTGAAAAGCTGGCGAAATAAAAAAGAAAAATGCGACCTTATGTCGCATTTTTTTGTTGCACAAAAAAATTTTTTGTAAATTTTTCAAAAAATTTGAAACCTTTTTCTAAAAACTTGCGTTTGTATATATAGAAGGGCAAAAAATGCCAAAATATTAACGGAGGTAAGGACCAATGGCACGGTAAGCATTTTCAAAGGAAAACAGGAATAATGAAAAAAGGAGAGTATTATGAAAATAGATATACATAAGTCATTAAAGTTATTTGCTTTTGTAATGTCTGTTCTTGTTTTGATAGTGTCCTTGCCAATGTATGCCTTTGCCGATTTGGTAGACACAAGCAGCACAGAGACAAGCGTTAACGAGACAGCGGAAAACAAAAGCGAAGTTTTTGTTGTTTGCGAGGAAGAGGACTTGCGAGAAGAAAACATAAAGCACTTTAAGCTTTCCGACGGAACAACAAAGGCGGTAGTATATACCCAGCCCGTTCACTACAAGGACAGCGAGGGAAAATTTGTTGATATAGATAACGCCTTGACACTTAGCGGAAATGAACATTCCGCAAAGAATAAGCTTGAAATTAAATTTGCAAACAAATCAGGCTCAAGCGGACTTGTTTCCATAAAGGACGGAGAATACAAAATAGATTTTACTCCCCAAAATGCGGACAAGGTCAGTGTAGAGATAGAAAACCCACAAAAGACAAACAGCCGCAAATTTGATGACCTAAAGGTGCTAACTAACCTTGTTTCAAGAGCAACCTACAAGGGAATCTATGACGGCATAGACCTTGAATACATATTAGTTGGCAACAACATAAAGGAAAACATAATAGTAAACAAGGCACAAAAGAGCTATACATACAGCTTTGAAATAAAGCTGAATAAGCTTGTGGCAGAGTTAAGGGACGGTGCAGTAATCCTTTCCGACTATGATAGTGGGGAGCAGGTATACAAAATCCCTGCGCCGTATATGCTTGACGCAAATGGAGCATATAGCCAAGCAGTAGAATACACCCTGACACAACAGAGCAAGTGGAAATACACCCTTACCGTAACAGCCGACCCTGCCTGGATAAACGCAGAGGACAGAGCCTTTCCCGTTACAATTGACCCTACGGTTGTGCTTGGAACAAACGATGAGACAGGAACAATTAACAACTATGTATATTCTGGTGGCAATGATAATTTTAGTACCACTGCATTGCTGGTTGGAAATTATATGGGATATGAGGACAGCCGAGCCTTTGTTAAGATATTTAATGAATTGCCGGCGCTTCCTGCAGGAACTGTATTAAATAGCGCAAGGCTTTATATGGGCGTTCAAAATTGCCAAGAGGGAATAGAGGTTGCGGTATATAAGGTAAAGGCTGACTGGACAAGCGGATTAACATATGCAAACAGGGATAGTTATATAGAAAACGGAGCACCTGTTGACTGTATAACCTTTGATTCCGCACATTCGCAATCTTGGGATATAACTACCATGTATAAGGAGTGGTTGGCTGCTCCAACGACTTACCATGGCGTGTGCTTTAAGGGCGAAAACCTGCCAAGTGCAGAGGAAACAAGCACGTGGGCATTTTTGGCTGCGGTGGCACACAATGATTTTTTACACCCAAAATACGAAATAACATATACCAGTATAAAAGGTGTAGAAGATAGATATGCATATTTCACAAGCTCTGCAGGGGTTGCAGGCAACGGATATGTTAATGCATATAACGGCGCACTTACCTTTATAAGCGGGCTTGCCACAACGGCTGATGAAATATTACCATATAACGTGGGATTAACATATAATTCTATTGATAAAAGCTGGACTACCGGCTTTGATGAGAATATAACCAATCATGCTTTGGAAAATTATCCAATGTATAAGTGGACAGATAGTGACGGCACGGAGCATTGGTTTACCCCGTATATGGAAAAGAATTATTACGGAGTGGATGTTTGCTACGAGTTTCTTTCTACCGGAGAGAAAATAGTCGTTGAAACACCTACATATTATTATGACGAGGACGGCTTAGGACTAATTCTAACCCGCACAAATAATGGTGGATATATAATTTCAGATGACAAAGGAAACAAAAAAACATTCACAAATCAAGGCAAGCCGGAATCAATCAAAGACACCTTTGGAAATGAGCGTAAGTTTAATTACACAAACGGAAAGATAACCTCTGTTTCACTCATTCCAAACGGACTTAGCGAAATATCACAGCTAACATTTTCATATGATACAAGCGGCAATTTAAGCTCTGTAACAAATGTGCAAGCCAAAACAAGAGCAGATATAACCTGGAGCAGTGGGCAGGTAAGCGAAATTTCCTACTATTCCACATACAACACAAGCACGCTTTTGAATACTGCCCGCTACTGGTACGATAATAATTATCTGACATACGCGCAGGACGACAAGGCTTTGAGCGTTATGGAATATGTATACGATACAGAGGGCAAAGTGGCATCTGTTAGCGAAAATGCAATTTCGGACGGGCTTAAAGTAGGTCAAAAGGTGGAGCTTTTCTATGCTCCGGGCATCAGAACGGAGATTTTAAACAGAAAAAACACAACCGAAACAACGGACGATATAGTAACCGTTTATGCGTTTGATATGTCGGGCAAGGTTCAAACCGTATATACCTGTGATATTTCACATAAGACCATTTATGGCTCGTCAAGCTATGAATATTACAACAAATATACCGAGGCAGGCGTTGGACCAAAGAAGCACAATAAAATAAAAACCAGCGCACAAAGGGGCGGCAATAGTCCAAACCTGTTGATAAATCCGACCTTTAATGTAAATTCAAACGGTTGGACAATAAGCGGCGAGGTAACAACAAGCAACGGCTCGTATGCGGTTGCAAGCTCCGGCACACCCGAAATGGTAAACTCATTAAAGCTCACGCATAATAATGCACAAAGCTCGACAGTGTGTCAGACCGTCAATTTAAGCGAGGGCGCATATACCTTTTCCGTTTATTTGAATAGGTATTTGACACTTATATCGTCCTTTGTAAAGCTGAAGGTATTAGATTCCGACAACAGCGTAATAGAAGAAGGTACGTATATACCAAGAAGCCAAGAAACAGAAAGCTCTCTTTCCACTTATTGGGAAAGAGAGGAGCTAAGATTCGATATAGAAGCACAAGGCGAATATATTGTTTGTGTTGAATATATAACCTTTGGAGAAACAAGTGCAACCCTATACATTGACAATGCTATGCTTGAAAAGAGCGCAGGAGCAAGCACACACAGTATTTACGAAAACGGCGATTTTATATCGGCTCTTAATGGTAGCTTAATCCAGGGAGCAAGCCTTGAAAATACGTCATCAGTAAATAGGGATTCCGCTTTGGCGCTAACCTCAAGCCTTACAACAAGCGCATATGCAAAGCAGGTTGTAAAAATACCATCTGGCGTAAGCCTTGATAAATGGGTAATTTCAGCCTGGGCAGAAGCAGAAAGCAGCATGTTAAGCGCAAACGAGGACAACAGTAAAGCAACCCTTGGAATAAAGGTGGAATATTTGAAGGATGGCGAAACTGAGCTAACCTCTCATATGATTCCGTTTAACCCAAGGTGCAGAGATTGGCAATACGTATCGGCTCCCCTAACGGATGAAAAGGATGTATATGTTGACACAGTTACCATATCCTTGGTATATGAGTATAATGTGGGCATTGCCCGCTTTGACAAGGTAAGCCTTTGTCAGCTTGGAAACGGTACAAGCTATGAGTATAACAACCTTGGCTATTTGAGCGCCAGCACAGATGGCGAGGGCAATAGGACAGAATATGCTTACACCTCTGATTATGCATATGACTTGGCAGAAATAAGCAACAAATACGGCAAGACCAGCGTAAATTATGACACTAATCATAACGTAATAAGCGCAGCGGTAACTTATTCTAACGAGGATAAGCTCTCGGTTATGTACGCAAGAAACAGTCAAGGTCAAATCACAGGCACAATGCTAACCAATAATCAAAACACAAACGAGAGAATGATTGTTGAAACATCATATGTGTCAAACACAGCCTTGGCAAGCTTTAGCAGAACAGAAACCACAATCGACGAAAGAGGAAACACCGTAAAATATTTCTATCGTGAGGACGGACTGCTCATTGGCGAATGCTTGAATAATGACGTGGGCACCATATACGACTATGACGCATATGGTCAGCTTATTAAGGTCAGCCTGGCAAGCTATAACGCAGAAACAGGCGCACTTGAATACAGAGCCACAGCTAACAACGATAGCATAAGCTATGAGTATAATGACAAATCAGAGCTATCAAGCATAATAACAGATAGCACAGAGTATAGCTTTACATATGATATATATGGAAACCTTTCCTCTGTTACAATCGGAAGCACCGAGGTAGGTGTAAGACAGCTGGCAAGCTATATTTATGCGCAGAACAACGGAAATCTGGAAAGCATAACCTATGGCAACGGTACAGCAGTCCACTACCTATACGACAACCTTGACAGAATTATTGGAATAAGGTATAATGAAGATACAGAGAATGCAGTAATTTATACCTATTTGCCAAGTGGGCAAATAGCATCTGCTTATGACGTAGAAAACGCCACAACCTATAACTACTATTATGACGGTAGTGGAAAGCTCACAAGCGAAAGAGTAAAGACAAACGGCACAGTTGTATATAATAGAATATATAAATACAATGAGGACGGAATGCTCCTTAGCGTAAATCTTTACTGCTTTGAAAGCTATGCTTCTCCAAAGAACAGTACAGAATATACATATGATGACGATGGCAGGCTCCAAAAAATAACAAACGGCACAGGAGAGGTCATAGAATATGAATATGATGTCTTTGGCAGAGTAACAAGCAAAACAAGCTCGCATGAAAGCTGCTTGCCATTTGAGCGTGTGTATTTATATACATCTGGTAGATATGGGGACGGAGATACAACAGGGCTTGTAAGTGCCGAAGTGATACGAATTGATGGAAATGTTCGCGACTATATAATGTACGAGTATGACGACAGAGGAAATATAGTCGTAGCAGAGTATAGTGGAAAGTACATTTCATATGTATATGACGATAAAAACCAGCTTGTAAGAGAAAACAATCAGGCTCTAGGCAAAACATATACATATAGCTACGACGAAAGCGGTAATATAACAAGCAAGAAAACCTATGCATATACAACAGGAACACTTGGAACAGCCACAAGCACAGATGTTTATTCCTATACAAATGAAGGCTGGGGAGACTTGCTAACTGCCTTTAATGGTGTATCATTTACCTATGACGAAATAGGTAATCCGTTAGTATATAACAACGGCAATACATACAATTTCACATGGCAAAAGGGCAGACAGCTATCAAGCGCTACATTGCTTGGTAATACATATACGTACAAGTATAACCAAGACGGTATACGTATAGAAAAGACAGTCGGTAGCAAAACT
>JAFUJS010000012.1 GCA_017468115.1 Clostridia bacterium | reverse complement strand
GAGGCTTGAGTCTGTCGGCTTGCCAGCAAGCGAGGCCGAGTATATTTCAAGCAATGTGGGAAAAATTTATTTTTTCCTGTGATGCCAAAGGCAGCATCGTTAATTTCAATTAACGACACATGGATTATAATATAGGCTGAAATTTCATTGAGAGAGGTATTTGCTTATGCGTCTTGACAAGCTTATAGTTGAGTGTGGCCTTGCCTCTCGCTCCGAGGCCGGCAGGCTTATACGTGCCGGCAAGGCTAGTGTCAACGGTCAGGTGGTAAAAAAGCCGGATTTCAAGGTTGACGAAAATAATGATGAGATTTTTTTGCTCGGTAAAAAAATTTCCTACAAAAAATTTACCTACATTATGTTAAATAAGCCCGAGGGCTATGTTAGCGCCACCGAGGACCCAAACGAGAAAACTGTTTTAGAGCTGGTTTTGGACGAGGACAGGCGCGAGGGGCTTTTCCCCTGTGGCAGGCTTGACAAAAACACCCTTGGTCTTGTTATTTTAACAAATGACGGCGAGGGTGCCCACTATGTGCTCTCCCCCAAGCACCACGTTGAAAAGATTTACAGCTTTGAGTGTATTGCTCCTCTTTCCGAGGAAGATATAAAACGGCTGGAGAGCGGTGTTTGTATTGGAGAGTATGAAACCAAGCCCTGCAAAATCCAGATGCTGGAGCCACAGCGTGGCAAAATTACCCTTACCGAGGGTAAATATCATCAAATCAAGCGCATGCTTGAGGCGGTGGATAATAAAATTACTTATCTTGAACGCATTTCCTTTGGCGGCATTGTGCTTGACCCCTCTCTTAGTCGTGGAGAGTGGCGATACCTTACCCCCGAGGAGGAAAGGATATTTATAAGAAAATGAAAAAACATCTTTTGCCCGAGGGCCTCAATTGGTACAGAGCAAACATGCACTGCCACACAACTGTTTCGGACGGCTTCTACTCTCCCGAGGAAATAAAAGAGGCTTACAAGAAAATGGGCTACTCCATCGTGGCTTACACAGACCACGAGGTGCTTCTTGACCACTCCGACCTTAATGATGACGAGTTCTTAGCCCTTACCTCATCGGAGTATTCTATTAACGATTCCAAGGCTTGCTTTGAGTATCCGGACGGCGGAAGCATGGACGACTGGCGCTCAAGAAAGGTTATTCACCTGGGCGTTTACTCTAAGGACCCACACTGCACCTTCCAGCCTGCCGCTGATGAGTGCAGCCTTGCTCGGTGGAAGGACATAGAGATTAAATGTGATGGCTACAAAAGACAGTACACAAGGGAAAGCATTAACGAAACAATTAAAAGGCTTAACGATGCCGGTTTTTTAGTTTCCTTGAACCATCCCTATTGGTCCCTTAACGATATGAATGATTATCTTAACATCGAAGGTCTTTGGTCCTTGGAAATACTTAACTACGCAACAGAAAGATTGACCGGTGCCGAGTATTGTCCGTACATTTACGACCATATGGTGAGAATGGGCAACACAAGCCTATTCTGTAATATGGGCGACGACAACCACAACCGTGGCGGCAGCTATGACCACTCCTTCGGCGGCTCAACAATTTTCGGCGCTAAGGAGCTTAAATACGAGCAAATTATTGAGTCGATGGAAAAGGGTAACTTCTACTGTGCAAGCGGCAAAAATCCGCCACAGATTAAGGCTCTTTACGTTGAGGACAATATAATTAAAATTGACTGCTCCCCAGCAACAGATGTTTTTGTAACGGGAATGGGCAGAAACTACCGCCCTTACCCCACTGAGGGACAGGAGGTAACACACGCAGAATTTCCGCTTGACAAACAGGATATTATGTTCCGTGTTACTGTCCGCGATAAATACGGAAACAATGCACATACACACTACTATAAGGTTAGTGATTGCTGGGAGGACAAGGAATGAAAAAGTATATAATTTCACCGGAGCTTAATTGGTACAGAGCAAACTTTCACTGCCACACCGTCAATTCCGACGGCGGTATGACACCTGAGCAGGTTAAGGATGCCTACAAGGCACAGGGCTACTCTATTGTTGCCTACACCGACCACGAGATTTTGCTGGACCACTCTTACCTTGACGATGATAATTTCTTGGCGCTTACCAGCTCCGAGTATTCAATCGGTCAGCCGGAGCCTGCTTATCCGCAGATTCTTGATGTTGAAACAGCTCCTTGGCCAAGGTCAAAAACCATTCACCTTAATGTTTTCGCTCCAAACCAGCACGATGTTTTCCAGCCTGCGGCTCACGACGACACCCTGTGGTCAAACGGCGGAAAATACAAAAACCAAGGCAAGTGCGACGGTTACAGACGCACCTACACCAAGGAAAGCATTAACGAAACAGTTAAAAGACTTAACGACAAGGGCTTTTTGGTACAGCTGAACCACCCATACTGGTCCCTTAACACAAGCGAGGATTACCTGAACATTGAAGGTCTTTGGGGTCTTGAAATTCTCAACTATGCAACCGAGCTTGAAACAGGCAGCGAATATTGCCCGTTCATCTATGATGAAATGGTAAGAAGCGGTATGTACGGACTATGCTGCACAATGGGCGACGACAACCACAACAGAGATGGTGAAAAGCCCTGGCGTGAATCCTTCGGCGGCTCTACCTTTATCGGCGCTAAGGAGCTGAAATACGACCAAATCTTCGAGGCTATGAAAAACGGAAACGTTTACTGTGCCAGCGGTAGATACAACCCACCTCAGTTCAAGGAGGTTTATGTTGAAAACGGTAAGATTGTTATTGAGTGCTCCCCTGTTGAAAATATTTGCCTAAACGGCTATGGCAGGTGCGACAGACATATTACCAGTCAAGAGGGCGAGTTTATTACTCACGCAGAGTTTGATTTGCGCCCAAGTGATGTTTACTTCCGTATCACTATTAAGGATGAGCGCGGAAATGTGGCACACACAAGACACTATTTTGTAAAAGATTTTATTGAAAACAACTAATGTAACAAAATTTATGCAAAAACGAGGAACAAAAAATGAACATTATTAATGAAATTGCAAAAGAATTTAACCTGAAGGTTAGCCAGGTTGAGGCTACCGTTGCTCTTATCGACGACGGCAACACTATTCCATTTATCGCACGATACAGAAAAGAGGTTACAGGCTCCCTTGATGACACCGTGCTTCGTGACCTTGACGAAAGACTTAAGTACCTAAGAAACCTTGAGGCAAGAAAGGCGGAGGTTCTTAAGCTTATTGAGGAACAGGGCAAGCTTACCCCTGAAATCGTTGAAGCGCTTAACAAGGCACAAATCCTTACAGAGGTTGAGGACATTTATCGTCCCTTCAAGCCAAAGAGAGAAACAAGAGCCTCTCTTGCAAGAAAGAAGGGTCTTGAGCCACTTGCAATTCTTATTATGGAGCAAAGAAACGCTTACGACAAGCCGATTATAGAGCTTGCCGAGGCTTACATTAACACAGAGGCAGAGGACAAGAAGCTTGTTGTTAAGACAGCTGAGGACGCACTAAACGGCGCTAAGGACATTATTGCTGAGGACGTTTCCGACAATGCCGAGTACAGAAAGAATATCCGTGCTATTACCTTTGACCACGGCGTTATTGTTTCCAAGCAGGCTAAGGACGAGGACTCCGTTTACAGCTCCTACTATGATTACAGCGAAAGCGTTAAGAAAATTCCGGGACACCGTGTTCTGGCTATCAACAGAGGCGAAAAGGAAGAATTTCTTAAGGTTGACGTTACAGTTGAAAGTAAGTTCATTTTAGATTACCTCTACGGACAGATTATTACAAACAAGAAAAGCCCTGCAAGAGAGCATGTTGAGGCTGCTATTGTAGACAGCTACGACAGACTTATTCAGCCTTCCGTTGAAAGAGAGATTCGTGCTTCCCTGTTTGACGATGCCAGCGAGGGTGCTATTAAGCTATTCTCCGACAATCTAAAGCATCTTCTTATGGGTGCTCCGCTTAAGGGTAAAACCGTTCTTGGCTACGACCCGGGCTACCGTACAGGCTGTAAGCTTGCCGTTGTTGACAAGACAGGCAAATATATCGACTGGGATGTTATCTACCCAACAAAGCCAAGAGAGGACATTGAGGGCTCTACCAAGAAGGTTGAGCGCCTTATTAAGAAATACGGCGTTGATGTTGTTGCCATTGGTAATGGTACTGCATCTAAGGAAAGCGAAATCTTTATTGCCGGTGTGCTTAAGGGTATGGGCAATCCTAACGTAAAATATATTATGGTAAGCGATGCAGGTGCTTCCGTTTACTCCGCTTCCAAGCTTGGTGCTGAGGAGTTCCCTGACTTTGACGTGACACAGCGCTCCGCTATTTCCATTGCAAGACGTCTTCAGGACCCACTTGCAGAGCTTGTTAAAATTGACCCTAAGTCTATCGGTGTTGGACAATATCAGCACGATATGAAGCAGGCAAGGCTTGACGAGGCGCTTGGCGGTGTTGTTGAGGATTGCGTTAACAGAATAGGCGTTGACGTAAATACAGCCTCATATTCCCTTCTTTCCTACATTTCGGGTATTAATATGGCTTCTGCAAAGAATATTGTAAAATACCGCGAGGAAAACGGCGAATTTACCAAGAGAAGCGAGCTTTTGAAGGTGCCAAAGATTGGTGCAAAGGCTTATGAGCAATGCGCAGGCTTCCTCCGTGTGCCGGATTCCAAGGAAATTCTTGATAACACAGGCGTTCACCCAGAGTCCTACGAGGCTGCAAAGAAGCTCCTTTCCAAGTTTGACTACACTCTTGAAAGCGTTGGCACAGGTCTTTCCGACCTTAGACAAAAATGTGCTAAATACGGCACAAAGAAGCTTAGCGAGGAGCTTGAGATTGGCGAGCCGACTCTCCTTGATATTATTGGCGAGCTTGAAAAGCCCGGCCGTGACGTGCGTGATTCTCTACCACTTCCGATCCTTCGTGATGATGTGCTTGGTATGGAGGACCTTTCGGAGGGTATGGTTATGACAGGTACTGTCAGAAACGTTATTGACTTCGGTGCATTCGTTGATATCGGCGTTCATCAGGACGGACTTGTTCACGTTTCCGAAATTTCCGAAAAGTATATTAAGCACCCATCCGAGGCGCTTAGCGTTGGCGATATTGTTACTGTAAAGATTAAGGGCGTTGACCTTAATAAGAAGCGTATCAGTCTTACTATGAAGATCTAAAAGCACTGTTTTTTAGGCCAAGGGGATATGCATTTATCCCCTTCGTCAAATTAACGGATTTTGTGAAGAGTGCACAAAAGCATGTATCAAATTTTGTGCAAAAAAGATATTCCAATTTATACACTTTTCTGTTATAATAATTATGTTAAAGTATATTTTTTACAGCTTACGCGCAAAAAAGTTAGTTTTTTGGCGCTTTTTGACTGTAGCAAGGAGATAAAAAATGGCAAGTTTGTCACTTAAGCACATTTACAAAAAGTACCCCGGCGGTGTTACAGCGGTTTCTGACTTCTGTCTTGAAATCGAGGATAAGGAATTTGTAATCTTCGTTGGTCCATCCGGTTGTGGTAAGTCCACCACTCTTCGTATGATTGCAGGTCTTGAGGAAATTACCGAGGGTGAGCTTTATATCGGCGATAAGCTAATGAACGATATCGCTCCAAAGGATAGAGATATTGCGATGGTTTTCCAGAACTATGCTCTTTATCCACATATGACCGTTTATGAAAACATGGCATTCGGTCTTAAGCTAAGAAAAACACCAAAGGAAGAAATCAAGCGTAGAGTTGAAGAGGCTGCTGAAATTCTCGGCATCACTCACCTTCTTGACAGAAAGCCAAAGGCTATGTCAGGTGGTCAGAAGCAGAGAGTTGCGCTTGGCCGTGCTATCGTAAGAAATCCTAAGGTATTCTTGCTTGACGAGCCACTTTCAAACCTTGACGCAAAGCTCCGTGCAACCATGAGAACAGAGCTTACAAAAATTCATAAGCGCGTTGGTACAACCTTCGTATACGTAACTCACGACCAGGTTGAGGCTATGACAATGGCTACTCGTATCGTAGTTATGAAGGATGGCTTTATCCAACAGGTTGACACTCCACAAAACCTTTACGACAAGCCTGTTAATATGTTCGTTGCAGGATTTATCGGTACTCCACAAATGAACTTTATCAATGCTGTTCTTGAGAAGAAGGAAGAGGATGTATACCTTAACTTCGAGGGCTACTCTCTTAAGCTTCCTCACGAGAAGGCTGTTGATCCAAAGCTTCAGGAATACATCGGCAAGGAGGTTGTTGCAGGTATCCGTCCTGAGCTTATTCACGACGAGCCTATTTACCTCTCCTCTATGTCTGAAAACGTTATTGATGTTGAGGTTGATGTTACAGAGCTTATGGGTGCTGAAATTTACCTCTACCTCTCTATCGGTGAGCAGGCTGCTACTGCAAGAGTTTCATCCCGTTCACAGGCTAGAGCCGGCGACACAATCAGCGTTGCTATCGAAACAGGTAGAATCCACTTGTTTGACAAGGATACACAGCAATACATTATTCACTAAGATACATAAAGAGCTCCGAGGTTCTCGGGGCTCTTTTTTTGCGTTTTTCTATTATGCCTTGCAAAAACAGAACGCACCTTCCTTGAGTTAGTAGGTAAAAAACCGCCACTAAGTGTCTAAATTTTCCTTTTTATCTTGACTTTTGTACTACTCTTTGGTATAATAACTTTGTATGTAATAATGTTACATCCTTCTTATTTTTGAGGTATTACAATGAAAAAGAAAATTGCTATAATTGGTTATGGCGGTATGGGCTCCTGGCATGTAAATCACGCCCTTAAAAGCGACGTTTTGGAGCTTGCCGGCATTTATGATATTGATGAAGAAAAATCTAAAAAGGCGAGGGCAAACGGCATTTATGCTTATGACTCCTTAGAGGAGCTTATTTCCGATAAATCCGTTGAGCTGGTTACTATTGCTATTCCTAACGACGTGCATCTTGAAACCGTTATAAAATGTCTTGAGGGCGGCAAGCACGTTATTTGTGAAAAGCCTGTTGCGCTATCCAGCGGCGACCTTGAAAAGATGATTTACGCATCTAACAAAAACGGGGTGCTCTTTACAGTTCATCAGAACAGACGTTGGGACGTTGACTATCTTGCTATGCAATCACTTGCCGACTCCGAGGAGATTGGCAAGCCTATTCGTGTTGAGTCCAGAATTCACGGCTCCCGTGGTATTCCCTCCGACTGGAGAGGCGAAAAGGAGCACGGCGGCGGTATGATTCTCGACTGGGGCATACATCTTATCGACCAGCTTCTTCTTATCTTTAAGGATGACGAAATTGATACAATCGGCTGCGAGGTTACAAATATCACTAATAAAGAGGTTGATGACGGCTGTTATCTTACCATTACCTTTAAGAGTGGCGCTGTTGCCTTTGTAGAGGTTGGTACATACAACTTTATTTCTCTTCCCCGCTTCTATATGAAGGCTGAAAAGGGCTCTGCCTTGATTACAGACTGGAGAGAAAAATGCAAGGTTGCAAAATGCAAGTATTGGCACGAAAACGACGTTTTGCCTGTGCAAACTGCCGCAGGTCTTACCAAGACTATGGCGCCAAGAGATAGCATTACCTTGGACGAGTATGAGCTTGAAATTCCAAAGAGCGACGTGCACGACTTTTATCGTAACTTTGTTGATGCCATTGACGGAAAGGCTACGCAAATTGTTACTCACGACCAAATGCGCATTGATATGAAGGTTATGGAATATGCCTTCAAGTCTGCTAAGCTGCATCAGGTTGTAAAGTTTGAATATTAATAACAAAACCGACCTACAAAATGTGTAGGTCGGTTTTTATATATCTAATGGAAATAAAAAAGGAGCAGATTTCTCTCTGCTCCTATTTTGCTAAATCAAATCCAATCGTTAAGGTTAATACCGTATTTGGTAGCAATCTTGAAGTATTGAATTGGAGAAATAAGGTCAAGGTATGTACCTCTCTTAACTGAGCTTCTTTGAGCAAATGTAGTGGTCTTAAGTGGACCGTGCATTGTCCAAGCAGAGTCAAGGGCATATCCTAGGTATGGGCTATATACGTATTCACTGGAGTACACCTCAAGCTCCTTAAGATATGGGAATACCATGCCGTTTGTCAAATATACAATTCTAATATCGTTTGTAACAACGCCATCAAATTCGATTGAAACAACCGGCTTCTTAGCCTGCTCGTCATAGGATGTAGCATAATCAAGTGTCTTATACTCGCCATCTACAAGAGCCTGAATTTCAATCATCATAACGTGCTCCTCAGGCTTACCCTTAACAATTGCGTCAGGGAAGTGAAGAACAACCTTTGTAATCTCGTGTGCTTCCTTAAGAACTACACCACAGTATGTGCCCTTTGTAAAGTTCTCAGCGAACCAAGCAGGGTCCTGCTCACCACGTAAGCCGTCGATAATGTAGTGTGGGTCGGAAACAGAGGAATATTCCATCAAGGATGAGCAGTATGCTGTACCATAGCAAGCAAGGTTACCTGTTGCACTGGATGTCTTCATAGCAGGCGTGATATACTCGAAGTAATAAAGTGCCTTTGATGGTGTTGTATCCTTTTTGATTTCTGCGCCAATCTCTGTAACGATTGCAGCAGCATCAGCACCGCCCTTTGTAGCGGACTTGAATGCAAGCTTAACGCCTGTTACATTGGCAAGATCAATTTTGTATGTTTTTAGCTTATCTGTGTTAATCTTATCTGTAATAACATCAACTGTGGTTGTTGCTGTGTCTGTATCGAAGTAAACCCAGTTGCCATCGCCCTGTTCAAGGTAAATGTCGTATTCAAGCTCAATACCTGAACTGATCTCCGGACAACCGCCGAAGTTAAGAGAAAGCACGTCAATTGTGTATGCTTTATCGAAGTCAATCCAGAACTCTTCGCCGCCGCCCTTATTCTCAGCTCTCCAAAGAGTACCGGAGCCGTTATCGTTACCAAGTCCGGGATATCTTGTAGACTCAGCAGAGGTCGCGCCGGCAAAGCCGCCAAGTGCTGCATTTGTAGAAAGCAATGCTCCTTCCGGAACCTCAATTTCAGGCTTGTAGCCGAGGGTGCCCATTACAACAGCCTCGTGAATACCGGGAACTCTCCACCATTCGTCCCAGCCCTTGTTCTTTGTATCAGGGTCAAGACCGGCAGAGCCTGTAATCCAGCTTGCGTATCTACCGAACTCAGAGCATTCAATTCTCAAGTTTTTTGTGTTCGCCTTGTATGGGATTGGATTGCCATTTGCATCAAGCTTTTGAACCCACTCGCCATCATCATTTTGTTCATATTCAGTAAACTGAATGGTATAAACACCAAGGTTGCTGATGCTCTCACCATCATCGTCTACATAATAATCAAAATCATCATTGTAGCCAACACCAAGTACACGCCATTCACCATCAACAAGCGCCTTGATTGTGTACTTAACGTTGTTGTTTGCATACTCGCCAAAGGAAGAGTCAACAGGTGTACCCTTATACTTTCCGTCTGTGAACTTGTCGCAGGAGAAAAGTGAAAGCTGAATTGGGTTGTTTGTTATGTTACCCTTCTCGTCAGTCTGCTTACAAGCAGAATTTGGACAGAACGCAGCGTCGATGTTCCACTTAACGTCGGTTGGGTCCGGTGTATCAGGGTTATCAACTGCCACATGCTTGATTTGGTACTTAGCAATTGCCGCATCGTTATCAAAGTAAGAGTGGCTGAACTCATACTCTGTTCTGCAGCTTGGGCAGAAGCCGCCTGTCATATTAGCCCACTTCTTAGCGTAGAGTGTAATCTCATCAACCAGATAGTAGTTATTAAATTTCATACCGCAGTATTGAAGAGAGTCGTCAATACCTGCTCCACCACCGTCAGCACCACGTCCGGATGAACCCGGCTCCCAATACTGATAGAAGTTATAAACGGCACCATTGTTAATAAACTTAGCACTACGGTCTCCGTTCCATATTGAGCTATGGTATGTCATACCATAAAGTCCAACATTTTCTCTTTGTGCTGTGCCTGCGCCAGCCTCTTCAGCTGTGATGGTCCATGCGAAGCAAGGAACAACCATAAGCACGCACAAGAGCAATGAGATTATTCTTTTCATAGTGTACTCCTTGTACTTAACTAATTTTTATCTATTGTGTATTTTAACATAATATAGGCAAAAAAACAAGGCTTTTTTGTAAATTTGTCATTATTTATATATTAATTATATAATTTTAGTGCAAGTTGCATAAAATAAAAGAAAGGAACATTGTAATTTTGCCTGCTGACCCCGTTGGGGCAGGTAAGCTTACCTACTGTTCCTTTTTCTTATTTGAAATATAGCTCTGCCTCTTTTGCGTTTTTAGAAATCTCAGCCTTAAGCTCCTCTATTGTGGCAAACGCCCTTTCCTTGCGCAGGTATTTGTGGAAAACAACCCTTATTGACGAGCCGTAGAGGTTGCCGGAAAAGCCGATAATGTAGGTTTCTAAATTTACAGCACCGTTTTCTTCAACAGTCGGGCGCACGCCCACGTTGGTTACCGAGGGATAGGTATCCTCTCCGATATAACACTCGGTAATATAGACGCCACGGCACGGAGCCACCTTTGAGCTTGGAATTTGCTGATTGATTGTGGGAAAGCCAAGAGTCCTGCCCAGCCTTTTGCCCTCAATCACCTCAGCATAAATAGAATATGGCAACATATATTCCTTTATTTCCTCAACATTTCCTTCCTCTACCATTTTTCGTAGGAGAGTGGAGCTGAGCGCCTCATTTTTTCTCATCACTTTTTCCGAAATAACGACACTCCCCCCGTCATTTTCAAAAAAATGAACAAGGTCTGAAGGTCCTGCAGCTGCGTTTTTGCCAAAGCGATAATTAAAGCCGCACGAGGCACCCGTAGCCTTAAGACTTCCCTTTAGCACGCGCTCATAAAACGCCCTTGGAGAAAGGGGCTTTATGCTTTCAAATTCCTCAATGGCAATATAATCAATGCCATAGTCCTTGATGGCGTTGATTTTCTCCCGTGTGGTCATTAGGCTTTTTACGCCGTTGCCCTTTGGAAGAGAGGAAAAGGTATAAGCAACGCTTTTTACACCAAGCCTTTTTGCCTCGTAAAATGCGTTTTGCAAAACCTGACCATGGCCCCTATGACAGCCATCAAAGGTGCCGAGGGCAACAACGGTGTTTTCATTTATTTCGCACTTTTGCATGGTTTTAAGCTGATAAATTTCCATATCTGCCCTCCTGTCTTTTTTATTATTGTATCACGACTTAAGGCAACTTTCCACTAATTTTTCAATTTTTTTATATAATTTTAACACAAACTCCAATTTTTGTGGTATCATTAATATGATAATCACTTTTAGCGAGGTATTTTTTATGAAGATTATGTGGATTGGACACGGTGGCTTGCTTTTCGTTTCCGGCAAAAACAAGATTCTCATCGACCCATATCTTTCCAACTCTCTTAGCCTAAGAGACAAAACCTTTAGAAGAAAAATGAGCATCAAGCGTAAGATTCTCGGTATTAAGCCTGATGCTATCATTATAACAAGCAGCCACCCTGACCGTGCTGACCTCAGAACCGTTAAGGCTCTTTTGAAAAAGAAGCGCAAGGTTAAGACTGACGTGCTTTCCTGCGGCTCCATTTTCAAGGACATTATCAAGTCCGGAGGCTACAAGTCTGCAAATCACGTTATGCTTGCCCCCGGCTATGAATGGACCGTTGGCGATATGATAGTCAAGGCTGTTCCTGCTATGACCGACGACCCAAGTGCTTTTGGTGTTATTATTACAGATAACAACGACGGCAAGAAATACTACGTTGCATCAAACACACTTTATAGTGAGGAGCTCTTGGACCAGCTTCCCGACGACCTTTTTGCTGCCTTTGTTCCTATTGGCGGTGCCTTTGGCTCTATGAATGTTCATGATGCCGTCAGATTTTCAAAAAGACTCAATGCTGAGTTTACTGTTCCTGTGCTTTATGGTATGTTTGACAAAAACCAGAAGGCTGACGACTTTATAGTTGGCGGCAGGGTTGTACCTAAGATTTACAAGGTTATTCAGTTTACTCTCTTCCCTGTTCAATCTATCTTTGCAAACAGCGGTCTTGATATGTTTTTTAACGAGAAAAAGTCCAAGGAAAAGATTGACATCTATGATGATGACATTGAGGCTATTACAACCGAGACAACTATTTATTCCGACAGCGAGGCTTACTATCAGCATACCGGCTACACAGGCACATATGATGTTAGCGCACTTTCAGGCTCTACCGCCACCATGGTGGAAACTGTGCCTTCCGTTTCCGAGGATATAAAGGATGATGCCCCCTTGGTTTCCGAGGATTTGAAGGAGGATAGCTCTGACCCAACTGACGGAGATAACCAATAAAAATGGCTACCTCGTCGGGGTAGCCTTTTAATTAAGGAGATGTTATGCCACCACTAGTTATTGCATTAATTGTTCTTGGCGTTTTCTTGATTCTTCTTATTCCTACTCTATGCGCCAGCATTTACGCATACAGACGCACCTTTTATATGCCAAAGAAAAGAGTTGACAATTCTCACGACGTGCCAAGCAGTCCAAGGTATTCGGAAATAAGAGAAAAAATGCTTACTCTTGTTGACGAGCTCATGGCGCTTCCATACGAGGAAATTTACATAAAATCCTTTGATGGGCTTATGCTGTTTGGAAGATACTACCATACAAAGGACGGTGCGCCCCTGCAGATACAGATGCACGGCTATCGCGGAAATGCCTATCGTGATTTTTGCGGCGGACACAAGCTGGCAAAAGATATGGGACACAACATTTTGCTAATCGACCAGCGTGGACACGGAAAAAGCGAGGGTAAGACCACTACCTTTGGTCTTAATGAGTCAAGGGATGCTCTTAGCTGGGCAAGCTATGCCTACGAAAGATTCGGGAACATTCCAACCTTTTTGGTTGGCATTTCGATGGGTGGCGCCTGCGTGCTTACCGCATCATCGTTGCAGCTGCCAAAAAGTGTGGTAGGAATTATTGCCGACTGCCCCTTTTCCAAGCCCAAAAAGATAATTAAAAAGGTTTGTGTGGATTTGCGCTTGAATGCGCCGCTAATCTACCCGTTTATAAGACTTGGTGCGCTTTTGTTCGGTCATTTTAATCTTGAGCGCTCATCTGCCCAGGAGGCAGTTGAAAATACAAGCCTTCCTGTGCTTTTAATGCACGGGGCTGACGACATCTTTGTCCCCTGCTATATGAGCGAGGAAATTTACAACCATTGTAATTCAATTAAATTTTTATACACCTTTGATGGCGCTGACCACGGTCTTTCCTATTTTGCCGATACCGAAAAATACGAAAGAGCCTCTTGCGACTTCATTTCCCTATGCATAGCAGGAAAAGCCTGCTAAGAAAGGAGCCTTCAGTTGGCTGAAAAGACTAAGAAAAAGGGGTCGATGGGTCTGTTAAAAAGATTCATTCCTTACTACAAAAAATATATTTGGATTTTAATCGCTGACCTATTTTGTGCATCCTTAACAACTGTTTGTGAGCTGGTTTTGCCAATGATAGTAAGAGAGATTACAAATCACGCAACCGACCCAACGCTTGAGCTTACTCTAGACCTGATTTTAAGATGCGGTCTTTTGTACGTCGCACTACGAATTATCGACACGGGTGCCAACTTTTATATGGCTACCGTTGGTCATATTATGGGCACAAAAATTGAGACGGATATGCGACACGATATGTTTGCGCATCTTCAAAAGCTATCCTTTTCATATTATGATAACACCAAAATCGGCACTCTTATGTCAAGAATAACAACTGACCTTTTTGACGTTACGGAGTTTGCGCACCATTGTCCCGAGGAATACTTTATTTCGGGCATTAAGCTGATTGCCTCGTTTATAATTCTTGGAAATATCAACATTTATCTGACACTCATTATATTTGGCTCTATTCCGCTGATTATTCTTGCCCTTGCCTTCTTTAGAAAGGGTATGAAAAAGGCGTTTCGTGATTCAAGAGCACAAACAGGTGAAATCAATGCACAAATTGAGGACAGTCTGCTTGGCATCAGAGTTGTAAAGTCCTTTGCAAATGAGGATGTGGAGCAGGAAAAGTTCGATAAGGACAACAAGAAATTCCTCTCTATAAAGAAGGTTGCCTACTACTTTATGGGCGGCTTCCAGTCCACGACCAGACTTTTTGATGGTATTATGTATATTGTTGTTGTGGTTGCGGGCGGTATTTTCCTTCTGAACGGACAAATCAACGTTGCCGACTATGCGGCATATCTTCTTTTTGTAAACACTCTTCTTACCTCTATACGCAGAATTGTAGAGTTTACCGAGCAGTTCCAAAGGGGCATGACCGGTATTGAGCGCTTCTGTGAGATTATGGACGTGGAGCCTGATATTAAGGACCAAAAAAACGCCATAAAGCTGGAAAATGTTGAGGGACGTGTCGAGTTTTTAGATGTTTCCTTCAAGTACGAGGACGAAAAGCCAATGGTTTTGGAATCATTAAATCTCACTGTTAAGGCAGGGGAAAGCGTTGCTATCGTAGGTCCCTCCGGCGGCGGTAAAACAACCCTTTGCTCCTTAATTCCTCGTTTTTACGAGGTAAGCTCGGGAGATATATTAATTGATGGTAAAAGCATAAAAGATGTGACCCTTGAGTCCTTAAGAAGCAACATTGGTGTTGTTCAGCAGGATGTTTACCTATTCTCCGGCAGTGTTAAGGAGAATATTTCCTACGGTAAGGCAGGCGCAAGTCTTGAGGAGATTATCGAGGCTGCCAAGATGGCAGGCGCCCACGATTTTATTATGTCCCTGCCAAACGGCTATGACACTTACGTTGGCGAGCGAGGGGTTAAGCTCTCCGGCGGACAAAAGCAAAGAATTTCAATTGCAAGGCTTTTCCTTAAAAACCCACCTATTCTTATTCTCGATGAGGCGACAAGCGCACTTGACAACGAAAGCGAACGCTTGGTGCAAAAATCCCTTGAGGCTCTTGCTAAGGGTAGGACAACCCTTACTATTGCCCACAGATTAACAACCATAAAGGGCGCTGACAGAATTTTAGTCCTTACCGAAAACGGAATTGAGGAGGAGGGCACCCACGAGGAGCTTCTTGCAAAGGGCGGCTTCTATGCTGACCTATATAAGCTTTACAGCGATGATTAAATAAAAAAAGTGAGCCGCTTGGCTCACTTTTTTATTCCTGTGAAGGTCTTACACACAAAATCATAACCTCGCAAACAAACAGCTCGCTATCCTCGCAATCGTTGCTTATCCATTGGTTTACTATTGCGGTCAAGCCGTTTAAATAAAATTTCGACATATATGTAATGAGTGTTTTATCATTAATGCCACGCTTTTGGCAGGATGGAATCCAAAGCCTTTCCAGAAGAAGGTCATAAAGGTCGTCTGTATCAAAATCCTTTGCATTGCTTATAAATATCTTGAAAAATCGTTTGTTTTCCTTTACAAATTTCAGATATGGCAAAATATATCGCTCGGAAACAAACTCCTCTACTCTCATATCACGTATATCAGACTCCAGCTCTTTTTCCGAATATTGGGAAAGACAGCTGCTTACAAAATTGTCCCTTGTTTCCTTAAGAAGGTCGTAGGTATTATCATAGTGGGCATAAAAGGTGGAGCGATTAACCCCTGCCTCCTTGCAAACCTCAGATACGGTTATGTCCTCAAAATCCTTCCTATCTATTAATCTGAACAATGCCCCATTCATTTTGGCTGCTGTATTGTTAAATTTAGACTCAGCCTTACTCATTTAGCACCTCTTTTCAAAAACCAACACATTTTGGCTTTTTTGTGGTTGTATCTTCTTATTTATTGTACTATAATTTGGTTGTAAAGTCAACAGATGTTGAAATAATAAGGACGGTTTTATGGAAACAAATAATGAAATTACTATTGATGACCTAAAAGAATTTTCCCAGGCAAAAACCTTTGAGCAACGACTGAAAATATTGATTGTCCATTCAGAAAAAAATAAAAAAATAATCGAGGTAAGGAGAAGAAACCAAATGGAAAAGACAAATGAGCAAATCAAAAACGAAATGGCAGAGCTGAACGCCCAATTTAACGAATTTTTACACACTAAGGGAATTGGTGCGAAATTCAAGCTTGCCTTTAATAATATGGCGGAATCTGCACGTATACAGCATCAGGCAGATGTACAAAAATTCAATGAGGAAAAAGCAAAATCAGCCGAGGCAAATAAGGATTTTGTTGAATTTTTGCACACCAAGGGCTTTAAGGCTAAGCTTATGCTCGTTATTGAAAATATGAAGAAGGGCGCTAAGGAAGCATCTAAAAAAACCGCAGAGCAAATTGCAAGGGCTAAGGCTCAGGCTAAGGGTGGTGCCTGCACCTATACCACAGAGGAGCTTGCACTGGAGTTCAACAAATTTTTGAAGGAAAAGGGGCTTGACTCTCAATATACTGTTGTTGTCACAGAATGTAACAATTAAGGAGTAAAAATGAACGCTATTGAAATAAAAAACCTTTCAAAAAGCTTTCGGGGCATGTATGCCGTTGACCACCTGAATATGACCGTACCTGTTGGGGCGATATACGGCTTTATCGGTGAAAACGGCTCAGGTAAATCAACTACCGAAAAGCTAATTTGCGGACACCTTGTGCCAAACGGCGGAGAAATCAAGCTTTTTGGTAAGGATTATACAGACCCGGGTGTGCGTGCCAGAGTCGGTGCGCTTATCGAAAGCGCAGGCTGCTTTCCAAGCTCCAGCGTGTATCAGAATTTACGTATGCAAACATTGAATTTGGGGCTTGAAAATCCCGACGAAGAAATTGACCGTGTGCTAAGGATTGTTCGTATGGAGGACTCTAAGCATATCAAATTCAAAAGCTGCTCTCTCGGTATGAAGCAGCGTATAGGTATTGCTCTTGCATTGCTTGGCGACCCTGCTCTGCTTATTCTTGACGAGCCCATTAACGGACTGGACACAGACGGCATGAGAATTATGCGAGAGATACTTGTTGACATTACAAAAAATTACGGTTGTACTGTTTTAATTTCCTCACACATTCTTGGGGAGCTTGAAAAAATAGCCACCCACTACGGCATTATACGTCAGGGAAAAATGATTGTTGAAATGTCTGCAAAGGAGCTGGAAAGCCGATCCCGTGTCTATATTTCCCTAAAAACCAAGGATACAAGCGGCGCACTTTCCTGCTTAAAGGATAGGTACGAGACTGTTAAAGAGGAAGACGGGTACCTGCGTGTTTATGATGTGGATGACCCTTGCGAAATTGTAAAGTATCTTATGGAAAACGGACACGTGGTAAGGGAAATTGAGAAAAATAAAATCGGTCTTGAGGAATATTATGTTGAGCTAATGTCTAAAAAGGAGGAGGAATAATGACACAAAATTTGCACTTTGAGTCCCCCAGTCTTGTAAAAAGAATCAAAAGCATGCTGGGCGTTGACTTTTATCGTCTTTTTCACACACCCTTATTCTATATCTTCCTTTGTATTTCTGCCATCATACCTGCTATGATTCTTGGCACAATGGGCACCGAGGGTCAGGAGCAGATATATACCAATACTTGGCAAATTATTGCCGCAGATAAGCCTCTTTATGTGGTTAGCAGTATTGCTGAATATGCAAACATGAATATGGTATTTATTTTCGGTGGAATTATGGTATCAATATTCATTGGACACGACTACAAAAGCGGATACGTGAAGCAGCTTTTTACAACCCACGCAAAAAAAGAAGACTATATGATTTCAAAAACCATTACCTGCGCATTTGCAATGGCTTGTATGTGTATAGCTTATCTTTTGGGCGGGGTTGGTGCCGGTATATTTGCAAAAACCTCCTTTGATGTAAATCCGCTTTCCTTAATTTGTGCTATTGTCGGCAAGATGATAATGAGCCTTGGTTGGGCAAGCCTTTACACCTTCTTAAATGTAATCTTCAGAAAATATTTCGGTATTTCCATTGCCTCCAGCTTCTTTTTCGGCACAGGAATTTTAATTATAGGTGCAGCAGCGCTTATGGGAAACAGCCCCCTGCTTAATATTTTCCTATACGGCTCCAGCGTTTATGCCTGCCTTAGCGCAGGACCTCTTACTGTGCTTATATGTCTTATCTGCTCTGTCGCTTGGACGCTTATTTACAATACTCTTGGCAGCATTGTGCTTTCAAGATGTGACGTATATTAAGTAAGGAGGTAGCAGAATGAATGCAATAGAAATTAAAAATTTAACAAAATCCTTTGGCGAAAAAACTGCTCTTTCGGGACTTAATATGACCGTGCCACAGGGCGCAATTTATGGATTTATCGGAGAAAACGGCTCAGGAAAATCAACAACCGAAAAAATAATTTGCGGCTTGATACACAAAAGCGGCGGAGAGGTTAAGCTATTTGGCAAGGACTGCACCGACCAGAATGTGCGTGCCCACGTTGGCTCCTTGATTGAAGCGCCCGGCTGCTTTCAAAATTACAGCGTTTGGAACAATATGAAGCTTCAAGCCTATAACCTTGGTATTAAAAATGCTGATGAGGAAATTATAAAGGCGCTTAAAATGGTAAGAATGGAGGGCGCTGCCTCCAATAAATACAAAAACTGCTCACTTGGTATGAAGCAGCGAATAGGCATTGCTATGGCTCTGCTTGGCAACCCTAGGCTTTTGGTTTTAGATGAGCCGATTAACGGCTTAGATGCGGACGGCATGAGAATTATGAGGGAAATTCTTACCTCTCTTGCAAGGGAGCATGGCGTTACCGTGCTTGTTTCCTCTCACATCCTTGGGGAGCTTGAAAAAATTGCTACTCACTATGGTATTATTCGTCAAGGAAAAATGCTTTGCGAAATGACTGCCGAGCAAATGGAGGCAAGCTGCCCCACCTATGTTGCCCTTAAGGCGCCAGACATGGAACGTGCAAAACAAGCTATTTCAGGCAAATTTTCCAATGTAAGACTTGACGAAGCCGGATTTATACGTATTTATGATAATACCGAGCCGGAATTTATCGTTTCATATCTATACGAGAGCGGTATTCTTGTAAGTGAGATTAAAACCGCCAAAATCGGTCTTGAGGAGTATTATATTGATATTATGAAGGAGGCAAAAAATGGATAGTAAATCAGAGTCAAGCACCTTTGGCAGGCGCTTATCTACTATGCTGAAAGTAGATTTTCACAGAATGCTTACAATGCCGCTTGTCTATATACTCATTGCCTGTTGCCTTCTTATGCCTATTGCCATACTTGTTATGACCTCTATGATGGATGGCACGACAACCACCGACCCTGAAACCAAGGAGGAAATACCGGTTGAGGGCTTTGATAATACCTGGCAAATTATAGGCTCTGTAAGTGATAGCTCCTCGGCGGGAGATAATTCTGCCGAGGCTATGGAAATGGATATTGTTTCCATGTGCAATATTAATATGCTTTATTTCTTTATTGCGGTTTTGGTTTGCGTTTTTGTAGCCGAGGATTTCAGAAGCGGCTTTTCCAAATGTCTGTTCACAGTTCGAGCCAAGAAAACGGATTATGTAATTTCAAAAACCATTGTCTGCTTTTTCGGCGGTGCGCTTATGATTTTAGCCTTCTTTGTAGGTGCTGTTATAGGCGGAAGAATAGCCAACCTGCCCTTTGATATGGTGGGCTTTAATGCCTTTAACCTTGTAATGTGCATTCTTTCAAAGATGATTATCGTTCTTGTGTTTATACCAATCTATCTTTTAATGAGTGTTATTGCCAAGCAAAGACTTTGGCTGTCCTTAATTCTTTCATTTATGGTAGGAATGTTCTTGTTTATGGTAATTCCTATTGTTACGCCATTGAACTCCACACCTATGCATGCGCTACTGTGCCTTGTGGGTGGCGGACTCTTTAGTGCCGGTCTTGGTGCAGTTTCCAATATTGTGCTGAAAAATACAAGCATTGTATAATAAAAAATCCCCAAAACGGGGATTTTTTTATTTCTTTTTCTTCTTTTCCTTTGAGCGCTTGTCGTTGACAATTTGCATATGCTCGGCAGTAACAAGCTCAACACCGTTTTCCTTTGCCCAGCTGACACAGCCCTTCAAAACGAGAGGCAAAAATACTCTTGGCACGGCAAGAACTGTCATAAGAGCATCGTCTGTGAACTTAACCTTGTCGTCTGCTCTGTCTGCTGCATATCTTACAGACTCCAAGGATGCCTGACGCATTTGCAAAAGCTCCGCCTTCATTGTGTTGTGGCGATGATACCAGAAGTTTTTGCTGTCTCGGTAGCCGTAATCAACAGGAATATGTGGAAAATCTCTGCCCTTAACGCCGTTGATAATTGCATCGCTATACTTTTTCTTCATTAAAATCTTATCTATTTTAAGAATAAAGTGTGCACCGAACTTGCTTGTAATACCGTTAAAATCGTGGTATGGCGGCTCATAGCCGTTAAGCTCTCCTGCCACATCACTGTCAGCACCGTCAAGCTCTCTTAGCCATGTACACTCAATAACCTGAAATGCCTCGGATAGCACCATTGGGCGCTTGTCGTCAGGATTTTCTTCCTCAATCATGCTCTTTTCAAGCTTGAATTTGCACTTTGGCATCTTCTCATCGGGCTTATCTCCCGGCCAGCTTAGCTTTACGCACTCCTTAAAATACTTTGGCTCATCTGTTATAAAGTTAAGTGCGCACTTGCCTGTTCTTAAGATGCTTTGCGCTGTATTAGATGAATTTCTGCATTGTAAAAGCATTGCATAGCAGTCCTTGCCCGCAACATAGTAGGGCTGAACCAGAGAATATGGACCAAGGCTTGTTGACCCGTCCTCGCAAAGTGTACTGATTACCACAGTTGGCATTGGGAAGAAAAGTGATGTTTGATAAAAATTGTCTACAATTCTTAAATCCTCAAAGCTGCTCATTTTAGTTCTCCTTTATTCTTAGATATTAATTCAAGCTTTTGCTTTCTTGTTAGGCGTTTGATTTGTACCTCTCGCCTTTGTGCCTCAGGCGAGGTTTCAAACTCCTCGTAATAAGCAAGGCACACAGGTAAACGGCTTCTTGTGTATTTTGCGCCCTTGCCCTCGTTGTGAGTTTTAAGCCTTTTTTCAAGGTTGTTTGTCCAACCGCAATACAGGGTGTTATCAGCGCAAAGTAAAATGTAGGTGTAATTTTTCATTTCGATATATGAACAAATGTGAATATATAAATATATTTCTCGTTTTTCTTAACAAACAGGGGTGCAGTAAGCACCCCCGAATTATTTTATTCCTCTGTTTCGATAATTGCAATACCCAGCTCCTTAAGGTCGTCTGGGTTTGCGTAGGATGGGCACTTGGACATAAGCTCCGATGCGTTTTGAGCCTTTGGAAAGGCGATAACATCACGAATGTCCTCGTGACCGAGTAAAAGTGCCACAACTCTGTCAAGACCGAATGCAAGTCCGCCGTGTGGTGGAACGCCATACTTGAACGCCTCAAGCAGGAAGCCAAACTTCTCGTTTGCATCCTCCTTGGAAATACCAAGCACGCTGAACATATGCTCCTGCATTTCTGTGGTGTTGATTCTGATTGAGCCGCCGCCAAGCTCTGTACCGTTAAGAACGATATCGTAAGCCCTCGCTCTTACCCTGCCGGGGTCAGAGTCGATAAACTCATAGTCCTCAACCATTGGAGCTGTGAATGGGTGGTGCATTGCGTAGAATCTGCCGTCCTCCTCGCTATACTCGAAGAGTGGGAACTCTGTAACCCAAAGGAACTTAAAGTCCATAGGGTCAAGAAGCCCAAGGCGCTTTGCACACTCGCAACGCATTGCGCCAAGTGTATCAAATACAACCTTGTTTTTATCGGCAACGATAAGGATAAGGTCGCCGTTTTCAAGACCAAGTCTTTCATTGATTTGCTTATTTTCGTCCTCGGAAAGGAACTTTGCGTAGGATGATGAAATTTCACCGTTTGCCATCTTGAGCCAAGCAAGACCCTTTGCGTGGTAGTGCTTTGCCTTTTCTGTAAGAGCGTCTATTTCCTTACGGGAGAACTTAGCGCCGCCCTTAACGTTGATAGCACGAACGGATCCGCCGTTTGATACAGCACCGCTAAACACCTTAAACTCGCTACCGGCAACGATATCGGAGATGTTATTAAGCTCAAAGCCAAAGCGAATGTCAGGCTTGTCAGAGCCGTATCTCTCCATAGCCTCGTGCCAGGTCATACGAAGGAATGGTGTTTCAAGCTCCTTGTTCATAAAGTGCTTGAAGATGTACTTCATATAGCCCTCGTTGATAGCCATAATCTCGTCCTCGGTTGTGAAGGAGATTTCCATATCAATTTGGGTAAACTCAGGCTGACGGTCAGCACGAAGGTCCTCGTCTCTGAAGCAACGGGCAATCTGTATGTAGCGGTCAAAGCCGGAGTACATAAGAAGCTGCTTGTAGATTTGTGGGGACTGTGGTAGTGCGTAGAAATTGCCCTTGTGAACACGGCTTGGAACAAGATAGTCTCTTGCGCCCTCCGGTGTAGGTCTTATAAGGTTTGGTGTTTCTATGTCGATAAAGCCGTTTTCGTTAAAGTAATTTCTTGTAAGGTTAACAATTTTGCTTCTTGCAATGATATTTCTTTGCATAGAAGGACGGCGAAGGTCAAGGTATCTGTGCTTCATACGAAGCTCTGCCTTAACGTCTCCGTTATCGTTGATTTCAAACGGTGGGGTTTGAGCCTTGTTAAGCACCTTAAATTCGTCAACAACAATTTCAATGTCGCCTGTTGGAATGTTTTTGTTTTTGGTCGCTCTTTCTCTTACAACGCCCTTAGCGCAAAGAACAAATTCAGCCCTTACGCCAAATGCCTTGTCAAAAATTTCTCTGTCTGTGTTTTCGTCAAAGGCAAGCTGAATAATGCCGCTTCTGTCTCTCAGGTCAATAAAGATGAGGCTGCCAAGGTCTCTTTGCTTTTGCGCCCAGCCCTGAACACACACCCTTTGACCGATGTTTTCAGTTGTCAGTGTGCCACAATAGTGGGTGCGCTTATCATTCTTTTCAAAAATGTCCATATTTTTCACCTTACTTATTTAGGATTATACTACAAATTTCGTCGATTTGAATTTCCTCTTGGGAGCTTTCGAGCATATTCTTAAGCTGAGCCTTGCCGCTTTCAAGCTCACTATCACCCAAAATGAGGGTATATTTTGCGCCGATTTTGTCAGCGTATTTCATCTGCGCCTTCAGGCTGCGTGCGCAAATATCGCACTCGGCATAAATGCCGCTGTCTCTGAGGCTTGAAACGATTTCAAGTGCCTTTTTCTTTGCGTCCTTGCCCATTGGAGCAATGTAGAGTGTTGGGCGTGCCTCATCAACCAAGGCAGAGTCACTTGCCTCCATTGCAAGAATAAGACGGGTAAGACCCATACCGAAGCCGATGCCCGGTAGTGAGGGACCCCCAAGCTGCTCCATAAGTCCGTCGTAGCGACCGCCGCCGCAGATTGTGCTTTGTGCGCCGATGCTGTTACAAATGAACTCAAAAACTGTTTTGGTGTAGTAGTCAAGACCTCTTACAATTCTTGTGTCTACTGTATATTCGATACCCTCTGCATCAAGGTAGGACTTAAGGTCCTCAAAGTGCTCATCACACTCAGGGCAAAGATAATCAATTGTATTGGGTGCGCCCTTTGCAAGCTCGGAGCAAATTGGGCTTTTGCAGTCAAGAACACGAAGAGGGTTGGTTTTAAGCCTTTCCTTACAGGTGTCGCAAAGCTTGTCCTCGTGCGCCTTGAAGTAGGAAACAAGCGCCTCACGGTACTTTGGCCTGCACTCGGGACAGCCGATTGAGTTTATGTGAAGGTGTGTGTCCTTAATATCAAGGGACTTAATAAGGCTGTTTGCAAGGGAGATTACCGTTGCATCTGCGCTTGCATCCTTAGTGCCAAACATTTCTGTGCCGAACTGGAAGAACTCACGGCTTCTGCCCGCCTGTGGCTTTTCATATCTGAAGCAATTTATAATGTAGTAGTAGCGAAGGGGCATAGCATCGGACGCCTTGCCGTTTTCAATGATTGCTCTTACTACTGAGGCAGTACCCTCGGGACGGAGAGCAAACTGACGCTCCTCACGGTCGGTAAAGGTGTACATTTCCTTTTGCACAACGTCAGTAACCTCGCCAACGCCCCTTTTGAACAGCGCAAGCTCCTCAAAGGTAGGTGTGCGAATTTCTCCAAAGCCGTAAAGACCTGCTGTCTCTCTTGCCTTTTTTTCTATTTTCTGCCAAACGAGCGCCTCTTTCGGAAAAATATCCATTGTGCCTCTTGGCTTTTGTATTTTAACAGCCATAATATCTCCTGCATAAAATAATATTGTAATTCTTTTTTATATTATAGCAACCTTTGTTTTGTATGTCAACATTTAAGTTGAAAAAAAGGAGACCTTGTAGACTGGTGTCTACAATTTCTCCTCACTTTCTTAATACAATTACACCTCTTGTGGAGCCTCTGTTGTATTATCCTCGAATTCTGCATCTGCTAAGCCATCAAAATAAGCCTTTATAACTGCGCCCTCAAGCTCAGCCCTAAAGTCTGCGTTGATTGGGTGAACGATGTCACGGTAGGTTCCATCCGGGTTCTTACGGCTTGGCATTACAATAAAAAACTTGTCCTTTGCATTGATAACTTTAATGTCGTGTACTGCGAGTGAACCGTCAAAGGTAACGGACACTACTGCCTTCATGGGTCCATCATTGAAAAATTTTCTAATTTTGATGTCTGTGATAATCATTTTATCCTCCATGCTTTGTCAACTGTCTTGACATAGAAAATTATAACAAAATTTTGTGTGCAAAATAGGTTAAAAATGTAATGGTTTTGTGAACATACGTAGTTTTTTTTGTGAAGAAATGTCGATTTACATACATTTTTAGGGGGATTTGGTCGATGAGCATTGATAACACCTGTCTTTCTGTTTACGAGATAGATAATCTGTACAGAAAAGCAAAAAGCATTTTCTTTATCGGAATAGGTGGCATTAGTATGTCCTCGCTGGCAAGCTACTGCGCATATTTTGGCAAGGAAATATTTGGATATGACAGAGCAAGAAGTAAAATAACAAGGTGCCTTGAGGATATTGGCACGGTAAGATACTATTCGACTCCTGACAATGTGGAGGGAATGGATTTGGTTATCTACACCACCGCCATAGACGAGGACAATTTTGAGTACAGGCGAGCTAAGGAAAAGAAAATTCCGCTAATATCAAGGGCGAATTTTCTGGGCTATATAATCTCGAAATACAAGCATCAGATTGCGGTGGCAGGCATGCACGGAAAAAGCACAACCACCGCTATGCTTTTTGATATTTTTACCTATGCGGGCAGGGGTCCTACCGTATTTTGCGGTGCACCCCTTCAGGGCTTTTTGCTTGGGGGAGTTATTGGCAAGGGGGACACCTGCATTTTCGAAGCGTGCGAGTATAAAAACGCATTTCACTCTCTGCCTGCCACCGACGGGGCGATTTTGAACATTGACTACGACCACCCGGATTTCTTTTCGGGCATTGATGAAATAAAGGACTCGTTTAGCACCTTTCGGGCAGGGCTTGGACGTGTGTTTATCAATGCAGACGACACAGGTTCCCTACATTTAAGGGACGGTGCTGTAACCTTTGGCATTGAAAATCAAGCTGACTATATGGCAAAAATCATACACTCCCCCGGTAAAAATGAGTTTTTTGTCTGTAAAAACGGTGTTGAGCTTTCAAGGGTGGAGCTAAGGCAGCTTGGTAGGCATTTTGTTTATGATGCACTTTGCGCCTTTGCAGTTGCCTGTGAAAACGGAATTGACCCAAGGGTTATTTCCTATGCCTTGGGCAGGTTTTTGGGAGCAAAGCGCAGAATGGAATTTCTTATGAAAACAGACACAGGTATGGACATTTTCGAGGATTATGCCCATCATCCAAGGGAAATTGAATGCTCTCTTGCCTCCTTCAAGGAAATGGGCTACAAGAATGTGCTTTGCGTTTACCAAGCCCACACCTACTCCAGAACCTATTACCTTTACAAGGAGTTTACACGGTGCTTTAAGGACGCGGGTAGTCTTGTATTTCTGCCTATATTTCCGGCAAGAGAGGAAAATATTTATCCTATAACCGACGAGGGCTTTGCAAGGGACTCGGGCGGAATTTTGATTAGCGACCCCTGTGCTGTGGCTGACTATATCAGAAAAAGCGAGGCTGACGCTTGTGTGATAATGGGCGCCGGGGATATTTACAAAATCAAAAAATATCTGTAAGTCCTTTACTTTGGCGCTTTTTTATGTTAAAATAGGTTGAAAATATAGGAAAGCGAGGCATTAGCGTATGGCAAGAGAGCAATATTCCGGTCTTTCATCTGTTTACGACAGGCTTAATTTTGGCTGTGATTATGGGCTTTTGGCTAAGTATTTGTCAAAGCAAATTAAGGAAAACGAAAGCACCGAAACCTCATTGGTCTTGGACCTTGCATGTGGCACAGGCAAGCTGACTCTGCTCCTTCATAAGCTGGGCTATGATATGACAGGCGTGGACCTTTCGGAAAATATGCTTGCGCAGGCTAAGGATGCCTGCTATCAAAGGGGCATTAATGACGTTTTGTGGCTTTGCCAGGATATGACGGAGCTTGAGCTTTACGGCACGGTTGATGCCTGTGTGTGCACCCTTGACAGTATAAACTATCTTACCTCGATTAAGGATGTTAAAAAATGCTTTTCGCTGGTGCATAACTACTTAATCCCCGAGGGAGTGTTTGTTTTTGATATAAATACACCCTATCGCTTTGAAAATGTTTACGGTCAGAATGATTATGTTTTAGAGGATGAGCAGGCCTTGCTTGCTTGGCAAAACGACTACAATAAAAAAACAAAAATTTGCAATTTTTATCTAAGTATTTTTGAAGAAAATAAAGACGGTACCTATACTCGTCTTGACGAGGTTCAAAGAGAAAAATGCTACTCAAGAAGGCAAATTGAAAATGCGCTTTCAGAGTGTGGCTTTGAGATAATTTCTGTCCATGGCGACCTTGACGGCAAGACTGCCGAGGACACAGACGAAAAATGGTATTTTACTGTAAAATGCAAGAAATGAGGAAATAAAATGTCAACTATACTTCGTGCAATGACAAGGGACGGAAGCGCCCGTGCATATGTTATAAACTCTAAGGATATTGTAAATGAGGCAATTTCCTATCATAAAACCTCTCCGACTGCAACTGCTCTTTTGGGCAGACTGCTGACTGCCACCTCGGTTATGGGTACTATGCTACCCGAGGACGGCTGTACTCTTACTGTGGCTATTCGTGGAAGTGGCCTTGCAGGCACTACCCTTGCTGTGGGAGATTATTACGGAGATGTAAAGGGCTATATTGCCAATCCTTTAGCCGATTTGCCACTTAAGCCAAGCGGAAAGCTAGACGTATCCGGCATTGTTGGCGGCGGTATTCTTTCTGTGTCCAAGGACGTGGGAGATGATGTGCCGTTTAATGGAAACATTGAACTTGTCAGCGGCGAGGTTGCCGAGGATATTGCACAGTATTATGCAGTCAGCGAGCAAACCCCTACTCTTATTGCTCTTGGTGTTTTGGTTGACACTGATTATTCCTGCCGTGCCGCAGGTGGTGTTTTTGTGCAGCTCTTACCCTTTGCTGACGATGAGGTAATTTCCAAGCTGGAGGAAAACGCAAAGCTACTAAACAACATATCCACACAATTTGACAAGGGTCTTTCCAACGAGGACATTTTGAAGCTGGCGCTAAACGGCATTGAGTACGATTTGTTTGATGAAATCGAGGTTAAGTATAGCTGTAACTGCTCAAGAGAGCGCACCGCCCGTGCGGTTTTGAGCCTCGGTAAGGCTGAGGTGGAAGCAATCTTTGAAGAGCAAAAAGCCAAGGGCGAGGAGGAAAAGCTTACCTTGGGCTGTCATTTCTGCAACAAGTCCTATGAATTTTCAAAGGACGAGGCGCTAAGGTTATTTGAATAAAACAAAAAAGTGCGACACAGGGTCGCACTTTTTTGCTTGTGAATATAAAAATTTTAAGAATCCGAGAGATTGGGAGACAAGGAACCGTCCCCTGTCTCCATGTCTCCTCGCTGTCTCCATTTATCGCCTTTTGGGTAGTGAAACCACTAGAGTCGAGGTTACTATTTCACTTAGGCTTTCTTTGTAAATAAAGTAAATCGCCGAATTTACAAGAAAATCAAGTGCTAAAACAGTTCTGAATGTAAGTCTGATTTTTGTTGGGCAATCAAGTGTTTTTTTATCAATCACCTTGATTCTCATTAACTTTTTACCTATGCTTGCTCCCTTGAAAATAAAATCTTTATAGCCGAGATATATAATCGGTGCAAACATACAAATTACAAGTGCAAGTTCGTTCAAATTTTGCTTTCCGTTTGTTACGCAAAGAAAAATTACAAGCCCTGTTAAAAACAACAAAAAGCATATCAACGCATCAATTATATACGCAATAGCTCTTTTAATAAATGGAGCCTTTTCAACCTCGTTTTCATTATAAATTACTTTATCTATTCCAATCATCCACGAATCTCCTTCCAAATTCTGAAAAATTGAAACCTATATTTATACTTATACCATAAATAAAATGTTCATCATATGAATTCTCTAAAACAAAATCGCCATTCTCTTTTATTTTTATCACCGAGAAATATGTTTTGTCTTTAACTCGACAATTTTCACACGCAATTTCTTCACAGTATTGTTCTATTAAATTGTCGCTTCCGTAATGACCTTCATCTGTAAGACAGACCACCGTCCCCTGTCTCCTTGTATAAATAAATTTATTTTTGTTGCTCCATTTGTATTTGTATTACCAGAAGTATGTATTCCAATTACTACATTACCTTTATCTCTCTTGAGAATTATTTATAAGTCAATTATTATATCTAATTTGAGGATTATTTCTCCATTCACGGTAATATCGTTAGGTAGTTCTGATTTTGGGATAACCAAATATATTGTCTCTTTCGTCTCAATAGGAAGAACTGTTTCATAATCCTCTATATAGATCGGTTCTTCTCCAATAACGGCTCTGTCACTACCGCTTTTGCCTTCACTTATCGTTAAAATTCCGGTCTTATTCAAGCCAAAATTTGTGTACAGACCCTTGCCGTTCAATTCGTTGTATTTTGAATGAGTATAATAGGTGTCATAAGCTCTCTTGTACGAGTGTAAAACTAATATAAAATTATCATCAAATAGCGATTTATCAACTGTTTCTCCCCAAGCTGTAAGCTCCGAAAAATCGTCGTAGTTATCAATTATTCGGTAATACGAACCATAATATTTTACATTATCGAAATCATTACCATAATACTTTCCGGCAGCAACAATATCGTATCCGTCTCGTTCAACTATTACAGCTTCAAACGGAAATTCACTATCCTTGTCCTCTCTATCGACATCATCCTCTATCTTGATTGAGGTATCAACTGTATCATTGTTATCCGGATTTAATTCGCCGCCATCTTCATTGCCCGAGCTCAACTCATCTCCACTAGGAATAATATCACACGCCACAATCATAATAGACAACACCAACAATATAGAAATTGCGATTAACAGTTTTTTCATAGTTCCACCACCTTTATTCATTTGTTTTGGGTTTCACAGGGCACGGTAGCGTGTCCTGTCCTTTCCTGCCTTATTAGTCGCCAACAAAAACTACTAAATCGACAATTTCTCCGGTAGCTTTATTAATTACATAAGCATATGAGTTTCCTCCAAGTGCACTTTGCAATAGACCTTCGCCTGAAGCGTCCCTTTTCCATACGCATATAATCCAGTAATCGTTGATATTAGCCCCCTCTTCTAGCTCCTCTGACGTCTCTAGTATTGATGTAATTATACGATCATTCTCGTTTTCTATTTCGAATGAAAAATACCACCAAATATCATCTAGCTCTTCTTTATGCAGCATCGAAAAATTAGTTTGAGCAATTATTATGGCAGTTGCGCTGTCTATTGTTTTCTTGTTGCAATTTTCACACTCGCAAATAACGGTTATTTCTTTTTCGGGGTCAGCACCCAATGTCTCATTTGTTCCTGTATTGACGCTTCCCG
>JAFUJS010000030.1 GCA_017468115.1 Clostridia bacterium | reverse complement strand
CTGTCTGTCTGTAAAAGATTATCTCATTCATTATATAGTCTTGTCAACCTTTTTAATAATAATTTGCTCTATTTTAACATACAAGGCATAAAATGTCAACACCTTATTGCTCGGCAGACGTATACGGGTAGGTTTTCTTCAAGAATGCCATGCTGTTCTTTACAAAGGTTCTTGTATACTCAACATGAGCCTTCCATGTGGTGAGATTTGCAATGTCCCAAGGGTTAAAGCCAACCTGCTGACCCAAAATCTTCCACTTAGTAAAGTTATACTCATATGCCTCGCTGTGGTCGTAGGCATAATCGTAGATTCCGTTTATGGTGTCTGTTATGAGCTTTTCGTTTTCGTAGAGGGTTTTTGCAACCAGCTCCTCAAATTCCTTAAAGTTCAAAAGACCCTTGTACCACGGGTTTTTGTTCTTTGCCCAAAGGTAATCGTATCTTCTTACGTCTCCGCCCTTGTGGTTGGAGTTGCCGCAAGCCATGTCGTAGTCCCATGCCGGACCGCATACAAGCTTTCCGCCTGCGTCCTTGTATAGGTAGAAGCTGGAATAGTCAACGTCTGCGCACTTAAACAGCTCGGAGATTATATATGCCTCCGCAAAGCTTTGCACATCCATCTGCTCCTGTACCTCTTCATAGGTGCCGCCGTTATAAAGAATTTCCATACAGCCATCAATGTAGCCCTTTATGTAATCCTTGTGGGCATCAGTAATGCCCTCCTCATCGGGGAATTTTATGGTGTATCTTCTGTTGGCATTCAGCTGGTCCCCTGCGGTAATCCAAGGGTCGCTTTCGTTGTATGTGCCTGCCCAGCCGTCCATTTCGATAAGATAGCCTGTGTCAACCGTGGTTGTGTCCTTACTAACGTCAACACGGTTTTCATTTACCTCAATTTGCTCACAGAGGAGATAAATGCCGTGGTATTCTCCGTTCAAATAAACCTCAACGGATTGGCAGTCGGGAGAGCTGACAAGAGCGCCCAGCTCCCTTGCTGTTTGATATGCAAGGCAGTTTCTTAAAAGGCTCTGGTCCCCGTAATCTGCCATAAGCACCCAGTCCTTCGCCTTGCCAAAGCCGAACAAATCACGCTTCATATCAAACTTGAACTTGTATGGCTTTTTGGGCCAGCCCCAGGTGGAGTTTCCTCTACCTCTGATTTTTGCGTCCTGATTAAACACGTGATAGTCGCCCTCTGTGTCGTACACAGAAATTTCGCAAACTATATATTCTGTCTTTGAGGTTACATCCCCACCTGTTGCCGTATCGATGGAAATTACCGGCAAGCCGTGGCTTTCGTAGCTGAAAAATGCCTCCAGCTCCGTGTCCTCGGTCAGCTCAATAGACAAAACGGGGTCCTTGCTTCCGTTACTCCAGCAAACAAAATCGTAACCTGCAAGGGGCACCGCTGTAACGGTGGCGCATTTTGCGCCCTCGTCCACATTTTGATGGGTGCTACCCTCTAAAATACCTCGTGCTTGGTCGTAGGTAATGTCCAGCTTGTAGTATCTTAGGAAAAGTGCGGTGTGAACAACCTCGTCGGTGGCAACGTCGCTCCTTCTTACGTCTGTGCGTCCATCATCCCAGCCGATAAATCTATAACCGCTTTTTGCAACAACCTGCACTTGGTTTGTGCTGGTGCCTATTACTCTGTTTTGGGTTATCTCGCCGAGAATAGTGCCGCCCTCAGCCGCCTGATAAACCACCTTAACCTTGTTGGAAAACAAGGCGGTAATTGTCTTGTTGTCGTCTGCCGTGTCAGTACGTGTATCGGTGGTTACGCCATCGCTCCAGCCAATAAAACGCCACCCTGTGTCTGCTTTTGCCTGCACAAGTGCCGTTGTGCCACCCTTTTCAAGGGTCTGGCTCGGTGCGCCCAAAATGCGCCCACCCTCGGCTGCCTCGTAGGTAATTACCACGTTTTCAATCTTTTCAAAGTTGGCGGTTATAACTGCACTTTTTGTAAGTGCGGCGCTATGGAACTTTGCCTCTGTGCCATCGCTCCAGCCAACAAATCTATACCCGGGGCTTGCCACGGCGGTAACCATATTGAAATAGGCGCTTTGCCCTTCCTTTACTACCTTAATCTGTGTAGCCTCGCCCTGAACAGTGCCACCTGTGGTAGCTTTATATTCAACCTTAACGGTTATGTCAGCCGGCTCGGGCTCACTATTACAGCCAACAAGCACAAAAACAATGCCAAGCAAGGCAACTGTCAGCGCAAGCATTCTTTTTACCATAGCAGCACCCCCTATCTTTATATCTTTATTTATTTTATCATATGATATGTGCCCAAGTCAATAGAAAAAACAGACACTCCCCAAAACGGTCGGGGGAGTGTCTGATTTTTGATTAATGATAGCTTGCCCTGCTTCTTATTGCCTTGGCAAATGAAACGATTGACGTTATCACAAGTATCAGGGAAAGGACGCAGCCCACCAAAAACGTAGGGAGCGAGCCAACAAGCAAACCAACCCATATAGCTCCAAATCCCAAAACGCCAATGCACGCTAGAATTGCGTACCAGGTGTCTCTTGCGGTGTGATCAGCATGTGTGCTGTTATTATAGCCGCCACCGTAGACACTACCTCTATTATTGCTTCTTTCATATCTGTTTCTCCTCATATTTTCTCCTTATATTATCACGCATAGCAGCCCAATGATTATCTGTACTATCAAGCAGAATATGATTGGTATTCTAAAATACAGCTTTTGTGTTTTGTGCCTATACAGAAACATTGAAGCAAAGGCTCCAATCGCTCCGCCCAATGCGGTGCTCATAAGCAACACGTAAACAGGAATTCTTACTCTACCCGGGGTTGCAGCCGCCACCTTATCGTAGCTATACAGCACAAGGGTCAAAATATTCATTATTAATAAGACCACCAAATATGCCGCTATCATTAATAGCCTCCGTTCCACTTTTCCAGCGATACACAGCAATTGTTATAGTTGCTCTCAAGCTTTGACATAAATATTAGCGCTTGCTGCTTGTTTGTAAACGCCTTGTATTTTCGACCGTTGTTGTACCAGCTTACTCGCCAAACGTATGATGCGCCTTTTTTTCCGTGATGATTGTATCCCATAATCTTACCTCGTTTATTAACCAAAATACTCTACAACTTCTGCGTGATTGCCATAGCAGCCATCCATTTCTCTTGCCAAAACACTTGCGCTGTTTTCTGTCCAAAACCACTTCGCATTTTTGGGGTGGTTTACCAAGGTCATTCTTCCGCAACCGCCATAGCTTTGTACATAGCCGTAATTTCCCCATTTGCTAGTTATAAGTATTACCCATTTTCTTGATCTCATTATAATCTCCTTATTTTCTTATCTAATCTTGGATTGGTCTCCGGTCGTTTTAGCTGCTCGAACCGCCAATTATTGCCGCTATTACTGTTACCACAGCTACGCTACCGCCGATTAAAAACATTGTAAGCATTGTTTTTCTCCTTTTTACTGTCTTTGTTTTAGTTACTGTAAGCCACCGGCAATTGCCGCTACTGTCGCAACAACCGCTAAGCTACCACCAATGATGAACATTGCAAGCATTTTTGTTTTCTCCTTTCGTTTGCCTTACGTCTATATTGTATCAGTAAAATCGTTACCTATTTAGGACAGCAATTGTCCATTCTCTGTCAGCTCAATGAGCCTGCAATTGCCGCTACTGCTGTAACAACAGCTACGCTGCCGCCTATCAAAAACATAGTAAGCATTGTTTTTCCTCCTTGCTTTTTTTGCCTTGTAAAATCATTATATCAAGCTTGACACTTTTCTTACAGGACAGAAAATGTCATTTCCTTTGTTTTCTTTTTGTGCCTGATATTGCCGCTATGGCAGCAAACGCTGTCATTGCGCCGCCCAAAGCAAGGAGCTTTAGGAGCAATTTGTAATTGCGAGGCTAAGCGACTACACGACGGTGGAGGGTGTCGGAGGACACGAACTCACCTACGGCTACTTTGTAGCTAGCAGCTTATCCTAAAGGGGCAGTTTCTCGCCACAACAAAAGAAACCATAAAAAAAACCACCTGATTGGTGGTTTTTATTGACAACAATGGTTAATTCTCTGTTTTTATGAGAATCCCTTCACTTTTTAGCCTTAATTTATATACCATTTGAAGTGCATTGGGGTAATTTTTAATTTCACTAATCATATTTTTTAAGCGCCTTTTTCCGCAACGTCTGTCTAAAATAGCAAAAAATCTTATCATATATTGCTCGTGTGCAAGTGCTTTATCAATAGGCAACGACAAATATTCCTTCATTCCTTTGAAAAATATTGAGGTTGTATACTCTTCTCTAAACCACATTTCACCTTGATACTTTAGAAAGAGCATATGACTTTCTTCTTTCGTCCATTGAATATTGCTTATTTTTTGGCGCAGATCCGATTCGTACCTACCACACAAATAATCTAAGCCCTCACTAAAGGACAAAATGCATTCGTCGTTATATATTATATCAACCTTATATGTAAGTCCACTACTAGTTTTACGTCCACCTTCCATCTTATATTCAAGTTTTCCTTGGAGCGAGCTAGCTAAGCGCTCCTCCAATAATTTTTTATCCTTTGTCCACATATTATTTCCTTTGTTTGTTTTGTTAACATTATGATAGCAAAGAAATCATCTTTTGTGTACGACAAAAATTGTCATTTTTACAAGTCAAAATGTAATACTATGCGACTAGAGTGGCACCGGGGTGGAATCGGCGGTCGGTGGTGAGACGCCCAGTTGTTATGGCACGGGTAGCGAAGTTGAAAAGGATTAAGTATCATTTTCAACGAGCGAAACCGCCCAAAGCAAGGAGCTTTAGGAGCAATTTGTAATTGCGAGGCTAAGCGACTATGCGACGGTGGAGGGTGTCGGAGGACACGAACTCCCCTACGGCTACTACGTAGCTCGCAGCTTCCCCTAAAGGGACACTGTTTTTCGCCACAACAAGAGGGCGAAAGAAAAAGCAGACCGATTTTGGTCTGCTTTTCTTTTGGCTCCCCCTGCTGGGCTCGAACCAGCGACAACCTGAT
>JAFUJS010000011.1 GCA_017468115.1 Clostridia bacterium | reverse complement strand
TGAACAATATCTACTACTTGTTGAAGATTGGTTGATTTTTTACAATACTACAAGATTAAAAAACAGGAAAAGGTGATTTCCTCTTCCTGTTTCTTGTCGTGCCTTTTTATTTTTTGTGAACTAAATGGGGTTCACTTCAAATCGAGTGCCTTTTTATTATTCGCCAACAACCGCTTGTATTTCCTTAACATCTACATCACGAAGTCTCTTATTTTGTTTTACAGAAAGAGCGGCGGCAGTACCGGCTGCCTCGCCGAGAGCAATACAAACAGACATAATTCTGAAGTTGGAGTGTGCAAGGTGTGAGCCACTGATATTTCTGCCTGAGAGCAAAAGCCCCTCAACATTCTTAGGCAACAGACAGCCGTATGGAATGGTATAATCGCTCTCTTGCTTCCAGCCCTTTTGAATACCCGTCTTATCAAGGCTTGCACCGGTCAGATTGTGCACATCAAAGTTAAACCAAGCACGTCTGACTACCCAGTTATCGTAATATTTCGCTTCCAGAATATCGTCCTTAGATATGGACTCAATTCCCTCAAAGTGGCGTGTTTCACGAATACCGATTAGAGGTGCTACGCTCATAAGCCAGCATTTTTCATAGCCCGGCACATACTCTCTCAAAAACTTAATAATCGGAACAATTTGAGAGTGGCAGGTAAATACACCCTTAGTCAGGCTTTCTGCATCGGTACCGTCAATCTCAATTGCGTTTGTCATATTACAGCAAACCGTGTTTGGTGTGGGCTGTGTATAAAGCAGAACGTGTCCGGCAGGGAAAGGCAAATGCTCCTTACCAAGGGCTTGAATTTCTCCCTTTGGTAGCTCTATGGTTGTTTCAAATGATGGTGGGAAGACCGCCCTGCTATAATCAACTCCGCCTATTTTGAACATAATAGTGCAGGGCTGCATTCTGCCGTCGGTTTCACGACCCTTGAAGAAGGGAACGCCGCTGGAGGCTGCCACATCGCCGTCGCCTGTTGAGTCAACAACACGCTTAGCCTTGATAAAGCCACGTCCGCTTTTGTTTTCAACAATAGCGCCAACAATACTGCCGTTTTCAACCACAGCCTTACAGAACATAGTGTAATAAAGAACCTTGATATTTTCCTTTACAAACATTTCCTCAAGGACGATTTTTTGTATATCGTGATAAATAGCATCGTGTCCGCACCAGTTTTCGTGGGCCCAGCCGATGTCCTTTGCCTTTTCATAGGTTAGCTCAAAAATCTCCTGCATAACCTTACTTGAGGAGCGTCCGCCCCAGTGGGACATCATACCTGCTGTTGCAATACCGCCAAGACAGCCCTGTGCCTCAACAACTAAAACAGAGGCACCAAGACGTGCGGCACGGATTGCGGCGCCAATACCGGCAGGGCCGCCACCGCAAACCAAAACATCAACATCATATATAACAGGCACTTGATTTTTTTCTTCAATAAATCCTTGCATAAAAGCTCTCCTTATTCTGTTTTTTCTGTATTTTGCTCTTTAGTTGGTTGCTTTTTCTTAATATCAAGACGAATAATACCTACAATAATTGAAATGAGGTTCAAAATCTCGCTGGCAATTGCCCCAAAGGAGCCGCTGAAGCAATTGTATGTAAGCCAAAGTGGGGAGCTGATAAGACCAAGAGACCTAACCGCCTTTGCCGAGCCAAGCCTTAGGCTGATTGTAGCAATAATCATAGCCACAACAGGTAATACCTCAATCACGAAATTTAGGGGCGTTTGCTCCTTGCCGAAAACAAAGAAGGAAAGAGGGTAAGAGGCAACAAAGGCGCAGATAAATACTATTAGCCAAGCCAAATGGTTTGCCTTGGTTTTGTCCTTAAAGAAGAACACAACGGAGCGAATAGCCCCCACAGTATTCAGCATACCGCCAACCATAGCGCCAAGCAGAAAATAGTTTAGCGCAAAGGTGGTTGCGGCGAAAAACTGCCATATTAAAACATTTTTTTGTGTCTTTTGCTGAAACACTATGATATTACATATCATTCCAAGCACGCCAAAGACCTGTGCAATAATTTCCGTTACCATAATTCACCTGTGTGTATTTATTCAAGGATATTGTACTACACATTTTTGAAAATTGCAACGATAATTGAAAAATAAAGGGACCTACTTTTTACTAGGTCCCAAAATCTTTTATTTGTCCTTCAAAATCAGCATTGCATCAAGTGGGGCAGCGATATATTCCTTACCGCATAGTGAAAATTTAACAGGCTCATTTTCAGGGTTAACCACAATGTAGGCAACGCCGATTTCATCCTCCCACGAGGAGGAAAGAAGCCTTGGAAGAACGGATTTTTCCTTGCCTCTGAACAAAGGAATTTCAATTTCCTCGCACTCTATTTCCGGGGCAATGCACATTCTTCCGGAGTACAGATACCTGCTACCCTCTTCATTATAGAATTTCATCACGTTCTTAATAAACCTAAGGGTCAAATCCATATTTGGTGCACTTTCAAAATCGTGTGTGCCCCAATGGGTCATAAGCTCCCCACTCGGCGTAATTATAAGTGTCATAATGTCGCCAATAGAGAAGGAATATGCAAGTCGATAGCGGAGCGTGTCACACTTAGGCTCAAAGGGACAGCCGCATTGGTTACCCATAAAGTTCCTTACATATGGATGATAAAGGAAGGCATAAAGCGGCACAGGAGTACCAAATGGGTAATTTAACTCAAACCTGTTGTCGCTCATTAAAAGATTGCCAATAAACGGCTCGGCAGCGCCGCTTTCACACCCAAAGAGCATATTCGGTGCCTTTTTGCGCCAATCCGAAAGAAGCCCTACCATATTAGAGGTCATCCACTCTCCGGGCATGGGTGGGTGGTCGTGCTCACGTGCAAAGCACATATACTGTCCGCCGCCGTGGTTCTGGTCAAGAATTTGGGCGTAATCAACTCCGCTTTCAAGAAGTGGGAAATACGCTTCCTCTAAAATTTCACGTCCCCTCTGTGAGGCGGGGCAAATGTCATAGCCGTAGCGCTGATAGGGGGTACAGGTTCTGCCAAGCTCCGGCTTGTTCTCTGGAGAATGGCACACGCCCTTTAGTACATTTTCCTCTTCGATTTTCTTCTCGCAGTTATACTCCGTCAGGGTGCTTTTTAGGGTGTAGCCAAAACCGGAGCAATAAACTCCAAGCAGGTCGCCGTTTTTGTGCAGAGCATCTCTGAACTCATTAAACAGCTCAACACCGCCATAGGGTGGCCACACATAGGGCGGCGCCCAAGGGGCAGTACCCTCCCAATGCATAAGAAGCGCCATTATTTGCGTATTCGTAGCATCCTTAATTTTCTTAAGGATAGGAAGAGCATTTGTGTAAGGGAAAAGTGCATTTGGCTCCATCTTGTCCATATCATGTTTACCACGGACAGGGTAGGTAACAATCAGCGGCGAGGTCTTATACCATAGGGGCAGGGTCTTGTTTTCCTTAGTTGGCACAAGTCCCCTTGGCAGGTTGCTCTCAAGCCACTCTCTGTATATATTTGCGGCATCTTTCCAATCCCCCAAGCAAGCCTTCCAGACAACAGGGAAGTCGGGCTTAAAGTCCTTTCCGAAATCAGCGCCCGAGTAAAGGCGCATCTGCAATGAAAGTCCGCCCTCGCAGGGGTAAAAGTCTACACACTTCAGCCCTCTTTCAGGGTCGTGCGCTCCAATGTAAAGACCAATATCGTCAAAAAGATATGCCATAAACTGAGAGCACACCATATTTGGAAATGTATAGTAAGCGCCGGATGATGGAAATTCAGGCTCATATCGTGGCAAAAGCCCTTCGTCAGTAACCAGCATACCCTCATTGTACGGAAACAAAATTGTGCCGCCGTCCTTGTCGTTGTCAACAAGGGGGCGGGTGCACAGCTTAGGCAGCTCCACCCATTCAACCGCATATTCGCAGGGCACAGATAATATCTCAATGTACCAAGAAATGCCCTCATCACATTTTACTGTCAACCGTACACTAAGACTGGAAAAGCCCTCAAAGCCTGTATATGTAATGCTGCCCTCATCATAGGTGCATTTTGCACCCATAGGGCTTACATAAAAGCACTCGCCCTCTTTATTTCTCAGCCTTACTGTAAATAGGGGAATAGTGCCCACACACATTTGTCGGCAACCAAGCCTCAGCGAGGAAATAAAGCCACCCTCACTATCTATCAGAAGCTCGATATTGCTTGCGGAAGCATTAATCATTTTTGCATTGCTCCTTCGGAATTATACTTACAATTTGATTATATCATTCTGGAAAATTAATGTCAATTGTTTCCATAGCTAAAAACAGTTGAAAATCTTTAATAAAGGTGTTATAATATAAGCAGCATACTAGTATTTGAGTAGGGGGGGTTATGAAAATACTTGATAATATGGACTATTGCTACGGCTGTGAGGCGTGTGCTAATGCCTGCCCGGTAAACGCAATAAAAATGACAGAATCAAACGAGGGCTTTTTGTATCCGGAAATTGACGATAGCCTGTGTATAAGCTGTGGTGCTTGTCAAAGGACATGCCCTGCAATAAACAGAAAATATGAAAACGATAAGCAGCCAATGGTTTATGCAGCAATGGCAAGCGATGATATTCGTGAAAAAAGCGCATCCGGCGGTATATTTACACTCCTTGCCGAAAATGTAATAGGCAAGGGTGGCTATGCTTGCGGCTGTGCCTTTGATGATGACTTTTTGGGCGCACATTCGCTTATGGTTGATAATTTGAAGGATATTGACAAGCTCCGTCGCTCCAAATACATACAAAGCCGAAACGGCGACATTTATAAGCAAATTGAGAAAAGGCTCAAGGAAGACAGGTACGTTTTGTTTACAGGCACACCCTGTCAATGTGCCGCACTTAAGGCATATCTTAAAAAGCCTTACGAAAAGCTTATAGTGGTAGACCTTATTTGCCACGGCACACCTTCTCCAAAGGCTTGGAGAGCCTTTATTGACGAGATAGGCAACGGAAGAAAAATTGAGGATGTAAACTTCAGATACAAGGGGCTTATCGGCTGGTCGGCAACAACCTATGTTAGGTTTGATGATGGCAACGAGTACATAAAGATCTTTAAGGATGACCCCTTCGAGCAGGCATCCTCAAAAAATCTGATTTCAAGGCGCTCCTGCTCAACCTGTCAGTTTGCCCGTGTGCCAAGACAAGGTGACCTTACAATCGGCGACTTTTGGGGAATTAAAAAGGAGCTTAACGACAAAAGGGGCACCTCTGCTATGATGGTGAACACAGAAAAGGGAAGGGCGCTTGTTGAGGAAATTAATCAGCAATGGGGCTTTAAGCTTCTTGAGGAAATTTCGTTTTACGAATCATTTGGACGAAAGAATGCAAATGTTTACAGGGCTCCCCATGCCGCACCGGGAAGAGGAGATTTCTTCGAGGCACTAAGCAACGGCAGTCCATTCTCCAAGGCACTTAACGACTCTAAGAGCAAAAAGTACGACGCAGTTCTTCTCAGCATTTGGTATGCTGCAAACTACGGCTCATTAATGACCAACTTTGCCCTTTACAAGACCCTTGAGGACAAGGGCTATAACTGCATCTTTGCAGATATACCGGACCATCTGTGGCCAAAAAGCATAAATCACAGGCACCCCTTGTTTGTAACAAGGCGCTTTGCCTACAAGCATTTCAAGCTTACAGGAAAATACAAGGACCGTACAGACCTTAAAAAGCTGAACGCAATGGCTGATACCTTTATTGTGGGCTCTGACCAGATTTGGAACTATTCACTTTGCAAGACGGCAGACACCTTCTTTTTCCTTGACTTTGTTGAGGGCTATAAGAAAAAGATTGCCTATGGCACATCCTTCGGGCACGACACCTTCCGTGGCAGTGAGGAAAACAGAAAAAAAGCAGGCTTTTACCTTGAGAGATTTGATGCAATATCTGTGCGCGAAAACTACGCAGTAGATCTTTGCAAAAATCAATTTGAGCTTGAGGCAACCGAGGTTTTGGACCCTGTGTTCCTTTGCGACAAAAAGCACTATGAGTCTTGCGTTAACGAGTCAAGCCTTAATAAATGCCCACCTGAGGGAAAATACGTTTTAGCATATATTCTTGACCCGGACGAGGAAAAGCAGATAGCAATAGAAAACGTGGCAAAAAGGCTGGACGCTGAAATAATTTGTATTCCAAATGCCCACGTTGACGAGGTAATGAGGAAAAATTGGAGACTGCCAATCAAGGAAAATATTGATATGGAGGATTGGCTATACTATTTCAAAAACGCTGAAATGGTTGTTACCGACTCCTTCCACGGCACATGCTTCTCCATCATCTTTGAAAGACCCTTTATTGCAATAGGCAACAAAAGGCGTGGCATTGCAAGATTCGGCTCTTTGCTTGGAAAAATGGGGCTTACAGACAAGCTAATCTACTCACCAAACGAAATAGAGAAAAACGACGAGCTGTTTGCACAAATAGACTATGAGGCTGTAAACCAAAGGCTTGATAGCCTTCGCAGAGAGAGTATGGCTTGGTTGGAAAACGCCCTTGGCAAGAAGCCAAGCCCTGCTTTGCTAACGGACTACGACCTGCTGGATAAGCGCCTTGATGAGATGCAGGCGAAAATTGATCGCTTAACCAAGGAGCTTGAAAATGTAAAAGCAGAAAAAGTTTGTCTTAACCAAGATAATGCAGATTTAACCGTAGATTTGCCAGAAACCGAAACTAAAAAATCTTTTTGGCAAAAAATGAAGGACAAAAAAGCAAAGAAATAACAGAAAAAGCGCACGCAATACCCTTGCGGGCGCTTTTTGTTATTTTAATAACAAATTGCCTTGAATTATTAACCCACATATGGTAAACTAATGTTAATGGTAACATTAGACAGGTGTGTTATGCGAAAAATCGAAGAAATAGATAAAAACTTCAAGGTAGAAACCAAGCTTGACAAAAGCGACATAAAATTCTACTCCGTTTTAGAGCCACCCTTTTGTGTTCACGGCGTAACCTACGAGGATGGCAAGTTTTATCGTATGCCACAGGAAATTGCCAAAAGCGTTAACGAATGGGTGTGGCACCTCAGTAGCAACACCGCAGGCGGCAGGGTTCGCTTTAAGACAGATAGCTCATATATTGCAATTTGCGCAATGGACCACTTTGCCCTGACAGGCATACCAAACAATTTTGAGAAATTTATCGAAATTCCCATAACCATATCAAACACCAACGACCCATACGGATACGGTGGTGCAGACGGCTTAATGATGCGTGATTTCATCAAATGCATAATTAAGGACACCGACCCACCGATTGACATAGAAATGGGCATTAAAATGTCCCTTTCGGGAATTATTGCCAACAAATCCGCAGAGCGCGGTGGACAGCTTTTGGAAATTCCGCAAATTTTTTAAGAAAAGGAATCAAGTATGAAAAGGTTTTACATAGGCGCCGCCTATTATCCGGAGCTTTGGGATAAAAGCGAGATAGACAAGGATATTGCCAAAATGAAGGAATACGGCATGAACTGTATGCGTGTTGGCGAGTTCGCTTGGAGCGAAATGGAGCCAAGAGAGGGACAGGTCAGCATGGACTTCTTCAAATATGTGGTTGATAAGCTATACGAAAATGGTATATATACCGTTCTTTGCACACCATCCTGCACACCGCCAAGATGGGTGTTCAAAAAATATCCCGATGCTATGCGTATTCGCTCCGAGCGCTTTGTGCTCACAAGAATGGACGTGCATGCCCGTGTCCACCCCTGCAAATCCCACAAGGGAATCCGTCTTGAAAACAAGAGAATTGCAGGACAGATGGCAAAGGCGTTTGCTAACCATCCGGGCGTTATAGGCTGGCAGATAGATAATGAAATTTACCCCTTTGACTATGGCTGCTACTGCGAAAGGTGCAGAGAGGAGTTCAGAAAATATCTGAAAAACAAGTTCGGCACCATAGAGAATGTTAATAAATGCTGGGGTATGCATCGCTGGTCCTTGGATTACTCCGATTTTAGCGAGATTGAGCCGCCAAGCTGGAAGGCGTGGGAAAACCCCTCACGTAATGTGGAGTGGGTGCGCTTCCAGAACAGCCTTATTTACTCATATATTCACGAGCAAGCTGAGGCAATAAGAGAGTATTCAAATGCTCCTATCGGCACAGACCTTACAACGGGGCATCTTCTTAGCTACAATGAAATGAACAAGGGGCTTGACGTCGTTCAGCACAACCATTACAACACAACAGAGGACCTTTATACCTCTACCTTCAAGTTCGACCACTATCGCACTATGAAGGAAAGACCCTATTGGATTACCGAAACACTCCTTGGCTGGAACGGCTCTCTTGCAGCCGAGAACGGCTATCGCAATATCGGCTACTGCTATATTAACTCCCTGTTGCCCATAGCACACGGGGCAGAAATGAACCTTTATTGGCATTTCCGTAGCCACGTAAACGGGCACGAGCTTGGGCACGGCGCCTTCCTAAACTCAAGCGGCAGACCCAATAATGTTTCAAAAAGCGTTAAAATGATTACCGACACCCTTGACAGATGCGAGGACCTGTTGGCAAGCACAAAAATCAAGTCCAAAATTGCCATTACATATTCAGCCGAGGCTGCAAAGGTATTTAACTTTATTCCATTAGTAGAGGGCATTGACGAGGACATTAGTAAAAGATTTGCATTTCATTTCCACAGCGCACTCAGGCATTATAACGTGGACGTTATCGAAACGGACAAATGCCTTGATTCATACGACGTGGTTATATCCCCATTTCTTGTAAACACCGACCTTGACTCCTTCCGAGAGAGGGTTAAGGCGTGGGTGGAAAATGGCGGTACTTGGATTGTAGGACCTCTTAGCGACATTATGAATGAGCATACAACCAAGCATAAAGATTCCCCAACTCCGTTTATTGAGGAAATCGGTGGCGTTTATACTAAATATCAGCTTCCTTTGGAGGACAAGAGCCTTACTGCCAGCTGGAACGACGGCGAGGAGATTAAAATCGCTCTGGGCTGTGATGCCTACGAGCTAAGGGGAGCAGAGGGGCTTGCCCACTATAACACAGAGGAGCTTGACAGCCTGAGCGCAATTACAAGAAACAAGGTTGGCAAGGGACAGGTTATTGTCCTTGGCACAGTACCGGACCACAAGGCGCTTTTGAGGCTTGTTGATAAAAATCCAATCCTTGAGGCATCATCAAATATTGACCTTGTTGAAAGAACAGGCAAGGAAAATATCATAATTGCCATGGAAATAGAGGGCAAGGACGGCTACATTGTCCTTGACAAGGAATATTACGATGTTCTTGAAAACAAAGCTGTCTTTGGCAAATTGGAAATGAAGGCCTATACAGCATACATACTAAAAGCAATATAAAATAAAAAGGAGCGAGTTATGGCTAAATATACTCCGTTTGGTAGTGATTTTCTTTCATATACCTTAGACAACGAAAAGGGAAAAATCGCCTTTTTCGGCATAGAATCAAGTGGACGAGACAGGGATAAGCACGCAAGCTACAATCTTATGCTTCCGGGCTATGGCGGTGTTTTCGGTGCCTTCAAAAGGGCACTGCCAACCAAATCGGACATTACAGAAAATACTGCATATTTTGAAAACCCACAGGGTAGCAGCATCCTTTACGATATGGTGGACACAAACACCTTGAAAATTGACTTGAAAAAGGTAAATCCCAACGATATTTTCAGCACAAAGCTGTCAATTAAGACAGCCCCACCCACAATTTGGACAAGCAAGCCGCCAAGGGCGCTGAAGAGCAAAAATCCTCTAGCAATATATAAAACCAAATACACCCTGCCGCTTTATATTCATTTCCCTGATTTCGGCAGACTGGAAATTTCCTCTTCATCCAAGGACGTATACTGCGTTGAGGAGCTTCTTATGTCAAGCGACTTTGTAGGTCTTGATTTGGGCTACAAAAACCACAGCTACAACCACAACAGAATCCACGCGCTCCACTATGGTAGCTCATTCCTTACATTAAAATCAAGCAAATCACTTGAGGATGTACAGCTTACCTTTAAGGTTTTGGAGGAGTGCTATCCAAGCTTCCCACTTGAAAACGACGAAAGATATAACGGCTTAAAGCGCAACTGGCTCAACGCCTTTGCTATGAATAGAGAGCTTTATGATATGGGCGATAATATCTATTTCCACGGCACAGGCCACCTTGCAATGCAGATGAAGTCCGACCTTCTTTATATGATGGGCGAGGACAAGGAGCAGTTTAAGATAATCCGTCGCACCTTTGAAAGACAGATTGAAAGAAGCTTTACAAAATCCCAAGCCCACGACGGAGAGGTTAGCGTTAACTTCTTTAACAAGGACAAGGTAAGGGGCTTTGGCTGTGCCGTTGACTCCACCCCCGGCGCAATTATCTCCTTGGCGGGAATTTCCAGCTGGAATTTGTCTCTTGCCAAAAGACTTTTGCCAAACGCAATCAAGGCGGCAGACTATCTCTTGTCCCGTGATACCGATGGTGATGGCATTTTCGAGGTAGAGTTCCCGGGCGATTATATGTTCCAAAAGTGCGAGTTTGGACAGCAATGCAACTGGTGGGATAACTTTGCATTCGGACACAAGGACATTTACTTTAACTATCTTTGCCACCGTGCCCTTCGTGAGCTTAGTCAGCTCCTTGACAGAGTAGGCAAAAGCGATGTTAGCGAAAGATACAAAAAGCAACTTGAAAAATTTGACAAGGCATTCTTTGACACCTTCTATAACCCCGAAACAGAGCTTATGGCAGGCTGGGTAAGCAGAAATGGCAAAATGCACGACTATGGCTTTACCTTCGCTGTATCAATGGGTATAAATGAGGGCTTAATTCCTTGCGAAACAGGAAAGAAAATGCTTAAAAAGCTACTTGCAATTATGGACAAGGAGGGCTATGGAGACCTCCGCTTCGGCATTCCGGGTAACGTAATGCCTGTTGCCCCTGCTGACACAATCGACTGGCCTTGCATGAGCGATTGGGGTCAGTACGAAAACGGCGGACTTAACGGTATGAACGGCTTCCACTTCCTGACCGCAATGTACAAGGTAGGGCTGGAGAAGGAGGCAGACAAGATTACATATGCCATTCTTAATACCTACGAAAAGGATTTGACCCACTCAGGACTTATGCCCGGCTACTGCCGCAGCGTAGACTGGAGAACCAAAAACGGCGTTGCCTGTGGCTATAATTACCTTGCAGACAACTATTATTTCTTGCTTGCCACCTATGCAGGCAAGTGCAAAATGCCTCACCCGGCAGTAGTAAGATAAGATTTATATAAAAGGAGGAAAAAGCAATGGTAAAAACAGTACAAGACGTTCTAAATATGATTAAGGAAAACAACATTAAGATGGTTGACTTTAAGATGGTTGACATAAGCGGTCAATACAGACACGTTACCATTTTAGCCGAGAACTTTTCCGAAAAGACAATGAAGGAGGGCATTGGCTTTGATGCCTCAAACTATGGCTATGCAGTTGTAGAAAAGAGCGACATGGTATTTATTCCTGACCCTGATACAGCAGTTATCGACCCATTCTGTCAGGTTCCCACCTTGTCAATGACAGGTAATGCTATGATTATAGACACACCTGAAAATCGCCCACTCCCTCAATACCCAAGAAATATTGTAAAGGCAGCCGAGAATTATATGAAGGAGCTTGGAATTGCTGACACAATGCTCATTCTTCCTGAATTTGAGTTTTACCTCTTTGACAATGTTGGCTGGGAGGTAAGCGGCAAGAATATCAGCGCCACAGTTGATGCAAAGCAGTCCTATTGGAATAGCGGCACACAGGGACAGGGCGTTGTTGTTCCAAAGCAAAAGAACTACCACATTGCAAAGCCCTTTGATATTTCCTACGAGTGCCGTAGCGAAATGTGCCTTCTTATGAAGGAAATGGGCATTGAAATCAACTACCACCACCCGGAGGTTGCCGCATCAGGTCAGTTTGAAATTGAGCCACAGCTTGGCGAAATGTCAAAGATGGCAGACAATACAATGATGATTAAGTATATCATTCATAATACAGCCCTGAAGCACGGCATGAGCGCAACCTTTATGCCAAAGCCGATTTATGGCGAGGCTGGAAGCGGTATGCACGTGCATATGCTTCTTCTCAAAAACGGCGAGCCTGTTTTCTCCGATGATAACGGCTATGCCCATCTTAGCAAGGAAGCGCACTACTTTATGGGCGGACTTCTTAAGCACATAGACTCCCTTTGCGCAATCACCAACCCAAGCACCAACTCCTTCAAGCGCCTTGTTCCCGGCTTTGAGGCTCCTGTTACCGTTGGCTATGCTACCTCTAACCGTAGCGCAGTAATCAGAATCCCTGCTTACGCAAAGACACCAAACAAGCGCCGCTTTGAGCTTAGAAATCCGGATGCAACCTGTAACCCATATTTCTGCTATGCGGCAATTCTTATGGCAGGCCTTGACGGCATAAAGAATAAGATTGACCCACACAAGGAAGGCTGGGGCCCATACGACTGCAACCTATATCACCTGAGCGACGAGGAAAAGGCAAAGCTTACACATCTTCCTGCGTCCCTTCCCGAGGCGCTTGATGCCCTTGAAAGAGATAACGACTATCTGACCGCCGGCGGAGTATTTCCAAAGGAGCTTCTTGATAATCTTATCAAGACAAAAAGGGCAGAGTGCAGTGAGCTTTCAAAAATCCCACACCCTGCAGAATTTGATAAATACTACAATCTATAAGAATAAAGCCACCCTCAGGGGTGGTTTTTTTGTCAAACTTTTGTAAAAACTAAAAACAGTGTTGAACTACTTGCATTTTTATGGTAAAATAGAAACAGCATAAATACTTTTAATATAAAGGAAAGGTAAATATGGAATTTTTCTTAGAATTTTGGAACCAGCTTATTGAATACCCACTCTTGTTCCTTCCGGCAATCTTGACCCTGGGTGTTATTTTGGTAAACGGCTGGACTGATGCACCAAATGCCATTGCCACCTGTGTTGTTACAAGATGTATGTCAGCAAGAGCGGCGGTTCTTATGGCAGCGGTGTTCAATTTCCTTGGCGTATTTGTAATGATGATGACCAATGCCACGGTTGCCGAAACCATCACAAAGATGGTAAGCTTCGGCTCAGACCCACAGCAGTCAATTCCTGCAATCAGTGCAGCAATGCTGTCAATTGTAATTTGGGCAACGCTTGCTTGGGTGTTTGGTATCCCAACAAGTGAAAGCCATGCGCTTATAGCAGGCCTTACAGGCAGCGCAATTGCATTAAACGGCTTTGGCATTGAAACCATTGATAACGTTACTTATGTTTGCGGTGTAAACCTTAACGAATGGGGCAAGGTTCTTATCGGAATTATCGTTTCAGTCGTTCTCGGCTTTGGACTTGGTTGGCTTATTTGTAAGCTTGTTACCGCAATTTGCTATAATATGAACAGACCGAAGACGGAGCCGTTTTTCAGAGGCGCACAAATAGTCGGCGCTGCCGCAATGGCATTTATGCACGGCGCACAGGACGGTCTTAAGTTCTTGGGTATTTTGGTTCTTTGCTACTATCTGCCAACAGGTGGAACACTTCCAAAGAATCTGGATATTTGGGAGCTGTGGATACTCGTTATTATCTGCTCCGTGGTTATGGCGGCAGGTACAGCTATTGGCGGTAAGAAGATTATCAAATCCGTAGGTATGGACATGGTAAAGCTTGAGAAATATCAAGGCTTTTCTGCAGATATTGCCTCAACAGGGGCGCTACTTTTCTGCTCATCCTTCGGTATTCCCGTTTCCACAACTCACGTTAAAACAACCTCAATTATGGGTGTTGGCGCTGTAAAAAAGGCATCAGCAATTAATTTGGGCGTTGTAAAGGAAATGGTGCTGACATGGGTGCTCACATTCCCGGGCTGCGGTCTTTTGTCCTTTGTTGTAACACATATATTCTTACTGATTTTCTAAGCAGATAAATATACTTTGAAAGGAATTATATAAAATGGCTAAAGGTGATAAATTCTATTATGAAAATTTTGCAGCGTGTGCAACACTTGCAAAGGAGGCATCAAACTACTTGGTTGAATGCCTAGAAGGCTACGACGTGGAAAAAATCGAAGAAATGCTTGTGAAAATGCACGAGTATGAGCATAGCGCAGACGTTAAAAAGCACGAAATGAACCAGGCGCTTGCAAAGGCATTTGTAACCCCGGTTGACCGTGAGGACCTTGATTTAATGAGCCACAAGCTGGACACCGTGCTTGACCTTATCGAGGAGGTTTTGCAAAAGCTCTATATATACAACATTAAAACAATAGAGCCTGCGGCAATTGAGTATGCTAAAAAGCTTGTTAAGGCTTGCGATGTGCTTTGTGCAATAATGACAGAGTTTGAAAGCTTCAAGAAGTCCAAAAAGCTTCATCCTCTCATTGTTGAATCAAACGACATTGAGGAGGAGTGCGACAAGCTCTACCTCGAAACAATGCACCAGCTTACAAAGAACTCCACAGATGTTCTTACAACAATGTCCTGGCGCAAGATTTACGACGGCTTTGAGGCTTGCTCCGATGCTTGCGAGCATGTTAGTGATACCGTTGCCTCAATCGTTCTTAAAAACACCTGATATATAAAAACGCATATGCAGCCTGCATATGCGTTTTTATATTAAGCTAATGTTATTGAAATGTGATAAATTTCGTGCTATAATGAAATCACCTCACCTCAATGATGAAAAAGCATTATTGCGGTGATTTCATTGATGGCTAAAATGTTTTCCGTTGCGTACGCTTGAAAAACAACATTTTGCGATGTAACAAACGACGGAGCGTTTAATTTTACGGTATAATCAAAACAAAGAAAAAAGGGAAAAGTATGAACAAAGGTATTTTAAGAGACAAGATACTCGGGTGCTTTAACGGTAAAAACGTAGGTGGAACGCTTGGTGCACCTCTTGAAGGAAAAAACGGCTTTTTCGATATTGAATATTTTATTCAACCTAATATTGAGGGAAATCCCCAACCCAACGACGACTTGGATTTGCAAATTTCTTCCTTAAACGCTGTTAGAAGATTTGGACGAATTGTCAATTCAGAAATTTTGGCAGAGTATTACAATATCTTTGTCAACCCAAGCTGGGCAGAATACGGGGTGGGCAAAGCAAATTTAAGACGTGGTATTCCCACACCAATATCAGGCTACCATGGAAATAGCTATAAGGACAGCTGCGGCTCATTTATTCGCAGCGAAATTTGGGCGTGCCTTTGCCCCGGTCATCCCGAGCTTGCAACTCGTTACGCATACTTTGATTCTTCAATCGACCACGCAGACGAGGGGACCTATGGCGAGGTGTTCTGGGCGGCTATGCAAAGCGCCGCTTTTGTGGAAAGCGACATCAGAACGCTGATTGACATCGGACTTAGCTATATTCCTAAGGAAAGCGCACTTTACAAGGGAATAACACTGGTCAAGGACTGCTACGAGAACAAAAAGACATACGAGGAAACAAGAGATATCATTTTCAGAGAAGTGGCAGGTGCCTTTTCATACCAGCACACAAAGCTAAAGGACATCAAGCTAACAGAGTATAAGCCGGCACCCGCAGGCTTTGATGCTCCCCAAAATGTAGCAATCGCCATTATGGGCTTGCTCTACGGCGAGGGAGATTTGGGCAAGAGTATGCTTCTTGCAGTTAACTGTGGCGAGGATGCCGATTGCTCGGCAGGAAGCTTGGCGGCAACGCTGGGCATCATTCTTGGAAACTCGTCTCTTCCCGAAAAATGGATAAAGCCGATTAACGACGTAATTGTTACAGCAACTCTGAATACATTGGATTTCGGAATGACAATGAATATGCCATTCTTCTTGCCAAAATCCACACAGGAATTGGCGGATGAAATTATTCGATGCATTCCCAAAATGTTAAGCTCCGAGGCATACGAAATAACGGATGAGGGCTTGGAGGTATTTCCAAAGGATGATTTTTATTGCAAGGATGCCGGTGAGGTTTATTACAAGGGTGCCTTTGGCAACAGAGAAAGGGAATATTTCACTACAACGGAGCTGATGAGCTTGCCTCACTATTCGATTTTCAAGGAATTTTCTCTTTTCAAAATGCAAGCAATTTATGAAAACGATTTCTTTTTTGAAAACGGAAAAGGGACCTGTATCAAATTAAAAATTTACGACAACGGAGAGTCGAAAATTCAGCATTGGCTTACCATCCGTGCATATACATCTGATGGAGTAGAGGTAAAGGAAAAGGCTTGTACAATGCCACTTGGCAATTGCAACGGAGATGTAATAGAAAAGACCTTCCACATTCTGCCAAAGCAGGTTGATGGCGATAAATTCGACGTTGTTTTTGATATATCAATGGAAGGCCATGCAAGCATGAATTTGCTCAAGCTAAGCTTTTTCGCAAAATAATAAAAAGGGCAATTTCAAAGCCCTTTTTTATTTTAATTTTACGCGCTTAGGTGCACGCCATACGGTAATTTCGGATGAAAGAAGCTCGCCCTTTGTAATTCCCTCAAGGTCAGCAAGAGAGTTTACTTCCCTTTGACCAATAGCAACGATTACATCACAGGGCAAAATACCCTTAGCCGATACATCTGCAAACTGGTCAACGTCTAAGACAAGCACGCCGTTATGACCTGCTGTTGCAAATGCCGACATTTCGCCGTCAGTTTCAATGTTTTTAATCTTCATATCGAACAGCGTAATAATATTTGATTTACCCCTTTTTTGGGTCTGATTGATTTTTGGCAAAGCAGGGGTCCTTGCAAGCCTTTTAAGTGGCGCATATCTTACGCCAAACTCACAAGGGAAGTCCTCAAATCCGGAAATTTTCGGAGAAACAAGCCTGAAGTCGCCGTGCCTAGCATCCTTGAAAATGCACTTGGTTTTAATTGAGCCCTTGTCCATACCTGTGATTTTTTCAAGCTCGGGTGCCTTTTTAATGCCCCTTGTATTCCTTGAATGTAAAACATTGAAATTAATGCTTTTTCCAAAGCCATGGTCCATTAAAATCGGCTGATATTCCGTGAAAATAATGTTGTTTTCAACCACGTCCCCGCTATTTTCATACCAAACATGCATATGCACGGAGTTGTTTACCATTATATTGTTGTGGACATATCGTTGAAAGCCCTCACGTAGCTTTATGCCGCCATTCAAGCATAAATTATTGTAAATTTCATAATTTGACGAGCCGTCGTCAAGGTCAATATCCCATCCTCTGTCGCAACGGAATCTGGAGCTTCTTATAACAGTTTTGGAAATACAGTCAAGGGAAGCATACTTATAAATTTCGTTTTGTGGAAGGTCGTATAGGTGCCAGAATCTGTCCCTGCCCCAGGAGTTAAAGCTGCCGTGGTCGCCCGTTTCCTTAACCGTGTCGAACACATCGCACCCGTCAATTAAATGACCGCCAAAGGTACCCTCTGAAATGTTTATTCCTGCACGGGAGGCATCGTAAATGCTTGTATTGATAACACGAATACCGTAAGACATTGAAATTTCAACACCTGTCGCCTGCTTTTCAACTATGCCAACACGCTCAATCAAGCAGTTTTCAACAGTACAGCCCTTTGGATACTCGCTATTCTTAGGGCCTCTTTTTTTGTCTATTTCAAGAAAACTTTGACTCTTTGTAGCCTCAAACAACGGACTTCTTACCGAGCTTGGCTTACCAACAAAGCAAACGCCGCTAGCCCCCAGGTTCTTGAAATGGCATTTTGAAATAGTGATATTATTGTTTTTACCATCAACGAAAACGCCGTTTGTACCAACATCAAAAAGCGAGCATTTTGATATAGAGCAGTCCCTTGAATTTGTAAAATAAATGGCGCCACCCCTGTAAATGGTCCAGTCGCTTCGTAAAAGCGGCTCGTTTGTGAGCATAAAGGTTCTTTTTGCACGTCTTATTTTAATATTTTCAACGCTTACGTTTTTGCATCCCTTAAATACGAAAAAGCTTGAATTTACGCAAATTTCAGCGCTGTCTAAGCTGTGCTCGGGCTTTAACATTACATAAACACGTTTGTTTTCCTTGTCAAAATACCATTCACCCGGCAGGGTCATCTCCTCACGCACATTTTCAATGTACTTAAAATCGGAGTGCATACCCATTTGCCTGTTATTTTGCCATCCGCCGATGTAGGTAAGCTCGCCATTTTCATCCTTGCCCGTTACCTCATAGGAAAAGCCGCCCCAATTGTGCAGATGCATTGCGTGAATGTAAGCGCCCTTCGGATTTTTCCATTCGTCAGCCTTCGCCCTTGACAGAACATCTCTTGAAAATCCGCCAAAAATTCTTATATTGGGGTTGTATTTAGGGAAGCGTGCCATTTGATATTTTTCGCCGTCAATATAAAGGGCATCTGCATCATATTTTGTGCTTGCTGAAAATACACCATTACCCTCATCTACCCAGCCGTCAATCTTTGCACAGCCTTGTATAACAGTATTTTTCTCTCCACGAATCTCGATATTTTCGCCCTTAACTAAAATCCCATCAGTCAGGTTGTAAACACCGTTTTTCAAGCAAATAACCGTTTTTTCGCCCTCTTTATGGCAGGTAAATCCCCCCGCCCTCTTGCTCTTGATTAATGAGGAAAGCCCCTTGCAAGACAGCTTTTTCAAAGATTTTAAGCGTTGGCTTGCCTGGCTTTTATCGGTAAACACCTCAAAATAGCAAAGACCGTCAGGCAATTTTTTATAAAGAAGCTGAGAACACACGCCAAAGTCGTATTTCCCCTCGCTCAAAGTCAAATAGGTATAAAACATAATCCACCTCAAAAGCATTTTTCATAATTATACCTCTGTAAGCAAAGAAAGTCAATTATCGAATGCAAATGTTATTGATTTTTTGCCAATTAATACAGATTTTCTTGTAAAAGACAGGGCTTAACGCACTCTGAAAGCCGGTTGATTTTTGTATTTTTCTTTTTAACTAATGATATTGAAATGTGATGGGTTTCGTGCTATAATGAAAACACTTTATATAAATCTACATTTATTGTGGTATTGCGGTGCTTTCATTGACTGCTAAAAGGTGCTTCTGCGCCGTCGCCTCAAGGCACCAACGGTCTTTGACCGTTTTCAAGCACCTTCGTGTTTTATGGTATAATCAAGTGAAGAAACAACCGGTGTAAGCTATAATGAGAAATTATTTCCGGTTTAATTTGAGGAAGATATGTCAAATATAAAAAAATATTGTATTTTTACCACGATTTATAACGTAGGCTACACGTTTTGCACGGGAATAATCATGCAAACGTTTTTGAACCAAGTGGGCTTTTCCGAAGAGCAGGTTTACGTTCTAAATTCGGTAATGCAGATTATGCAAGTAGCTGTGATGCTGGTTCTGACCTTTTTATCGGGAAAAATAAAACGTGTAAAAACGGTTACGAGCATATCCTATTTATCGTTAAGCTTATTAGCAGTTGTATTTTTATTGGGTGCAATAAACCCGGAGCTTATAAAAAATGGCTACGTAATTGCCGTATTTATCGTCGCAGGCATATCCTATGTAGGCGTGGGGCTCCATAACATTATTTCGTACTGCTTGCCATATCATACGATTGATATGAAGGAATATGGAAAAATGATAGGCATCAGCACGGCAATCGCAGGTGGCACATCATTTTTGATGTCGTCCGTTTATTCCATTCTTGTAACAAAATTCTCGCATATGTATATGAGAATAACAGCAGCCTTTTTCGTGCTTGCAATAGTATGCTTTATAGTAGCGAGCATCGTGTGTGCATCTATGCGAGAAAAAGCTGTGGAAACGACTCCGGAGGACGAGAAAAAAGACGACATAGGTGCGGTTTTTAAGAATAAGAATACGTACTTATTATTGATCCCAAATTTTGTGAGAGGACTGGCAGTAGGAATATTTAGCGTAATCGTTACAATCGCTATTTCTACCAATCTCTTAAACGAAACCACATCATCCTATGTGAACGTAATTTTACAAATAGCGACCTTCGCAGCCAATATGTTTTTTGCATTTACATGTAAAAAAATGTCCACAAAAAATGTACTCTTAATTGCTACAATTGGCGTGTGTGTAAGCTTTCCGCTTTCCCTTGAGTTTGGCACCATTGGCTTTTTCTGTTGCTTTGCCATTGCTTCGTTTTTCCGACTTGTTACCGATACTGCAATTCCCGTCATCATTACGGAAATCATTCCAAAGGAACAAATCGGTCCGTATACGTCTATTCGTATGCTGGTCTTTACAGGGGCGCAAGCGGTTGCAACCCTGCTTATTACACCGCTTAAAAACGTGGTAGGCTATACAGGCGTATTGATTTTTGCGACGGTGATGCTATTTATTTGCTGTGTAACATATTACGCTGTTGCAAAAAGTGTAAAACGAAACAGTCAATCGGCAAACAAAATTGACTAAAAAGGAGCAAAGGAAATTGAAACAAACAAGGTTTATAATTCAAATGGATCCTTATGCGGGAGAAATCGCAAATATTCCCGAAGATAAGCTGATGGAGTGGCTTTTTTACTGCGTCGATAAGAAGGGCGTAAAGGTAGATGCGATTTTTTGGGAGGGACATTGCTTTATGGAGCAGGAAAGTCCCTGTAACAATACTAAAATATATAAAAAATTTCAAGCCAAGGGCATAAATATTATGGGGCGCATTATAGATGAGTGCCATAAGCGTGGAATCAAAGCCTATTGTCTTCATCGTGTTTCTGAGGTGGAGACGAATTTGGCGTCGGGTAGAAACGAAATAAAGCAAAAGCACAAGGATTGGGTTATTAAAACCTGGTGGCAAGAGGGACTATGGAATTTAGCCTCACAAGAGCTACAGGCATTTAAGCTTGATTACATAACAAAAATTATGACCGAATACTCCTTTGACGGAATTTGCATAGACTTTTTAAGACACCTTCCGTGTCTTCCCGTCGGCAAGCAATGGGAGCACAGAGAATGTGCGACAGAGTTTATGAGCAAGCTAAGAGATAATATGAACAAGCTTGGGCGTCAGGTTATAGTAGGGGCTAAGCTTCCCGAAAACCAAGAATCTTGTCATATAGATGGCTTTGACGTTGAAAAGTGGGCTAAAAACAATCTGGTAGACTTTGTTGTTGGAGGCTCAAGAACCATTAATCCCGATATTGATTGGTATAAAAAAATTACAGAAGGCACAAACACCCTGGTTTATACCTGTTGGGATGCAGGACACGTGGCTGAGGGACACCATAATCAGACAAGCGATTTCTATCGTGGAATGTTATCTAACTGGACTTACAAGGGAACTGATGGAGTAGTTGTATTTAACTTTGTACCTGCACCCTATGAGGAGCTTTATAAATTGCTTCCCCCTGAAGAAATATTACATTGTCTGGGACCGGATTGTGTCGATTTTTATAATATTTTAGGCGAGGTAAATTCCAAGGATAAAGCCTTAAGATATGCAGCAGACCGAAGAGGCGGTTATCCGTTTTTAACGGGCTGCGGAGGAAATAATGTTTTCGCCCCCCTTCCTGCACCTATTCCAAACGATGAAACTCCGCTTGATATAAAAATTGATGTGTGCGGAGATTTTAAGGATAGAAATGTAGAGGTAAGATTTGTTATAACAAATGCAAAATCCTCCTGCGACAAATTTAGAATATTCTTAAACGAGACTCTAATACAGGACTTTTCAGAGGATTATTGCTATAAGGACCAGCAAATCTTTTGGCCCAACCCACAGCCTGCGGTATATACCGCCAACTGCTTAAATTCAAATCCTACACCTATTTTGGAAATTAAAGCAAGGGTTGATAGTAGCCTTCTTAAGAACGGAGCAAACACGCTTTCAATCGCCGTTATTGACAGAATAAATTATATGCTGGATTCGGACAGTATAAATGTTGAAAGAGCAGAAATTATCGTTGACTAAAAGCAAATCATAAAACAAAAAGGGCTACTCAAAACGAGTAGCCCTTTAATTTTAATTAAAACCTAAGCGCGCGTATTTAATAAAGCACCATACGCAAATCGTATATCTGCGTTATTTATCTATCCTCACGGAAATAGGAAAGTCCGAGAGAGGCGGGTGGCTGATACTCACGCTTTTTGCGGATGCTTGTCAAAATGAGCACTACTATGGTAACCACATAAGGAAGCATTTTTATGATTTCTCTTTGTGTAGGTGTAATGTTTGGAACGACAAATGCTACGATGAAGCAAGCACCGAACAAAACCGCACCGAAAATACCAATGCTTGGCTTCCAAAGAACAAATATAACAAGGGCAATGGCTAACCATCCAAATGCCTCGATGGTAGCTGCATTTTCCCAGCTTCCCTTGATATAGTCCATAATATAGTAGAAGCCTCCAAAGCCTGCAATTGCACTTCCTGAAAGAATCGCTACATATTTGTAAAGAGTAACGTTAATGCCTGCTGCATCAGCAGTAGCAGGGCTTTCGCCTACCGCACGAAGATGAAGACCAATGCGGGTTTTGTTCAATACAAAAGAGCAAATAATTGCTAAAGCGATGGCGAGGTATACAAAAATTCCGTGTCCGAAGAAAATGCTACCGAATCCGCCAAGAGAATCTGCAAAGGGAAGATATGAAGAAATCAGCTTACCTGCAGGGTCGAAGTGGGTACGATCCACGAAGGACATAATGAAGTTGGTCGCACCACTGCCGAAAATGGTAATAGCAAGACCTGTAATGTTTTGGTTACAGCGAAGCGTTACAGTCAAAAGAGCGTAAATTCCGCCAAGCGCTGATGAAAACACCATAGAAAAAAGCAGAGAGACTAAAATAAGCAGAAACCACGAGGCTTCTTCAGGAGACGATAGTCCATTATAATAAAGAGAAACTCCAAGACAACCGCCTGCGCATCCCATACACATAATTCCGGGGATGCCAAGGTTTAGATGTCCGGCCTTTTCGGTAATTATCTCACCGACGCAACCATACAAAAGAACGGTTGCAACTGAGATTGCCGACACAAAAAAGAGCGTCATACTTTATTTTCTCCTTTCTTTTCAACGTTTTCTGATGCTTTTATACTTTTCTTGCGAAAAACCACCTTGTATGTGATGAAGAAGTTGCATGCGATTACGCAGAAATATATAAGACCAATAACAATATTTGCAACACTGTCGTTTGTAAATCCAAAATTGCCTCTAACCTCCAGCATTCCTTTTGAAATAAAGGTGATAAAGAAGCAAGTACCCATCATCATAAGTGGATTGAAGGAGGCAAGCCATGTTGCCATAATAGCTGTAAAGCCCATATTATTAGCTGAAGCAGTATCAATTGTATGATTTATTCCACCTGCAATGAAGAGTCCGACAATGCCGGAAAGAGCACCGGAAATAATCATAGTACGGATGATAACACGCTTCACGTCAATACCGATATACTTTGCAGTGTTTGGGCTGTCGCCTACTACCGCAATTTCATATCCGTGCTTTGTATATTTCAAGTAAAAATACATAAGCCCGGCGAGAATGAAAAATACTAAAACTGTAAGTAAATGCTTATTTCCGAATAGGTCAGGGAAGTTGCCTGCACTTAATGGCTCCAAAACTCCGGAGCCGCTTTTTACCCAAATGGTAATAAACATAGATACAAGACCGGTGGCAATATAGTTGAGCATAAGTGTAAAAAGTGACTCATTAGTGCCGAATTGTGCCTTGAATATAGCAGGAAGAACTCCCCAAAGAGCACCGGCTGAAGCGCTTGCAACAGTCATCAGGATAATAAGCAGAAAATCGGGAATCTTTCCACCAAGATAATACATACAAGAGATTGCAGCAAGACAGCCTATAAGAATTTGTCCGTTTCCGCCAAGGTTCCAAAACTTCATCTTAAAAGCGGGAACAAGCGCTACTGCAACACCAAGAAGCAGAGCGGTATCCTGTAAAAGTATCCAGATTCTACGAGAGGAGCCAAATGCTCCGCTGAATAGTGAAGCAAAAAATGCAAAGGGATTTTGCGAAGAAAACAGAGAACAAATAATCGAAGAGATTAAAAGACTCGCAACAATCGCAATAGCATATATCAGAACAACCTTCCATCTACTTAGCCCATCACGCTTAACAAGACGGATAAAGGGTTCTTTTTTGACTTGATTTTGTTTTGTTTGTTGCTTTTCCATAGACAAAGAGCTTTACAAGCTTCCTCCCTTCTTGCTTTTTTCATTTTCAATGGCAGTACCGGTCATCATAAGACCGATTTCTTCCTTTTTTGCCTTACGCGCATCAACTATGCCCATAACCTTACCGCCTGCAATTACCAAAATGCGATCGCAGAGAGCCAAAAGCACGTCAAGATCCTCGCCCACGAAAATTACGGCAACATCGTTTTTCTTTTGCTCGGTTAGAAGGTTATAAATGGTGTAAGAGGAGTTTATGTCGAGACCTCGCACAGGATACGCAGCCATCAAAACACGAGGTCCGGCGGCAATTTCTCGTCCGACAAGCACCTTTTGAACGTTACCACCGGAAAGACGGCGTACAGGAGTGTGGGTGTTTGGTGTTACAACCTGAAGCTTTTCAACAATTTCGTTAGCAAGGCTTTCAGGAGCCTTACGGTCAACCAAAACCGATTTTCCACGACGATAACTACGAAGCATCATATTGTCAATGATGTCCATATCGCCCACAAGTCCCATTCCGAGACGGTCCTCGGGGACAAAAGAGAAGCGAACGCCCAGCTCACGTATTTGTAGTGGTGTCTTTTCACGCAAATTGATGATTTCGTCTTCCTTGAAAAAGATTTCTCCCGCCTCAACCTTTGAACGGATTTCCTTCTTCGGGAGTAATTTTCCTTTTTCATCCTTACCTGTGAAATCGCTGCCGTCGGCATAGCGTAGCATTCCCTCGCTTGCCAATTCTAACACACGCTCCATAGTCTTGTGATAGAAGGTAATTGGCAAATTCTTTTTAGGGTTGTAATAAGTGATTTGTCCATTCTGCAGATGGTGAAGACCGGCAATGGATTCAAGCAGCTCTCTTTGACCGCTTCCTGCAATACCTGCAATACCAAGAATTTCTCCGCTATATGCGTCGAAGCTTACGTTATCAAGCAACAGGTATCCCTCTGTTCCAAGAAGAGAAAGCCCCTCTACGCTAAGACGAAGCTTGGGATTTTCAGGCAAGGGACGATCAATGTTGAGTGTGACCTTTTGTCCCACCATCATATCGGCTAGCTCCTTTTCGTTGGTTTCGGAGGTAGCTACCGTTTTTATATGCTCGCCCTTGCGAAGCACTGTTACACGGTCCGAAATTTCCATAACCTCGTTGAGCTTATGAGTGATAATAATGACCGACTTGCCATCCTCACGCATTGCACGAAGTACTTCAAAAAGACGTTCAATCTCCTGTGGGGTCAATACCGCTGTCGGCTCGTCCAAAATAAGAACGTCGGCACCACGGTAAAGAGCCTTGACTATCTCCACAGTCTGCTTTTCAGAGACTGACATCTCGTAAATCTTTTTATCTAATTCTATATGGAATCCGTATTTTTCACTCATCGTGCTAATACGGTTTTTTGCTTCTTTAATATCATATTTTTTACCACTATCAGTACCGATAACAATGTTCTCGGCGGCGGTAAAAACGTCAATCAGCTTAAAATGCTGATGTATCATACCTATATTGTAACGAAAGGCATCCTTTGGGGAGCGAATAATAGCCTCTTCACCACGAATGAAGATGGTTCCCTCGTCGGGATAGTAGATGCCTGCCAGCATATTCATTAGGGTTGTTTTTCCACAACCATTCTCACCAAGAATGGAAAGAATTTCCCCTTTTTTAACGTCCATGGAAACGTTATTGTTCGCAATGATGCTCGAGCCAAAACGCTTTGTAATGCCACGAAGCTCAATTACTGTTTGCTTTTCCACATTTTTCTCCTTCTTGTGTATGGTATGCCTTAAGGGGTGAGGCGAAACCCTTTGGAACAGATAACCCCTGTATTGGCATTAAAAGTTTTTTGAAATAATCGCATAAAGGGTTGCCGCAAAAAACGACAACCCCTATGCTTTTATTATGCCGATAAAAGCTTGTGCTTGAGTAATCGGTAAAAAGAATTAATTGTTAATTTCTGTGATGCCGTCGATACGAATATCGAAATAAGGAGCAGAACGGTCTGCGCTCTCATCAAAGAAGGTTATGCCGTTCTCAGTTCTGATTACGTTAGTCTCTGGAACAAAGTCGCCTGCATCGTCAACGTCTGCAAGGTATTCTGTCAAATGCTCGCCATCAACAGTAAATGTTGAGCAATCGAAAACCTTAAGTGTGCCGTCATTCAACTTAGCAACAACCTCGTCAAGCTTAGCTTGAGTTCCTTCTGCAGCAGCAGCGCCAACAGCAGTAATCTTAACGGCGCCGTTAGCCAATGTGCCGGTCCAGTCATCAGCAATGTCTGTGCCGTTAATTACGCAATCAAGCATATATTCGAAGTATGGAACCCAGTCAATTCTGGAAGCGATTACAAATGTGTTCTTTCCTGTTGCACCGTTGTAAGAAACGTTAGGGATACCTGCGGTTTCACAAGCGGTTGGAGCGCCCATGGAGTCAGCGTGCTGAGAAATGAGCTTGCAGCCTGCACCAATCAAAGCCTCAGCGGTGGTCTTCTCAGCGGTTTCATCGTACCAAGAACCTGTGTAACGAACCTCCATAGTTACGTTTTCAACAACGCTCTTTACGCCAAGATAGAAAGCAGTATAGCCGGAAACAACCTCTGCATAAGGATGAGCACCAACGTAACCGATTTTTGCGTTTTCGTCAGAAACATTACCCTCAGCATCGCCATAGAGCTCAACAAGCTTCAAGCCTGCTGCAACACCTGCAAGATATCTACCTTGATAGATGGAAGCGAAAGCGTTTTGATAGTTTGCAAGACCCTCAGTGTGTGCCTTAGTACCTGTTGCGTGACAGAACTGTACGTCAGTAAACTCTTTTGCTGCTTGAATCATATAAGGCTCGTGACCGAATGAATCAGCAAAAACAACGTCGTAGCCGTTGTCAGCGAAGTCAGCTGCCTTATCGTAGCATGCTGTACCCTCAGGGATATCAGTGATGATGGTGTAGTTTTCCTCGGTAAGACCCTTGTTTGCGCATGCTTGCTTGAATGCGTCAATAAAGTTCTTATCATAGGTAGAGCTGTCACCGTGTAGGCAGATCAATGCTGCCTTAACCCCATTGTCTGTGTCGCCGCAAGAACTAAATGCGAAAACAACACCGACAATCATGATGGTTGCCAGGACCAAAGATAAAATCTTTTTGGACATGATGGAATTCCTCCTAAAAAATAAAAATGATATTTATCTACAAGGACAAGCCTTATAAATCAAAAAAAGAAACGACGTGAAAATCGGGACTATTTTGCTTGCTCACGAAAAACCACAGTTTGGTTATCTGCGTTCATAGAGTCAACAATTGCAAGAGATTCAAGACGATAGCCAAGATTGCGTATGCTTCTGCCACCATACTGAAATCCCTTTTCAATTACAATTCCGATGCCCTCAACAGTAGCACCTGCTTGCTCGGCAATTGAAATAAGTCCTTGAAGCGCACATCCGTTTGCTAAGAAGTCATCAATAATAAGAATTTTATCCTCGCTGGACAAGAACTTTTTCGATACAATAACTTGATTTTTGTTCTTGTGAGTAAAGGATTCAACCTCAGTAGTGTACATATCGCCATCAATATTAATGCTTTTTGCTTTCTTGGCAAATACCATAGGCACACCAAAGCAACGTGCAACTGCATAAGCGATGGCAATTCCGGAGGCTTCAATTGTCAAAACCTTTGTAATCTTCAAATCTGCAAAGCGTCGGTGAAATTCTTCTCCAATTTGGTCAAGAAGCGCCACGTCCATTTGATGGTTGAGAAAGCTATCAACCTTAAGAACCATGCCTTCCTTCACAACACCATCCTTTGAAATGCGTTCCTCCAAGAAATTCATGTAACTTACCTCGATTCAAAGATTTTATATATATTATACATTAATTGTCACTTTTTGTCAATCGAAAAGAGCAAATTGAAGTGAACAAAATATAGCTTGTTTCAAAATGTTACACATTTTCTGTGCGCAATTGAAGGCTCAAGCATCTGTTACGGATTTTGAAGGCTTGAAATTTGAAAAGTCGAGCATTCCAAAATTGCACCCACAGGGCAATTTGGCATTGAGCGTAAAGAACTGACTAAAGCGCATTTTGCGTGATGATAGAATAGGGATTGCGCATACCCATAATGCGTTTTAACCAATCGCACTTCGCCTTGCACCTTCTGTTCTTGGAAACTCATTATCGAACCTCTGTTCTCATCCTTTCATTATTCAAAAATAAAAACGACCCACTCAAATCCGTTGTGTTCTTAACGGAGAATTTGAAAATCCCACTGAATGCGAGCATCGCACTTGACCAGTCAAACGCATTATGGGCTAAACCCAAACCCATATACGTGAACCCCCAAAGCTCATACTTTGCTTTGGGGAACCCCTACGCAAGCAGAAAGAGGAAACAAATCGGTTTCATAGCCGAAACGTTTCCTCTTTTTCTGTTGGTTCAATGAAATCGTTGCACATCAACGTTGATATCTTCACTTCGTTCAGATGTAATCCAAGGACAAGCCCTTGGATGAAATCAAATCCGTCTACATACAACCCTGCGAAGCAGGATTTCATCGCGAAAGCGATTTCATCCACC
>JAFUJS010000024.1 GCA_017468115.1 Clostridia bacterium | reverse complement strand
TGCTCTTTAACTTAAATTACTTGTTTCGAGTAGTATTCTTCAACTTAAAAGAATTTTCTTAAGAGTTCCGTTTCTTTCAGTACATCAGTTCTCTTTTCAAAAAACTTTTTGTTCATTGTTCAATTTTCAAGGATCTTTTCGCACCAACTAGGAAGCTCTCCCCCCAAGTCAGCCTTGCTATTATATCACTTTGAATTCCTGTTGTCAAGGGCTTTTTCAAAACTTTTTAAAAATTTTTAATTTTTTTCTTAACAACTATTCAAAGCTTGGTTATTCTATCATTGTTTTGCTCATTTGTCAATAGCAAAATAACGAAAAATAAAAAATATCGACCCTTTTTTACCGGGGTCGATTGTTTTCTACATATTAATTATATATCAGCCTTGTTCTCCATCAAGATAAATTACATTAACTGCGGCAAGTGATTCCATAGCAACGGAAAGAAAATATTCCTTACCCTCAAAAAGCACCTTGATGGTTTTTGTGGGATAAAGATTAGTATCTATTTTGCCGGGTATAAAGCCAGTAAGAGAATTATCAAGCTTAAATATAGCTTCCTTCTTCGTCCACAGAGAAAGCACATCTACAAAGCTCTCTGCTGTTTCGCTTTCAGAAAGCACGTGGTTTCTTTCCGGACTTAGTGCGGCATGCTCCTTTATTTCCTCAATGTCTACACCTACATCACGACGTGAGACTGCCACAGCAACCAGATTACTTGTGTGAGATATGGAGAAAAAGCAACCCTTTAGTGTGGGCTTACCTCTTTTGTCCTTAGTTACTAACGAGATTTTAGGCTTAATATCGAATGATTTTTGCAGAGCATAATTTAAAAGCCCGTATGCGCACTTTTTTTGCTCTATGGAAGCAGGGTTTTTAAGCCTTTTGATTTCTTCCTTTGCAAATTTGGGAAGCTTGTTATAGTGCTTAAATCTTTGAATGTCGGAAACATACACATCTATGTGTGCCAGCCCCATTTGTATATCTTTTCTTAAGGCATCAAGCTGAGAGCTTGAATGCTCACCAAAAACACATTCGTTTGCAAAGTGCTCACAGTTATTGTGGAGAAAATGATATCCCTTCTCTCCTATGCGCCCCTTTGCGTTACTTATTATTTGTTCGTTTGAGAATTTCTTCTTCAGCTCTTTTTTATCAAAATCAGCAACCTCGGCAAAGCGCCCCTTCAAGAAATCCTCTATTTTAGCCTCGTGTACCTGTACTGTGTTGGGGTCAACCCTTGGGTCGACAATGCTATCTCCAAACTGTACGACGGTGGAATCACTAACGCAAATTGCATAGTGATAAAAGCTGCCGGACTTGACACGAACCATATCTGCGGGCTTAAATTCCCTTAAGGACCACTTCATTTAACTTAGCTGTCCCTCAATATAGTCTATGACGCTACCCACTGTTTCAAAGTCGTTCATTCCTACACTTTCGAAGCGTACAGAAAAGTTTTCCTCTATTGCAATTATCATATAAAGCATACCAATTGAGTTTAGCCCAAGCTCATCCACAAGCTTTGTTTTTTCAGTCATGCTATCAAGCCCACTTTCACCATTAACCATAGCAAAAATTTCCTTGAGCTTTTCAAAAATAATCTCTCTTGACATAGTCATATCCTTTTTGGGGTTGATTTATTTTTTTATGTTCTTTTCGTAATATGCCTCGAGCTCCTGCTCTTTTTCGTGCAGGTACTCGCTAACCTTATTTACATCCTTGAGAGTTGGTATACCGCCGCAAACATCCTCTAGGAATATTGGCTCACCAACTATCATTTTCTCACGCTCATACCACTTTGTTTTTTTGACAATATAAATAGGAATAACAGGAACCTTATTCATAATAGCGAACAATGCGGCACCACCCTTGAACTTTTGCACCTCAGCTTTTTCATCTTGATTGATTTTTCCCTCAGGGAAAAGCACAAGAAGCTTGTCAGAGGTTAGTACATCTGATACGTTGTGATAGGTGTCAATCGTAACATTTTCTCTGTCGACAGGGATGCAGTTAACGCTTTTGAAGAAAAATGCACTCAGCGGTTTTTCAAAAACCTCCTTCATTGCAAGAATCCAACGCCTTCTTGATGGAAACGGGAATTGTATTCTTACACAGTCCATAGCGCCTATGTGATTGGAAATAACAAGGGCACCCTTGAACTTTTTCTTTTCTCCAAGTCTAATGATTTTCGGCCTCATAATAAGCCACATCGGAATATAACCGGTAATTTTTATGAAGTCGTATATGAAATACTTAAAGGAAAAAAGCTTATACTTTTTTACCTTTTTTCTTGGCTTTTTCTTCTTTTCTTCGTTCTGTTTCATCTCTTAACTCTATTATCTTATTTCTCATATATTCGGTAAGAGTTTTGATGTTTTCGCCTATTTCGGCATTTTCATCAATTACCTCGTTAGGATAAATCTTCTTACCAATCATAACATGGGCATTGCCCTTACCAAAATAGTTTCCGTCGGTATAAACAGGAACTATTGGCGCACCGGACAAAATCGCAATATATGCGGCGCTGGGTTTGAATTCAAGAGGTGTAGGCTCCCCTTCTTTGGGAAGCCTTGCCTCAGGATAAATTTCAATTATTCCCCCTTTTTTGAGAACATCAACAGACTCCTCAATAAAAGCGAAGTTTTTGCCCTCACGGCTAATTTTTATACCATCCAAAGCGGTTAAAAACCACTTAAGAGGCTGTGCTTTGAACAAAATATCAGCCATTAAGCATCTAATATGAGAACCGATGAAGGTTTGCTGAATCATAGCAAAATCATACAGTGTCGTGTGATTTGCAACGATAATGGCAGGACCCTCCAGGGTTCTATTTTGAGAAGCTTCATCCTCGTAAAAGTACTTGGGGCGAAAGAAAACCGCCTCCAAGGGATAAGCTGTATATTTGAAAAAACCACAGAAAAATTTACTCATTATACAATTTCAACCTTGTTCATATCCTTTTGCATAATTGTAAGTCCAACTACATTTAATGGTAGAATTGGCAAAATTATGCTGAATATGATTGGAATAATTTTATTTGAAATCTTTACGCCCTTCTCTTCCGCTTCCTTTTCGATTACCTTGTAGAATCTTAAAATGGTGTAAATTGAGAAGAACGGAATTAGTGCGGAAAGCAGGTATGTAAGCACAGCGCTACCACCGATTAATGCTTCCTTCTTGTTGTTTTTGAATGCATTTAGCTGGAATGCGTTCCAAATGAAGCCGAAAACGCCTGCGGAAAGAACCCAGTATGCTGCATTTGCAAATGGAATTTCTCTTTCCTTTGTAACAACTTTTTCCTCGTTGAGAATAGGTGTGATATCAAGGCTGGGATTGTGCTTCTTAAGCTCAACCGCAACAACATCAGCAGAAAAGTCCTTAGGCATCTTAAAGCATGCAATAAAGCCAAGAACACACATGATACAAACGATGATTGGAACCAAAAGTGCGCCAAGGCTGAATACCTCTCCGTTTTTGAGTGTACCGTCAAGAATTAATTCAGCGTCGTTGTCTATGCCAATCCAATCACCGGGAGCAACAGGCATCTTAAGCTTAACAGATGCAAGTGCCGCATGTGTTGCATTGTCGCAATATCCGTCTACATGCACAAATGCGCCTGTTTTTCCGTTAAAATAGAACATTTTGATGTTCTCATATACCAAGCTTGATGCAATTGCACCAATGATTGATGTGGTTACTGCCTGTGCAGCAAAGTACATAGCAGAATGATTTTGCTTTGTGAGCCTTTCCTCAACGCTTGAAACCTGAGCAGGAACAAGCAGAGGCATCATAAAGAATGCGCCTATACCCCAGCTACCGATAAGACCACCCACAATTGAAATGGTATATTGAAGCGGCTTGTTACCACCGGTAACAAATAGGCTGGCAAGGTCAAAGGAAAGAATTGCAATTGCAAAAGCAATCAAGCAGGTTTGGTAGGTAAACCTTGTGCCCTTTTTTCTTTTAACCTTTTCAAATAAATATAGCATTACAGGAACGGGGGCAAACGCACAGGTTTCCACAAGTGCCATCTCTCCCATACCAAAGCCCATACCTCCGACAATAAGGGAGTTCATAGAGGTCAGGAACATTTGAAGTCCGAAGAACGCTGTACAGTTTACAATAAGCCAAGAAAGGAACACCTTGTTACCAAAGGTAACCTTAAGGCTTTGAATAAGTGAAGGCTGCTCTTCAATAAAGCCTTCCTTTTCGGGATAGCCATATTTTTCGCCCTCTTTAATCATAAAGAGAGGAATAAGCATTGTGCACATAAGCACAGAACCGATGATTGCAAGAGTATCAATGTGAATCTGAGCAGCGCCCAAAATTACAGGAACAAGAGCGTATACAAGTGCATAAACGATTGTATCAAACACCGCCTTGTAGCTGGACACTCTGAGTCTTTGGCTTTCACTATCACAAACCTGTGAAAGGCTGCCGTAAAAGGCGATAAGACACATTGTGTAGGTGCTAAAGAATATTAAAGCACAAACTGTAATCCAAATAGTGTTTGTAAGCTGTGCGTTGAATGCCTGGTCTGCATCTGAAATATCAAAAATCTTTGAGCCAATCGGAATCCAACAGCCGATGTAGCTGAGCACCATTGGAATAAAGCAAATGAGAATTGGCGGACGACGTCTGCCCCACTTTGTATTAAGTGAATCTGTTACCTTAGCAAACGGAATATCAATAAGACCATCGAATGCCTTCGAAACAAACCACAAAATTGGGAAAATCCATGGAATAATATGGATAAATCCGCCTGCAATAGCCATAAGCTCCTTTTCAGCAGATGCAGAAGCAAACAGCATTGTCGGGTTGATTGCATCTGTGAAGTATGCACCCATTAAAATCATCATAAGATTTGGACCTAAGCCGGACATTGCATATACGACTTCTTTCCACTTTTTATCTAAGCTTCTTACCTTTGTCATAATACTCTCCTTCTTTAATCATAGTCTGTCCTGAAGATACAGGCAGAAATCATTAATTGTTGCAATGGATTGATCCTCTACCACGGGGAACGGCACCTTAAAGTCTTCCTTGATATTTTCAATAAGCTGGAAGTATGATAAGGATGTGCCGCCAAGCTCAAAGAAAAAGTTGTGGGAGTATTGGCTTTCGGAAATTTCCTTTTCCAAAACCTCCTCAAACAGCGCCTTTACCTTCGCTCTTAGCTCCTCGTTGATGTTTTCCTCTCTTGCCTCATCCTCGAATTCCTCAGGGTAAATAAGCTTCATTTCGCCACTTGCAATCCTTTGACGGATTTTGTTACGATTCAGCTTAAATTCGCTTTCGGTCATAAGAGGCTCAAAGGTAAAGTTAACATCGTCAATTAAGGAAACGTATCCGTTTTTCTCAATAGTTTTGAAAACCTCAGCCTTAATGCCTGCGATTTTCTGCTTTGAGAAATATCTGTTGATGCTGATAATGAGAGTTGATTTGATTTTACCCTTCTTCTCTACTGCCAGCATACAAACATTTGTATCGGGGATTGAAAACTTATCCTCAATCATACTCGGGGAAATGTTTTCTCCGGAAGCGCCAACAATTAAATCATCGCTTCTGCCAAGGATGTATATGTGTCCCTTTCCGATTTTTGCACCATCCTGGGTGTTAAACCAGTCGTCTTCCGTATATTTTGCTATCCCATCCCTAGAGATTATCTCCGTTGCGACGGATTTTGACTTGATTTCAAGTATACCCTGCTCATTAATCCTGCATTTTACAGAGCCGAAGGGCTTACCTACGGAGCCGCTGTTTAGATATTTTGTTGAATTACTAAGCTCTACACAGGCAATACCGATTTCGGTCATGCCATAGCCATTGGACATATGATAGCCGATGCCGTTGAAAAAACTTAATGTCTTTGTGGTAATTGCGCCACCACCGGAAATAAGGAATTGAACACTATCTCCGAAAAGAGTTTGTCTGATTTCCTTAAAGGTTCTCTTTGCAAAGCTGCGACCAAGCGATGGGCAGCCCTTTTGCAAGGAGTTTGAAAGATTAAGACCCTTTCTGAATTTATCTACCATCTCTGGTCTGTGCTGCGCCATTAGCTTGTTTGCGCTTTTTCTTATTCTTTCCCATAGCATAGGAACAGCAAAAATATGAGTAACCTTATGCTTTTTAACCGTATTCATAATTGTTTCGCCGGATAGATTGTTAAGCAAAACAAAGGTTCTTGAGAAAAACGCAAACCACATAAAGCAAGCAACCAAGCCAAATACATGGTAAAACGGCAAAAATGTAAGCTGCTTTAATCTACCCTCGTAATGCGCATGGATTAGCTTTGAGCTTTCTACAATGCTTTGCGAGTTATAAATTTGCTCACAAATAGACTTGCCTGTATAAACGCAAAGTTTAACATTGTTTGAGGAGCCTGAGGACATAAGTATAATCCTGTCAGCCCACGATGTTAAATCACATTCGGGAGCGTTTTTATCAATCTCTGTGTAATTGATTGTTTTAACTGAAAACTCTTTTGAGTCAGTAATAACCGCCTTTACGTTATTGAAAGCAAGAAGCCCCTCCAAAACCTCGGTATCCAGACGCTTATTCATAAGAAGCGGAACGTAGCCACATCTTAAAATTGCCCAAAAAACCTCGACCCACTCAACAGAGTTGTCCATAAACATACCTACAAGAGCACCATTTGGTGCGTCTATTTGATTCTTTAGCGAGTATGCGGTCTTCTCTACATTAACTGCAACCTGACTATATGTTATCTCAAATATTTTATTTCCATCTGTGGTTTCAAACATAACGTTATCGCCCATGGAAAACATAATTTCATAAACAGACTTAAAGGTTTGTTCCTTTTCCTTTAGTTTAGACATCTGCAGCTTAACAAATTGCTCCATTGTCTTACAGGTGCCTATGCCTTTTATCTCCATTATCTAAATCCTCATTTTAATAAAAGATTTGCAAAAAATATATACAGAGGTATTATAACACACATATAATATGTATTCAAGACTTTTTTGTTTTTTTGTTGAATTTTGTGTGATGGTTGTGTGGAAAAATATTGCTTTTTTGTCAGCTTGTGGGGAAATATGCTGAAAGCCTGTTATAAAAATTTCCATTAATATTTTTGTATTTAGGCAACATAATAATAGCAGAGCGTTCGTGAGCTTGCTTTCTTATTGTCTTGTTGATTAGGCGATTTGGGGGCAAATCGCCTATGCTCGATAATATAGATATTAAAGAATAGGAGTCTATTATGTCTAAGAACAATATCACTGTTCCAGAAGCTAAGGCTGCTCTTGATAAGTTTAAGATGCAGGCTGCAAGCGAAGTAGGCGTAACACTTAACCAGAGTGGTTACAACGGTGACCTTACTGCTCGTCAGGCAGGTTCTATCGGTGGTCAGATGGTTAAGAAGATGATTGAATCTTACGAGAATTCTATTAAGAACCAGAGATAAGCTTCTTAAGGAATTACCTGTTCTCTATCTTTCAAGTTGCTAAAAGCAGTTTGAGATTAAGACCTGGGAACACAAAAAAGCATTTCCCCAAAAAGGAAATGCTTTTTTCGTATTACTTCTTTTTCTCGTATTGAGTAATTTCCTTGATTTTAGCCATATCGAATTTTGGCTTTCTTTCGTAGGTGTAAAGACCGTTTACCTCTTGCTCTACATCGTAAAGCTGAGTATAGCAGAAGCCGCAAACATATGGGGAATCTACAAGTATTTTTGTTAGATATTCGTATCTTTCAAAGAATTCTTCCTCAGTTTTTGGTCCGTTACCGTAGCCCCAGCCGCCAACGCCGTCTACATCCCACTGAATTCCGCCATATTCACTAAGGTATAGCGCCATATTCTCGTAGTTCTTGGAGTTTTGATATCTGGACACCCACTCGTGCTTTTTGTCGTATTTTTCGGCAAATTCCTGATATGTGGGTGCAAGATAAATATCTTCAAACTCTCCCTTCTCCTGAAGGTAATCGTGAAGGTCATAAACGTCAGAAACGACCTGATAGTTACCGCTGGTACCAATGCAGGGACGGGTTGAGTCGATAGCCTTGGTTGTGTAATAAAGGGCACGGATAAAGTCGTCGTTTTGGTGCTTGTGGTCGAAATCCCAGGTTTCGTTAAGAGGACACCAGCCGATAATGGATGGGTGATTGAAATCACGAGCAAGCTCTCTTTGCCACTCCATAAGGAATGGTGCCAAGTGCTCCATATTTGAACAGTCTATACCCCAGTTTCCTGTTTCGCCAAAAACAAGATATCCCATCTTATCACAATGGTAGAGGAAGCGTGGCTCAAACACCTTTTGATGAAGCCTTGCACCGTTAAAGCCTGCGTCAAGAGACAAATGAATATCTCTTACAAGCTCGTCCTCATTCTTTGCGGTATAGATACCTTCTTTGTAAAAGCCCTGGTCAAGAACTGTACGAAGGTAAAATGGCTTTCCGTTCAAAACATATGATTTTTTATCGAAAGCTGTGGAGCGAATACCGAAATAGCTCTTAACAGTATCCTTGCCGTAGGTAAGCACAAGGTCATAAAGTCTGCCCTTGCCTGCCTCCCATAAATGAAGCTCACTTAGGTCAAGCGTTACACGGCTAATGCCCTCTCTCAGCTTAGCTGAAAGCTTGCCAACAGGCTTGCCCTTATAAAATGCCGCAGCAGTAAGCTGGGCATTACCAACCGTTTCAACCTCGATTTGAACATTCATTTGCTCAATAGAGGTATAGTATTTTGCGGACTTAATATAAGTCTTTTCAACATACTCAAGCCATACTGTTTGCCAAATACCTGTGGTTCTTGTATAATCACAGCCCATTGAGTAGTAATTTTTAGATTGCTTGCCTGATGCCTTTCCCTTTGGATTAGTATCAATGGCACAAACAGTAATAATGTTTTCCTTGCCCTTGTTAACATAAGAGGTTATATCAATATCAAAGCCAACATAGCCACCAACATTATGATAAACCTGTGTACCGTTTATGTAAATATAGCTTTCGTAGTCAACAGCGCCAAAGTGCAATATGACATTTTTATTGCTCTTATCTATCTTTACCCTTTTCAGATACCATACACAGTTCAGAAAATCCGTGTTGCCTATACCTGAAAGCTTACTTTCCGGACAGAACGGAACAATGATTTTTGAGTTAAGAGATGTTCTTTCATAAAACCTTCTATCTCTGCCGCTTATACCGAAGTCGTATTCAAACTCCCACTCACCATTTAGGTTTACCCAGTTTTTTCTTTCAAATTGGGGATTGGGATGCTCGGGTCTTGGAATGTTCATTATATTTTCTCCTTGAATGTTATATTTTTCTCATTAGTTTGGCTACGTAGGTTGCCATTAGCTTTTTTGTACCTACCGTGTCAAAGGCAATTTCGTACATATAATCGTTGCTCATAGAAACAACATTAAGCACAGTTCCCTCTCCGAAGGTGAAGTGCCTTACTCTGTCGCCTATTGAATATGCAACAATATCCTTCTTCTCTATCTTCTTAGGTGCGCCAAAGCTTGGAGTAGGTGCCTTCTGCGCAGTTGGCTTAAAGCCGCCAAAGGATGCTACTCTTTCCTTTTGTACATCTAAGTATTGCTCATCAATTTCACGAACAAAGCGGGAAATTGGATTTCGTTGGGTCATATTGTAAAGCATTCTTTCCTTGGCGTGAGTAATTACAAGAATCTTTTTTGCTCTTGTTATTGCAACATAAGCAAGTCTTCTTTCCTCTTCTATTTCGTCAGGTAAAGCAAGTGATTGCTGACCGGGGAATATGCCCTCCTCCATACCAGGTAGAAACACCACAGGAAATTCCAGTCCCTTGGCGCTATGTATTGTCATAAGAGTAACCTTGTCGGTGCTTTCGTCGTAGTCGTCAACATCCGACATAAGAGCAACCTCCTCAAGGAAGCCTGAAAGTGTTGGCTCCTCTGTGTTTTCCTCATATTCTCTTACTGCAAGATAGAGCTGGTCAAGGTTTTCAAGTCTTTCCGCCTCTGCCTGTCCCTTCGATATTAAGTCTGCCTCATAGCCTGTGCGCTTTGCGACCTCACGCACAAACTTTGTAAGTGGCATAAGCTCCACATCCTCCTTCAGGGAGTTTATGATTTTAGCAAAGTTAATCATACCGTTTGCGGCAATCTTGGGAATTGCGTTGTAGCTTGTTGCATTTTCCACAATTTCCATAGCCGGCAAGCCGAGCTCCTCTGCTATCAGCTCCATATTTTTAATGGAGGTGTCGCCAATTTTTCTTGGTGGGACGTTTATGATTCTCTTTAAGTGAATTGTGTCGCTGGTATTGTTAATTACGGACAAGAATGCAAGAATATCCTTGATTTCCTTTCTGTCGTAGAACTTTTTAGTTCCGAGCATTCTATATGGAATGCCGCTTTTTACAAACATAGTCTCAAGGTTCATAGACTGTGCATTCATACGATAAAGTATTGCAAAATCGCTATATGAAAAGCCCTTTTTGTTGCGAAGCTCCACAATTTTATCAATTATATATCGGGACTCATCGTTTTGAGTATAGTTTTCCTTAACGATGATTTTGTCGCCCTCCTCGTTTTGGCACCAAAGCTCCTTCATATGCTTGTGCTGGTTATTCTTGATTACGCAGTTTGCTGCATTAAGAATGTTAGAGGTGGAGCGATAATTCTGCTCTAGCTTTACTATTTCAGCATCCTCGTATTTACGGTCAAAATTAAGAATGTTTTCAATAGTAGCTCCACGGAATTTATAAATACTTTGGTCGTCATCGCCAACAACCATAACGTTTCTGTAAAAATCTCCAAGCAAGGAAACGAGAACAAATTGCGCCTTGTTTGTATCCTGATACTCGTCAACCAAAACGTATTTGAACTTGTTTTGATAATGAGCTAAAACGTCCGGGTTTTCTCGCAGAAGCTGAACGGTTTTCATAATGATATCGTCAAAGTCCAAAAGATTTGACTCCATAAGCCTTTTTTGATAGAGCTCATAAATCCTTGCGATATCCTTATATTTTGCGTCCTTTCCCACCTCGTACGCATAGTCCTCAGGGGTTTTTAGCTTGTCCTTTGCGCCGCTTATGTTATTTATAACGGTTTTTAAAGCCAACAGCTTTTCGTCTATGCCAAGGTCCTTCATACAACCGGAAATAGTCTTTTTCGAGTCGTCGCTATCGCAAACGCCAAAGCCGTGGCGGTATCCCACAAGCTCTCCGTGCTTTCGAAGAATCTTCATACAAACATTATGGAAGGTGCCTGCCCAAATATCCTCTGCACAGTCGGGTCCAACAGTTTTTGCAAGTCTTTCCTTAATTTCGTTAGCAGCCTTATTAGTAAAGGTAATTGCTAAAATTGACCAAGGCTGACAGGGGTATTTTGCAAAGGTTTCAAGGTATTTTTCAAGAATTTCCTTAGGGTATACTATTGCCTTTTCAAGGTCCTCTACTGCGTCCTCATTAACAAAATCAGGAATGTCGTCAGTAAAATAGCCGTCTCCGAATTTTATTATGTGGGAAATTCGGTTTACTAGCACGGTTGTCTTTCCGCTTCCTGCACCTGCAAGAATAAGAACAGGTCCGTTTACGGTGTAAACAGCCTGCCGCTGCCTCTCGTTAAGAAAGGAATAATACTTATCAAAAAGTGCCCTTTTGGCACGTAAAAATCTATTTTTTAATTCTTCAGTCATTTGTTTTTCCATCCATTCAAATATCATTCAATAGTATAACATAATCAAGAATAATTGTAAATAGCCATTTGAGTTATTTTCCAATTTACTTCAGCATATTTAGTGCGAAAATAAAAAAATGAGCCCTGTATTTGAGCTCATTTTTATGGTGCCGGTGATCGGGGTCGAACCGATACGGTATCGCTACCACCGGATTTTGAGTCCGGCACGTCTGCCAATTCCATCACACCGGCTAAGTGCTAGAATATTGTAACACAGTTTTTTTTAGTTTGCAATACCTTTTTTTAATTTTTTTGATTTTTTTAACGCTCTACATTTTTCGTTGCAACAAGGTCAACTTCCTTGCCGCAAATGTTCTTTACAACTACGTCTCCGTTTTTGAAGGGTGGCTCCACCACCATTTTGGATATTTCCTTCATAATCTCCTCAATATCCTTTTGTAAAACGGGGCGAGAGGTTTTCACAGGGAGAAGCTTTATTAATTCGCTATTGATTTTTATAGTGGTTGTAACTACTATGCCCATTATTTCTTCTCCTTTTTCTTCTTTTTCTCTTTATCAAGAGCCTTCAAATGCTCGGATACATATTTGCCCGCCATTTTACCGTCGTATATGATATCGTCAACATCGTCGTGTATTACACGAGAGTTTCCACAGGAGAAAACACCGTCGATGCTGGTTTCCATTTTTCTTGAGGTACGTGGACCATGTGTCGCCTGTCTCATTTCGATACCCAGTTTAATTGCCAGCTCGTTTTCGGGAATGAAGCCGCAGGAATAAACAAGGGAATCGCACTCTACCCTTTCCTTTGTTTCCTTAATTGGTCTGCCCTTTTTATCAAGCTCTGCTATTTCGACGCCCTCTATTCTGTCCTTACCGAAAATCCTGGTAATAGTGGTGTGAAGCTTTAGAGGAATGTTAAAGTAGTCAAGGCACTCTCCCACCTTAACTCTTTCACTTTGTGGTTTTTTCTTTGAATCGCAAACAAACACAACCTGTCCGCCCTCAAGGGTAATGCGCCTTGCAATTACAAGCGCAAGGTCGGTTGTACCAACAACTATGGTCTTTTCGCCCGGCATATAGCCGTCAAAGTTGATAAAGCGCTGTGCTGTGCCTGCGGACAAAATTCCTGCAGGACGAGTGCCGCCGATTGACAAGCCGCCCCTGGACCTTTCACGACAGCCTGTTGCCAAAACTATTGCCTCGGCGGTGATTTTAACATAACCAAGCTCCGGAGAAATAAGGGTGATTATTTTCTTTTTGTCTATTGACAAAACAGTTGTGCTTGTCATGCAGGAAATGCCTGCTTCTCTTACCTTGTCTGCAAGCTCTGTCGCCAGCTCTGTACCTGTTTTATTATCCTTGCCAAAGCCCGGATGAATACACAAATTCAGTGTACCGCCAAGCTCCTCTTCTCTTTCCAAAATCAAGATGTTTTCTTTGGAAATTCCGTTTTTGAGCGCACTTAGAGCACAGGACAGACCAGCCGGTCCCGAACCGATTATAACGAGTCTCTTTTTTACTGCCTTGCTCATTTCGTTCTTCCTCCAATAACATTTGAATTTGATGTAAACTTTTTAACCTCAGAGATTTTGATATTCAGCTCTCGTGCAATGATTGCTGCAACCTTAGCACGGCAATATCCACCCTGACATCTGCCCATGCCTGCACGTGTACGGCGCTTAACCATATCAATTGTGTGTGCAGGAATCGGTCTTTTAATTGCGTTAACTATATCGCCCTCTGTAACCATCTCACAGCGGCAAACGATTTTTGCATAGCGAGGGTCCTTCCTTACTGCATTTCTCTTTTCGGATTCTGTCATATCGACAAAGAGCTTGCAGTTGCCATCCCTTGTTCTGGTAGGAATATAATCCTCTTTTTCCGCTAGCTTTAGTCCTGCACGGTCAAGAATATTTACTATGTATTCTCCAATGGCAGGGGATGAGGCAAGTCCGGGAGACTCAATTCCTGCTGCATGTACAAAACGTGGGAAGGCTTTAGATTCTTGTATGAAAAAGTCTCCGCTTGTAGGTGTGGAGCGCACACCTGCAAAGGTTGTAATTACTGTGTTCAGATTGATGCTTGGCACCATTCCACGAGCGCCCTCGGAAATTTCGCGCACGCCCTCAACGGTAACGCCTGTGTCAGCCTTGGATTCTACTACATTTGCGTTAGGACCCACAAGTATATTTCCGTCAACGGTTGGGGAAACCAATATGCCCTTTCCCTTCTCGCTTGGGGTTACAAACAATGTATGATTAACCACCTTGCCCTCAGATTTATCAAGCAATAGATACTCTCCACGGCGAGGTATAATCTTAAACGGCAATGGGTCTCCCAGCATTTCGGCAATTTCGTCGGAATATAAACCCGCTGCATTGACAACATATTTCGCCTTAACTACTCTGTCATTTGAATACAGAAGGTAATTTCTCTGATTCTTTTCAATCTTGTCAACCTTATATTCAAAAATGTAATCTACACCGTTTGTACATGAATTTTCGCCAACTGCGTATGCCAGGTCGTATGGACAAACAATGCCTGCAGATGGCGCATAAAGTGCATATTTTGCATCTCTTGATACATTTGGCTCAATTTTACGAAGCTGAGATTGAGTCAAAATTTCAAGACCGCGTACGCCGTTTTTCTTACCACGTACAAGTAGGATTTTTAGGTGGTTTAAGTCCTTCTTATTGTAGCCCAAAACAAGAGAGCCGCACTTTTTATAGTGCACACCCAACTGCTTGGCTATTGGACCTACCATTTTTGCACCCTTAACATTAAGCTTAGCCTTCAGGCTGCCCTCCGGTGCATCATAGCCTGCATGAATTATGGCAGAGTTGGCACGGGTGGTGCCTGATGCAATATCAATTCCTGCCTCTAATACAACGGCTTTAACATTATATTTACTAAGATAGAATGCTGTCATAGTGCCGACAATTCCGGCGCCGATTATGGCAACATCATATACTTTTTTAGACATTTCAAACCTCCTTTTTAGGAAAGGTACGATTAATTTTAGCATATTTTTACTTTTTTTTCAAGTCTATTACTTGATTAAGCAGCTGAATGTATGTTAAAATATAGAAAAGTGAGGTTTACGCTATGATTGATATTACACAAACCAGTGCTGGTGCGCTTGCTTATCTTGGGGACTCTGTCCTTGAGTGCCTTGTGCGTGAGGCTTTAGTAAGAAAGGGCTTTGAAAAGTCCGCAAATCTAAACAAGGAAGCTTTGAATTATGTTACCGCAGTTAACCAATACAAGGCATTTGGCAACATCGAGGCCTTTCTTACCGATGAGGAAGCCGCAATATTCAGAAGGGGAAAAAACTCCTCTCATTTGAATATACCAAAAAGCGCTTCCCCTCTGGAATACAAGGTAGCAACAGGCTTTGAAGCAATTTTTGGTTACCTTAGACTTAAGGGGTACGAGGACAGAATCAAGGTGCTTTTTGCCCTTTCATACCCACAGCTTTAATCCTAAAGGGAGCTTTTGCTTCCTTTTTTTACAAAAAATTCACCTTAAAAAATGTTAAAATTTGTTGACATCCGTTTTTGTTGGGTTTATAATTGTAATGTTATATTTTAATAAAAGAAAGGATGATTTTATGTTTGCAAATATCAAAAGACTAAGCAAATGTATAGGCGAATATAAGACATCTTCCATATTATCTCCCTTGTTAGTTGCTCTTGAAGTAATTATGGAATGCTTGATTCCCTTTTTGACAGCCGATTTGATAACCTTTATCGAATACACAAACAAAACAGAGGGCTCATCTAGGCCCCAGCTGATTAATTTGATTTTGTCTCTTGGCATTGAGGAAAGCAACAGTATTGGCATTATTGCAGTTTATTGCTCCGTTCTTGTTGTTTTAGCTGTTCTCTCTCTCTTATTCGGCGCATTGGCAGGAATACACTGTGCTAAGGCATCCTGTGGCTTTGCGAAGAACCTGAGAAAGGAATTATATGAAAGCTCCTCCGGATTTTCATTCGAAAACATTGATAAGTTTTCCACCTCAAGCCTTGTTACTCGCTTAACCACCGATGTAACTAATGTTCAGCAATCATTTATGATGATTATCAGAACTGCTATTCGCTCCCCTCTGATGTTCATTGTATCTGTAACTCTTGCTTTCATTCGTGGCGGTGTTATGGCGCTTGTTTTCGTGGTTGTTATTCCTATTTTGCTGTTTGGTCTTATTATGATTTCCAAAAAGGCAATGCCTATTTTCAGAAAGGTATTCAAAAAATACGATACATTAAATGCCTCTGTACAGGAAAATGTACACGGCATGAGGGTTGTTAAATCCTTTGTTCGTGAGGAGCACGAGACTGACAAGTTTGAAAAGGCATCAGGTGATGTTGCAGGGGATTTTGTCAGAGCTGAAAAAATACTTGCTTTCAACAACCCCATTATGCAGCTATGCATGTATATAGTAATGGTTTCTGTTTGCTTGTTTGGCTCTTACCTAATTATCAGCACAAATGGTCAATCATTTGCTGTTGGCGATTTTACTGCTACTCTTACCTACGGTATGCAAATTCTTATGAGCCTTATGATGCTTTCTATGATTTTTGTTATGACAACAATGTCTGTTGAAAGCGCAAATCGTATTTGCGAGGTTCTCAACGAAAAATCCACTATTGAAAATCCTGAAAATCCAATTATGTCCGTTGAAAACGGCGATATCGAATACGAAAATGTAAGCTTTAAATACGCACAGCGTGCAGAAAAGTATGCCCTTAAAGACATCAATCTCTCCATAAAATCCGGACAAACTGTTGGTATCATTGGCGGCACCGGCTCTTCAAAGTCCACGCTTATTCAGCTCCTACCTCGACTTTATGATGTTACCGAGGGCTGTGTTAAGGTCGGCGGACACGATGTAAGAGAATATGATGTTGAGGCGCTGCGTGATGCTGTTGGCATTGTGCTTCAAAAGAATGTATTATTCTCCGGCACGATTAAGGACAATCTACGCTGGGGTAATGAAAACGCTACCGACGAGGAAATGGAAAGGGCGTGCAAGCTTTCCCAAGCACACGATTTTATCGTTTCCTTCCCAGACGGCTACGACCACTATGTCGAGCAAGGGGGTACTAACCTTTCCGGTGGACAAAAGCAAAGGCTTTGTATTGCCCGCGCTCTTCTCAAAAAACCAAAAATACTTATTCTTGATGACTCTACAAGTGCTGTTGATACTCGTACTGATGCCTTCATTCGTAAGGCTATGAGCGAGGAAATTCCAAACACCACAAAAATTATTATTGCTCAAAGAATTTCAAGTGTTCAGGATGCTGATTTGATTATCATTATTGATGATGGTAAGATTAACGGTCTTGGCACCCACGATTATCTTGTAGAAAATAACGAGATTTACAAAGAAATCTTCGTTTCTCAAACTAAGGGAAAGGGGGATTCTGACGATGAATAAGCCAATGAAAAATCCACGTGGACCTGTTATGGGAAGACCACAAAAGAAGGTTAAAAAGGGTACCTTTGGACGTGTTATTAAATACTTGTTCCAGTTTTACAAGGGTCCTATCATTCTTGTAGGAATTTGTATAGTGCTAAGCGCTATGGCACAGGCCTCCCCTTCTATTTTCCAAAGAACCGTGCTTGATTACGTTGACAAGGCACTAAAGGGCATTTCCAACGGGGAGCTTAGCGGCGTACAAGAGGCGCTTGACACGTATTTCCCGCACATTATAACCACCGTTTCTATACTAATTGGTATTTACGTCGTAGGACTTATTTCTTCATTTATATACACAAGAACTATGGCTACTGTTACTCAGGGCTTTTTGCACAAGATGCGTTGCCTTATGTTCTCAAAAATGCAGAAGCTTCCTATCAAATATTTTGATAGAAATACCCACGGCGACATTATGTCTCATTACACAAATGATATTGACACATTAAGACAGCTTGTTTCTCAATCAATTCCGCAAATTATAACCGCTTCTGTAACTCTTATTACTGTTGCCTTCTTTATGCTCTTTATGAGCGGCTGGATGACCCTTGTTGTGGTAGTCGGAGTTATTGCAATCACTATTGTTACTAAGGTAATTGGTGGCGGCGGCTCCAAATACTTTATGAAGCAACAGATTTCTCTTGGTAAAACCGAGGGCTATGTTGAGGAAATGATTAATGGTCAAAAGGTTGTTAAGGTATTTAATCACGAGAAAAAGAGTATTGAAGAGTTTGACAGGCTAAATACACAGCTTTGTAATGACGCAACAAAGGCAAATAAGTATGCAAACACACTTATGCCTATCATTAACAATATAGGTCATATTTTATATGTGCTTATTGTCTTTGCAGGTATTTTACTTGTTCAATTCAATGTTCCAAACTGGTCTATTTCCGGCATGGAGCTTAACATCCCAACAGTAATTGCATTTATTGGCATGTCTAAACAATTTACCAACAACCTCTCTACTCTTTCACAGCAGGCTAATGCTATTATTATGGGTCTTGCCGGTGCTGAGCGTATATTTGATATGCTTGACGAGGAGCCTGAGGTTGACAATGGTTATGTAACTCTTGTTGATGCTGAGCTTGACGAAAACGGAAATATCAAAGAAGCAAATAAGCATACAGGCATTTGGGCTTGGAAGCATCCACATGGCGACGGCACCGTTACCTACACAAGGCTGACGGGAGATGTGCGCATGGATATGGTTGACTTTGGCTATGTTGAGGACAAGATTGTTCTACACGACATTACTCTGTTTGCTGAACCTGGACAAAAAATTGCATTTGTTGGTGCAACGGGTGCCGGTAAAACTACAATTACCAATCTTATTAACCGATTCTATGATATTGCTGACGGTAAAATAAGGTATGACGGAATTAACATTAACAAAATCAAAAAGGACGACCTGCGCCGTTCTCTCGGTGTGGTTTTACAGGATGTAAATCTATTTACAGGAACTGTAATGGACAACATTCGCTATGGTAGGTTTGATGCAACCGACGAGGAATGTATTGAGGCTGCTAAGCTGGCAAATGCTCACTCCTTTATTGAGATGCTGCCTGACGGCTACAACACAATGCTTACAGGCGGCGGCAGCGGTCTTTCACAGGGACAAAGACAGCTTATTTCCATTGCCCGTGCTGCAGTTGCAGACCCCCCTGTTATGATTCTTGACGAGGCTACCTCCTCTATTGATACAAGAACAGAGTCTATTGTATCTGCCGGTATGGACTCTCTTATGAAGGGAAGAACTGTATTTGTTATTGCGCACCGACTTTCTACTATCAAAAACTCCGATGTAATTATGGTGCTTGAAAAGGGTCGCATAATTGAGCGTGGCTCGCACGAGGACCTTATTGCAGAAAAGGGCAAATATTATCAACTTTACACCGGTGCATTTGAATTAGATTAAAAAAAGGGCGAAATCGCCCTTTTTTTATGCTGTAATTTCCTCTGATTTGTATACATTCAAGTCCAAATCCTGTCCAATTCGTTCTAAAACATCTTTTTCAAGGGACATTTCCTCGGAAATATAATCAAATACCTGAGGCTCGAATAAAACAGTAACCATTTTTTCGTTTGCTATACCTATGGTTGCGGTGCTGCCCTGCTCTTTATGCGATAAAATCAAGCTATCAAGTTCAATTTGACAAGCATCCGAGGAATAAACAACAAAAAACGGCTCCTCAAGACTACCCTTAAGATTAATAAGCTTTATAGCAGTGCTTTCCTTGCCGTTGTCGTTTACGCAGGTTATTTTTATTCCGTTTGTAATATAATAGAGCAAATCCTTGCCGTCTATAATGTATTGAGGATAGGTAACATACAAAATAAAATCGTCAATATCATAAGCAACAAAATGCTCTATGATTTTTTCCACCTGCTCCTTTGTGGGATTTTTCAGATTTATGATTGCCTTCATATTCTCTCTCCTTTTTTTTATTTTTGCCACAAAAGACGGGTTTTATTCCTTGATTTTATATTTATGTATGTTCATATGTTTATTTATTCACTTTATTAAAAAGCAAAAAAAGACGGTGTTTTTCACCGTCTTTTTTACTTATGAAGCCTTATACTATATGGCTTTTTCTTTTTTTGACTATAATTATTACAGCTACAACTGCGCCAACCGCAACCAATGAGGCCACAGCCACAATTATGATAACCATAGTATTATCCTCCTGCAAGGTCTCTTGTGGTGGGTCGTTAAGCACCCTTTCCCTCAAGGCTACATCGCAGCCCCATTCGGTAGCGAGCCAATTAGCTCTTGCCTCAATGTGCTCACAAAGATAACCGATTACTGTGCTGTTGTCTCCATCAACGCCGTTTGAATATTCGCTGACAAAATTAAAAACTGGCGCAGGCTGCCACCTATCATAGTGTGTGCCGTCATAATATGTTGGCCAATAGGTGTAGTCGTTGCTTCTCCATCTTGCTCTTTCCATTACAACGGAAGAGCCCAGGTCCTTATACTGCTGTTCTATAAAGCCGCCCTTGTCAATCATATCAAATAGGTCTGTATATAAAGCTGTAAACACCTCGGTTACTCTTTGGTTAAAATCTGCCTTAGCGGTAAGTCCCGCCCAAATGCTTCTTTCCTTTGCCCAATAGCCCTCTGTTGAGGAGGCACCGTTTTTATGAATGTTTCCAAGGGTATTATCGCAGTCCCACAATGGACCCTTTTGAATTTTGGAAAGTTGTCCGTCTACATCTCTATCCTTGTAAAAATACATACTTGAGGAGCCTGCGTCGTAGTTTCTGCCCAGCTCTGCAATTATGTAAGCGTATACAAAGGTATCAAGCTCAATATATTCGGTGTAGTGCTTGCCCAAGCGGTTTATGCCATTGCTAGACATAATCGCCTCTTCCATTTCGGCAAACAAGCCTGCTATGTACTCAACCTGCTCACGGCTGGCATACTCAGGAGATTTAATAACATAGTGGCTATTATTTTCGGTTACAAAGTAACAAAGCTCATCCCTGTAATAGTTGTTATCAAGCTCTATCAGATAGCCACCAGTAATGTCTTCGGGATTTACAATTCCCTCAACATATCTATATTCGGTCAAAATTGTGTTATCAATCAACGTGCCGCTTGTTACTGTTGTAGCATTTTTGCTAAATTCGCCATTTAGAAGCTCCGTTTCCTCCTCCAGGTCGTGTATATTCACTCTGCCGTTGTCTATTTCAACCTTTTCACAAAGTAAATATATTCCGTAGTACTCACCGTCAATGAAGAGGTCAACGCTTCTGAAATCGCACATATCCATACCTAGGATTTTGGCGATTTGATACATTACATTATTTCTTATAAGTGATTGGTCAAGATAATTTGCAAGAAGCACCCAAGAACGGTCATTTGACATACCAAACAAGAGTGTTTTGTGTCCAAGCTTTATTCTAAAGGGCTTTTTTGCATAGTCGTCTGTGGTGTTGCCCCTCACCTTAAGCTCACTAAACTCGCCAAAGCTTTCGCTATATTCAAATGTGCCGTCCTTGTTTACAATAAATATTTCTGCCTCATCATCCTTGCCGTTATACTGAATTATGTTATCAGCGCCCTTGGTGGTTGTAATATGAACGCTTGGAAGGCTATTGGCAAAATAGAAGGTCAACGGAGTTTCTATACCCAGCTCATAAACTGAATATATGTAGCATTTCTCTCCGTTTTTATCGGTTGTCTCGTACCCTGTTAAATCAATGGTCAAGCTGTCCTCAATGGGGGCCAGGACGCCATCCTTCATATACTTTATACTGGAGCCTGCCTCAACCAAGAGCTTAACGCAGGTGGGACTGACAAAGGAAGGCATAAAGTATGTGTTTTGGTCATTTGCTTCAATTATGATTGTTTCATTTGCCTCAATGCTAATATCCTTGGCGCCTACTACAATTGTTAAAGCTAAAAGAGCCAAGGTCAGCATTAAAGCGAAATACAGCTTTTTCATTCCTCTTCTCCAAATCTTTCGGAAAAATAATCTCTATCTACTGTTAAAACCAGGTTGTAAAGTGGATTAAGAGCCTTTATTTTTTCTGTCAAAAGCTCATCAATTTGCTTATTTGTTAAGCCGATTTCGTTAGTTACGCTAACATCGAAGATAATGTTTGTATGGGTAATACCCTTAACTATTCTGAAATCGTGAAGGGACACGGGGGATGAGTATTCAGAGGAAAGCTCCGACACAATAACCATACACTCCGCCCTTAATTCCTTTGTTTCCGGGTCGTTTACAGAAATCGGGTCCATATGAATAACAAGGTTAATGCCGTCCTTCAAGAAATCTGCCTCGATAATATCCATTAGGTCGTGGCTGTGCATAACATTTGCATCTGCATCTATTTCTACGTGAACGGTGGCAAAGCACCTTTTCTCGCCATAGGTGTGAATTACAAGGTCGTGAATACCAAGAACACCCTCATAGCTTTTGATTTTCGAAATAATCGAATGAGTAAATTCGCCGTCCGGTGCCTGACCGATAAGCTTATTTGAGGTTTCAATAACAAGCTTAACGCCCATAATAATAATATAAACAGCAATGATAATACCAATTATTGCGTCCGTATATACAAAGCTTGTGTACTTTGTAATTATCATTCCAGCAACAACTGCAAGTGTGGCAAAAACGTCGCCAATGCTATCAATAGCACTTGCTTTAAGGGTTTGAGAATTAATGTGCTTGCCAAGCTTTACATTCAATGCTGCCATAGCAATTTTCACAAGAACCGTTGCTGACATAATAATGATAAGCGCAAGGTCGATATCCTTATTACCGCTTGGCGGTGTGATTATAGTTTCGATAGAGGTAATAAGCATTTCAACACCAAAAAAGCCAATGAAAATGGCAATTATCAGTGAGCTTATGTACTCAATTCTCTCGTGACCATAGGGGTGGTCCTTGTCGGCAGGCTTGCCTGACATGGAATAGCCCACAACTGTAATTATGTTGGACCCTGTGTCTGATAAATTGTTAATTGAGTCGGCTATTACAGAAATACTTGAGGTAATAATTCCGACCAAAAGCTTTACTGCAAAAAGCAGAATGTTGGCAACTATGCCAACAATACCAGCAAAACGCCCGACGCGCACACGCACCTCGGGCCTTTGTGGTTCATTATAATCCTTAATAATCTTACTGAACATTGTCTTCCTTTACCGCAATAAGCTCCTTTGCATAAGGTAGGCTCATAATCCAGTCGCACATTGTGTGCCATTCCGCAAGCTTATGAGTCCTTCTTGCATAGTATATGTTTATGAGGGTTTCATAATTCAAGGTGCAGGTTCTCATTTGGTTATAGCTTGATGGCAAAAGCTGAATCATATCATGCCAATATGATTTTTCCTTAGTTTCTATAAACTTTAGCCTTGCCTGTTCAAGATAATCAATTATTGTATCAAGAACTCTAAGCGCATCCTCGCTCATTCTGTCACAGCTGAAATCTGACCTTTCAAACTGCTTTGCCTGAATCTTGTGCATTGTTGAGGTAGAGTTTGCAACGGTTGCTACCTTATATGTATCATATTCCTTCCACCAATATAGCGGAGCTGTAATATCAACGGAAACGAAAATTTGACGAAGATACTTTCTATGGTCGCTACCCGCCTTTGCAAGCTTTTTTGCCAAGGAAAGGTCATTTTCGCCCAAAACAAAGTTACCCTCCTCATCATAGTAGCTGTCCATTCTTGCCCAAGAATTCAATGGATTGCGGGCGCCACGAATGGCGTTTTCCATATTCATCACACTAACACGCTCAATTTTAATCATAAAATCCTCCAAAGATTTCGTTAATTCTACTTTATATAATAACATATATATTTTTTCTTGTCAACTTGACATTTGGTCTTACTTTCATATTTTTGTGCATAATTACAATTTTGGTGGTAAATAATAGACTTGCAAATATATTTGAAAGGACAAAACAAATGGAAGAAAACGAAAACAAGAAAAACGCCAGAATTTTTTACCTTACTCTGGCGGTAATTATGACAGCTGTTATCGTGCTGGTTATAGCTACAACAGTTGCAAGACGCAATATGCCTGACAATGACATAAACACAAACGACACAAGCTCATCACTTGGAGATGATCAACAAACCGGTATTGAGGACCCGGAAAATCAAATCCCTGAGTTTACTATGCCTGTAAGCGGCGAGCTTAGTATGGATTACAGCGACAGTGTACCAGTATTTTCCCAAACAATGAATGACTATCGTACACACCTTGGTATGGACCTTTCTGCCCCACTTGGCACAGAGGTTGTCGCAGTTGCAGACGGTGTTGTAACAAATGTTTGGAACGACCCATTTATGGGCACCTGTGTCTCAATTGAGCATTCCGGTAATGCAATTAGTGTTTACAAGAATCTTGACCCTGAAATTATTGATGGCATTGTAATTGGTGCCTCTGTTAAGGGCGGAGATGTTATTGGTGCTGTTGGAGAAAGCGCAATGAATGAGATTGCTGAGGAGCCACACCTGCACTACGAATTAAAGGTAGACGGAAAGCACGTTGACCCTAAGCCGTTTTTTAAGTTCTTTAATAAGGGCGAGGAAAACAAGGAGCCAAGCACAGAGGGCAACGAAAATAACACAGAAAACAACTAAAAAACCCTACCCTGTGTAGATAAAACAAAAAAAGCCAAGCAAATTTCGCTTGGCTTTTGTTTTTAATTATGCCCAACGCATACCGGTTGGCTTTTCTTCCTTAATCATAACCTTGTCAAGAAATTCAACTGCCTTCTTAAGGCCTTCATCAATTGTCATAAGGCTATCCTCGTGCTCGATGGAAAGAACCTTGTCGTAGCCAACGAGTCTGAGATTAGAAACGAAATCTCTCCAGAAGGTTTCGCCATTACCATAGCCTACTGTACGGAAGATCCAAGAACGATTAATCTCATCGCCATAGTGCTTTGTGTCAAGCACACCATTTACAGATGTGTTTGCCTTGTCTACCTTTGTATCCTTTGCGTGTACGTGGTAAATAGCACCTGCAAGCGCTCTTATTGCCAAAACCGGGTCAATTCCCTGCCAAATCAAGTGAGATGGGTCAAGGTTAGCACCGATAACATCGCCTACTGCTGCTCTGAGCTTAAGGAGTGTTTCCGGATTGTATACGCAGAAGCCTGGGTGCATTTCAAGAGCAATCTTTGTAACACCGTGAGCCTTTGCAAACGCAGTTGCTTCCTTCCAATAAGGAATCATAACCTCATTCCATTGATAGTTAAGTGTATCAAGGAAGTCGTCCGGCCACGGGCAAGTTACCCAGCTTGGAAGCTTTGCATCAGGATCGGAGCCAGGGCAGCCTGAGAAGGTAATGATTGTGTCAATGCCAAGCTTTTCAGCAAGCAAAATTGTGTTTCTCATATCCTTGTCAAACTGAGCAGCAATTTCCTTGTTTGGATGAACAGGGTTACCGTGAGTTGCAAGTGCGCAAATTTCTACATCATATTTCTTAAATGTGTTTTTGAATTCCTCGAGAGCCTTTGGGTCTGCAAGAAGCTTTTCAGGGTCGCAGTGGTCCTTGCCGGGATATCCGCCTGCACCGATTTCAACGGAGTGAACACCGAGTGAGGAAATGATTTTTAGTGCCTCATCAAGAGGCTTTGAACCATAAAGGTTAGCTAAAACACTGAGTTTCATAATTATCTCCTGTGCCAAGCGAAAGCTCGATTGGCTATATTAATCTCAAATTTTTATAGTGAAAGGAAACACAAAGCTGTGTTCCCTTTCCTTAATTATTAGTTGAAGTAGTATGGCTTGCCTGTCTTTGCAGATTCGTAAATACCCTCAAGAATCTGTGTTACGCAGTATGCCTCTTCAGGACGAACTGTTGGAGTGGTATCGTTAATAACAGCCTGAATCCACTGTCTTGCTTCCTCAGCGCCTGCGTTATATGAGCCAGCATCGTAGAATGCAACACCCTTACCGTCAAGGTTTGGTCTTGTTTCATACATCTTGTTGTGCTTAACTCCGTTAATTTCCAAAATGCCCTGGTCAAGCATTCTTGCGCCTGCCTTTGTACCGCAAACGGTTGTGCAAGCCTCCTTTGTATCAGTCATATTGATTGCCCAAGAGGATTCAAGAACGATTGTAGCACCGTTTTCCATAACAACAAAGCCGAATGCGCTATCTTCAACAGTAAACTCCTCAGGCTTCCAGTTGCCGAATACGTTTGCACTTTCAGTTTGGTCGTTAAGCTTGTGATATGTAGTACCAACACAATACTTTGGCTTATAGTTGTTCATTGTCCAGAGTGTTAGGTCAAGTGCGTGAGTACCGATGTCGATAAGTGGACCGCCGCCCTGCTCATACTCGTTAATAAATACGCCCCATGTAGGAACTGCTCTACGACGAAGTGCAGTAGCCTTTGCGTAGTAGATATCACCAAATACGCCATCATCAGCCTCAGCCTTCAGGTATTTAGCATCAAGTCTTTGTCTGTTTTGGTAACCGATAGTAAGCTTTTTGCCTGTACGTGCAGCAGCATCAACCATCTTCTTTGCTTCCTCAGCATTTATAGCCATTGGCTTTTCACACATAACGTGCTTACCAGCCTCAAGTGCGTCAACAGTAATGAAGCTATGGCTTCTGTTTGGTGTGCAAACGTGGATAACATCAATTGATTCATCCTTAAGAAGCTCCTTGTAATCTGTATAAGACTTTGCGCCCTCTACACCGAATTTCTTTGCAGCCTCAACAGCTCTTTCCTCGATAATGTCGCAGAAAGCAACCATTTCAACCTCTTCAAGGCGCTTAAGGCTTGGCATGTGCTTGCCGTTTGCGATACCACCGCAGCCGATGATACCAACTTTGATTTTCTTTTCCATAATTTATTCCTCCGAACAAATAATAATCAATTTGCGTACGATACACACGTACAATTTGAGTATAACATATTAATACTGCCAAATCAAGCACTATTTGACAAAAATTATATAATTTTTGCGTGCGAGGTAACAAGAACACCCTTGCTTGTATTTACTATGCCGTAGCTGCCCTCGTAGCCTATGCTACCGGGATTGAAAAGATGTATTCTCTTATCGTAAACATCATATATATTGTCCTCTGCAAGGTGGGTATGACCGAAGAAAGCAGCATCGCAACCGAGCTCTGCTGCACGATAGGTCATGCTCTCATAACGGCTTTTTGCGCCATACAGATGCCCGTGAGTTATGAAAATTCTGATACCATCTAATGTAATAACCTGCTCGCTATGAACAGAGCCGGTAAAAAAGTCGCAATTTCCCTTTACCATATAAAACGCAATTTGAGGATAGCCCTGCCTTAGATATTCTATATCGCTAAGACCGTCGCCAAGAAATATTACTACGTCTGTATTGTTTTTGTGCAAATCAATTGCTTCTACAATTCTGTCTGCCCTGCCATGGGAATCTGAAAATACAAGCATTTTCATTGTGCCACCACCCTTTGCTGTTGTGTCCATTTACTAACTAGTATCATAACATATTATTAGCAATTTTGGGAGGTGTTTTTATGAAAATTGATAAAAAAACTATTGATGCTGTTCTGAAGATGAACGATGACCAGCTTTGGAAAACGATTCAGCTTGTGGCGAAAAAGAGTGGAAACGAGCAATTTGCCAGCTTGGAAAGACCCAGTGATATGACAAAAATCAGACAAACGTTATCTTCTCTCAGCGAGGACGACATAAACAAGGCGGTTGAGGCTTACAAAAGAGGAAAGCAAAAATGAGCGAGAATAATTTCGAGCAAATGCTCTCATCGATTACCTCAAATCCTGACCTGATGGGTAAGATATCAGAGGTAGTGAAAAATAATAAAAACGGTGAAATTAGCGACACTCTACCCGACGTTTTGTCTTTAATCAAGTCGAATTTAGATGAAAGCAGCAAGGAGGTTAAGAAGGAGCCCGACGTCCAGAGTGAGGGTATAAACCAAGCCGCCTCTTTAGGTGCAATCGGCGAGTTTAGCAAGCAAATTTCCAAGAGTGCGCCCCTCTTGCTTGCTATCAAGCCTTATCTTAACAAAAGCCGACAGGGACTTATTGAAAACATAGTGCGGCTTTCTTCTCTTGCTAATGTTGTAAATTTAGCCGGGCTTGACCTGGGAAAGCAATCATAGGGGGAAACGATGTTTACAAGATATAATAATGGTATAAATATACCCTCAAATTATGGCGGCAGCAGGTTTAGAGTGCCGCCCGAGACAGAAACAAAGACCCATAGAGAAACAGAATTCAAGCCTATATCTAGCCCAAGCGCTATTACTACAAAAATTAGTGAGCCGGAGCAAAACGACTACATAAGCGATTTTCAGAAGCCGGATTTAGACGAATCTATCGACACAGGTGTGGACGAAAATGATGCTCCAGCTGATTATAGCGAGCCGCAAGAGGCAAAGGAGCAAAACCAAATCAAGCTGCTGAGGGACAGCTTTTCAAGCATTTTTTCTCATATAGAAAAGGACGACCTTTTACTAGTCGCCCTTATAATTCTTGTTGCAAGCAGCAGCGAGGGAATTGATTTTGGCACTACATTAATCCTTGCCCTGCTTTTGATTTATCATTAAGAAAAGAATACAGAAAGAAGCTCCAATAGCAGGGATTCATTGAGCTGTCCAAATGGTGCTTGGTGGAGTGCTCCCTTTGCGCTCTTTGCCTCCATGATTTCATATGTAAGCTTTGCCTTGCCGTTGATTACTGAAAGCTCGAAGCCGTTGCCGTCCTCATTACAGAGGCAATCTATGTAAGAAAGACGAGTTGCAAGCCTTGGATATTTATCCATAATGGCTTCCTTGAAATATAGGTTGTCCTGCTCTTCTGTTTCCATTTCAAATTCAAGCACCATGCCTCTTTTCAGCACTTCAAGGTTGATTTGTATGGCGTTTTCCTCATTTAGCTCATTAAGAACAGAAATGGTTGCCACATTGATTGCAACTATGTGGTCAATATATAGGTCCAGTTCACCTTCGCAATTTACTTTTAATCGGAAGGTTCTGTGAGCAAGCTTTACGTCGTTTAGAAGAGTGTTTATAAAGCTTACAAAAAAGTCCTTAACGTTAACTCTTGCCACATCACGCATTTCAGATATTTTTTGATAGATGCTGATTATTCTCTTGTCAAGCAGGATTGATGCACGTTCCCTTTCCTTGTCCTCAAACAGGCTTGGCAAATTACTGCCGTCTACTATCTCGATGTTGTCAATATTCACAAGGTTAACATTGATTGCGGAATTGGCATGAAGTGTAAAAGCATCACTTGCTTCCAAATTTTCCTTATAAATCAAAGCTCCGTTTTCGTCCATTTCGATGGTTGTTAGCGGAGCTTTTCTTTTGTTTTCTCTTGATTTCATAATATTTTCCCTTTCTTTATTGCATTTTTATCTTCTGTGTGGTAAAATTATTTCGTAATGAACCTGAGGAGGTTAACTATGGAAAATGAAGCTACCACCACGGGTGCTGTTTCCCTGACCACGCTTATTGAAGAGTTTAAGTTGGAAAGCATCTATGCACCAAACAATCTGGAGAATATTAAAATCACTCGTGCTGAAATACACCGTCCGGGCTTGCCGCTTACCGGATTTTTCGATTATTTCGACCCTGAACGCATCCAAATTCTCGGACGTGCAGAGTCTATTTATCTTGAAAAGCTTGAGGCAAGCGACAGATATAACAAAATCCGTGCTTTTATGGAAAAAAGACCTGTTTGCGTAATCATTGCAAGGGACCTTGTTCCTTTTCCTGAAATGATTGAGATGGCAAAGGAGTTTAATATACCCTTCTTTACCACCAGCATTTCTACAAACAGCTTCGTTTCTTCTATCATTGCTTCTCTACACGTGCATCTTGCGCCAACCATCACAAGGCATGGTGTTCTTGTTGAGGTTTATGGCCTTGGTCTTTTGATTCTTGGCGATAGTGGTATCGGCAAAAGTGAAACTGCTATTGAGCTTATTAAAAGAGGTCACCGCTTGATTGCTGACGATGCTGTTGAAATCAGCAAGGTTTCCGAAAAGGCCCTTGTTGGTAAGGCTCCTGAAATTATCAGATATTATATGGAGCTTCGTGGTATCGGTATTGTTGATATAAGAAGAATTTTTGGTATCGGCTCAGTTAAGGAAACCGAGAAAATACAACTTGTTATTAAGCTTGAGCCTTGGATTGATGGAAAGATTTACGACCGTATGGGTCTTGAAAATGAAACATATAACATCCTTGGTCTTGATATTCCCGCTATTACTATTCCTGTTCGTCCCGGTAGAAACCTTGCAGTTATTTTGGAAATCGCCGCAATGAACGCAAGGCTAAAGCTCCAGGGCTACAATACAGCCGAGGAATTCAATAAAAAGCTTGAAGAAATTTATAAGGCATAATTTTATAAAAAGGGCTAATTAATAGCCCTTTTTTATTCCGGAATATACTCAATGATGTCCTCAATTTTACAATTGAGCGCATTACAAAGCCTTGCTAAAACGTCTGTATCCAGTCTTGTAATCTTATTCTTGCAATAATTATTTAACTGTGTACGCTCCATCTCTGCCATATGGCAAAGCTTGTTTTTACTCAGACCCTTTTCTTTAATCAATTGGTCTATTTTTATTCTGATTTTTCCGTAGCTGCTCATACTTCACCTGCTTTTTTTATTTCAAGCTTAGTATATACTAGTTATGTTGGAAAAATAAGTTGTAATTAATTATGTGTAACTTCTTACACATAAAATAAACACGGGCTAAAGTTAGCCCGTGTTTATTTTATGCGAGTGTGATGTGATAAAGCCTTGACGGATATGTTATAAAGTCGTATTTAAGCTCTAAGCCCAGGTTCATAAGCGCAGAGCCTAAATAGGTTTCTTCGCTATCGTTAATTCTGTAAAGCTTGTCAGGCAAAAGCCCCTTAACCTTTACGTAATATGGTGGTGTGCAAGCATCACTTTCGTATCTAACAGCACAAACAAGCGCCTCGCTACCATCCTCTTTTACAGTTTCCCAAGCACAGAAAAGGCTTTCCTCGGGAGTGAATGGAGGGATGAGTCTATAATAATCGCCACGCTGAATAAGCTCATAATATTTCTTAAATTCAACGATTTGGCGCTTTATTTCCTCTTTTTCCTCATCTGTCATCTTAGTTACATCAAGCTCCAAGCCGTAGGTGCCAAAATATGCAACATTTCCTCTGGTTTTAAGCGGTGTAATTCTAGCGTTTTGGTGGTTGGGGCAAACGGAAACGTGTGCGCCCATAGCTGATACAGGATATGCGAATGAGGTGCCGTATTGAATCTTCAGACGGTCAATGGCATCAGAGTTATCACTTGTCCAAACCTGTGGCATATAGTGAAGCATACCACAGTCAAAGCGTCCGCCACCGCCTGAGCAGCTTTCAAATAGAATATCCGGATATTTTGTGGTGATTCTTTCAAGAAGGTCGTAAAGACCGAGCATATAACGGTGGTAAACCTCGCCCTGCTTTTCCGCAGGAAGCTGTGCACTGTAAAGGTCGGATATATGACGGTTAAAGTCCCATTTCACGTAGGAAATATTGGCACTATCTAAAACAGATGTAAGCTGATTATAAATATTGTCTACAACATCCTTGCGTGAGAAGTCAAGAACATATTGAGTTCTTGAAATCTGCGGTGCTCTACCGGGCATTTTGAAGGCATAATCAGGATGAGCACGATATAGGTCGCTATCCTCGGAAATACACTCCGGCTCAAACCAAATACCAAACTTCATTCCCTCGTTATTTATGCGCTCTGCAAGGTTTTTAAGAGTGCCCTGCAGCTTTTTCTCGTTTGGAGTCCAGTCGCCAAGGCCTGAATGATCGTCATCTCTCTTTCCAAACCAGCCGTCGTCCATTACAAATAGCTCTACGCCAAGCTTTTTAGCCTCGTGAGCCATTGATACAAGCTTGTCAGCATTAAAGTTAAAGTATGTGCCCTCCCAGTTATTGATAAGAACAGGGCGCTGTGCATTTTTATATTTGCCACGGCAAAGGTTGTTTCTTATAGCCTTGTGGAAGCTATTGGACATTTTTCCAAAGCCTTCATTACTATATACCATTGCTACCTCAGGACACTCAAAGGTGCCATTTGGTACAACCTCAAAGTTAAAGTTTTCCGGGTTAATGCCGGCAACCACACGGGTTTTCTCCCATTGGTCCTTCTCTGCGGCAATTTTGAAGTTTCCGCTATAAACAAGTGCAATACCCCACGCACTACCATATTCCTCATTGGCATTCTTGTCGCAAACTACAACAAAGGGGTTTTGCATATGAGAGGACGCGCCACGCATACTCTCAATAGTTGTTTGTGCGTGATTAATCCTTGTTCTCTCCAACATTCTTTCTCTCATGTGTCTGCCGTGGAAATATAGCATATCATAGCTTCCAAGCGGCAAATCGAGGGTTAAGGTAAGAGCCTTTTCAAGTCTTATCGATTTATCTGTTTTGTTTTCCACTACAACGCTTCTTGTAATAAGGTCGTAGTCCTCAAAAACGCCGTAATACAGATGGAAATATATATCGTGAGTATTGTCCTTTAGAGTGATAACAAGCGTGTCGGCATCGTCGCCGTAGAATGAAGGCAAGCCCTTGATGGAATATTTGCCCTTTATAACCTCAGCACCTACAAAGCGAGGCTCAACACCGAAGGAGCCGTCACTATTACGAACACCAATGGCATTAAGACGGAAGTCACCAATGCCTGCACAGGAAAGCTCCTGACTGGCTTCCCCATATGTATACTGATTACAAACTCCGATAGAATCAGCAGGGTTTGGCGAAAAGCTTGGTTGAGTTGAGCACCTTGAGTAATAGTGAAGATCCATATACTCCATTTTTGCGCCATAATAGGTGTGAACGAGTGCACCGATTTCATCAACCTTCATTTGATACATTGTGTTTTTTGTGGTTAATGTGTAGGTTTTGTCTTTGTTGTTGATTAGAATTGCCATGATTTTCTCCTTTGAGATTTATTCCATTTTAGTTTACCATATTTTGTATTAATTTTCAATATTATTTATAATAAAAAATACCCACAGGTTGCCCTGTGGGTATTTGGTCTATAATGGAAATTAATAATCGTTCTTTGCCCAGTTTTCATTCCATGTCTTAAGAGTATCTATCGCTGCGTCACGATATGTCTCAAAGTCGTGTTGGAATGTGTTGTTTTCTGTTGAGTAGGAAGCGTGCTGAACGTTAGTCAAAAGACCATTCCAGCTGTGCATATATCCAACGTCGTAGCAGATGTTTGCAAGGATGTAGTTCATAACCATATCCATTGTGTCGCCTGCCTTCTTATAGTCAACAACCTTTGTGGAAATGTTCTGGTAGTAACCCTCACCATTAAGCACCTTCTCGCCGTCCTCGTTAACGGTATAGCCCATTACATACTCTTGTCCTGTCCAAGAAAGAACATCGAGGAAGTATGTAGACATATTCTTACTTGGTGTTGTTGTTGGAACACACATAAGAACTGCCTGGTATGTGGTTGGTGTGTAATAGGTTTCCTGGTCAGCATTAAGCTTTGGCATTGGGAGTGCACCAGCCTTAATGTTGTTGTCGTTATCTTCACCGAAGTAATCGAACTTTTGAACAACCTCATTGTAGAATAGAAGTCTGTTCTCTCCAAAAGCCTTCTGCATTGCTCCGTAGTCGCCTGTCCAACCGGTTCTAGCCCACTCAGCATTCTTATACTCAATTAGCTTTGGAACAAGTGTAGAAACCTTTTCGTCGTTAAGGCTGATTTCATACTTACCTGTTGCTTCATTTACACTAACCTGCTGAATGCCACTTGTCTGATAGAACTTGGAAAGGTTTGTTGTACCGAAGCCGAACTTGTCAGTATCCTGGAAGTTCTCTTTACCGTCAATGTTTTGACCACCGATGATACGAGCAACGTTTTCCATTTGCTCAAGTGTCCACTCACCTCTTGCTACCATGCTGTATACATTCGGGAAGGACGCAATTGTCTTAGCCATATCAACGTTGAAGAAAATAAGGTTAGCTGTGGACTCATCAAGGAATGAGAAGTCACCAGCTACAAAATATGTTTTACCACTTACAGAATAAGCCTCACGAGCAACCTGATTGAAGTAGGACTTATCAAGGTCGATGTTAGGGCTGTTTGCAAGGTTGAAAAGAATACCGTTACCTACAAGGGTCTGTGCCTCGTACATACGTGGCATAGCGATGTGATACTTTTCACCTGCAGGGTTTGCCTGGTTTGTGGTTAGAATGTTTGAAATACCGTTACCCTTTGAGTTAATCCAGTTAAGAGTTACACCGTATACATCCTTAATAAGCTGTTCTCTCTTAAGAAGTGATGTGTTAATCTCTCTACCAAAGCCACTCGCCATAGACTCTTCATTATCCGGATTGAGCTTTTCAAGTGTAAGCTCTGCTTGGGACCAAGGTGCACCCGGGTCGCCCTCATTCCAGACTGTTGCAAGAATGTCAAGGGTTTTGCCGTCATATACTTTTGCTCTATCAGCATCTTCCTTTACGTATTCGTCTCTAGAATTGATGCTACCGATTGGAAGTGTCTTATCTTCATCATCATGAAGAACAACGCTGCCACCGCCGCAAGAAACGATACATGGAAGAAGCATTAAAGCAACAAGCAATAATGCGAAAATCTTTTTCATTATAAACCTCCTATGTTTTTTTGCTTTTTTCGCTGTAAATATTATACTATAACTTTGCACAAAAATCAATATATAATATTTATTTTTTTGTGTTAATTATCAAAATTAACCATAAATTTACAAGATTGCCTTGTGAAAGCAAAAAAAATAGCAGGGATTTTACCCTGCTATTTTGATTTTATACCACGCCCTGTGCAAGCATTGCGTCTGCAACCTTGATAAAGCCTGCGATATTCGCACCGGCAACAAGGTCGTCGCCAAGACCATATTGGTTAGAAGCCTTGATGGAGTTATCGAAGATGTTCTTCATAATGCCCTTAAGCTTCTCGTCAACCTCCTCAGCGCTCCAGCTGTAACGCATAGAGTTTTGAGACATTTCAAGACCGGAAACCGCAACACCACCTGCATTAACTGCCTTAGATGGAGCAACGATAACGCCGTTTGCCTTTAGGTATGCAACAGCCTCGTTAGTTGTTGGCATATTGGAAACCTCAACATAATACTTAACGCCATTTGCAACGATTTGCTCTGCTTCCTTCATGCCAACCTCGTTTTGAGTAGCGCAAGGCATAAGAATGTCTGCCTTAACACCCCATGGCTTTTCCTTAGCATAGAAAGGAACACCAAACTTATCAGCATAATCCTGTACTCTGTTACGGCAGGATGCACGCATTTCAAGAAGGAAGTTAATCTTTTCCTCTGTTGCAATGCCGTCCTTATCGTAGATGTATCCGTCAGGACCGGAGATTGTAACAACCTTACCGCCAAGCTCTGTAACCTTCTTTACAGTACCCCAAGCAACGTTACCGAAGCCGGAGATTGCAAAGGTCTTACCCTTGATTGTGTCCTTGAAGTAGTCAAGCATATTTACGGTGTAATAAACTGCGCCATAGCCGGTTGCCTCAGGACGGATGAGGGAGCCACCATAGGAGATGCCCTTACCTGTCAAAACGCCTGTAAACTCGTTGCGGAGTCTCTTGTACTGACCGAACATATAGCCAACCTCTCTAGCGCCAACACCGATATCTCCGGCAGGTACGTCAAGGTCTGCACCGATGTGTCTTGAAAGCTCTGTCATAAAGCTTTGGCAGAAGCGCATAACCTCTGCATCGCTCTTGCCCTGTGGGTCAAAGTCGGAGCCACCCTTACCGCCACCCATTGGGAGTGAGGTCAGGCTGTTTTTGAAGGTTTGCTCAAAGCCGAGGAACTTGATAATTCCCTCGTAAACTGATGGATGGAAACGAATACCACCCTTGTATGGACCGATTGCGCTGTTGAACTGAATTCTAAAGCCCCTGTTTACCTGAACCTTGCCGTTGTCATCAACCCAAGGAACTCTGAACTTAATAATTCTTTCAGGCTCAACCATTCTTTCGAGAACGCCGCTTGTTATGTACTCGGGACGTGCCTCAACAACAGGCTCGATAGACTCGAGAACCTCTTTAACGGTCTGATGAAACTCAGGCTCGTTTGCGTTTCTCTTGATTACTCTTTCCATTAATTCGTTAAGATACTCATTCTTAAAGCTCATTTTTGTATACTCCTTACAAAATAAATTCAAAATTAATATGCCTTACCCCAATAAACCAGCTTATCGGTCTTTTTGCCGCAGCAAATACAGGTGCCCTCTATACCCTGCTCACCAAACGGCAAGCAACGAGAGGTAACGTCTGCAAGCTCCTTAAGCTTCAGCTCACAAGCCTCATCACCGCACCAGTGTGCTCTGATATAACCGGATTTTTCACTGGCGGTTTTAATGAAGCTATCAAGCTCTGTTTCTGTGTAAGTACGATTTTTTCTGTTTTCCTGCGCCTTGTTAAAGAGATTTTGTGTAATTTCTCCAAGTAGCTCCGGAATTTTTGTTTCAAGCTCATCAAGTGAGCAAATTGTCTTTTCGCCGTTGTCTCTGCGGACAAGAACGCATTGGTTAGCCTCAATATCACGAGGACCAAGCTCCAGCCTTACAGGAACGCCCTTCATTTCATACTCGGCAAATTTCCAGCCGGGAGAGTTATCAGAGATATCAATTTTTACTCTTGCAATCTTAGAAATTCTCTCATAAACCTCTGTTGCCTTTTCAATAACGCCTTCCTTATGCTGAGCGATTGGAACAACAACAACCTGTGTTGGTGCAACTCTTGGTGGAAGAACAAGACCGCTATCGTCGCCATGAGTCATAATGATAGCGCCGATAATTCTTGTGGAAACACCCCAAGAGGTTTGATAGCAATACTTAAGAGTATTGTCTTTGTCAAGGTATTGAATGTTAAATGCCTTTGCAAAGCCGTTTCCGAAGTTATGGCTTGTGCCACCCTGAAGTGCCTTACCGTCGTGCATAAGAGCCTCAACCGTATAGGTTGCCTCTGCACCTGCAAACTTTTCCTTGTCGGTCTTTCTACCCTTCAAAACAGGGATACCAAGGTCCTTTTCAAAGAAATCAGCATAAACATTGAGCATTTGGAGTGTCTCTGCCTCTGCATCCTCTGCGGTTGCATGCATTGTATGACCCTCCTGCCACAAGAACTCTCTGCTGCGGAGGAACGGACGTGTTGTCTTTTCCCAACGAACAACGCTGCACCATTGGTTATAAAGCTTTGGCAAATCTCTGTATGAGCGAATAATGTTTGCGTAGTGCTCACAGAAAAGTGTTTCAGAGGTTGGACGAACACAAAGCCTTTCAGTAAGTGGCTCCGTACCGCCGTGAGTAACCCAAGCAACCTCAGGTGCAAAGCCCTCAACGTGGTCCTTTTCCTTTTGAAGCAGGGACTCCGGAATAAACATTGGCATATAGATATTCTCTACGCCTGTTTCCTTGAAGCGAGTGTCCAAAAGCCTTTGAATATTCTCCCAAATTGCGTAGCCATATGGACGAATAATCATACAGCCCTTAACGCTTGAGTAGTCAATAAGGTCAGCCTTTTTAACTACGTCGGTATACCATTTAGCAAAATCCTCCTCCATTGAGGTGATTTGCTCAACCATTTTCTTTTCCTTAGCCATTTTTAGCCTCTTTTCTTTTCATGTTTATCGGATACCTAGGTATCTTCTTTTAATTATATACAAATATATTAACACACGTGCCCCTTAATTTCAAGATTTTTTTATCATATTTTGACTTGTTTTGTGCATTTTTTCACAATTTTATCGTTTTAACACACTAAAGTGTTTTGCGGCGTGGTTTTTTTGTGCAAATTGGCAATAAAAAATCTCCCTATTTTGGGTAGGGAGATTAATTTTTATTTACATTTAACGCTAAGCTCGCCCTTTTTGACAGATACGGTTGCCATTGTAATGTTGCCACGAATCTCAAAAATAATTGCGTGTGCAAGCTTATCCTCAATTTGAGTTTGAATGTATCTTCTCATATTTCTGGCGCCATACTTTTTGCTAAAGGACTCCTCGGCTATATAGCTGCATACCTCATCGGTATAGCTAAAGTCGATATTTCTTTCGCTAAGTGCCTCCTTCAAATCGTTAAGCATAATGCCTGCGATACGAACAAAGTCCTCCTTTTCAAGAGAACGGAAGGTAATAACCTCGTCAATTCTGTTGATAAATTCAGGACGTAGGAAGCCTGAAAGTGCCTTTTCTGTCTTTTCCTTTGCAAGCTGTGTTGTATCGGAGGAAAATCCTGCTTGAGAGGATGTTACTGTCGCGCCTGCGTTTGTTGTCATAATGATTACGGTGTTTTCAAAATTGATAAGTCTGCCCTGTGAGTCGGAAATCTTACCCTCGTCAAGAATTTGAAGAAGAATGTTCAAAACATCCGGATGTGCCTTTTCTATTTCGTCAAAAAGAACAACGGAATATGGGCTTCTTCTAATCTTTTCGGTAAGCTGACCCGCCTCGTCATAGCCTACATAGCCCGGAGGGGAGCCTATAATCTTGGAAACAGAGTGTTTTTCCATAAACTCGGACATATCAAGCCTTACAAGGTTGTCAATGGAGTTAAACAGCTCTTTGGCAAGAGTTTTTACAAGCTCTGTTTTACCAACACCTGTTGGGCCTGCAAAGATAAAGGATGCGGGGCGCTTTTTAACACTAACGCCTGCTCTGTTTCTTTGAATTGCGCTTGTAAGGGATTTAACTGCCTCGTCCTGACCAACAATTCTTGACTTGATTCTGTCCTCAAGACCGGCAAGTCTTTCAAACTCCTCCTCGGAGATATTGCTTGCAGGAATTCCTGTCCAAATTTCAATTACGCCTGCCAAGTCCTGCTTAGTCATAACAGTGCCTTCACATTCCTTGTCAAGTCTTTCCTTGTCAAGAAGGAGTGTGGATTTTTCGGTTTTTAGCTCTGCTAAGGCTTTATAGTTGCTTTCGCTTGCGTCCTCTGCGATTTTTGCATTAACAGCCTCGGTCTTTTTGTCAACCTCAGCAAGCTTTTCAATGACCCTGTGTCGCTCATTTATATGAGGAGAGTGCAAAACGATATGTGAGCAAGCCTCATCAATCAGGTCGATTGCCTTGTCGGGAAGGAATCTGTCTGTGATGTATCTTTCACTCATTATAACGGCACTCTTTGCCATTTCATCAGAGATTTTTACACCGTGATAAATTTCGTAGTAATGCTTAATGCCCTTTATCATTTCGATACACTCGTCAATGGTTGGCTCCTCTACCTTTACAGGCTGGAAGCGCCTTTCGAGGGCTGCATCCTTTTCGATATATTTTCTGTATTCCTTAAGCGTTGTGGCACCGATAACCTGAATTTCGCCACGGCTAAGTGCAGGCTTCAGAATGTTTGCGGCATTCATACTGCCCTCTGAGTTACCTGTGCCCACAATATTGTGTATTTCATCTATTACAAGTATAATGTTTCCCGCAGCCTTAACTTCGTTAAGAAGTCCGTTGATTCTAGCCTCAAACTGACCTCTGAACTGAGTGCCTGCAACAAGTGCAGTAAGGTCCATTAGGTAAATTTCGCAATTTTTCAGCTTGTGTGGAACGTCCCCACTAACGATTTTTTGTGCAAGCGCCTCTGCAATTGCGGTTTTACCAACACCCGGCTCACCAATCAGGCAAGGGTTGTTCTTTTGGCGACGGCTGAGAATTTGAATAACTCTTTCAAGCTCTCTTTGTCTGCCTACAATTTTATCAAGCTTGCCGTTAATTGCGTCCTGTGTAAGGTTGTGGCAGAAGGTGTTTAAGTGCTTTCTTTCATCCTTCTTCTTTTTGTCGCCACCCTTGTTTTCCTTTTTGCCCTGCTCTCCTGCTGTAAATCCCGCATTCTTCATAAGCTTGGAAAAATCAATGGTAGGACCGTCCTCGCCATCCTCGTCCTCGCCGTTTTCGCTAAGGGCAGGAAGCATTTCACTAAACATTTTTTCCATATTTTCAAGCTCTTCCTCAGTAATGCCCATCTTTGTCATCATATCGTTGACAGGCTTTATACCAAGCTCCTTTGCGCAAACCAGGCACAATCCCTCTTGCTTTTGCACATTGTTTTCAAGCTTCATTATATAAACCGTTGCCGGTCTTTTTTTGCATCTTGCGCACATTTCCATTGTTTGTTTCCTCTTGTACTACTTTTGTATCAGCATTGAAATCCAGCCTAATACATTTAATTTATTGAAAAATCCTACTATTAAGGACTTATCTATCGTTTCCTTATCTAAATAGCCTGCTGTGAACGGACCAACGTAGCTTGAAAGTGTGTATAATCCAAGGCTCATACCCCACAGAACAAGTGCAGCAATTACTACACCTATAACAAAGCCGAGTAATCTGTTTACGGACTTTATGCCGTCAAAGCAGGTTAGCTTGTCAAGAAGCGGCACTATCAGGCTTAAAATTATTAGTGAAATCAGAAAAACACCAAGTACGGCAATGATTGAGCAAATCATACTCGACATAGCGCCACCGATATTTTCGCTGAGTGATGGAATAACGCTTGTTTTACCCTCTGCAAGGCTGTCGAAATCAGCAGAAAGCTGCTCAATATCAGCACCAAATTTTACCAGAATGCTGTTGTAAAAATTGCTTTCGTTTCCATCATACAATGTAAAGAATATGCTTGCTGTTTGTCCGTTAGACTCACAAAATGAGGTAAGAGATGTAGACACCCAGCCAACAATTGCGTTTTTGAAGAACAAGGAGCCTAACAGATTAGCAACAGGAACTCTTAAAACCAACGCCAAAACAACAGAAATTATAAGCTTACACGAATCAAGCACGCTTCTGAAAAAGCCTGTAACGGTAAACTTTATAATGATTATTACGGCAATAACCAGCATTGCTATGTCAATAATAATATTTCCCATTCGCTCTCCTTTCCTCCTCTTTCTTAAAAACAGGGACTGTACCTGCTATACACAATACAGTCCCTATAATCGCTTATTTTATTGCAATGCCCTTAACCCACTCCCAGAAATCGTCCTTAAAGAACTTAACGATAACTGTATTATTAACGTAGTCCATATTAAAGATGTTGGGATAGTATGAATAACCAAACTCAAATACCTTTTCGATTGCAAGGGACACAAGCATTGCAACAAACGCCGCAATAACAGCACCTATCAAAGCACCGAGAATAACATTAAGTGTTTTTACAATTGAAACCTGAGCAGCCTGATTGAGCAAGAAGCCAACAAGCAAGAATATAAGCTCAGCAACAATGAAGATTGCCACAAACGCAATAACAATGCCTATAAGCAATGAAAACTGTGTGCCAAGAATTTCAGTAAACTCCTCAACAACCTCAGCACTTGCCGGCTCTTCATTAACAAAGTGGAGCCACAGCTTGTCCGTTGTTTCCTGGTCAAGACCGGAGGTGAGTAGGTTAATAAACCAGTTTGGAATACCATCTACAATTGTGTGTAGTGCGTATGTACCATTTGATTGTAATGTGGATTCTAAAAGTCCTCTAACAGTGCCCTTTCCCCATTCTAAGAAGAAGGCATTGCTGATAACCTTTCCTAAAGGCGTACAAAAGATGATTGCAACAAGTGGCGCAAGAATTGCCTTAACAAGTGCCATAAGTGAGCGAACAAAGCCACGAATCGCATAACGAATTACGAAAAACAGGCAGATTGCCACAATAACAATGTCAAAAATCAAGCTTACTGTCATCTTTTCTCTCCTTTATTTTTAATTCTTTATATATTATAAACAGTTTTTAGGCATTTGTCAACTACTAATAGAATATTTTTTTAAGGTAAAGTCCCTCTGACCCTGCTGTAAAGCCTGCGTTGTCTCTGTTTCGGGACTCGATAATTTTTTTAACGTCCTCGGGTTGAATTTTGCCGCTATCAATCCACAAAAGTGTGCCGACCATAATTCTTACCATATTATAAAGGAAGCCGTCCGCCTCGACAGTAAATTCCACAAGGTCGCCGTTTCTTTCCACTCTTGCATCGAACACAGTGCGTGTGGTATCCTCTATCTTTGAGCCAACTGACATAAAGGCATCAAATTTATGGGTTCCAATGAAAAATTTGGCACCCTGTGTCATTCTTTCGATGCTTTCGTCACTAATTTCTCTGCCATATTCCAGAGCCAAATTCACATAAAATGGGTTCTTTATACGGCTTGCATGTATTTTGTAAACATACCGCTTTTTGACAACGTCGTATCGAGGATGAAAGCCGGAGTCCACCTCTTTTGCAGATAAAACCGCAATGTCTCGAGGCAGCTTTATATTCATAGCGATAGGAACCTTGTCTATTGGAACTGTTATTTCGTTACATTCATCCTTTGGCTCTACAGTTGCCTGAAAGCCAAGTGCGTGGACACCGCTATCGGTGCGGCTGCAGCCTGTAACATTGCAATCAAAGCCAAATGCCTCCCTTGCCGCTTTATTTAGCATCAGGGCAATTGTCGGAAGCTCCCCTTGAAGCTGATAGCCACAGTATGCGTGTCCGTTATATGCAATTGTGAGTAAAAGCTTTTTCATCCGAGTTTGAATCCATTTCCATAAATATTGATAACGATTACACCTGCAAGAAGCAAAATTGGAATAATAAACCAAAATATATCCCTTAGGTGCATCTTTAGCTTTTTCATACGTGTTCTGCCATTTCCGCCACGGTAGCCTCTGCATTCCATTGCTGTCGCCAGCTCATCTGCTCTTCTGAAAGCGGAAACGAAAAGCGGAATTATAATTGGAATGAGCGCCTTTGCCTTTTTGATAAGTCCACCACTATTAAAGTCTGCTCCTCTTGCCTTTTGGGCATTCATTATCTTATTGGTTTCCTCAATAAGAGTTGGAATAAAGCGAAGAGCGATGGTCATCATCATAGCAAACTCGTGCACCGGAATTTTAATCTTTTTCAGCGGTGCAAGTGCAGTTTCTATACCATCAGTCAGCTCTATTGGAGTTGTGGTATATGAGAAAAATAATGTTGTGCAAACAAGCAGGCAAATAATTCTTATGGCAAAAAGTCCTGCTGTATAAAGTCCTTCCCAATAAAGGGTTATTGTCCATTTTTCGGGAATTATTGTATATTGAAAAATCATACTTGCTGTTGTGCCACCGGTCCAGAAGACATTTAATACAGCTGTAAACAGCACGATAAACACAAGTGCCTTAAGACCACGAAGGATTGTCAAAATAGGCACCTTGCTTAAAATCACGGCAAATACCAGAATTGCACCCAGCGGAATGAATGCATAGGCATCCTTAGCCACAAAGATTGCCACAATATACATTATTGTGAAAAACAGCTTTGTACGGGGGTCGAGCCTGTGGATTACAGAATCCGCCTCGTAGTATTGTCCAAGTCCTACATCGAAGCTCATACAATATGCCCTCCCTTCTCAAAAAGAGCTTTAAGGGCTGAGTATGCGCCATCTACTGTATAAATATCCTCAGGCACATCAAGTCCTATTTTACGCATAGCCAAAACGATGCTTGTAATTTCCGGCACGTCAAGACCTGCGTCAAAAAGCAGACGGTGATTAGAAAAAACCTCTCTGCAGGTGCCGTTAGCTAACACGCTTGAGTGCGACATAACAACAACTCTGTCGCAATACATAGCCATGTCCTCCATACTATGACTTACGATGATTACGCTGGTTCCGCTGATTTCACTGTACTTTTTGATTCCGCTAAGAATTTCACGTCTACCCTTAGGGTCAAGACCTGCGGCAGGCTCGTCAAGAACCAGAATTTTTGGCTCCATAGCCATAATTCCCGCAAGTGCAACTCTTCTTTTTTGTCCACCGGACAAGTCAAAGGGGGACTTTTCCAAAATATCGGGGGTAAGTCCGCAAAACTCTATGCTTCTGTTTACTCTTGCAGTAATTTCCTCATTATCAAGTCCCATATTTTTGGGGCCATAGGCAATATCCTCTCTTACGGTTTCGGCAAAAAGCTGATACTCGGGGTACTGCATAACCATACCAACCTTAAATCTGACCTTGCCGATTTCCTTTGGCTTTGCCCAAATATCCTCGCCATCTACAATAACTGTACCTTCATCAGGCTTCAGAATACCGTTTAGCATCTGCACAAGTGTTGATTTGCCTGAACCTGTGTGCCCAATCAAGCCAGTTATTGAATTTTCCTCAATCTCTAAAGAGACATCATCAAGCGCTTTGATTTCATATGGAGTTTTTCTTCCATACCAAAAGCTCACATTTTTCAGTTCAATTATCGACATTTTAATTCCTATGTTTAGTTAATTTTTTCTTTAATTAGCCTTGCAACAGTATCAAAATCATACACTCCCAAGGGGATTTTTGTCCCAAGCTCTGTATTTAGTCTGTGCATAAGCTCTACCGATTGTGGCACCTCAAGTCCTGCCTGCCATAGTTTTTCCGGCTCTGAAAAGACCTCGTTTGGTGTGCCGTCTAAATATATTTCTCCGTTTTTCATAACCACTACTCTGTCGGCAAGAACCGCCTCGTTCATATAGTGTGTTATCAAAACAACGGTGATTTTTTCTTCCTTGTTCAGGCGTAAGATGGTGTTCATAACCTCTTTTCTGCCCAAAGGGTCAAGCATTGCTGTTGACTCGTCAAATATAATGCATCTTGGTTTCATTGCAATAGTGCCTGCAATAGCAACCCTCTGCTTTTGTCCGCCGGAAAGACGATGGGGGGCATGACGAGCATATTCGCTCATATTTACAATTTCAAGAGCCTCGTCAACACGCTGTCTTATTTCGTCGGGAGCGACGCCAAGGTTTTCAGGACCAAAGGCAACGTCCTCCTCTACAACGGTTGCAACAAGCTGGTTGTCCGGGTTTTGGAAAACCATACCAACCTTTTTTCTGACCTCAAAAACATCATCCTCACTCATTTTTTCGTCGGTGATGTCCTTGCCATCCACAAAAATTTTGCCACTATTGGGGGTCAAAATCATATTGATAAGCTTTGCGGTGGTGGATTTTCCCGAGCCGTTGTGCCCAAGTATTGCCACAAACTCTCCCTCGCAGATTTCAAGGGAGACGTTTTTTACAGCAAAGCTATTTTCGCCACCCTCGCTTTCCGGGTAGCTAAATGATACATTTTCTAGCTTAATTAGGGGAGAATTCATTTATCTAGTTCCTTTATTTTTTGTTTGCTGTCCAGCGCGCGCTGGCACCACATGGCAAAAAGCCCTTTGTTTGTGTAACAGGTAATGCAAGCTCCGCAGTTTCCGACTTGCCGCCATGTCGGCTAACAACCTCTACGTCAAGAACATAGCCCATAGTAAGTGCGCTAAGACCCGTTGTGTATGAATTTATCAGCATAAACAATGGGTCGTCGGAAATAAGCTTTTCACAGAGGCTGACAAAGTCGCAAACTGCATCCTCAAGCTTCCATACCTCTCCACCGGGTCCTCTACCATAGGACGGTGGGTCCATAATTATGCCATCGTATTTGTTACCACGGCGAATTTCACGCTCAACAAACTTACGGCAATCATCAACTATATATCTTACAGGTGCGTTTTCAAGTCCGCTGGATTGCAGATTTTCCTTTGCGCAGGCAACCATACCCTTTGACGCATCAACGTGAACGACAGATGCACCTGCCTTAGCAGCAGCGGCAGTTGCGCCGCCTGTATAGGCAAACAGGTTAAGAACCTTTACCTCCTTGCCCTCCTTGCGCCTTTCCTTAATCAGCTCTGAAAACCAATCCCAGTTAGCAGCCTGCTCAGGGAAAAGACCTGTGTGCTTAAAGCCCATTGGCTTTAAGTTGAAGGTAAGGTCGTTATATTTGATTGTCCATTTTTCGGGAACATCGTTTTTAATCCATGCGCCACCGCCGCTCTTTGAACGACGATAGATGCCGTGAGCGCTGTTCCATAGCTTGTGCGCCCTTTTACCCTTCCAAATAACCTGTGGGTCGGGGCGAATGAGAATATATTTTCCCCATCTTTCCAGCCTTTCACCGTCAGAGGTGTCTAAAAGCTCATAATCCTTCCAATTATCTGCTAAATACATTTTGTCCTCACATTTTATAGTATTTTCCAAGTACATTTGAGCCAACGTGTCCATGGCAAATAGCAAGCGCCAGGGCATCCGCCGTGTCGTCCGGCTTTGGTGGCTTTGTCAAATTCAAAAGCGTTGTTACCATAGTGATAACCTGCTTTTTCTCTGCCCTACCATAGCCAACCACCGCCTGCTTAACCTGGAGTGGTGTATATTCAAAAATTTTAAGACCCTTTTCGTGTGCAGACAGAATAATAACCCCTCTTGCCTCTGCAACGCAAATACCTGTTTTTTGGTTAGTATTCCAAAAAAGCTCCTCTACTGACATAACGTCGGGCTTATATTTGTCGATTATTGTGTTCATACCCTCGTGAATCTGACGAAGCCTTTCCTCAATAGGAATGCCCGCCTTGGTTTGAATAGAGCCGTAGCCCATAACTCTAAACCTGCCGTTTACACACTCTAAAACGCCCCAGCCAACAATGGCAAAGCCAGGGTCTATGCCTAATATTACCATGCAGCCTCCTTAAATCGGTTCGTTTAGTAACAAAAATCTTACAGATTATTGTACCATATTTTGCGCTCCATGTCAAATATATTTTATTTTTTTAAGTTATAATAAATATTATTGATTTTGCTTACAAAATGTGGTAAACTATTATAGAGTATTTTTTCAAGCGGAGGATAGCTGATATGTCTTCTATACCTGTTATCAATATAGGCGACACCCTGGAGCTAAAAAAGCAACACCCTTGCGGAAAAAGGCTTTTTAAGGTTTTGCGTGTGGGTGCTGACATTAAAATTGAGTGTGTTGGCTGTAAGCGTACCCTCACCCTTGACAGAGTCAAGATTGAAAAAATGATTAAAAAAATTATTCCCGGTGGAAATGAGAATGAATAATAATATGGGCAAGGCCTCCCTTCTTGATAAGACAAGAGGCTTTTTGTTTAACGGAATTGACAAGCTTTCAAAAAAGGTTATCTCCAAGAGCTACCTTTTCCTTTGCTTTTTAGTTCCTTCTCTAATCGTTAGCATTGTATTTATATTTTTAGGCATCTTTCCTTATGGTCAAAACTCTATTCTTACCCTTGATATGAACGGTCAATACGTTTATTTCTTTGAGCAGTTTAGAGATGTCCTTACAGGTCAGGCGTCCCTTTTCTATACCTTTGAGCGCTCCCTTGGCGGAGAGTTTCTTGGAAACTATACCTACTATCTGGCATCTCCTCTTTCACTCATTGTTGCATTTTTCCCTGCTGCAATGATAACAGAGGCTATTGCTATTATGATGATTATCAAAGCCGGGCTTGCAGGCTTTACCTTCTCTATCTATCTTGACAGGACAAGAAAGAAAAACATACCTGCCTTTGTTATGTTTTCTACTATGTACGCTCTTTGCTCCTATGCTACAATCTTCCAGTCAAACACAATGTGGATGGATGCTCTTATCTGGCTACCTCTTATCACTCTTGGTGTGGAGTCTGTAATCAAGGAAAACAAGTTTAAGCTATATATAATTTCCTTGTTTATGGCTATTTGGAGCAACTATTATATCGGCTATATGATTTGTATCTTTGTTGTGCTGTATTTCTTCTTTTACTTGTTTGCACACAAGGCTACCGATATTGATAAAATCGGCGAGGTTAACCACAGGCTAAGGAGCCTTGGCAGAATTGTTCTTTATTCTGTTATTGCTGTTTTGATGGCAGGCGCCGTTATTGCTTCTGCCTACTATTCATTACAGTTTGGTAAAAGCGATTTACAGCAAAACAGCTTTGCCCCCGACCTCAGATTCAATCTTTTGGACCTTATTTCCAAGTCCTTTATTGCTTCCTTTGACACTATTCGTGCCGAGGGCACTCCGAATATTTATGCGGGCACGCTGGCGCTTATTTTAGTTCCTGTTTACTTCGCAACAAAAAAGGCTCCTCTTCGTGAAAAGATTGCCTACTCTGTGCTTTGTATTATCTTTGTGCTCAGCTTCTCAATCAATACTATTGACCTTGTATGGCACGGCTTTCAAATGCCTATTTGGCTTAACTATCGTTATAGCTTTATTTTCTCCTTTATTCTGCTTTGCATGGCATATAGGGGCTATGAGGCGCTTGAGGACTGCTCAGGAAAGCTGATTGGCGGTATTGGTGCTGCAATTTTGTTTGTTCTGCTAATCGTTTGCCAAGAGGTTACTCTTATTTCTTACATTGGTGGAAATCAGCACAGTGCTTCTCCAAGCAATGAAATGATTTGGGGCACTATTATTGCAGTTGTACTTCTTACTACCTTTATTATTCTGTTTATCAAGCTTAAGGCTAAGCAGATCTTTACTCTTTTGATTACCCTTGCTGTTTGTATCGAAGCGTATGCAAGCACAATTATTAACTGGAGCTACGAGGTGCAGGATGCGGGCTGGGCGTCAAGAGAGGCTTACAGATATTTTATTGATGAGTCCTCGACGGTTGCAACTGCAATCAAGCTGTTTGACCCAACCTTTTACAGAATTGAAAAGGGCTTCCAAAGAAAGCCTAACGATAATCTTGCTCTTGATATAAAGGGCATTACAGAATTCACGTCCACCTTTAACCAAGGGGCACGTGACCTTCTGAGCAATCTGGGCTTCCAGGCTGACTCTCAAACTACTACTTACCTTACAGGTAATGAGCTAGCCGAGTCCCTTTTGGGCATCAGATATGTTATGCAAAATACCAAGGTAGACGAGGAAGGAAACTCAACAAATAAGGTAAGTAACCTTTATGTGCCTATTGAGCTTTCAAAGACCTTCTCTGTTTACTATAATCCTTACGCTTTGCCGATTGCTTATTCCGTTGACGAGGGGCTGAAGGACCTTAAAATTGATAAAACAACTAACACGCATCTTGAATATGCGGAGAACATTCTCAGCGCTATGCTGGGCTCCGATGGCGAGGTGCATGATAGCTGTAAATACACCGTTACACTTGACGGCTGTTATAAAACAGCAGATGAGGAGACCGACCCTAACAACGAGGAGCTAACAAAAAAGGGTACCAGCTATCGTAAAATAACTGGTCGTGAAACTGCTTCCTTTGTTTTCAATATTACTGCTACTAGAGATGGCGAGATTTATATGTTCTTGCCTACTCTCTACAATACTCCCGCTACCTGCCATGTAAACGACGAGCTGCTTTGTACCTTGTTCCAAAACGACACATACAAGGTGCACAATATTGGCGAGTTCAAGGAAGGCGACAGTATAAAGGTTAAGATTACCTTTGAGGCTAAGAGAATCTTCCTTCTTGACTCCGAGGACTACTTTATACAGTATAGTCCCGAAAAGCTAAAGGCTAACACAGATGCTCTTAAGATGGGCGGTCTTGATGTTAAAAATTACAGTGACACATATATTGAGGGTATAATTAAGAACACAGAAAGAGACACTGTATTCTCTACCATTCCATACGATGCCTGCTGGCAGGTTTATGTAGATGGACAGAGGGTTGAAACCTTTAAGTGTATTGACTCTATGCTTGGCTTTGATTTACCCGAAAGTGCGGACCCTGACCACACATATAGCATTAAAATGGAATATGTGCCGTGGCAATGGATAATCGGCTCACTTATAAGCCTTGTTGGTCTTGGCGGATTTGTGGTGCTTTGCGTGCTTGAAAGAAAAAGAAAGAAAAAGGTAATTTTAGAAATTACCGACGGAGATAACAAATGATTTACCATGTAAACGGAAATCTTGAATATTGTGAGCAGGGCTTTTGCGTGGTGGACTGCTCCGGTGTTGGCTACAAGCTGACAATCAGCGACAACACCTATCAAGAAATTGTCGCCCACGTGAATGAAAAAATGAAGCTTTACACCTATTTACAAGTGCGTGAGGACGGTGTGGAGCTTTGCGGCTTCAAAACTCTTGACGAGCTAAACGCCTTTAAGCTGTTAATTACTGTTTCGGGTGTTGGTCCTAAGGCGGCAATGGCTATTTTGTCCCTTCTTACTCCCGACAGGCTCAGCATGGCTATAACCTCCGAGGACACAAAGGCTATTGCCAAGGCAAACGGCATTGGCGCTAAAACAGCCGCACGTGTTATTTTGGAGCTTAAGGACAAAATCACTAAGCAGGTATTTACTACCACTACTGCCGGCTTTGACGGTGGTGCTACTGTGGCTGTTCCTAAAAATTCAAATCTTTCCGAGGCACTTGAGGCACTTGTGGTGCTTGGCTACTCTCGTTCAGATGCACAGCGTGCTCTCGGTGGAATTGACCCTAAGCTTGAGGTTGCGAAAATTATTCCGCTTGCTCTTAGTAAGCTATTGAGGTGATACGATGATTGAAGAAACAGAATTTGACTTTGAAAGCAGAATAGTATCAACAGAGGCATCAGGCGAGGACAACGAGGTGGAAATCAGCCTGCGTCCTAAAACCTTTGACGAATATATCGGTCAAGAAAAGGTACGTGAGATGCTTAAGGTTTATATCGATGCGGCTAAGGGCCGTGGAGATTCCTTGGACCATGTTTTGCTTTATGGCCCTCCCGGTCTTGGTAAGACTACTCTTTCCGGCATTATTGCGGCAGAAATGGGCGTTAATTTCAGAGTTACATCAGGTCCTGCCATTGAAAAGCAGGGCGACCTTGCGGCAATTCTTACAAACCTTGCCCCGGGAGATGTGCTTTTTATAGACGAAATACATCGCCTTTCCCGTTCTATTGAGGAAATTTTGTACCCTGCTATGGAAGACTATGTGCTTGATATTATTATTGGTAAGGGTCCTGCGGCAAGAAGCATCCGTGTGCCACTACCAAAGTTTACCTTGATTGGCGCTACCACCCGTGCAGGTCAGCTTACAACACCATTGAGAGATAGATTTGGCGTTCTTTTAAGGCTGGAGCTTTATACTCCCGACGAGCTTGCTACTATAATTAAAAGGAGCGCTTCTCTGCTTAGTGTTGGCATTGATGATGAGGGCGCTTATGAGATTGCGTCTCGTTCAAGAGGTACACCTCGTATTGCAAACAGACTGCTAAAGCGTGTCAGAGACTATGCGCAGGTTAAGGGCGATGGTGTAATTACCTTGGAAATTGCAAAAATGGCGCTAAAATCCCTTGAAATTGACGAGCTTGGTCTTGATAACATTGACAGAAAAATGCTTGAAACCATTATTAAATTCTATGATGGAGGACCTGTTGGTCTTGAAACTCTTGCCGCGACCATCGGCGAGGAAAGCATTACTATTGAGGATGTTTATGAGCCTTATCTTATGCAAATCGGTTTCCTTAGCCGTACCCCTCGTGGAAGATGCGTAACAAGGCTTGCATATGAGCATCTAGGCATTCCATTTAACGGTGCCGGTGGCTATCAGTTAAAGCTTGACGAGCAATAAAAGGGCTACTCAACAAGGGCACATTTACGATAACATTTCGGGCGGATATGGAATCCGCCCCTAACCGATATGGAAATAAAAAAAGGAGCGAAATTCGCTCCTTTTTTTGTTCTTAATTAGAATAGTAAATCCTTGATGTTTGCTGTGGAGGTTCCCTTTGTTACGTCAACTGCGCCCTTGCCGTCGCCATAGTCAAAGGTGGTTTCCTCTGTAGAAATGTTGTTTGGAGAAAACTCCATAATATCCTCGCTTGCTATTACTTCTCTTTCATAGCTTGGCTTTGTGTATTTCATTATGCGTTTTCCTCCTTCTTTGGAATTATAATTTCTGTGCTCTTGCCCTCTTCTACTGCCACAATCTGGCTGTATGTAACAGGGTCAACTGTGCTTGTGTTTTCGCCATTGCTAATATATGTTACAACACCATTGTCGATTACATATGCGCATACAAACAGCTCCGTATCGTGGTAAGCTGATGTAATGCCTGTAACCTGCATTTCAAAGATGGTGTACTGTCTCTTGTCGTCAAATGAAACAGAGAATGCACCGTCCTTTAGTGCTGTTCCGTCAAAAAGTGTGTTTGTTGCGCCCAGCTTTAGAGCGGAGCCAACCGCCAAGCCATAC
>JAFUJS010000010.1 GCA_017468115.1 Clostridia bacterium | reverse complement strand
AGTTATATTTGCTACGCAAGTTTAGGGCGAATAGAATATCACTGAAGCCGCAAGGCTTCAATATCACTGTCGCTGTGCGACAATATCACTCTTTGCATCAGCAAAGAATATCACTTTATACCAACAGAAAAGAGAGGACATTTCGGATTTAAAACCGATTTGTTCTCTCTTTCTGCTTGTAATATGGGTTTGGGCTTAGCCCATTCTCGCGAACCCCTAAAATTCTATGAATTTTTGGGGAACCCCGAGGCGCATTTGACCGGTCAAATGCGATGCTTGCACTTTTATCAAAGTGCAAATTCTCCGTTAAGAACAGCTCCCATTCAGCTCGCCTTTTTTGCCCAATGAAATAAAAAAGACGGACACGTGTCCGTCTTTTTTGTTATTTCTTAACTGATTTTAGGTCGTTTAGATAAAGCTCGTAGCTCATATCTGATGGCATATTAAGGTCCGTCTTGGAAAGAGAAACGGAGCCCAGCTTAATGCCGTCGGGAGAGCAGGAGCGCTTAAAGTGCTGAGTGAAAAATCTCTTTATAAAGACCTCTAGCCACTTATAAATTGTTTCCTTGTCAAACATGCCCTCAAAGGCGATGGTGGCAAGCCTATATACCTTGCTTGGTGTAAAACCTCTGCCAACAAAATTATAAATAAAGAAGTCGTGCAGGTCGTATGGCCCTACCAGGTCCTCTGTCTTTTGCTGTATCTTTCCGTCCTTGCCCGGCAAAAGCTCGGGGGAAACGGGTGTGTCAAGAATATCGTAAAGAATTTTCGAGGTTGCCTCGTCTGCATCCTTGGCATAGGCTGCAACAAGGGCACGGACAAGAGTTTTTACAATGGCGGAGTTTACATTATACATTGACATATGGTCGCCGTTGTAGGTTGCCCAGCCTAGCGCCACCTCGCTCATATCTCCTGTGCCGATAACAATGCCGCCAAGCTGGTTGGCAACGTCCATAAGCACCTGTGTCCTTTCACGTGCCTGTGCGTTTTCAAAGGTAACCGTGCGGCTTTCAAGGCTTTCTCCAATATCGGAAAGATGAACCCTTACAGCCTCTGAAATGTTAATTTCCTTGGTAGTAACTCCAAACGCCTCACAAAGCAAAACAGCATTTGACTTTGTCCTGTTGGTTGTGCCAAAGCAGGGCATTGTAATTGCCACAATGCTTTTTCTGTCCCAGCCAAGGTAGTCGGTTGCCTTGGTAAGAGTAATTAAGGCAAGGGTGGAGTCAAGTCCGCCGGAGATGCCTATAACCGCACATTTTGAATAGGATGACTTAAGCCTTCTTGCAATGGCGTGGGACTCCATAGTATAAATTTTTTCACATCTTTTTGCCATTTCCTCTTGGCTTTCTAAAAGGAATGGATAAGGCAAAACCCTTCTTGTAAGGGCTGTATCCTCAACCCTTAACTGAAAAAAATTGCCACCGAGGGTGCCGGCAAGACCCTTGCCCACAAGACCGCCGTTTCGTTGCTTGTTAGCAATGTAATTTACATCAATTTCAGACACAAGATCGCCTGTTTTTGTAGAAAAAGGCTTGTTTTCGGCAAGCACATCGCCATTTTCGCAAATGATATTATGGGCGCTGAATATAGCGGAAGAGGTTGACTCACTCTCCCCGGGGTTACACATAATGTAGCCGCATATATGGCGCTTGCTCTTTACCCTTGCAAGCATAAGCCTGTATTCCTCGTTTGCTACGGTTTCGTAGCAAGCACAAGGGTTAACAATGATAGTAGCACCTGCCCTTGTAAGAATAGATGCGTTTTGTGAATCAATACCAATTTCACAGCCAACAACCAGGTCCTTTACATTTTCGCAGGTAAAGATAAGGTGGGAGCCGTTTACAGGTGAGGGGACACCTGCATATTCGTCAATGGGGAAGTAATTTTCAATCGGAGAAAAGATTTTCTCCTGTCCAAGCACGTCGTCAATGGCAACGGAGCTTTTTACCACCAAGCCAAGGAGATTTCCTGCCTGCAAAACAGCAACACAGCTGTAAACCTCCCCGTGGTAGCCAACAGGCACGCCCACAAAGGCAAGGGTATCAACCCCGCCGGTTTTTTTCATAATCTGCCTAATGCCGTCCTCACAGCCCTTTAGCATAAGCTCGTTTTTTAACAAATCTCCAAGGGTAGCGCCCGAGAGACACAGCTCCGGAAATACGAGAATTTTAATCCCCTGTGCCTCCGCCTTAAGAATTTCGTCTGCCACAAGGGAAGCATTAAATTCAGGGGAGCCAAGCTTAATTTCAGGGGAAACACACTTAACCTTTATAAATCCGTTATTCATATATACCTCTTTTTTTAGAAAAAGTCTTGCAATTTACTCTTATTTATTTTATTATATAATCATAAAAGCAAAAATTCAACATTTTTTAAGAAAAAGAGGGCAAATTATGAATATTAGCGAAAGACACCTTACCTTGCTTTGCGATTTTTATGAGCTTACAATGGCACGTGGCTACTTTAATTCAGATATGAAGGACAAGATTGCCTACTTCGATGTATTCTTCAGAAAGGTGCCGGATGGCGGCGGATATGCTATTGCCGCAGGTCTTGAGCAAATTGTTGAGTATATTAAGTCCATTAAGTTTACAAATGAGGACATTGAATACCTAAGGGGCAAGAGGATTTTTGACGAAAAATTCCTTGAATACCTAAAGGGCTTTTCCTTCACAGGAGATATTTGGGCTGTGCCTGAGGGAACTGTAATTTTCCCGGGCGAGCCTATAATGACCGTCCGTGCAAACGCAATGGAGGCACAGTTTATTGAAACCTTTATTCTTCTGATATTCAACCACCAATGCTTGGTTGCCACTAAGGCGTCAAGAATTGTACGTGCCGCACAGGGCAGACCCGTTTCCGAGTTTGGCTCTCGCCGTGCTCACGGCCCTGATGCCGCAATCTACGGCGCACGTGCCGCATATATCGGTGGCTGTACCTCGACCGCCTGCACAGTGGCAGACATTATGTTTGGTGTTCCGGCAGGTGGCACAATGGCGCACTCCTGGGTGCAAATGTTCGACGACGAATATACCGCATTTTATGAGTATTGCCGCCTTTACCCAAAAAACCCAACCCTTTTGGTTGATACCTACAACGTGATAAAGTCAGGAGTGCCAAACGCAATCAAGGCGTTTAAGGAGGCACTTACCGAGGAGGAAAGAAAGCATTGCGCTGTCCGCCTTGACTCTGGTGATATTACATACCTTACAAAAAAGGTTAGAAGAATGCTCGATGCCGCAGGACTTACCGAGTGCAAAATCATAGTTTCCAACTCCTTGGACGAATATATCATTCGTGATATTCTTATGCAGGGCGCGCAGGTTGACGGCTTTGGCGTTGGCGAAAGAATGATTACCTCAAAGAGCGAGCCTGTGTTTGGATGTGTATATAAGCTTTGCGCCGTTGAGGAAAACGGTAAAATTGCTCCGAGAATTAAAATAAGCGAAAATGCGGCAAAAATCACCAATCCTGATTTTAAGAGGCTTTATCGCTTCTATTCAAGGGAAACAGGCAAGGCAGAGGCGGACCTTATCACAATCCACGACGAGGTTATTGACAGGAGCCAGCCCTACGAGCTTTTTGACCCTGACCACATCTGGAAAAGAAAGCTTATGGAGGACTACGAGCTAAGAGAGCTGCTTGTCCCGATTTTTGAAAAGGGCAAGTGCGTTTACACCTCTCCAAGCGTAAATGAAATCAGAGAAAATTGTAAAAGGGAGCTTGCCTCTATGTGGGACGAGGTTTTGAGGTTTGAAAACCCTCACAACTACTACGTTGACCTTTCACAAAGGCTATGGGACGAAAAGCACCAGCTCCTTAAAAAGAGATAATACAGTCGCATTTGCGACATAGAAAAGAGAAAAAACTTGAAAAACACCTTCAAAATTCTGGCAATTGGCGACATCTGCGGACCAAGCTCGGTAGAATTTCTATCAAAAAATCTTTGGGGCTTCAGAAAAAAATACGGTGCTGATATGGTTATTGCCAATGGCGAAAACTGTGCAGAGCCAAACGGCATAGACAAGGAAAGCGCAAGGACGCTTTTTGCAAGCGGCGTTGACGTTATAACAACAGGTAACCACGTTTTCAGAAAAAGCTCCGTCTTTACCTATCTTGACGACGAGGACAATATTTTAAGACCCCTTAATATGTCAAGCGAGGCGCCGGGCCACGGAGACACCATTATAAAAATCGACGGCTACAAAATTCTTGTAATGAATGTTATGGGTCAAGCCTATATGGACACCCCAAATTGCCCCTTCGAGGCGGTAAAAAGGTGCCTTGACAAGAACCAAGGGCTTTACGATTTTGCCGTTTTAGATATTCACGCAGAGGCAACAGGGGAAAAGAAGGCAATAGCCTACGAGTTTGCAGGCAGGCTTTCAGTTGCCTTTGGCACACACACCCACGTGCAAACAAGCGATGGCGCTATTCTCAACGGAAGCTGTGCCTATCTTACCGACCTTGGTATGTGCGGCGCTAAGGACAGCATCCTTGGCGTAAAAAAGGAAGCGGTTATATATCGTCTGAAAACGAAGCTCCTTTCCAAATTCGACTTTGCCGAGGGAGAAACAGAGTGCAACATGGCACTGTTTGAAATTGACAAAACCACATTTAAGGGTACAGCTGTAACCCTGATTAAAGAAAACTAACGGGAGAAAATTATGAAGACAACAGAGCTTTTAAGCTACATTAAAAACGGAAACCTTAACCAAACTCTTGCAAGAATCTACGGCGAGGAAAATGTTGAGACCCAAAAGGAAAGATACGAGGATGCGGTAAGAGAGTTCTACCAGTTCTACGGCGAAAGAGATGCATATCTTTTCTCCGTTCCCGGCAGAAGTGAGCTTTCCGGCAACCACACCGACCACAACCACGGCAAGGTGCTTGCAGGCTCCATTAACCTGGACATTATCGCAGTCAGCGCAAAAACCGACAGCGGAGTTATCAAAATCAAGTCAAAGGGCTTTGACGAGGACTCCGTTGACACCAATACATATACATCTCCCATTGAGGACGACTACTTTAAGTCCGGTGCGCTTATTGCCGGTATGGCAAGGGCATTTACCGACAGAGGTCTTAACAAGGGTGGCTATGTTGCATACACCACCTCAAATGTATTTAAGGGCTCAGGGCTTTCCTCATCTGCTGCCTTTGAGGTTATGGTTGGTAACATTCTCAACTATTTCTATAACGATGGAAAGGTAGAAAACACCGAGATTGCAAAGATGGCGCAGTACGCCGAAAACGTGTTCTTCGGTAAGCCCTGCGGACTTATGGACCAAATGGCTTGCGCAGTTGGCGGCTTTGTTTATATCGACTTTGAGGACACAAGCTCCCCTGTAATTGAGAAAATCCCGTTTGACCTAAGCGGAGAGGGCTATGCCCTTTGTATCGTTAACACAGGCGGCAACCACGCCGACCTTAACGAGGACTATGCATCCGTGCCTTATGAAATGAAGAGCGTGGCAAGGTTCTTCGGCAAGGAATATCTAAGACAGCTTTCCAAGAAAGAGGTGCTTGCCTCTGTTGAGCTTCTTCGTCCTGCCGTTGGAGACAGAGCAATTCTTCGTGCAATCCACTTCTTTGACGAAAACGAAAGAGTGGCAACACAGGCAGCGGCTCTAAGAGATAAGAACGTAGAAAAATTCTTTGAGTATGTAAAGAAATCCGGTCGCTCCAGCTTTATGTACCTGCAAAACGTGTATACAACCAAAAATGTAAGAGAGCAGGGACTTTCCTTGGCTCTTGCAATAACTGACTCAACCCTTGCGGGCACAGACTCTGCCTTCCGTGTTCACGGTGGCGGCTTTGCCGGTACAATTCAGGCGTTTGTTCCGTTCAGCCTTGTTGAGCAGTACAGAGAGGCAATAGACTCTGCATTCGGCACAGGCGCATGCCATGTTTTAAGAATCCGTCCTGACGGAGCAATTATGGTGCTTTAATGCTGGAGGCGTATACATTATATTCCGGATCAAGCGGCAACTGCATCTACGTAAAGGGCAAGGATGCACAGCTGCTTTTCGACGCAGGAAAAAGCGCAAGGGCGATACAAACCGCCCTTGCTTCTATTAATACAGACCTTTCGAAAATAGATGCTATCTTCGTAACTCACGAGCACGGGGACCACGTGGGCGGACTTGAAATGATTTCCAAAAAGCACAGAATCCCTGTGCATATCACAGCCCCATCCTATGCAAATTACGTAAGAGAGGGCACCTATCTTTCACAGGTGGCAGCCGTTCACGACGTGGTTTATGGCGCCCTTGTGGGTGGCCTTAAAATCTATTCCTTTCCAATCCCTCACGATGCCGCCCAAAATGTAGGCTACATAATAGAGGACAGCGACGGGGATAGGGTGGGCATTGCCACAGACATCGGCTTTGTAACCGAGGACATTGTAAAGCATTTGACAGGCTGTCCCTCGGTAATTATCGAATCAAATCACGACATAAAAATGGTAAAAAGTGGGCCATATCCTGCCTTTTTGAAGGAGAGGATTTTGTCAAAGCGGGGGCACCTTTCAAACGATGAGTGCTCAAGGCTTTGCGTCCATCTTGCACAAAACGGCACAAATCATATCGGGCTTGCCCACCTTAGCCGTGAAAACAATACACCACTTCTTGCGTACTCAAAAACCAAGGATGCGCTAAACGAAAATGGCTATGGCGATGTATGCCTGAGGGTGGCATCCCCCGAAAGCGTAGTGCGTGTAACAGGAGAAGCAAAATGACAGACTTTCAACGAAAGCTAATAGAGGTGGCACAGGACAATCCTGCCACAAGGGGAATAATTGACGAAAAGAGTGCTCAAGACCTAGAGGTGCTTACTCGGCATATGCTAAGGGTTAACGAGACTCTTAATCTGACCGCCATTAAGGACGAGGGCGGTGTTATACTAAAGCACCTGGTGGATTCATCTGCGTGTGTGCCCCTTATCAAGGAAAATGCAAGGGTGGCAGATATAGGCTGCGGTGGTGGCTTTCCATCTCTTGTAATCTCCATTTTAAGAGGGGACGTGTCTGTTTTTGCCGTTGACAGCGTTACAAAAAAGGTAAAATACGTACAGGACACAGCAAATATGCTGGGGCTTGATGTTAAAACCTCAAACCGCCGTGCAGAGGAGCTGGGTCAGGACGCAGGATACAGAGAAGCCTTCGATGTAGTAACCGCCCGTGCCGTTGGCAGGCTTAATTTAATTTCCGAGCTTTGCTTGCCGCTTGTTAAGGTGGGCGGATGCTTTATCGCTATGAAATCCCAAAGCACAGATGAGGAAATAGACGAGGCGCAAAATGCAATAGCCCTTCTTGGCGGAAAAATCGAAGAGGTTAAAAGATATACTCTTTCCGACAAAAACGAAAGTCTGGAAAGAACTATTGTCCTTGTTAAAAAGGTGAAGGAAACACCTAATAAATACCCAAGAAATAATTCACAAATATCAAAAAGACCACTTTAATTAAGAAGGTGATGCAATGAAAAAAACAGGTCTTAAAATAGCACTTACCCTTACCCTGTGTCTGATTTTTGCGCTTTGTCTTATCAGCTGTGATTTGCTTGAGATAGAGGATGGCACAGTACGAGGAAAGTATTTTGACTTTGTTAGCATTGACCAAGAGGTGGTGGGAGACAGGTGCGACCTTACAGTTAAAGCCACGTGCCCGATTTCCCTTTATGAATATACCGCCAGTCTTATTTTTGTTGGCGAGGACGGAGACGAATTTTTTGAAACCGAAAATGTAACAGAAGCCAAGGAGCTTTCAGCCAACGAGGAAATAGAGCTTTCCTTCAATGTGGAAAAGAAAAAATGCGACAGCGCAGTTAGCTATCGCTTAAACATTACGGGAAAAAGCAATGATAAAATAAGCTCCCTTAAGGAAAAGACCTTTACCGTTACCTATATGTATGGTGGCACCGTGCTTGGCACAGAGGAGGTAAAGGGGCTTAGTGCCCCAAGCGGCGCTGAGCTTACAGGGGAATACCTGAGCCTTAGCTATTGGACAAGCGATGAGGCGCTAAAAAACAGGGTGGACCTAGGTAAGCAGGAAATTTGCCGTGATACCACCTTCTATGCAAGGGCGGATTTCAATGCCGAAAAAACCATAAACAAAATTTCAACCGATATAAACCAAAGCATGGTTATGGTGGAAAGTACCCACGGAACAAGCTATGGCTTTGGTGGGGCTGAGGTAAAGAGCAGAGGCTCCGGTGCGATTATCTATACCGACCTTTCTTATGCTTACGTTATTACCAACAACCACGTGGTAACAAACAGCGCCTATATGCTTAAGGAAATTGTGGTTTATGATTGCTACGGCAATAAGCACGAGGCTGAGCTGTGCAAAAAGGGCGCAGTCGACTCAAAAAGCGAGGATTACGACCTGGCGCTCCTGCGCTTTAGTAAGGGGCTTTCCGAATTTGAGCCCATAGCATTGGCACAAAAGGATGCAGGGGTTGGTGCACTTGTTGTTTCCCTCGGTAGCCCAAACAGCCAGCAAAATACAATTACCCTTGGCACAGTTTACAAGGTTGATACAAGCCACGGGGAAATCACACTTAATTTTCCTGTTACATATCATACAGCAGAGATTGCCCACGGCTCATCGGGCGGAGCCTTGCTTAACGACCGCCTGGAGCTTGTCGGTGTCAACTTTGCAGGGTATAGTCAGGACAAAAGCTTTGACAACGGTCTTAGCGTGCCCGTGTCCTATTTAAGGGAATTTTTGAGTCGCTACACCGATATTGAGCTATAAAATTTCATTTTTTATAAATAATATATAATTGTTAACAACTTGTTCACAATTGTGTGCTACAATTTATTATATTTTATTACTTTAGCACGCTAAAATGTGTGCTTAGCATCCCGTTTTGAAGGATGCGGAAGGGAGGCAAGGATGCCAACTGCAAAAAAAGAGCTTACTAAGCTAACTCCTCAGATTATGCGATATGTGGACTTATGCTCCAGCACCACATATATCGAGCCTGAGATGTATATTAAATATGATGTAAAAAGAGGACTTCGTGACCTTGACGGTAAGGGTGTTGTTGCCGGACTTACCGAGATTTCCGAAATCAACTCATTCATAGACAATCCTGACGGAACAAGAACCCCTTGTGATGGCGAGCTTTACTATCGTGGAATCAACATAAACGACTTAGTAGACGGCTTCCTTACCGACAACCGTCAGGGCTTTGAGGAAACTGTGTACCTGTTGCTCTTTGGTAAATTGCCAACTAAGAGAGAGCTTACAGAGTTCAGGGACCTGCTTACCAAGTACAGAAGCCTGCCACGTAACTTTGTACGTGATGTGCTTATGAAGGCGTCGGGTAAGGATATGATGAACGTCTTGGCAAGAAGCGTTTTGACCCTTTATGCCTACGACGACAAGGCGGACGACACCTCTATTCCAAACGTGCTCCGTCAATGCCTGCAGCTTATTTCCGAAATGCCTCTTTTGGCAGTTTACGCATACCGCAGCTATCTTTACTACGAAAAGAAAAAGAGCCTAATTATAAGACGTCCAAAGCCGGAATACTCAACTGCCGAGAATATTCTCTATATGCTGAGAAAGGACGGCAGCTTTACCCCGCTTGAGGCGCAAATTCTTGACCTTGCTCTGGTGCTTCACGCAGAGCACGGCGGTGGTAACAACTCATCCTTTACAACACACGTTGTAACCTCATCAGGTACAGATACCTATTCAACAATTGCCGCATCCCTAGGCTCCCTTAAGGGTCCACGCCACGGTGGTGCCAATGCTAAGGTTGTTGAAATGATTGATAATATCAAAAAGAACCTTAACAACTATAACGACGAGGACGAGATAAGGGCGTATCTTACAAAAATCCTTAACAAGGAAGCATTTGACGGCAAGGGACTTATCTATGGTATGGGCCATGCGGTTTATGCTCTTAGCGACCCTCGTGCAAAGATTTTTAAGGGCTTTGTTGAAAAGCTATCTAAGGAAAAGGGTCTTGAAAAGGATTACAAGCTTTGTGCGCTTATCGAAACACTTGCCCCTGAGGTTATCGCCAAGGAAAGAAAGATTTATAAGGGCGTTAGCGCAAACATCGACTTTTATAGTGGCTTTGTTTATAATATGCTTGGCTTACCAACCGAGCTGTTTACTCCAATCTTTGCAATTGCAAGAATTGCAGGCTGGAGCGCACACCGTCTTGAGGAGCTGCTCCTAAACGGAAAGATTATCCGTCCGGGCTATCAGCACGTTTGCCCAAGACAGGAATATATTTCTATGAGCCACAGGCACAAGACAAAGGAAACAAAATAAAAAAATGCGACCGATTAGCGTGTTATCCTTAACGGAGAACACGCAATCAAATCCGTCCACGAGACCCCCAAAAAGCCTGCGACTTTTCGGGGAACCCCTATTTCGACGGGTGAAATCCACCTTCGGTGGATGAAATCGCTATGGCGATGAAATCCTGCTTCGCAGGGTTGAAGTTAGACGGATTTGATTTCATCCAAAGCAACGCCTTGGATTTCATCTGAACGAAGTGAAGATTTCATCGTGGTGTAACCACGATTTCATTAAACCAACAGAAAAAGAGGAAACTTTTCGGCTGTAAACCGATTTGTTTCCTCTTTCTGCTTGTAATATGGGTCTGGGCTTAGCCCATTGACATTTGACTGGTCAAATGCGATGCTTGCACTTTCGTCAAAGTCAAAATTCTCCGCTAAGGACATCACCAATTTCACGGGTGGTATTTTTTGATTATTCTTGGTTTGCAGGGTCGTTTGCGTATAGCTGATTGTAGGTAACAGCCTCTGAAAGTGATTGTGCCTCTGTTTTTCCTGTAATGTAGTAAGCCTTGCCGTCTATAAAGTAGTAAGCCGCAATATAAACCTCTGTATCGGTTAGCTTAACCTCGTTATACTCCTCGTCGGTAAAGCCACCGATATTCATTGAAATAATGTCGTATTTTATTTCCTTCTCGGAGAATGCAACCTGGATAACGCCTGCCTTCCTTTCGCCATTTGCATCAAAGGCGGTGCCGTCCCCTACATTTGCCTTAAGAACAGCAACCAAGCCGTAGCTGGTAATTTTGCTTTCCTCGGGCACCTTAGAGTTGTAAAGCTCAAGAGCCTCAAAGTCGATTGCAATACCGGAGTCAATAGCCTTGCTATCTCCGTAGTAGGAGTAGGAATAGCCAAGCGGTGTAATTATAGCAGGATAGCTTGTAACATCGCCAAAACCACAGTGTGTGCAAAGCTCCTGGTCCTTCATAGGAAGGGTAGCACCCTCAAACACAAATTCCTTTTCGCCGGGCATGCCGTTACACTTTGAGCATGTATCTGCGCCATAGAAGAAGGTTTTTGTTGTGTATGTGGTATTTGGGTCAAACTCGGAAAATGGCTTAGCGGTATATGATGAAAACAAAGCGCCGCTTGCAAGTAAATGACTGTATGTGTCGCCTGAATAAATTACAACCTTTGGGAAGTACTCGTGAATAGCGCCTGCGTTAATACCTGTGTTGCTCTCTGCAATTTCAGGAAGAAATAGCATATAAAGACTTCTGTTGTTAGCGATACAGTCGTTGTTCAAGGTTGTAACACTATGTGGGAGAACAAGAGTAGTAACCCCCGTTTCCTGAATAGCATTACTGCTAATTGATGTTAGTGTTGAAGGGAAAATGAAATTAGTAATTGCTTTGCAATCCCAAAAAGCGCCGCCACCGAGAGATGCAACCTGTGTATTTGAAAGGTCGCCATTTGTTAGACTTGAGCAAAGTCTAAAGCATTGCCCACCAATATTTGTTAGCTTAGGTGGATATTTAAAGGTGGCAAGCTTGTTGCAGTTATAAAAAGTGTATTGAACGAAGTTGTTTATATCGCTTTTTTCCATATCTACCGATTTAAGACCGGTGCAGTTATAAAACTCAGCATCGCTTAGCTTAATGCCGTTTTCATTTTTTGCATAAATTGTTACAGCTTCAAGCGATTTGCACTCTCTAAATACGTGAGCGCCAATGGAGCTAACGGAGGCAGGGATAACAACGCTTTTGATTGTTTGGTTTTTACCCCAGCTGCTCTGTGCACCACTAAATGCGTGGGAGTCGATGGCGGTTACAGCATAGGTAACATCGCCAACTGTAATTTCCGAAGGGATAACGATATCGCCAAGGGTGCCGTCCTCGTTTGTAAAGTCCTGTGTTGCATTAGAGGCTGTCAATGCAGCAGTCTGCTTTGATGAATCTAAGGAATACCAAAGCTTGCCAACCTGCACGTCTGCCGCAGCAGCTGTAATGCTGAGGGCAAAGACAGCAAGGACAACGCAAAGAAGTGTCAAAAATAATTTCTTTTTCATAAATAAAGCTCCTATAAAGAATATATATTCATCTTAATTCTAACAAATATATAATAATTTGTCAATGGAGATAATGGTTGAAAAAGCGAAGAATATAATCATAAATTAAGAAATAATCAAAAAAAGTGTTCAGACATTGTGCTGTATGTGGTTTATGCTATTGCAAAAGGGAGCTATTTGTGTTAAGATAAATAAAAAAACGAAAGAGCAAGATATGAGAATACTGTTTCAAGGAGATTCCATCACAGATGGAAACAGATATAAGGACGAAAGCTCCCGTTGGGACAAAAACCACCAAATCGGACATACATATGCCTATATTGTAACGGGGCTTTTTACAATGAAATATCCCGAAAGGGGCTTTGAGTTTATTAACCGTGGGGTTAGCGGAAACCGCACAGAGGAGCTGCTTGAGCGCTGGGAAAGGGATACCCTTTCTGAAAATCCCGACGTGCTCTGTGTGCTCATTGGCACAAACGACACAAACTGCGGCTATGAGGGCAAGGAATACGACGAGGACGCAAGCGGCTACGAGGAAAGATACAGAACACTGCTTGCGCAGGCAAGGGCACAAAACCCACAGCTTAAAATTGTGATTATGGAGCCCTTTGCATATATCGACACCCAAGCGCCAAGTGATATTGCAAGCTACGATTTTAAGAAAAGAAAAATGAAAAATGTTCAAGCCAAGGCAAGGAAAATTGCCAAGGAATTTGGCGCAATTTTCGTGCCGTTGCAGGTGCATTTTGACAAAATTATAGACACTCCCTCGGCAAAATACTGGATGTGGGACGGCGTGCACCCAACCGAGGCAGGACATGCGCTTGTGGCAAGAGAGCTTTGCTCTGCGCTTAATAAAATACTGCTTACAAATATAGAATTTTGAGGTGATAATATGGAGCTTACAAAGGCAATTTATGAAAGAAGAAGTATAAGACAATATACCTACAAGGAAGTTTCCGATGAGGAAATTAAAGAGCTTGTTGCGGCGGCACAAATGGCGCCAAGCTGGAAAAACACAGAAACAGCAAGATTTTATGTTGCAAAATCAGAAAAGGCTATTTCAGATGTAAGAGGCATGCTTGCCAGCTTTAACAAGGAGCGCACCGAGGGTGTGGGCGCATTTATTGTGTCAACAGTAGTTAAGGGAGAAAGCGGCTACGTAAGAGGGGAGCCGACACACCTTGGCAACGGCTTTGAGTGCTTTGATAACGGCTTGGCTGTGGAAAACCTACTTCTTAAGGCATACGAAATGGGCTACGGCACACTGATTATGGGTCTTTATCACGAAAAGGAAATAAGAGAGTATTTTGAAATTCCCGACAGCGAGGCAATCGTGGTTGTAATCGCCCTTGGCAAGGCTGACATCTGCCCGGAAACGCCACAAAGAAAAGAGCTTGATAGCATACTTACAATAAAGTGAAAAACAAAAAAAGACGGACACGTGTCCGTCTTTTTTTACTCTTCCTCTGTATCAAGAGGCTTTTTTGTAACGATAGCCTTTTCTATTCGGCGGTCCTCAATCTTCTTTAGCTCAATGGTGAGGAGCTGGGTTTCTAGTGTAAGGGTTGTGCCGTCGTCGGGAACAACGTCAAGCTGACCGAGTATGTAACCACCAAAGGTGTCAAAATCAGCTGCGTCAAGCTTTATATTCAGCGCATTTTCTACATCGTCGATTGGAGCTGAGCCGAGAATTTCCCATTTGTCCTCCGATATCCGGGTAATTTCAACAACCTCAATATCCTCCTTGTCTGCAAGGTCGCCAACCAAAACCTCAAGTAGGTCGTGCATTGTAATAACGCCGCTTGTGCCACCGTACTCATCAACAACTATGGCAAAGTAGTTTCTTGTTTCCTTCATTTTTTCAAAAAGCGTATCTGCCTTTATCGCTTCCGGCACAAAGAACGGCTTTTCAACCGCTTTTTTCATAGCGGCTTCAATATCTCTGCAATCGCCTCGGAAGAATTTTTTTGCACTTAATACACCCACGATATCATCTGTGCTTTCCCTGCAAACGGGGAAAAATCCAAAGCGTGTGCTTGAAATGATTTTTTTCCACTCGTTATAATCATCGTCTAAATAGAGAAAGGTTACATTTGTTCTGTGTGTGCAGATTTCGGACACGGAAATATCGTCAAACTCGAAGATATTTTGTATCATTTCGTTTTCACTTTTTTCAATTTCTCCGCTTTGTGAGCTACTTTTGAGCATAAGCCTCAGCTCCTCCTCGGAGACAGCCCCCTCCTGCTCGTTGGGGTTGATGCCGTGTAGCCTTAAAATGCCGTTTGTGGTCTTTGTAAGAATCCAAACAAAGGGCTTGAAGCAGATTGAAACAAAGGATAAAAGTAAGGACACCCTAATGGCAGTTTTCTCCGGGTTTTTCATAGCAAGGCGCTTTGGCACAAGCTCACCAAAAACGATAGAGAAGAAGGAAATCAAAACTGTAATAAGAATAACACAGCCTGTGTCAATTACGGAAATTAACGCTTGGTCTGTAATTTGCGCGCTTTTGGTAATCAGCTCTGCAAGAGGGTCTGACAGGCTATCTGCCGCAAAGGCAGAGCCAAGCAAAGCCGACAGAGTAATTGCCACCTGAATGGTTGACAAAAAGGATGATGTGTTTGAGCTTAAGGCAAGAAGCCTTTTTGCGCCCTTGTTGCCGTCCTCAGCCATTTTCTCCAGCTTAGGAACAGAGGCGGAAACCACAGCCATCTCCGCACCTGCAAAGATGGAGTTAAGCCATATTAAGACTATCTGCAAAGCGATAGCTATAATTATTGTTGTCATATAAATCTCCTTGTATTTCTTGAAAAAGCGTAAAAGGCACTACCTATGCTGTTAAACATAGGTAATGCCTTATATTTATATTGTTACGACTGACGCCGTCTTCCATATCTAAAAATGCTCCTTAAAAGGTTATTAAAGATATTTTATCATATATAAATAGCTTTGTCAAGGGACTAAAAAAGCGACCATGGGTCGCTTTTTTATTATTTTGCCTTTGTTTCGCAGTATAGACAGCGGTAAACTCTGTTTTCCTTGTCAGTTAGTGTAAACACCTGGTCAAGCTCCTGCTCACAGGAGGTGATACAGCGTGGATTTTTACAGGAAATAACGTTTACAAGCCTTTCGGGAAGTGAAACGCTCTTCTTTTCCACAATTTTGCCGTCCTTAATAATATTGATGGTAACGTCCGGGTCAATGTAGCCAAGGATTGTTACATCAAGCTCAATATCTGCATCAATCTTGATAATGTCCTTTTTGCCCATTTGACGGCTACCAACATTTTTGCCGATTACAACAGAGCAGTCAAGGGTATCAAGCTTCAAAAGAGAGTACAGCTCCATTCCACGACCTGCTGTAATATGGTCGATAACTATTCCGTTTTTAATAGAATCAATATTCATAGCCTACCCCCTATTTAATTCCAAGAAGCATAAGTATCAGCGCCATACGCATATATTTGCCGTTTAGTGCCTGCTCAAAGTAGTGGGCACGTGGGTCGCTGTCTACCTTAACGCTAATTTCGTTAACTCTTGGCAGCGGATGCATAATAGAAAGGTCACTCTTTGCATTTTGTAGCTTGGCAAGGTCCAAAATGTAGCTGTCCTTAAGGCGGAGATAGTCCTCCTCGTTAAAGAAGCGCTCCTTCTGAACTCTTGTCATATAAAGCACGTCAAGCTCCGGCATAGCACCCTGAAGGTCTGTGGTTTCCACATATTCAATTCCGTTCTTGTCAAGAACCTCTGTCTTTACATAGTCAGGGATTTTAAGCTCCACAGGGGAGATAAGCACAAACTTAACGTTCTTATATCTTGACATAGCACCAATTAGCGAATGCACGGTCCTACCAAACTTAAGGTCGCCGCAAAGACCGATTGTAAGGTTGTCAAAGCGACCCTTCTTGCGCTTTATGGTAAGCAAATCCGCAAGAGTCTGTGTTGGGTGGTTATGTCCGCCGTCGCCTGCGTTAACCACAGGAATTGTAGCATTCATAGACGCAACAAGTGGCGCACCCTCCTTGGGATGGCGCATAGCGATAATATCTGCATAGCAGGAAATCATCTTTGCTGTGTCAGCCACGCTCTCTCCCTTTGCAGAGGATGAGGAGCTAGCCTCGGAAAAGCCAAGCACGTTTCCGCCAAGCTCATACATAGCCGCCTCAAAGCTAAGGCGAGTTCTTGTAGATGGCTCAAAGAAAAGTGTAGCAAGCTTCTTGCCGTGGCACTTTGTGCTGTATTTTTCCGGGTTTGCTATAATATCAAGCGCGCAATTTACAAGGGAGTCAATTTCCTCAAGGGAAAGCTCCTTTATATCAATTAAGCTTCTCATATTTATGCCTGTGCACCGTAAACCTCAAGATACTTCTTGATACGGTCAACATTTTCCTTATTTTCTTCGTTTTCGCTTAGGTATTCAATAATGTCGTAAACGTCTACAACTGAGTAAACAGGGAAGCCGAACTCCTCCTCAATCTCAACCATAGCGCCCTTTTGACCCTGACCCTTTTCCTTGCGGTCAACCATTACGAAGGTAGCGGCAACCTTTACGCCCTCAACACCCTTCATAATCTCCATTGTCTCACGAATAGCTGTTCCTGCTGTGATAACGTCCTCAACAATAACAACCTCTTCGCCTGCCTGTGGCTTGTAGCCTACGAAAACACCACCCTCGCCGTGGTCCTTTACTTCCTTTCTGTTGAAGAAGAATGGTAGGTTAAGACCATTTTCGGAAAGAGCAACAGAGGTGGAAACTGCAATAGAAATTCCCTTATAAGCAGGTCCATAAAGTGCAGCCTTCTTTGCGCCAAGCTTTTCAAGATATGCCTTAGCATAGAATTGACCCAGCTTCTTAATATGCTCGCCTGTCTTAATCTCGCCTGCGTTGATAAAGTAAGGAATCTTTCTTCCGCTCTTAGCAGTAAAGTCGCCAAACTTCAAAACACCGGCACTCTGTAAAAATTCAATAAATTCTCTCTTGTACTGTTCCATTGTACTTAAACCTCTTTTCATTAACTAATATACAACTCAAGTTTACTTGGATTTCATCACGTACGAGCATTCGACGTGATTTCATCCTGTAAGGATTTAACCCTGCTTTAGCAGGATTTATTGCCCTTTGTTCTATGTCTGCCTGTCCGCCCAACCAGCCAACTAACCCTACAGGGAGAGAGGTGGGCAGAGAAGGGGCGAGTGCGTACACGTCGGTGTACTGGGTACTCCAGAGTAGCAACCGCACCTAAAAGGGCAAAAAGAAATAAAATTTGGTTACAAATTTTTTCCTTAAAATTTTGTTTAGATTAGAACGAACGTGGCTTTAGTCCTTAAACCTTGCCCTTTGTTCTATGTCTGCCTGTCCGCCCTGTTTATCCAACAAATTCGGATACGCAGCGTCTGTATGCCGCAACAGGGTCAGCTGCTGCAGTAATTGGTCTGCCAACTACTATGTAGTCAGAGCCAATCTTCTTTGCCTCAGCAGGGGTCATAACTCTAACCTGGTCGCCCTTGTCGCCGTCAGCGAAGCGAACGCCCGGAGTAACTGTAACAAAGTCGCTACCGCAGGTTGCGTGTACCTTTTCAGCCTCTAGCGGAGAGCATACGATGCCTGCAAGACCTGCCTTCTTTGCGTTCATTGCATAGTGCATAACAACCTTGTCCATTGGCTCGTTAATAAGAAGGTCATCTCTCATTCTTTCCTCGCTTGTAGAGGTAAGCTGTGTAACAGCGATAAGAAGCGGACGTGTGCCGTCCTCTCTTGTAAGACCCTCAAGAGCAGCCTCCATCATAGCAATAGTGCCTGCTGCGTGTACGTTTGTCATATCAACGTCAAGGCGAGAGAGAACTGCCATAGCCTTTTTAACTGTGTTTGGAATGTCGTGGAGCTTAAGGTCAAGGAAAATCTTGTGTCCACGTCTTTTAATTTCTCTTACGATATCCGGACCCTCTGCATTGAAAAGCTCCATACCGATTTTTACAAATGGCTTTTCCTCCTTGAAAAGGTCAAGAAAGCTAAAAACCTGCTCCTTGCTTGCAAAATCGCAAGCGATAATTACGTCTTTTCCCATTAGTGTGCGCCTCCAATTATATCACTTAAATTTTTTATACCGTATTTTTCCATAACCCTTGGCAAATCCTCGATAATCTTAGGACAAGCATAAGGGTCAACCAGATTTTGCGCGCCGATTTCGACTGCACATGCGCCCGCAAGCATCATTTCTATAACGTCCTCGGCTGTGGAAACTCCGCCGCCGCCAACGATAGGAATGTTAACTGCCTCGTAAACCTGATATACCATTCTTATAGCAACAGGCTTAATAGCCGGACCAGAGAAGCCACCCATCTTGTTTGCAATAACAGGCTTTTTGCTCTTTAGGTCGATTTTCATGCCGAGAAGAGTATTAATAAGGCTAATGCCGTCGGCACCTGCCGCCTCACATGCCTTTGCAATAGCAACAATATCTGTAACATTAGGGGAGAGCTTAACGATAACAGGCTTTGTGGTAACCGCCTTAACAGCCCTTACCACCTCTGCCGCAGCCTCAGGAGAGGTGCCAAAGCTCATACCGCCGCCGTGCACGTTCGGACAGCTTACATTTACCTCGAACCAGCCGATTTGCGGCTCGGAGTCAAGCATTTTACAGGTGTGCACATATTCCTCAACCGAAAAGCCGCTTACATTTGCCATAACAGGCTTATGGAAGCACGCCTTTAGCTTAGGAAGCTCATTTTCAATAACCTTATCAACACCGGGGTTTTGAAGTCCCACAGAGTTGATAAGACCTCTTTCGCACTCGGCAATTCTTGGTGTAGGATTGCCAAAGCGAGGGTCCTTAGTTGTTCCCTTAAAGGAGAAGCTGCCAAGAATATTTATGTCGTAAATTTCAGCGAATTCATAGCCGAAGCCGAAGGTTCCGCTGGCAGGAATAAGAGGATTGTCAAGCTCTATTCCGCAAAGTGAGGTCTTTAAGCTTACCATATAATCTCCTCCTTTTCAAGCACAGGTCCGTCCTTGCAAATGCGCTTGTTTCCGTACTTTGTCTTGCAGGAGCAGCCCATGCAAGCGCCAAAGCCACAGCCCATTCTTTCCTCAAAGCTAAACTGTCCGCTTGTGTTGCTCTTGCTGTAAACCGCCTTGAGCATTGGCTCAGGACCGCAGGTGTAGAAGTAGGTGTAGTCCACCATATCAAAGGCATCTGTAACAAAGCCCTTTACACCATAGGTGCCATCAACGGTTGTTACATAGGTTGTAGCACCAAGAGCTTTAAATTCGTTTTCGTAAAATATTTCATCAGCTGAGCCAAAGCCGAGAATAACAGAGGGCTTTTTGCCCTGTGCCACAAGCTGACGGCAAAGCTCATACATAGGGGGCACGCCTGCGCCACCGCCCACAAGAAGAGGCTTTTCACCGCTCTTTGAGGTGTCGTAGCCGTTGCCAAGCCCTGTAAGCACCAAAAGCTCGGTGCCTGCGCCCATTTGCGCCATAGCCTCTGTGCCTTGACCAACTACCTTGTAAATCAGTGTCAGGGCATTACCCTCAACACAGCAAACGGAGATTGGACGGCGGAGATAGAAGCCATCAAGCTTGATATTTACAAACTGACCGCATTTTATGTCGCTTGTATCGCCAAGAAGCACCATTTCATAGGTGTTCTTAGCGATTTTTTTGTTAGTTGAAATTGTAAAAATTAAGTCCTTCATTTCTTGTCCTTATGCATCAATGGTAGAAATTGTAAGTGTGATTTCCTCAAGAACATCAAGCAAAATTCTTACTGTGTCAAGTGAGGTAAAGAGAGAAATGTTGTTCTCGATAGCCAAGTGGCGGATTTGGTAGCCGTCCTTTTGGTTTTGATTGGACGCATCGTCCTGTCCGTCGCTGGTGTTGATAACATAAGCGATATGTCCCTGACGCATAGACTCCGGAATATCGCTGGAGCCTGAGCCAATCTTCTTCTTAACTCTTGTTCTGATTCCGTGCTCCTTCAAAAACTTAGCTGTGCCCTCGGTAGCCTCGATGTTAAAGCCAAGGTTGTAGAAGCGGCGGATAAGAGGTAGTGCCTCATCCTTGTCGCTGTCAGCAACAGTAACCAAAACTGTACCATAGTTTTGAAGCTGCATGCCGGATGCCTGAAGAGCCTTATAGAATGCACGGTTAAGTGTATCGTCGTAGCCGATTGCCTCGCCTGTTGATTTCATTTCAGGGCTGAGGTAAGCGTCAACACCGCTAATCTTCTTGTAGGAGAATACAGGAACCTTGCAGTACCATCTCTTCTTTTCCTGTGGGTAAAGGTCGAAGATGCCAAGCTCCTTCAAGGATTTGCCGAGAATAACCTCTGTTGCAATGTCAGCAAGGCTGTAGCCTGTGGACTTGGAGAGGAACGGAACTGTTCTTGAGGAACGTGGGTTAACCTCGATAATATATACATCGTCGTTTGAGTCAACAATAAACTGAATGTTGAAAAGACCAACAATGCCAATGCCAAGACCAAGCTTCTTTGAGTAGGTAAGGATTTTGCCCTTAACCTTGTCGGAGATGGAGAAGGATGGATATACGCTTATGGAGTCGCCGGAGTGAACGCCTGTTCTCTCAACAAGCTCCATAATACCTGCAACGAATACGTCGTGTCCGTCGCAGATTGCGTCAACCTCAACCTCTTTACCTCTGATGTAGTGGTCAACAAGCACAGGCTTGTCTACGTCGATTTCAACGGCAGTTCTCAGGTAATGTCTTAGCTGCTCCTCGTTGGCAACAAGCTGCATAGCTCTACCGCCAAGCACGAAGGAAGGACGAACAAGCACAGGGTAGCCAACCATAGCGGCAACCTTAACGCCGTCCTCTATGTTTGTTACAGCCTGACCCTTTGGCTGAGGAATATTAAGCTCCTCAAGAATCTTTTCAAAGGTATCACGGTTTTCAGCCCTGTCAATAGCCTGACAGTCTGTGCCGATAAGCTTAACGCCACGCTCGTAAAGAGGTGCGGCAAGGTTAATTGCAGTCTGTCCGCCAAGGGATGCGATAACGCCGTCAGGCTTTTCGTATTCAATAACCTCCATAACATCCTCAACTGTAAGCGGCTCAAAATAGAGCTTGTCTGAGGTTGTGTAGTCGGTGGAAACTGTTTCGGGGTTGTTGTTAATTATAATAGCCTCGTAGCCTGACTCCTTAATAGTCTTTACTGCGTGAACGGTAGAGTAGTCAAACTCAACACCCTGACCGATACGGATAGGACCTGCGCCAAGAACGATAATTTTCTTCTTGTCTGTAAGAATGGACTGATTCTTGCCTTGATATGAGGAGTAGAAGTAAGGTGTGTATGCACCAACGTGAGCTGTATCAACCATCTTGAAGTTAGGGATAATTCCGTTTTCGTGGCGGAATGTGTAAACAGCCCTTTCGTTTGTGCCCCAAAGCTTAGCAATATACTTATCGCTAAAGCCCATTTCCTTAGCTTCCTTAAGAAGAGCTACATTATTTACATTGTCAGAAAGAGCTTTTTCCATCTTAACTATCTTTTCAAAGGACTTTAGGAAAAACTCTGTAATTTTTGTAATCTGATGAAGCTCGCCTGTTGTTATGCCACGGCGAAGAAGCTCGCAAATTGCAAATGCGTTGTCGTCGTGGAATTCATTTATATATTCCTTAATTTGCTCTGTGGTCCATTCGTCAAACTTAGCCATATGAAGGTGGCAAACACCAATTTCAAGGCTTCTTGCAGACTTTAAGAGGCACTCCTCAAGGTTGGAGCCGATGCCCATGCACTCGCCTGTTGCCTTCATTTGTGTGCCAAGCTTGTTTGGAACAGTTGTAAATTTGTCAAATGGGAAGCGTGGGAATTTTGCAACGATATAATCAAGGCTTGGCTCGAAGGAAGCCTTTGTTCCTGCAACCTCAATCTCGTCAAGAGTCATACCGAGAGCAACCTTAGCAGTAACTCTTGCAATTGGGTAGCCGCTTGCCTTTGAGGCAAGAGCAGAGGAACGAGAAACTCTTGGGTTAACCTCGATTAGGTAATATTCGCTGGTGGTTGGGTTAAGAGCAAACTGTACGTTACAGCCGCCGGAAATCTTAAGAGCCTTGATAAGCTTAATTGCGCTGTCGTTGAGCATCTTGTGGTCGTGCTCGTTTAGTGTAAGGATTGGAGCAACAACCAAGGAGTCGCCTGTGTGAACACCAACAGGGTCGATGTTTTCCATGCCACAGATTGTGATTGCGTTGTCCTCGCCATCACGCATAACCTCAAACTCAATTTCTTTAAAGCCCTTAACGCTCTTTTCTACAAGCACCTGATGAACAGGGGATGCAGCAAGTGCGCCCTCAGCAAGCTCCACATATTCTTCCATGTTGTAAGCAAAGCCGCCGCCTGTGCCGCCAAGGGTAAATGCAGGACGCAAAACAACAGGGAAGCCAATCTTTTCGATAGCTGCCATAGCCTCGTCCATATTGTTAGCAATTTCGGAAGGAATAACAGGCTCGCCAATTTCCTGACAAAGCTCCTTGAACAGCTCTCTGTCCTCGGCTCTTTCAATACTCTTGGAGCTTGTGCCGAGAAGCTCAACGCCGTTTTCCTTCAAAATGCCCTTCTTTTCAAGCTGCATAGCAAGGTTAAGACCTGTCTGTCCGCCAATACCGGGAACGATAGCGTCTGGACGCTCGTGTCTTATAATCTTAGCCACATATTCAAGTGTAAGCGGCTCCATATATACCTTATCAGCGATAACTGTGTCGGTCATAATTGTAGCAGGGTTGGAGTTTACAAGAATAACCTCGTAGCCTTCCTCCTTAAGCGCAAGACACGCCTGTGTGCCTGCATAGTCAAACTCAGCCGCCTGACCGATAACGATAGGGCCTGAGCCGATAATCATAACTCTTTTGATATCTGTTCTTTTTGCCATCTTCTTTTTTTCTCCTTCATTTATCTTCACTTAATTATTAACAATTTTATGGTTGGCAACCACTGCCTTGCCGTCCTTTACCGTAAGCAGGCATTCGCCATAAAGCTCCATGCCCTCAAAGGGGGTTGCCTTGCCCATTGACATAAAGTCAGCGGGGTCAACCTTGAATTTCTTGTCAAGGTCAAATACAGTATAGGAATTTCCAAGAGGAAGCTTGAACCTTTCCCTTGCGTTGTAGCAGAGAAGGTCAATTAGCATTTCTAAGGTAATCTCTCCTGTTTTTACAAGGTGTGTGTACATAACCGCAAATGCAGTTTCAAGTCCAACAACGCCCATCTTACTGTCCTTAAGACCCAGGGACTTTTCCTCGGCGCTGTGTGGAGCGTGGTCGGTGGCAATCATATCAATTGTACCGTCCTTTATTCCTTCTATAAGAGCAAGCCTGTCCGCCTCACTCCTTATAGGTGGGTTCATCTTAAACCTACCCTCATCCTTAAGCATCATATCGTTAAAGACGAGGTAGTGGGGTCCTGTTTCACAGGTAATATCGACCCCGTCAGCCTTTGCCTGTCTTATAAGCTCCACGCTTTCCTTGGTGGAGATATGGCAAACGTGGTATTTACAGCCCGTTTTCTTAACAAGCTCAATATCTCTCTTTATCTGTCCCCATTCACTCTCGGAGCAAATACCCTTCATTCCGTTAAGGCGTGCAAACTCTCCATCGTGGATGTAGCCGCCCTTAAGAAGGTCGTTTATTTCACAATGGGCAACAATGATTTTATCAAGAGCCTTAGCCCTTTTCATTGCCTCCTCCATCATCTGGTCGCTTTGCACTCCACGCCCGTCGTCGGAATAGGCAACAGCAAGCTCCCTCATACCCTCAAGGTCGCTAAGCACCGCCCCGTCCTGATTAACGGTTATAGAGCCATAGGGGTAAACGCCGATTTTGGCATCCTTTTTTATAATATCCAGCTGCGCCTTGATGCTATCGACGCTATCTGGCACAGGATTTAGATTTGGCATAGTGCATACATCTGTATAGCCACCGTTTGCTGCGGAAAGAGAGCCTGTCAAAACGGTCTCTTTATAAGAAAAGCCCGGCTCTCTGAAGTGAACATGCACATCACAAAAACCGGGAAAAATAACAATATTGGAATTAGCAAAAGCAGTGCTATCGGGAAGCATGGCACTTACAAATTGTTCATCAACGGAAAAATTAGTATAATTTCTCATTTGTAAGCCCTCCTCATAGTAATAAAAAAATCTTGTCCTGCGACAAGATTGCACAAAAACCCGCTACATCACAGATGTAGGCTTGGCTATAAAATTACAAATCTTGTCGACATCTCTGTATCGACCTTAAAGATCATAATGTATTATAGCAGAAGATATCTAATTTGTCAATATATTATTACTAACTATTTTTAAGTTTTTTATGCACGCATGCGTTGACATGTGCACGTGTATATGTTAGAATATATTGGAAACTATCACTTAAGGAGCTAAATATGGCAGAATATACAAAGGTTATGCTTGATAATGGCGATGTTTATGAGGGCGAGGTTGAAAATGGCGTTCCTCACGGCAACGGCACATATATTTGGGCAAACGGAAAAAAATATGAGGGCGAATGGGTAAATAATGTACAGCAGGGCTTTGGCGTGCTTACCCTTCCGTCCGGCAGTGTTTATACAGGCAGCTTTGAAAACAATCTTCCTCACGGCACCGGAAAGTACGAAATGTCAGACGGCAGTGTTTATGAGGGCGATTTTGTTGAGGGCGTAAGGACAGGCAATGGCACCATGCGCTTTGCAAACGGAGATGTTTATGTAGGCGGATTTAAAGAAAACAAGCTTTGCGGACAAGGCGTTTTCACCTTTGAAAGCGGCGACAAATATGAGGGCGAGTTCAAAAACGGCAAGAGAAACGGCGCAGGCGTTTATACAAGTACAAGCGGCAACACCTATAACGGCGAATATGTAGACGATGTAAGAAACGGCTATGGCATAGAGGAATTTACAAGCGGCGACAAATATGAGGGTATGTTTGTAAACGGCAAAAGAGATGGCCGTGGCATTTTCACATACGCAAACGGCTGCACCTATGAGGGCGAGTACAAGAATGGCGCAAAGAACGGCTATGGCGTTGAAACCTTCAAAAACGGCGACAGATATGAGGGTAACTATCAAAACGGCTCAAGAAACGGTGCAGGCAAGTACGTTTACGAAAACGGCGACACCTTCGAGGGCGAGTATGTAGACGATATAAGAAACGGCTACGGTGTTGAAACCTACATAGGCGGAGACAAGTTTGAGGGTATTTACAAGGACGGCAAGAGAAATGGCGAGGGTAAATACTATTACTCAAACGGCTGTATCTACGTTGGTAATTATTTGAACGGCAAGCGTAGCGGCAAGGGCAGAGAAACCTATGCCAGCGGCGGCACATACGACGGCGAATATTTAGACGGCAAAAGACATGGCTACGGCATAGAAACCTACGGAAACGGCGACATGTACGAGGGTAACTTTGAGGAAGATTCCAAAAGCGGCTTTGGTAAATACACCTACAAAAACGGCTGCTACTACGAGGGTGAGTACAAGGGTGGCAGAAGAAACGGTCATGGTAAGGAGCAGTATGCCTCGGGCGATAGCTTCGAGGGCGAGTATAAGGACGGCTTAAGAAACGGCTTTGGCACTTACTATTATAAGGACGGCACTACCTTTGTGGGCGAGTACAAGAACGATAAGCGTAACGGCTTTGGCAAGGAAAGCTTTACAGACGGCAGCTACTACGAGGGCGAGTATGTAAACGGTAAGAGAGAGGGCGCAGGCAAGTACGTTTACGGCACAGGCGGAAGCTACGAGGGTGGCTATCTTGCGGACAAGCGTGATGGCTACGGCAAGGAGACTATGGCTAACGGAGATGTTTACGAGGGCGAGTTTAAGGAAGGAAAAAGACACGGCTTCGGCATCTATACCTTCAAGTCGGGCGACAAGATTGAAGGTATGTGGGAAAACGGCAAATGTGTAGAGTAATTTGTGCAATTTTACGAAGAGGGGTGTAAAAAAGCCCTTCCCCGAAAAAATTTTTGTGCAAAAATATTAAAAAATGTTGACATATCATTGACAAGAGTGGAAAAAATATGTTATTATAAGACAGGAACGATAACCTGTTTTAGGGGGGTGCTAACCTTGGAAATTGCTATTATTGCAGATGATACCAAAAAAGAACTGATTACTCAGTTTTGCATTGCATATTGTGGAATACTCAGCAAGCATTCCATATGCGCTACAAGCACAACAGGCGCATACATTTCTGATGCTACGGGCTTAAAGATAGAAAAGCTTCTTTCGGGTGAGCTTGGTGGAGAACAGCAGATTGCTTCAAGAATTTCATTTGACGAAATAGATATTCTTTTCTATTTCCGTGCTAACACACCGCAAATGGACGATTTTTACAGCAATAGATTTATGGTTGAGCAAAATCTTTTAAGGCTTTGCGATGTTCACAACGTGCTTCTTGCCACAAACATTGCAACGGCAGAAACCATTGTTACCGCTCTTGAGCGTGGCGATCTTGATTATCGTGAGATTATCAATCCCCGTTCAGAATATAATCTTCGTAAGAAAAAGAAGAGAAACTTCTAAAAGCAAAAGGCTTGCAAAAAACGCAAGCCTTTTTATTTTATAAAACAAAAAAGGCAGACCGAGGTCTGCCGTTTTTTGGAGCTACTAATCGGAATCGAACCGATGACCTCATCCTTACCAAGGATGTGCTCTACCAACTGAGCCATAGTAGCGTAGCGAAACTATTATACACTAAGAAAAAACATTTGTCAAGTGCTTTTTATATAAATATTTGTGCCGATTTGTATTGCAATATTAATTAAAATGTAGTAAAATTATGTGGTGAGGGGTAGGTGAGATAATGTCGCAGGTTGACAAGAACCCATATAAGTATACCGACACAAACAAAAGATACTATACATACGACTATTATCTGAGGCATACCTTCGGTAAGAAGTGCGGCAAAATTCCTCTGGACCTCGGCTTTACTTGTCCTAACATTGATGGCAGACGTGGGTATGGGGGTTGCATTTATTGCTCGGGCGGCAGCGGTGCACGCACAATTGACACCCTTAAGCCTGCCAAGGAGCAGTATTCGGAGGGCATAGAAAAGCTAAAGGGCAAATGGGAGCTTGATAGCTTTATACCATACCTTCAGGCATACACAAATTCCTACACAGATGTGGACAACTTTAGGAAAATACTCAACCACGTGTCTGAATTTGAGGGTGCTGTGATGGTAGATATCGCAACACGTGCCGACTGCCTTGAGGATGAAAAGATAGCTGTGCTTGATGAGCTTAGCAGGAAAATCCCCGTGACGGTGGAGCTTGGGCTGCAAACCTCGGATGATAAGGTGGCTACCCTTATAAATAGATGCCACAGCTTTAGCGAATTTGAGGATTGCTTTTATCGTCTGCGAAAGGGCGCGCCCAACGTAAAAATCGGCATTCATATCATAAACGGCTTGCCGACGGAAAATAGTGAAAATATGAAAAACACCGCAAGGAGTGTCGCTAATTTGCATCCCGACGTGGTAAAAATACACCTTCTTCACGTTCTTAAGGGCACACGCCTTGCCAAGCTTTTTGAGGCAGGAGAGTATACTCCTTTGGAAAAGGACGAATACGTTGGCATTGTGTGCGACCAGCTGGAGCTTTTACCGCCCGACACGGTAATCGAAAGGGTTACAGGCGACGGGGTGGAGAGCGAGCTGATAGCGCCTCTTTGGAGCAGAAAAAAGGTTATGGTTATTAATGATATTGATAAGGAGCTTTTCAGAAGAGGCACCTTTCAAGGAATATATTACAAGGAGAAATAAAAAATGAAAATTCTTTGCATTGGAAACAGCTTTTCCTCTGACGCAACAAGATATCTGCAAAAGGTTGGCGGTGGGGAGCTTTACGTAAGAAACCTTTACATAGGCGGCTGTTCTCTTGAAACACACTACAACAACATAGTTGAAAACAACCAATTTTACGACTATCAGATTGACGACGAGTACGTAAGAAAGGCAGCTATTGAGGAAACTCTTTTAGAGGACGAGTGGGATTTTGTAACCATTCAGCAGGTAAGCCATTTTTCCGGTATGGAAGAGACCTATGAGCCTTATATGACCCATATTATCAATTTTGTAAGAAGCAAGTGCCCTAAGGCTGAAATTGTATTCCACCGCACCTGGGCTTACGACGACAAGAGCACCCACGGCGGATTTGCCAGCTACGACAACGACAGAAAGAAAATGTACAATGCAATTATTGCCGCATCAACCAAGCATGCAAGCAATCACGGCTTAAGAATCATCCCCTGTGGGGATGCTATCGAGCTGGCAAGAGATTTGGACGAGTTCAGACCCGGCGCCGCACTTAATATGAACCGTGACGGCTTCCACCTTTCCCTCGACTACGGAAGATATCTTGCAGCCCTTACAATGTACGGCTTCTTTACAAAAAAGAGCCCTCTTGATGTTACATATGAGCCTGATGGAACCGATGCGAAAATCAACAAAAAGCTGAAGGAAATTGCCCACAGGATAACAATGTAAACAGCCTGTAAACAAGACAATTATTCGTATGCCTTGCGAGAGCGAAGCAAACCAACCTAGAGCCTGCTATTTGAAGCGTTTTTAGGATTGTCGTCGTTGTCTTACGTAGGTAAAACTTCCTCCTCCGCACCAAAAACCATCTTTAAATAGTTAGGTTTTAGGTGCAAGGCATTTTAGAACGAGTCAAAAAGCTCGTGTTTAAGGCAAAATTTTGCCGACATATAAAAATATTTCAAAAAATTTTAACGCCAAAGACGGGAGTTTTGACCGTTCCAAAATTGGTTCGTATCACTCTCACAAGGCATACAAAGTGCACAATTTTTCGGCTTGTGCACTTTTGTTTTTTATTGAAAAATTGTGCAAAAGGTCGAAAATTTTCAAAAATTCAAACCCTAATTGACTTTATATTTTATAAGTGATATAATAAAAGGGCAAGAAAAGGGGGCGGTTCTCCCCCTTATAATATTTGTAATATGATATTGAAAGGAAATACAAATCATGAAAAAGAACATTTTAGTAAAGCTTCTTTGCCTTCTACTTGTATGTGTTCTCGTTCTTCCTATGATTGTTGCCTGCGGTGGTAACTCCTTGGTTGTTACCTTTGATGCTAACGGCGGTATTATCGAGGTTGATGGCGAGGAATACGACGAGTGGGAAAAATATGTTGCAGAGAACGACAGAATTGGCACACTCCCAACACCAACAAGACCGGGTTACGTTTTTGACGGCTGGTACGAGGAAGAGGACGAGGATTTTGAGGACAAGATCAGAAAGACCACAAAGGTTGAATTTGATATGATTCTCGTTGCGAAGTGGAAGCAGGTTAACTGGGGCGAACCGGGCTCCGTTGGCTCTGTAGAGTTTGACTTTGCCGGCGGACATATTCTCGAAACAGACGAGAATGGCGAAGAGGTTGAGGTTGACGAGCTTATTCGTGACGTTGACTACAATGATAGAGTTAGTTCCCTTCCTGAGCCTGAAAAAGAAGGCTACACCTTCGAGGGTTGGTTCTACGAGGATTCTAAGGGCAACACTGTTCAGCTAAGAGCTACAACAGTTATGACACAGCAGTTCATCGTTGCTATTGCCAGATGGAAAGAAATTCCTAAGTGTAGCGATAACACATACAACCATGCTTGGGGCTTCTGGGACGATACATATCAGCTCCCAACCTGTACACAAGATGGTATATCTGTAAGCTATTGCGAAAAATGCGGTAGTAAGCAGACAAGATCTGAGACACCTGCAACAGGCCACGACTGGGGCGCTGGCTGGGTTGATAACTTCTCACTTGAGGTTCTTGGCGCAGAAAGAACATGCAGAAACTGTCAATTTGTTGAAAAAGACCAATTTAAGAACATCATGGGTAAAGAAGCTATGGGCGGTGAGCTTGTAAAGGTTGACGGCACAGCTTTTGGTGGAGATAGCAAGTATGGTTGTGTTACTAATGGTGCTTGGGATGACGCATGGACAACTACACTACAGGGCAACAACTCTGCTCTTATCCTTACATTCGAAGTCCAAAAGACAGTATACGCAGACTTCCTTGTTACAGCTACCGATGGCTCCGGTGTAGGCTTTACAATAGAGTACCTACCTGAGGGTAGCACAGAGTGGCAGCTTCTTACAAGATCCGGCTCTGTTGGTGTAGCAAAATTTGATATTGGAGAAAGAATCGACGGTATCAGAATTTCCGAAAACTCCTCACACCAGGGCTTGATGGCTTGGCAAGAGGTTGGACTTCTTGTTAGAAGCGAAAATTACGTAGCTGAATAATCAGTAAAATAAAGCATTTTAGTGTTCCCTCAGCTAAGGCTGGGGGAACTTTTACTAAAGGAGTAGATAAATGAAGAAGAAATTATTAACTCTTCTTTTGGTAATGGTTATGCTTCTCGGTGTTGTTATCCTTGCCTCCTGCGGTGGCGATGATAACCGCCCATCATACAAGATTGAGTTCAATCTTGCAGGTGGCACAACAGACGAGGACCTTTCCAATGTTACCGTTAAGAAGGGCGATAAGCTTTGGCAACCCAAGGACCCGGTAAAAGAGGGCGCTACCTTCGATGGCTGGTACAATGGCGCTAAAAAATGGGACTTTGAAAACGACACGGTTACCAAAAAGATAACACTTGATGCTTGGTGGTCCGGCGACAGTAGTGGTTCAACCAGTAGCTGCGAACATGACTATCAGATTTCAAAGCAACAGGACGCTACCTGTACACAAGGTGGTTGGATTCAGTACAAGTGTACAATTTGCAGAGGCCCATTTAAGGAAAAGCTTGATGCGCTTGGACACGACCTTGACGTAAAGACATATCAGCCAACCTGCGCTGAAAAGGGCTATACACACACCGTTTGTAAAAATGGCTGTGGCATGGACACAAAGAGCAACTATATTGAGGCAACAGGCAAGCACGACTATTCAAGTTTCGAGATAGTATACGAGGCAACCGACTATACTGCAGGATTGGAGCAAAAGGAATGCTCTGTATGCCATGGCAAAATTTCACAGGTGATTGAACCGCTTTGTGAGCAGTTCTACCTGAAGGACCTGGAAATTAACAACTTCCTTTACACAGGCGGAAAGTACGAAAATGAGCCGTTTGTTAATATTAATAACTTTGCAGGAACAACTGCATCCTCTTTTTATACAGTTGCACTTAGTAGTTATGCCAACGACAGAGATTATGTAACATACTGGCAGGCTGACACTCTTGTTGATGGCGCAAAATACACCGGTGAATATTTGCAGTTGAATTTCAATGAGAAATTTGATATTGGAAAGATAGTACTAAGTGTACCGAGCTACTATTCATGGCAGCTTGGAGAAAACCACTATGTTTCATACGACATAGAGGCATTGATTGATGGCAAGTGGGTTAAGATTGGAGAAATTGATGACCGAAACGCACCGGCGAATACAGGTGTTTATGCATACCTAGAGTGTATCTTATCAGAGCCTGTTAATACAGACTCCGTAAGAGCGGTTGTAACTCATGGTTCAAGATTTACACCGGCAAAGATTCACGAGTTTGAGGTTTATGCAAAAACCAAGGAAATATACAGACTTCCGCAGGGCTTTGCTTCCGCCACAAATGTTTCAGTAAGTGGAAAGTATAATGAATATGCTTCCGGTGGTAGCTCTCTTATAGATGGAAACCTTGGTACCGAATGGTACACAAATGCAAAGCATGCTACCAAAGAGCAAGAGGTTAAGGCTTGGGCTATTCTTGACTTTGGTGAAGAAAAGCTTGTACCGGCTGTTCAGTTCGCAACAGCACAGACCAAGGGCAGAAAGTTCCGCCTGCTTTATGAGGACGCAAGCGGAGAGTGGGTAACCATTGGAGAATATGAGGTTACAACCGCAGGCGATCCAAATGGCGCCTTCGATTTCTGCAATGTTGGTGGTACAAATATTGCTATATGCTCGGCTGTCATTAATAATGGTGATGGTGTAAGAACAAGCAAGCTCCAGCTCCAAATCTTGAACGAGCCTGTTTATTGGGAAAGCTATGTATACTCATTTGACCCATATACAGTAATTGAAGAAGCAAAGAATCTTGACAGGTATTCTGGATGCTTACATTCATCCTTCCAAAGCGATAAGCATTCATCAACTGTTAAGGTTGCCCCCACCTGTACAACAGCGGGCTACTCAACAGTTCAGTGTAGATGCGGAGAATATACAATTACAACAAACCGTGTTTCGGCAACAGGCCATACCTGGAGCGACTTTAAGGTTACTGCAGTTGCTACCGAAACCGAAATGGGCACACAAACATCAACCTGTACCTGCGGTGCAACAAAGACAAGAGCATATTCTGATACCTATGCTCCTGCTGTTGTTACAAAGTACTTTAAGAATGCTCCTGCCGCTTGGGCACAGGGTCTTGACGACGGTAACTATATTTCAACATATGAGTGGTTCGCACCTGTTCTTAACGAGTATAGGGCAAGGAACAACGGCGTTGGTTATAAAGCAACAGTTCTTATGACTATTGGTATGATGGATATTTATGTTGATAACTGGCATAAATATTTTGCAACAGGCGCATTTGATCTTGGTAGCCATACACAAACCCACTCAGGCTCATATAGCTCGACACAAATCAATGAAAGCTACTATCTCACAGATATTAATAGCGCTCATTTCTGGTTTATGTCTAGGTTCAGAGGTCAGCAGCTTCTTTCCTTTGCAACACCAAACGGTGCAACCTCTGACACAACAGCGATCTACATTAACGGCTTGATGCAGTGTGGACGTAATGGTGGCGACAGAACATACCTCAACCTTCTTGCAGAATATACAAAAGAGGTTAACTGGGGTAATATGAACGCATATCAGTCTAAGGCTAACCAGTCTGAGGGACTATACTTCTTTGTTAAGGACGGTAAGTTCTATTCAGCAGGTGGCGCACTTGGTGCTCTTAACCTTGAGGGCTCCTTTGGTAAGGTTGTAGTAGGCTATGATAAATCCAAAACAGAGGATGGCAAGGAGGAGCCAGACCCGAACAAGCCAATATATGGCGACTGGCTTGATGAATGGATTGAGGGCGCAAAGACAGATGCAAGCGGACGCATTCCTGTTATCAAGGATCCGGATGATCCGGAGGACGATCTTGCAATTGACAACGGCGAAAACCGCGACTATAGCGGTAGTTATGTAGTTCTTAACACCTTCGCAGGCTATAAGTCATTCTCACTCAAGGAGCTTGAGGAGCTTGTTGTTCAAAACTATGTATATAGTGAGGAAACAAATCGTCTTGAGCTTTACGAGGGCGAGGGTACTTACTACTTCGATGCTGAAAATTACAGATTCGAGTGGAAGACCAGCGGCTCTTATGTAGAGCAAGGCGGACAGCTGGTATATAGCGAAGGCAACAACAGCGGCTACAAGCTTTACCACGTTGAGCTTGGTACATATGAAACCGCTATTAACAATCTTCTTGACAATAACGGCTTTACACTTGACTGTATCCACGCTGTTGAGGCTGACCCAATGAAATCCTATGGTTACATTCATGCAACCTATGTTTCAACAATTTCAAAGCTTGAATATCTATATAAGACAGGCGTATGGGCTCCTTCATATAATGAGCTTATTCAGTACCTGAGAGAGTCTTATACCTCAACAGTTGAAACTACATCCTACGAGGGCAACACAATCAAGCTTTCCTTGACAGACACCCTTGATGACATTATGTATAACCATGCTCTTACAATTAAGGTAGACATTCCTGACACATGGAGTGATATTTCCGCAACACAAAACGGTGAGGCAGTAAGCTACTTTATTGAGGATGGCTTTGCATACGTAGATGCAGTTCCGGACCGTGGCGAAATTGTAATTACAATGTCAGCTGGCGAATAAAAAACAAAAAAGAGCAGACACATCTTGTGTTTGCTCTTTCTTTTTTTGTAAGGCAGACCCACATTTTTGCAGAAAATCCACATATCTATGAACCGCCACTTAATAAGTGGTATAATATCAGCAAAGGAAAAACGCTTAAGGGGTGGAGAAAAATGCACAAAATTTTTGGCACAAAGGAAAACGCCTCATATTTAGACCGTGAGGGCGCTTACATTATTCCAATAAAGGGGAGTAAAATAGGCGTTGTCAAAACACCAAAGGGCTATTTCCTTTTAGGCGGCGGAATTGACAAGGGTGAAAGCCATAAGGAGGCAATCGAGCGAGAATGCCTTGAGGAAGCAGGCTATACAGTAAACGTAGGGCAAGGTCTTTGCTCTGCCGAAATGTACACAAGGCATCCAAGGCTTGGATATTTCCACCCAATACAAGCATTTTACCTCGGCGAGCTTTTGGAAAAGGTAAAGGAGCCCACCGAACCCGACCACCAATTTATGTGGCTCGAGTACGAAAGCCTAAAGGGCAAAATGTTTGTAGAAATGCAAGGCTGGGCAATCGAAAAAGCGATGGAGCTATTGAATAATTAAGGCTTTTATACTGTTCGGGCAGGATGCGTTCCCCGAAAGGCTTTTTAACGGCTGCTTCGAATCCTGCCGATTTTGTTTAGCAGGATGCGTTCCCTGTGGGAACGAGTTGCACCGAGGCTTGTGTGAACAAGCTCACACCGCCTTTCGTTGCACTTGCGAACCTAATTTGAAAATACAATTTTCAAAGACATGTCGAATCTTCGACGAGAGCAAAACAAAAAGGAAGGCAAAAGCCTTCCTTTTTGTTTTGGCGCGCCCGGCAGGCATTCCTTCTTGCATTTTTCAAGGTATAAGCGAGTGAATGTTGTTAGCACCTTGAAAAATACTTCGGTCAACGCCTAAAACCGTTCCCCGAAAGGTTTTTTAACGGCTGCTTCGAATCCTGCCGATTTTGTTCGGTTAAATAAAAAATGATAGTACTCCTTGTGAGTTCTACCATTTTTTATTTGGCGCGCCCGGCAGGATTCGAACCTGCGACCTACCGGTTCGTAGCCGGGCACTCTATCCGCTGAGCTACGGGCGCATCCATAAGTGCGTTAATTATAATATCACAGTTTTTATTAATTGTCAATACCTTTTTTGAAATTTGTTAATTCCCTTGAAATGTCGGTTTGACTTCTAAAAATTGAAGCAAATATTTAGTACAAATTTTGCAAAGTAGGGATTTCTTTGAATTTTTAAAAGCAAAGCTTTTAATTATTGTACTTGATTTATTGACAAGCCCGTGCGTGCGTGGTAAAATATGTATATACACACCCTTGGAGGAGAAAATATGAGTAAGAGAACACAAGAAATTCTTGCTGGGATGAGCCTTGAGCAAAAAATTTATCATCTTCAGCAAGTTACAACAGCTACCTATTTGACAAAGGGAAGCACCTACGATATTATTACAGGACCAAACAGCGCCTTGAAGCTGAACAAGGAAATGGTTTACGACGTTGGTACATCACTAAACCTTGTAGGTGCTGAAACAATGATAGATGCAGAGAGCAACTATCTGAAAAACAGTAAATACAAGCTTCCGCTTATGATTATGCAGGACGTTATTCACGGCCACCGCACCCTTTACCCAATCAATCTTGGTGTGGCTGCATCCTTTGACCGTGCGCTTGCTAAGGAGGTTGCCGCAATGGCAGCTAAGGAGGCAAGTCTGGACGGAATGAGCGTTACCTTTGCCCCAATGGTTGACCTTGTAAGGGACCCACGCTGGGGACGTGTAATGGAGTCAAGCGGAGAGGACCCATACCTAAATGGCGAGATGGCTAAGGCAACTGTCGAGGGCTATCAGGGCGATATGGGCAAGTATAATATTGCTGCCTGTGTAAAGCACTTTGCAGCCTATGGCGCAGCCGAGGCAGGCAGAGATTACAACACCGTTGACGTAAGTGAGCGCACCTTAAGAGAATATTATTTACCTGCCTACAAGAGCGCAGTTGACGCAGGCGTAAAGATGGTTATGACCGCCTTTAACATTGTAGACGGCGTACCCTGTGTCGGAAATAAGCACCTTGTAAAGGAAATTTTGAGAGACGAATGGGGCTATAACGGAGTAATTATCAGCGACTACGGCGCATACTCCGAAATGATTACTCATGGTGCCTGCGAGAATAAGAAGGAAGCCGCTTTACTTGCTATGGAGGCAAGCTGTGATATCGAAATGATGACAAGCTGCTATGTTGAGAACCTTAAGGAGCTTCTTGACGAGGGCAAGGTTACTATGGAGCAAATTGATAAGGCTGTTTTAAGAATCCTTGATTTGAAGGAGGAGCTTGGCCTGTTTGACAACCCATATCGTAGCGTAAATGTTGAGGAGGCAAAGGCGGTTCAGCTCTCCAAGGAGCACCGTGCTATTGCAAGAAGAGCAGCAGAGGAAAGCGCAGTTCTTCTTAAAAATGATGGCATTTTGCCATTTAGCAAGGATGTAGACAGCGTTGCAGTTATCGGTCCACTTGGCAACACAGGCAAGATACACGGCAGCTGGCATTGTGGCGGTAAGGCAGAGGAAACAATCAGCGTTTTCGAGGGACTTAAAAATCTCCTTGGCGACAAGGTAAAATATGCCCAGGGCTGTCCGATAGAGTATGATGCTACCGACGAGTCTTTCTTTGACGAGGCTTGTGAGCTTGCTAAGAACAGCCAGTGCGTTGTGCTTTGCCTAGGCGAGCATCAGGATTACTCCGGCGAGGCAAACTGCCGTGCCGACATTGATTTGCCACAGGTGCAATATAAGCTCCTTGACAAAATCCTCAAGGCAAATAAGAATGTTGCTGTGGCTCTGTTTACAGGTAGACCTCTTGCAATAAGCAGACTTGACAAGAGCGCACCTGCAATTCTTAATATGTGGATGCCCGGCACCGAGGGCGGAAATGCCTGCGCCAATCTGTTATTTGGCGATGCTGTGCCTTGCGGTAAAATCACAATGACCTTCCCACGTGCGCTTGGTCAATGCCCAATCTACTACAACCACTACACAACAGGCAGACCAAAGGCAGAGGCGGACGACGCAAGGTATGTGCGCTTTACTTCTTCCTACCTTGATATACCAAACAGCCCTCTTTACCCATTCGGCTATGGTCTTTCTTATACCGGCTTTGAGTATAGCGACCTTACACTAAGCGATACAAGAATGGGCGCAGACGACAAGCTTATTGCCAGCGCAAAAATAAAGAACACAGGCAAGTATAAGGCTAAGGAAGCTGTTCAATTCTACATAAGAGACGTAAAGGGCAGCTGTGTCCGTCCTGTAAAGGAGCTTAAGGGCTTTGAAAAGCTGGAGCTTAACCCGGGCGAGGAAAGGGTAGTTTCCTTTGAAATTACCGAGCCAATGCTAAGATATTGGAACCGTGAGCTAAAGCACGTTTCTGAAAAGGGCGAGTTCCAAGTATTTATCGGCAAGGACTCAACCTGCAAGCCGTTTGCAAGCTTTATGCTAGTATAAACAAAAAGCCACCCAAAGGTGGCTTTTTTAATCTGTTATGGAATAACAATCTCCAAAATTTATTGAATTTCCAAGGACGTTGTGCTATATTATAAGTAGAGATAACAATCAAGGGAGACGACGTATTATGCTTTTTCAAATTGACTTAAATGGCTCTGTTGGTGCGGTGGCGGTAACGCTGGAGGGAAATGCGGGTGTTGTAATCTGTAATTCCGACTTTAAGGGCAAGCCCTGTTATACAGAGGATGTTATATATCTTATTAAGCTTGGCGAGGGCGTATATTGCAGTCACGAGGGCAAGCTTTTTGTTGAGGGCAAGGGCGACTTTGAATATTCTCCAAGCGGAAGAATTGCAAGGCTTGGCAATATAGCCTTTGATTATTACAACAGCGGCAGGCTTATGAGAATCGGTGCTGTGCCTGTTGAGTATTACGGTAGCTCCCGCAGGTTTTCCAAAATCGGCAAAACAGAGCTTGAGTATCACGGCGCAAGGGGAATTCTTATAAAAGTTGGCAAAGCGGAAATCAGATACATACCCGGTAGCGGAAAAATTTCAAAAATTGGCGACGATGTGCTTGAATACTACGGTAGCGGTAAAATAATGAAAATCGGCAGGGTGAACGTGGACTATTACGGTAGCGACAAGGTGCAGAGAATAGGAAGCGCAGGCTTTGAATATTTTGCAAGCGGAAAAATAAAAAGCGTTGGCGGCTTTGCCTTTGACTACTCTCCCAGCGACAGGCTCTGTCGAGGCTGCTGCTGCAACATTGAATATCTGCCCAGCGGAAAAATACTTTCAGTAAAATAAGAGAAACGGCAAAAAGCCGTTTCTTTTTTTGTGTCATACACACCCTGCTAAACATAACCTAATAAAGAGTAATTTTTGGGGGTGAAATGATGAAAAGGACCACCCTGTGTCTGATTTTTGGTGGAAAAAGCAACGAATATCAGGTGTCCCTGTCCACGGCATACAATATGCTTTGTAGTCTTGACGAGGGTAAATATGATATTTTTGTAATCGGTATAACAAAAGAGGGCAAGTGGTATAGAGTAAAAGCCAAGAAGGAAGCAATACTAGAGGACCATTGGCAAAGGGGAGCGGAGCCGATTTTAATTGACCTTAACAAAGGAGCATTTATAGCAGGCAAAAGCCACTATAAGCCCGACAAGGTCCTGCTTGCTATGCACGGAGAGATGGGCGAGGACGGGCGCATGCAAGGACTTTTTGACCTAATGGGCATAGAATACGTAGGGTGCGACAGCTTTTCAAGCAGTCTTTGCATGGATAAGCATCTGACTAAGCTGGTGGCACGTGAAAGCGGAGTGCCTGTGGCAAGGGATATTGTGGTGCATCGGGGCTTTAATGAGGCAGAGGTGCTAAGAAAAGCAAGGAAATTAGGCTACCCTCTGTTTGTCAAGCCCTGCCGCTGTGGCTCCTCGGTAGGAGTAACAAGGGTAAGGAAAGAAGCGGAGCTTTTAGAAGCAATATTCACAGCGCTTAAATACTCAAGCAAGGTGCTTGTTGAGGAAGAAATCAAGGGCACAGAAACTGAGGTAGGCGTAATCGTAAGGGACGGCAAAGCTTCAATTTCCGAAATAGGTCAGCTAAGACACAGCGGAGAGTTTTATGACTATTTTGAAAAGTATGAGGGCAAGAGAACAGAATACATAGTTCCTGCAAAAATCAGCGAAAAAACCAAAAAAGAGTTGGGAGAGTGTCTAAAAAAGCTGATTTTCGCCTTGGAAATTAAGGACTATGCCAGGTTTGATTTTTTCGTCAGAGAAAACGGCTCTCTTGTGTTTAACGAGGTTAACACCCTGCCGGGCTTTACCAAGGACAGCCTGTTTCCAATGCTGTATCAAGCCTGTGGCGTTGACAGGCAAGCGCTTTTGGACCTGCTTATTTTACACAAATTTTAATTTAATAGTATTGAAATTAACCACCTTATGTAGTATAATATTATGAGGTTTATTATGGAAAACCCTTCTTTTGGCACAGTTTCCCTTTTGGGCTTGGGCGTTTCCAACAAGGCTGTGCTTAGCTATCTTTCAAGCAAAAATATACCCGTTGTGGTAAGAAATTACGAGAAAATTGACTTACCTAAGGGTACTTTCGGCATATTTGGAAAGGATTACCTTAACACCTGTGAGGACACGGTTTTTCGCTCCCCCTCGGTGCGGCCCGACAAAATTCTTGGCAGGGGCAAGGTATATACGGAAATTTCTTATAGTCTGGAGGCGCTGGGGTGCTATAAAATCGGCATAACAGGCTCTGACGGGAAAACCACCACCGCAACGCTGTGCCATAAAATTCTTGAGGCGGGCGGTAAGGGTAGCTATCTTGTGGGCAATGTGGGCACGCCACTTATTACCTATCTTGACAGCGTAAAAAAAGAGGACACCATGGTTTGTGAGCTTTCCAGCTTTCAGCTTTTTGATTTTGTGCCAAGCCTTGATATAGCCGTGGTTACAGGCATCACACCCAACCACTTGGATTGGCACACGGACCTTTACGAATATGTGCTTTCAAAAAGGAACATCACAAAAAACGCACGCCGTGTAATTTTGCCGATAGACCTGCCAAGCCGTTGGCTTTTCGAGGGAGAAAATGTAAGCTACTTTTCCCTAGGCGACCTAAGTGCCCTTAGCGGCAAGCATGCATACCTGAAGGACGGCTATGTTTACTATGGCAAGAAAAGGCTTTTTCCCAAGGAGAAAATCAAGCTCCTTGGCGACTTCAATATAAAAAATGTGCTCTGTGCGGTTGCGGCTACCTACGACCTTGTAGGGATTGAGCCGATTTTAAGGGCGCTCAGCACCTTTGGCGGTGTTAAGCACAGAATGGAAACGGTGGCGGAAATAAATGGCGTCTCTTTTGTAGACTCCTCAATAGACTCAACCCCGGACAGGACGAAATGCACCCTTAGTGCCTTTGACAGGTCCCGTGTTATAGCCATTATGGGCGGCTACGACAAAAACCTGAAATACGACTCGCTAAAGGATGCGACAAATGGTCTTTATGCCCTCGTTGTTATGGGCGAAAACAGAGATAAAATTTTGGCAAAGCAAAATGCAAGCCGTGTGTTTACTGTAAACACAATGGATGAGGCGGTTAAGCTTGCCTTCAGCCTTGCAAGGGTGGGGGACACGGTTCTGCTTTCCCCTGCGTCTGCCAGCTTTGATATGTATAAAAATTACGAGGAAAAATCACAGGCGTTTATTTGCGCCATACGAGGTATAGAAAATGGAAGGAATAAAGAAAATTCTTGAGTCGCTTGTGCACATAGGCACAGTTTCCGGCTATGAGCCGATGGCTGAAAAATACCTTTGTGGTCTTAGCGGCTTTGACAAGATAGAAAGGGATAGCCTTGGCAGCTTTGTGCTTACCAAAAAATCCCTGAAGGAAAATGCCCCTAAGGTTCTAATCGACGCACACCTTGATACGGTTGGCTTTATGGTTACTGAGATCAAGGAGGGTGGCTTTTTGAAGGTTGTTAACGTGGGCGGTCTTGACACCCGTGTTTTACCTGCCACCGAGGTTATTATCTATGGCAAAAAGGAAATATACGGCGTTGTTACCTCAACACCGCCACACCTTAAAAAGGGCGGCAACAAGCTGCCGGAGATTTCCGAGCTTATGATTGACACAGGCTATACTAAGGATGTGCTTTGTGAGCTTGTGGAGCTTGGGGACCCTGTTGCCTACAAGCCAAGGCTTGACTGCCTGCTAAACGACTATGTGTGCGCAAACAGCCTTGACGACAAGGCTTGCTGTGCCGCCGCTATTGATGCTGTTATGAATACAGATAAGAAGGACCTTACCTGTGATGTATATCTTGCTATCTCCGCTGAGGAGGAGGTTGGCAAGGCAGGCCCTGCAAGGGTTGCCTTCGGTGTTCAGCCGGATTTTGCAATCATAACAGACGTTAACTTCGCAAGGGGCGAGGGCATTGAGAATTATGAGTCCATCGAAAGCCAAAAGGGTGCATCCGTCAGCATCTCTGCTGTTTGCGACAGGACCCTTACAAGGAACATAATCAGCCTTCTTAAAAAGGAAAATATCCCTCATCAGATTAACTGCGACCCGTCTTATACAGGCACAAACAATGAGGCTATTTCCATCAGCGGCATAGGGGTTAGGACCTCTGTTATCAGCGTGCCGCTAAAGTCAATGCACACACCAAGCGAGATAGTAAGTCTAAAGGACTTAAAATCACTTTCAAATATTCTAAAGGCCATTATCACCACTAAGGAGGAGCTATGACAGAACTACTAAAAAAGCTTTCCCTTGCCTTTGGTCCAAGTGGCTGTGAGGAATTTGTAAGGGATATGATTGAAGAGGAAATAAAGGATTACCTTGGTGGCGCAGAGCTATACAAGGACCACACAGGCAACCTGATTTACCACAGGGCAGGCAAGGGCAAAAGGTTGCTTCTCAATGCTCATATGGACGAGGTTGGCTTTATGGTAACCGAGGTTACAGACAAGGGCCTTCTTCGCTTCGGCAATGTGGGTGGTATGGACCCAATTATCCTTTCATCAAAGAGAGTAATTTCCGAAAACGGTGTTGTTGGCGCCATTGGCTCAAAGCCAATCCACCTGCTTACCTCTGAGGAAAGGGGCAAGGCAACCCCTGCCAAGGATATGCGTATTGATATCGGTGCTGACTCTAAGGAGGAGGCAGAGGCACTGTGTCCTGTGGGCACATACTTTACCTTCCTTTCCGACTATGTGGAGTACGGCAACAATCTAATCAAGTGCAAGGCGCTTGACGACAGGCTTGGCTGTGCAATCCTTTGCCGGATTATTAAGGACATCTGCACGGAAAAAATTGAAGTTCAGTACGATTTGTATATTGCTTTTACCTGCCGTGAGGAGGTTGGGTATTCCAGTGTGTTCGGCGTTACTGACAGAATTAAGCCTGACTATGCCGTTGTTGTAGAGTCAAAGGCTGTGGCAGACGTAAGCGGGGTTGGCGACGACAAAAAGGTTTGCACGCTTGGGGACGGCGTTATAGTTTCCTTTGCCGACAAGGGCACAATTTACGACAGAGGTCTTATAAGCTATATTATGGACCTGTGCAAGAGAAACGAGATTAAGTATCAGGTAAATAAATATATTTCAGGTGGAAACGACTCTGCCAATATTCAAAAAAGCGCCTGTGGCACTAAGGTGGCTGTTCTTTCCCTGGCATCCAGATATATACACTCACCAAGCGACGTAATTCATAAAGAGGATTACGAAAGCGCATATAAGACCGTTTTGGCAATTGTTAAAGAGGTGGAAAAATGTTTGAACTAATAAAGAAGCTTATGCTGGTGCCCTCAGTTTCCGGACGAGAGGACAAAATAAGAGAGGTAATTATAGACGAGGTTACTCCATATGCAGACGAGGTTGTGGTTGACAACATAGGCAACCTTATTGTGCACAAAAGGGGAGAGGGCAAGAAAATTATGCTCTGCGCCCATATGGACGAGATAGGATTTTTTGTAACCTTTATCACAAGCGACGGCTACATCAAGGTTAGCCCTGTTGGCGGTATTAACACCTTGTCAAGCGCATTTTGTGAGGTTGTTTCCGAAAAGGGCGTTTGTGGTGTATTGGTGCCTGAAAGCTCAAAGGACCTACCAAAGGTAGAGGATATGTATATCGACATCGGCGCAAGGAACAAAAAGCAGGCTGAAAGCAAGGTGGAGCTTGGGGATTTCTTTGTGGTTAAGCCAAGCATTAAAAGGCTTATGAACCAAAGATACGTGGGCAGACCCTTTGACGACAGAATTTCATGCGCTGTGCTTATTGAGGCGCTAAAGAAGGTAAAGAGCAACAACGACCTTTACTTTGTATTCTCCGCACAGGAGGAGGTTGGCGGCAGGGGCGCAAAGGCAGCCGCTTACAGAATAGCTCCGGATATCGGTCTAGCTGTTGACGTTACTATGACAGGAGACAAGCCGGGCTCCAAGCCAATGGACGTTAGCCTTGGAAAGGGATGCACAATCAAAATCAAGGACTCCTCTGTTATTTCAAACCCACAGCTGGTTAAGGAAATGAAGGAAATTGCAAAAGCAAGGGGAATTAAGTTCCAAAGCGAAATGCTTATTGCAGGCGGTACAGATGCAGCCCCGATTCAAATTGCAGGCAAGGGCTCAAGGGTGAGCGCAATTTCCATACCCACAGCTTACATTCATTCAAACTGCGAAATGATAGATATGGGCGATTATAAGGAGGCTGTAAAGCTTGCCGTTGCCCTTTGTGAGGAGCTATAATGAAGAAACTTATTTCAATACTTTTGGTTGCCATTATGTGCATCTGCATTTTTGCCGGCTGTAACGACAATACAGAGGTGCCTGCTGGCTCAAAGCTTGCTTCCAATTCGATGCTTTACAAGCTTTTTGTTCCCGAAGAATGGCAAATTAATCAATCAACCGCATCTATGACCTCGGCACAGCCAAGCGACAGCGAATTTACAAACGTTTCCGTTATGTATTGGTCTGCAACTGCCGACAAAAATAATTATGAGTCGTTTGAGGCGGAGTACAAGGAGCAGCTTAACGAGATTGCATCAGAGGTAAAGTTCCTTGAGGACGGCACAGAAAGCGTGGTTGGCAACAGATACGCAACAGTAGATTCCGAGGGTAATGTGGACAACCCATACGATGGCAAGGACTATGTTTACGTGGCAAAGCTGGGCAAGTTTTTCTACAAATATCACGTAACAGTTGTGCTGAACAAGGGTGTATTTTATGTAATTACCTTTACCTTCCCACAGGACAACCGTACAACCGAGCTTGAGAGCATGGATGAGGCAACCTTCAGCGCCTTTGACAGCTATACCGAGCAGGTTACAGCGATTTTAGAGGCATTTAAGCTACTGTAATGGAAGAAATTTATTTAGATAACAGCGCCACTACAAAAATCAGTCCAAGGGCAAGGGACAAAATGCTTTCCGTAATGGAGAGCCATTATGGAAACCCGTCGTCCCTTCACAGGCTGGGGCTTGATAGTGAGCATTTAATAGACGAGGCAAGGGGGATTATTGCCGCATCCCTTGGCATTACAAGATTTAATAAGTCTGAGCTGGTGTTTACCTCGGGCGGTACAGAGTCCAACAATCTGGCAATCTTCGGTACGGTTTTTGCAAAGAAGCGCACAGGCAAGGAAAAAATCCTTACCACCCGTGGGGAGCATGCCTCGGTTGAGGCACCGCTGACTCAGCTGGAGCTTCAGGGCTTTGAAATTGTAAGGGTGCCCACCGATGGCGGAAAAATCGACCTTGACTATATAAGAGAGCACGGCAAGGGCGCAATTTTGGCAACCTTTATGCACGTAAACAACGAAACAGGTGCCCTTTACGACCTTGAAGGTGCCTTTAAGGCGGTTAAAGAGGTTAGCCCCGATTGTGTTTTGCATGCAGACTGTGTTCAATCCTACCTTAAGGTAAAATTTACAAGACAAAAAATCGGTGCAGACCTAATTACCGTAAGCGCCCACAAGGTAAACGGAGCAAAGGGAACAGGCGCACTTTATATAAGCCCCGAGATTATAAAGGCGAAAAAGCTTGCGCCGACCATAATAGGTGGCGGACAGGAGCAGGGGCTTAGGTCCGGCACGGAAAACGTATATGGCATTTGTGCCTTTGGCGAGGCTGTAAAGGAGCATATGGAAAGGCTTGACTCGGAGCTTTCACATATGGCGCAGGTGCAACAGTACATAATAGAGGAGCTTTCAAAAATTAAGGGCATTTCCCTTAATTTACCGAAAAGCCACGCACCGCATATAGTTAATATAACCGTGGGTGGCATACGTAGCGAAATAACGTTGCATTATCTTTCAAGAGAGGGCATATTTATTTCCAGCGGAAGCGCATGCTCATCACATTCAAAAAAGGGGCTTAGCCCTGCGCTGGTTGCCTTTGGCTTGAAGCCAAGCGAAATAGACAGCGCTGTAAGAATATCAATTGGTCCTCAAAGCACAAAAGAGGACATAGATAAACTTGTAAAAGGCTTAAGTGGGGCGCTTTCCCGCTTGGCAAGGAGGTAGAAAGAAAATGAATTTTGAGATTTTGCTTGACGGAATAAAGGATTTATTCTCAGGCGACAACTGGAAAATGATAGTTATGTGGATTATAGGCGGCGTGCTTATATTCCTTGCTATCAAAAAGGAAATGGAGCCAACACTCCTTTTGCCAATGGGCTTTGGTGCGATTTTGGTTAACCTGCCCGACTCCGGCGCGGCGGATGTAATTGATGCCCTTTTTGACATAGGCATTAATTATCACGAGCTTTTCCCACTAATCCTATTTATCGGTATTGGCGCAATGATTGACTTTGAGCCGTTGCTTACCAACCCTAAGCTTATGCTCTTTGGCGCAGCTGCCCAATTCGGTATATTCTTTACACTTTGCGTAGCATCCCTCTTCGGCTTCGAGCTAAAGGATGCGGCTTCAATCGCTATTATCGGTGCAGCAGACGGACCAACAGCCATCTTCGTTGCAAATACGCTAAACTCTAACTACATGGCTGCAATCATGGTGGCGGCATACTCATATATGGCGCTTGTGCCTGTTGTACAGCCGCCGATTATTAAGCTTTGCACCACAAAGAAGGAAAGACAAATTAAGATGGAATACACAGGCAAAAAGGTTTCCAAGCTTACAAAGATTCTTTTCCCTATTATCGTTACCGTAATTGTAGGTCTTGTAGCTCCTGATGCTGTTGCCCTTATCGGATTCCTTATGTTTGGTAACTTGATTCGTGAGTGTGGAGTTCTTAACTCCCTTTCCGAAACAGCACAAAAGGTGCTTGCAAACCTGATTACAATCTTCCTCGGCATTACAATCGCTTCACAGATGACCGCAAACGAGTTCTTAAGACTTGAAACTCTCGTAATTATTGCACTCGGTCTTGTTGCCTTTGTATTCGATACCTTCGCAGGTGTAATGCTTGCTAAGTTTATGAACCTGTTCAGCAAGAAGAAGATTAACCCAATGATTGGTGCGGCAGGTATTTCTGCCTTCCCAATGTCCGCTCGTGTTGTTCACAAGCTGGGACTTGAGGAGGACAACTCAAACTTCCTTCTTATGCATTCAATCGGTGTAAACGTTTCCGGACAGATTGCCTCTGTTATCGCAGGCGGCTTGCTTCTTTCCGTTGTTCAATCAATGATTTAAGGGGGTAGACAGAGATGAAAAAGAAAATTTTACTTGTAATTTCAATGGTTCTTGCCCTCGCATCAGTATTTTCTATGGTTGCCTTCGCAAGCACACCGGAATGCACACACGTTGATGTGAACACAGACAACGTATGCGATATTTGTCAGAGCGCGCTCAACACAAAGCAAATGGAATTTAAGTTTGACCCAAATTCTCTTGGCAACACAGTTCCAATCCTTTGCACGGGCATGCTTGGTATCTTTATTGTAACAACAATAATTATCGGCATCGTAATTCTCCTTAACACAATTCTTGAAATTGTAGACAAGAAGAGAAAGAACAAGGAAGGCAAATAAACAAAAAAAGAAGCAGAGAAATCTGCTTCTTTTTATTCATACTGCTTAAGCTCCGAAAGGGTAGGCACGGACTGCTGTGCGCCACGCTTGGTGCAGGCAACGGATGCGGCAAGGGAGCCAAAGGCAATAGAGTCCTCAATGCTTTGTCCTTTGGAAAGCCCAACGCAAAGACCGCCGGAGGCAGTATCGCCTGCCGCAGTTGTGTCAACCACCTTAACGTCTATGCAGGGGTAGGTTTTCTCTCCGTCCTTGGTTGCAATCTCATAGCCCTTGCCGCCTAGGGTGGTAATTACTGTTTTAATGCCACAGTCAAAGAGCGCGCTCTTGCCACCCATAATTTCAAGCTCCGTTTCGTTTGGAGTTATCAGGTCAACATACTCAAGATATTTGGTAATATCTCGGTTGGCAGGGGCAGGGTTTAGTACCACGAAAAGCCCCTTTTCCTTGGCTTTTTTAAGACCGTAGCCAACTATGTGGATTGGGTTTTCCAGCTGGGTTAGGTAAATATCTCCTGCCTCAAAGCCTTCTATGGCATGGTCAATATCCGCCTCGGTCAAAAGACCGTTTGCACCGCTGTCGATAATGATGCGGTTTTCCCCCTCTGTAACCACAATTACAGCCACGCCTGTGGGTGTTTTGTCAATTTTTCTAATAAAATCTGTATTAACGCCTGCGTTTTGCAGATTGGAAATTTGCATAGCCCCAAAGTCGTCATTTCCAACACAGCCGCACATATATGCATTTCCCCCAAGCCTGCCACAGGCGAAGGCTTGATTTGCACCCTTACCGCCACAGTTGGACATAAAGCCGCTGCCCAGAAGAGTTTCTCCCCCGACAGGCATATATGGCGCATTAATTACAAGATCGGTGTTAAGACTACCGACAATTAAAATTTTCTTCATTTACTTACTCCACAAGATATTTTCTTAAATCGTTTTCGTCCAAATATTCGTTGGCATACCTTATCCACATTCTGTCATCATCGTTCAAGGATGGCAGAGTGGAGTACAGCTCTATTGATTTTTGGAAGGCGAGTGCTGCCTCCTTCATTCTTAAAAGCTTTTTAAGATAGATTGTGCCAATGTCGTATTGCCAACCTGCCCTTGAGCGCTGGCTCCTGCCCATATCAGGGTCGCAAAGGCGCTCCTTGCCCCAAATCTGCTTTTCGTAAAACTCATATGCTAAAATATCAAGACCTAAGCTCATGTAATGGTCAGCAACCCTGCCTGCGGAAAGAGCATAGAAGAAAACGGTGTTTCTCTCGTCTATTTTGATGCGCTTTCTGTAATGGCAAAAGGCTTCAAGATAATACCATTCAGGGCTTTCGTCGGTTTTATCCCTCAGAAAATCGCCGTAATCATAGTAGCAGGAGGCAAGCTCGTTGGAGTAGCCGTCCGGATTTTTCTCCGCAAGGACAGACACAATAGAAATTGATTCCTGCAAAAGCCCACGCAGGCGCTCAATCTCAAGCTCGTCATTTGCTGTGTCCTTTACCGCTGACACGTAAGTACGTAAGGAGGCTGCATATTTTGATTTTTTTCTATCGCTGGTGTCGCTGTCGTTTACAAAGGGCTTTAATACCTCGTATGACCTTTTTCTTACAGCTGCCCTTTGCTCGGTAGGAATAAAAATACTATATTGTCTTAGCGCATCGCAAAGTATGGCGGCATATTTTTTGTTGTCCTTGGCATATAGGCGCTCCAAAACATCAACGGTTCGCTTTCCGTATTCTATGGAAAGCTTCTTTTCAAAGGCAACGCCGTAGGCAATGGAAAGAGCCAGAGTAATATCTGCGCAAAGGCTTAAATGCTCGTCGGTTTCTTCAATCATGCAAAGGCTTTCGACAATTTTAAGAGCCTTCAAGGAGTACTCAAGCGCCTCCCCCTTTGATATGTTAAAGGATGCGGCTTGACCGAACTTGTAGTAAAAGCGTGCCTTTATCTCCCAGCTTTGGCTCTTATCAAAGGCATCCTTAGCTCCCAGCAAAAGCTCATACGCTTCCCTATACCTTTTTTGCTCTCCGAGAAAGCCTGCGTAGGTTATAACAATGTCCAAATCAAGATTGTATTTGATACAAAGGTCGCTGGCGGTGGCAAAAAGCTCCGTTACCTCATCGACCGTGGTTTTGTCAACGCCTGTCATTTCAAGAATTTTTATTCTTTGCTTGATTTCGTTTACGTTTGTTTCAAGACCTGCCCTTGCATTTTCCAAAAGAGAAGAGCCAAGGCTATACATTTGCTCATTTTTCTTAACATCGGAAAAAATCTCGTCCTTGTTAAGGATTTCAAGCGCCTCCTTATATTTTCCCGCCTCAATAAGTCGGTAGCCGATAATCTGCCTGTTGGAAAGACCGCCACGGGCAGTTACGGTGTATATGTTTTCAAGCTGCTTTACAATTTCCTTTTCCAGCTTGTCAATTTCTGCTTCCAGCTGAGTTTTTTCCTTAGCTGTCTGGCTGTATTTTACAAAAAGGTCAATGTCGTCGCTGTTTTCAAGATACTTCATTTTCAGAGTAAGATAATCTCTTGTAACATCGGCAAGCCTTTTTTTCTTTTCCAAAAGACCCTCGTTGCCGCAAAAGGCAGGAACGTCGTTGTAGCTTGCAACGCTTTCGCTGCCCACAAGCACCTTGCCGTCCTTGAACTCCACAAGGCTATTATCCAGACCCATAGTCTTAATTTGCATAATAAGCCATAGCTTTAACGAGTCGCTGTTTACGTAGGTTTTATAGTAGTGCTTCAGCTCCTTGTCCAGCCTGTCAGCAAAGAAACGGACACTATCAAGCACCTGTCCTGCGTCGTCAATGCACTTAAAGACGGTAAGTATTTTCGGGCGCAGCTCTGCCTTGAAGCTATCATAAGCAATGTTAAACTCATGCTCTGTGTACTGACCCACCTTCTTAAAGAAGATAAAAACAGAAAGCTCACTATCTAAAATTTCCTTGTCGTATTTGCTTTGCTTGCCGTCTGTCTCAATGGCATCGTCATAATCCTCGCACATAATAAGCTGAAAATATACGCCGTTATCAAGATAAAGGTCGTTTAGCTGACGGAAAAAGTTGCCAATCTCACGCCTGTCGTCCTTTAGCTCCTCAATTGAGGAGCCTATAAAGATTTTAACCTTTTTCATAGGGAATGCTCCTTATAGTGTAATCATATTCTAAGTATATATCATTTTTTTCTTTTGTTCAAGTGGCTACTTGACAAATACTATTAAAAATAGTATAATCCTTGTCGGAATTTGTAAAAAACGGAAGGAGAGGGCTATGGAAAACGGCATGAAAAGAAGGCTGGGCGTAAGAGAAGTGATAGGCATAGTTATCAGATTTTTCAGAAAAAATCTGGTTATGCTAATTGCCTTTGTTGCGGCGCTTATAACTGCTTTTATTGTGACACCTGACGGGGAATACCTTGGCTATTTTGACTTTAAGACACTAAGCTGTCTTTTCTGTGTCCTTGCCGTGGTTTGTGCCCTTAGAAATATCAGATTTTTCTATATTCTGGCAAAGAAGATTGTGTCAGTGTTCAAGAACACAAGGGCAAGCGTTTTAGCCCTTATATACATAACCTTTATCGGCTCAATGCTTATTGCCAACGATATGGCGCTCCTTACCTTTTTGCCACTTAGCTACTATGTGCTTTTTGAAACCAAAAAGCAGAAGTATTTGGCATTTACCTTCATTATGCAAAATATTGCGGCAAACCTGGGCGGTATGCTTACCCCCTTTGGCAACCCACAAAACCTATATATTTATTCAGCCTTCGGTGTTGAAACCTGGGAGTTTATGGGAATTATGCTCCCACCCTTTATTCTGTCGGTGGCTCTGATTACTGTGTGCTGCCTTGTGTTTGTTAAAAATGAGCCCATTGAGGTTGATAACGAGGTAGTAAAGCTCCCACCTGTAAGAACAAGCATTTACCTTGTGCTTTTCGTCCTTTCAATTGTAATTGTCTTTGGCGTGCCATACTGGATTGGTCTTATCGTAATTCCCGTGGCACTGCTCATTATGGACAGAAAAGCCCTCTTGGCTGTTGACTACCCCCTTCTTTTAACCTTTGTATTCTTCTTTATCTTTGCAGGAAATATGGCAAGGGTAGAGGTGGTGCGCACCTTCTTTAGCTCCCTGCTTGAGTGGAACACAATGGTTGTCAGCGCCCTTTGCTGTCAGGCTATATCAAATGTGCCCTCGGCTATTTTGCTCAGCCAATTTACCACAGATTACAGGGGTCTTTTGCTCGGCGTTAATATAGGTGGCGTTGGTACAATAATCTCGTCCCTTGCCAGCCTTATTACCTTAAGGGAATATTCCTCTCTTGACCCTAAGGGCACTACAAAATATGTGCTTAAATTTTCAGCCTTTAACTTTGCCTTTCTGTTTATACTAATCGGGTTTATGCTTATTATAAACCACTTTTGGTATTGAAAAAAATGGGGCTTTGTGTTAAACTTAATTTGACAATACCTTTTTGGAGAAGAAAATGAATAAAAAAGAAATAAAACAGCTTAAGGAAAACCTATCAAAGCTGTCAAAAAAGGACCTTGTAATACAGGTCAAGTCGGCTAAAAGGGAAATAAGAAAAGAGGGCATAGGCTTAATGGTGCTCTTTAGCATCCTTGCTATTCTTCCAATTGCCGTATATTTTGCCCTACCTAAGGTTCCAAATCTCTTTACAGAGGAAAACCCAATGCCCGCTTGGGTTAAATACGTGTGCATAGGCGCTTGCGCATTCTTTGCACTCCTTGTTTTAATTCACCTTTTCCGTATGCTGGCAAGAGTTAAGGAAATTGACGGCTGGCTTAAAATCGGCGGCATAGAGAAGGACTTTTCCAATGTGCCAAGAACAAGAAAGCCACAGGCACCACAGGTGCAAAAGAAAGCAGAGTCCGCCCCACAGGTATCTGACACAAGACCCGTCAAGGAGCAGCTTAAAGAGCTTAAGGAAATGCTGGACGCAGGACTTATTAACGAAAGCGACTTTGAGGCAAAGAAAAAACAAATCCTCGGCATATAAAAAACAAAAAATGCGACCTTAGCGTGATACTCTTAACGGAGTATCACGCTAACTCTATTCGCCTTCGGCGAGTTCTATTGCTACGCAATGATATTCGGCTTGCGCCGAGTGATATTTGCTTCGCAAGTTCAGAGACAAATAGAATATCACTGCAAGGCAATGCCTTGCAATATCACTTCCCATAAGGGAAATATCACTCTTTGCATCAGCAAAGAATATCACTTTATACTAACTGAAAAGAGAGAACATTTCGGCTGCAAAACCGTTTTGTTCTCTCT
>JAFUJS010000002.1 GCA_017468115.1 Clostridia bacterium | reverse complement strand
TACGAACCATCTGGCTTGTGTAGGAGTTCTCGTTATCGTACCAAGAAACAACCTGTACCTGATATGTGTCGTCATCAATCTTAGCTACCATTGTCTGTGTAGCATCGAAGAGTGAGCCGTAGCTCATACCGATGATATCAGAAGAAACGATTTCATCTGTGTTGTAGCCGTAGGAAGCGGAAGCTGCTGCCTTCATAGCTGCGTTGATGGAATCCTTTGTTACATCTGTACCCTTAACTACTGCAACAAGAAGTGTTGTAGAGCCTGTGCAGGTAGGAACTCTCTGAGCGGAGCCGATGAGCTTACCGTTAAGCTCAGGAATTACAAGACCGATAGCCTTTGCAGCGCCTGTGGAGTTAGGAACGATGTTCTGAGCGCCTGCTCTTGCTCTTCTGAGGTCACCCTTTCTGTGAGGACCGTCAAGAATCATTTGGTCGCCTGTGTAAGCGTGAACAGTTGTCATGATACCGCTTTGGATTGGGTATGCATCGTTAAGAGCCTTAGCCATTGGAGCAAGGCAGTTTGTTGTGCAGGATGCAGCAGAGATAATCTGGTCATCTGCAGTAAGTGTATTTTCGTTAACGCCGAATACGATTGTCTTAAGGTCGTTACCAGCCGGAGCAGAGATAACTACCTTCTTTGCGCCTGCGTTGATGTGAGCCATAGACTTTTCCTTGGAGCAGTAGAAGCCTGTGCACTCGAGAACTACGTCAACACCAAGCTCACCCCATGGGCAGTTTGCAGCGTCCTTTTCTGCGTAAATCTTAATTGTCTTACCGTTTACTGTGATGCTGTCCTCTGTGTTTGTAACAGTCTCAGCAAGAGCGTACTTACCCTGAGCTGTGTCATACTTAAGAAGATGAGCAAGCATCTTTGGGCTGGTAAGATCGTTGATAGCTACGATTTCGTAACCTTCTGCGCCGAACATCTGTCTGAATGCAAGACGTCCGATACGGCCAAAGCCGTTAATTGCAACTTTAACTGACATTTTAAATTCCTCCGAATTTTTTATAATTGTGTAGTTTATACTACCATTTACATATTTTATACTATTTTTTGGAAATATACAAGTACTTTTTGAAATTTTGTTACTTTTTTGCGTTTCTAAAGAAAATTTTTCAGGTTTTTAGGCATTTTTCATAAAATTACTTTTAATTGTGTTTGACATCTTTAATTTTCTTTGTTATACTATAAGTTGGATATTGATTTTTTTGAAAGGTTGTGTGTGCCGAAATGGAGATTTTTAAGGGTCTTATTGGCAACGAGGATATTAAAAATACCCTCGGCTTGGCTATAAAAAACAGCGAGTTTCTGCACGCATACATTATCGAGGGTCCCGCCGGCACGGGAAAGCGCACTATTGCAAGGCTTGCCTCTGCATCTATTATGTGCAAAAGCACGGCTGATACTCCCTGCGGCAGATGCAATAGCTGTGAGAAGATTCTTAACGATAACTGCGCTGACGTAAGGTTTTACGATGCGTTCAAGGTTGACGAGGTAAGGAAAATTAAGGAAACGCTTTATGAAAGCGCAACGGAATGCGACCATAAGGTATACATATTGAACGATGCCCACAAGATGAATATTAAGGCGCAAAATGCCTTGCTTATTTCTCTTGAGGAGCCACCTAAGAATGTTGTTTTCTTCCTTCTTTGTGAGGATGCCTCTTACCTTTTGGAGACTATTCGCTCAAGGGCGCAGATTCTAAGGACAAAGCCTCTTGACAATGACACAATTCTTGATTATGTAAAAAAGAACTGCAAAACTACTCTTTCCGATAGCAGCCTTAAGGAAATTATTGTTTCCTCCGGCGGCTCCCTTGGCTATGTGCTCAATATGCTGGACGAGAAAAGCGCCGAGCTTTTGCTTAAGGAAAGGGACAAGGCAAAGGAGCTTTGTGTTTCACTTTTAAGGGCAGATTCCACCTCTCTTACCTTCATTTCCTCTTTGTTTTCTATGCAGAGGGAAAAGCTAAAGGAGCTTCTTAGCACCTGCCTTGGTGTTTTAAGGGACCTTGCTGTTTTGAAGAAGCAAAAGGACGCACCGCTTTGCTTTTTTGCATCAAGAGAGGAAGCGATACAGCTGAGCGCAGGCTTCCACCTGAAAAAGCTGCTTAGTCTTTATGATTCAATATCAAGGGCGATAGATGACCTTAATGTAAATGCATCTGTTTCCAACACTCTTATTTCTATTTTGACAAAATGAAAGGCAAATAAATATGGCTGATATAATTAACAAAGAAAGCAAGCAGGTAGAGGTTATCGGCATCCGATTTAAGGATGGGGGAAAAACCTACTACTTTACACCGAATAATAATGTGGCTAAGTCCAGCGACTACTGCGTTGTTGAAACTGCAAGAGGACTTGAGTTTGGTAAGGTTGCTTGTCCTAACAAGATGGTTGACGAAAGTGAGATTGTTCCGCCCCTTCGCCCTGTTATAAGGATTGCGACCCCAAAGGATATTAAGGCAAACGAGGAGAACAAGAAAAAGGAAGCTGAGGCTTTAAGAACCTGTCAAAGCAAGATTGCCGCACACGGGCTTGAAATGAAGCTTATTGAGGCTGAATATACCTTTGATGCCTCCAAGCTAACCTTTTACTTTACCGCTGACGGCAGAATTGACTTTCGTGAGCTAGTAAAGGACCTTGCCTCCACCTTTAAAACAAGAATTGAGCTAAGGCAAATCGGTATTCGTGATGAGGCAAAGTTTATGGGCGGTCTTGGCATTTGCGGCAGACCCTTCTGCTGTAGCACCTTTCTACCTGACTTTTGCCAGGTTTCTATTAAGATGGCTAAGGAGCAGAATTTGTCCCTTAACTCCTCAAAAATTTCCGGTGCCTGCGGCAGGCTTATGTGCTGTTTGCGCTTTGAGCACGATACATATGTTCAGGAAATTAAGATGACCCCACCTGTTGATTCTACTGTCAGAACTGCCGACGGTGTGGGCGAGGTTACGGAAATTAACCCGATTCAGGGTACGGTAAAGGTAAAAATCAATGAAAGCGTTAGAACCTATAAGCGTGACGATGTTAAGGTCCTTTCAATGCCAAAGAAAAAATCAAACGACCGCAAGGATGAGGAGGGTGAGGAATAATGTATAAGGTTACTGACGCTTGCATAGGCTGTGGTAGCTGCAGTGGCAACTGTCCCGTTGACGCAATCAAGCTTGACGAGGTTGCTACAATAAACAGCGAGGCTTGCATAGGCTGTGGCGCATGTAGCGCACTTTGCCCTGTTGATGCAATTGAGGCAGAATAAGTAATTACCACCAGCTTTTTTGTGGGTTTTACTTGACAAATATAATTTTTGTGATAAAATAAAAATATAAAATATTAGGGAGGTATCATCATGGCTTATAAGATTACTGACGATTGCATTTCTTGTGGCGCTTGTGCTGACGCATGTCCTTGTGGCTGCATCGCTGAAGGCGACGGCAAGTATGTTATCAACGCTGATGAGTGCATTTCTTGCGGTGCATGCGCAGGCTCTTGCCCTGTTTCTGCTCCTGTTGAGGAATAATTCAGAGATACTTAAAAAAGACTGTTATCCGTGTAGAGTGGAAAGCTACCGAGATATTACATAATACATATTATGGAAAGCCTTGAAAGAAGAGTATAAAATAGGTTGAGACTTCTGCTTTTTTGAGCAAAAGTCTCTTCTTTTTTAAGAAAGGGGGAACACCTGTGCTTAACGAGAATGAAAGAATAAATGAAATAAATGAGAGACTAAGGCTTATCGAGAACAAGGACAGCCTTACCTTTGGCACGGATGCTTACCTTCTTTCTGCTTATCTGCCGAAAAGGAGCAGGTCAAGAGGTGTGGAGCTTGGCGCCGGTAGCGGAGTAATCTCCCTGCTTGCTTTGACCAAGAAAAAGTGCCAACACGTGTACGGAATTGAGGTGCAAGGTGCCATAGCAGACATTGCAGGGCGCAATGGCGAGCTAAACGGACTTGAAGGCGATTTCACGGTAATAAACAAGGATTTAAGAGATGTTACCACACTTGATACAGAGGGAGAGGTTGATTTTGTTTTTTCAAATCCGCCTTACATGAAAAGCACCTCGGGCAAGCTGAACGACAACGAGTGCAAAAAGATTTCAAGACACGAAATGTTTGGCGGCATCGACGACTTTTGCGCAGTGGCAAAAAGACTTCTTAAGCAGGGGGGAGATTTTTATATAGTTTATCGCCCCGACAGGCTTTCGGACCTTATTTTCGCATTAAAAAGTAACAAATTTGAGCCAAAAAGGCTCACCTTTATACACCCAAATTCAGACACTCCCCCCTCACTTTTGCTGATTCAAGCCAAGCTTGGCGCAAAAAGCGGAATGGTGGTGGACAAGCCTGTTTACATTTACAAAAACGGCACACAGGAATACACTTGTGAGTTTGAAGCAATCTACAAAAATTGTAGCTTTTAGGAGAGAAATATGCGTAGCTCAGGAAACAGAAATGCCTCATACGAGGACAAAAATCAAATAATCGGTGGCACGCTGTATTTGGTGGCTACCCCTATCGGAAACCTGTCCGATATTTCACAAAGAGCGCTAAAGGTGCTTTCAGAGGTGGATTTTGTAGCTGCAGAGGACACAAGAAACTCAGGAAAGCTGCTTAGCTACTTCGGTATTTCGAAGCCGATGGTCAGCTACTTTGAGCATAATAAAAGAGAGCGTGGGCTTGTAATTTTGGAAAGACTAAAGGCGGGAGAAAGCTGTGCCTTGGTTACAGATGCGGGCACACCTGCTATATCCGACCCCGGAGAGGACTTAGTGGTTTTGTGTAGCGAAAACGGTGTTCCTGTTACATCAATCCCCGGCTGCTCGGCAGTTGTTAATGCCTTGGCATTATCTGCGCTTCCAACAGGAAGATTTTGCTTTGAGGGCTTTTTAAGCACTAATAAAAATGAACGTCTTGACCGTCTTAACGAGATAAAGAACGACACTCGTACCACTATTTTCTACGAGGCGCCCCACAAGCTGATAAAAACCCTTGAGGATTTACTCTCGGTACTCGGAGACAGAAAAATCGCTCTTTGCAGAGAGCTTACAAAGCTGAATGAGGAAATAATCAGAACAACCATTTCGGGTGCGCTTGCTCACTACGAGGAGCTTAGCCCAAGAGGAGAATATGTTTTGGTGGTTGAGGGCTGTACCGCACCAACAGAGGAAAATGCTTTTTGGAAGGATATGTCCGTAAATGAGCATGTTGAGTATTATATTTCCCGGGAAATGAAGAAGATGGATGCTATCAAGGCGGCAGCTAAGGACCGTGGCGTATCTAAAAGCGAAATTTATAAGATTATTAACAGCTAAAAAGTGAGCACTTGCTCACTTTTTTCTTCCCCACTCTGCTCTTTTACAAAATTTGTCGAATTTTTGTTTGGGAAATTACCCCAAATTACTTGATATATTTTATTTTATCTGTTACAATATAATATTGAAATACAATTGACGGAGGAATTATTATGAAGCATCGTGTGGCTTTTGTAGACGGCTTGGTTTTTGATTCAAGCACAGAAAGCTTTAGAAAAGTGAATATCTTTTGTGAGGATGGCTACATTGTAGATATGGGAGAGGATAGCTCAAAAGACGGCTATGCCACAATCTCATTAAACGGAAAGCATATAATTCCAGGTCTTATAGATGTGCACACCCACGGCATTGGTGGCTATGATTTTAACCTTGCAAACGAGGAAGAGGTTGCAAAAATGTGCAGGGCCTATGCAAAATTCGGTACAACCTCTGTTATGGCGACCCTTGCCTCTGCCGGCTATTCCAAGCTTATGAACTCCATATTTGCAATTAACCCAAACAGGCTTTCTAGCAAGGTGGGACACGCAAATCTTATTGGTATTCATATGGAAGGCAGATATCTAAATCCTGTTAAGAAGGGTGCACACAACCCCGAATATTTGGCTCTTCCAAATCTTGAGGAGCTTGATGAGCTTGCACAGGCTATGATGCCTGCTCCGCTTCACTTCTCTATAGCTCCCGAGCTTGAGGGTGGCGAGGCATTTATCAAAAAGGCAAAGGAATACGGCGCAACGGTTGGTGTTGCCCATACTAATGCAACCTACGAGGAGGCGTGCTTGGCACTTTCCTGGGGCGCTACCTCATTTACACACACATTTAATGCAATGACCGCAATACATCATCGAATGCCGGGCGCAACCACCTGTGCCTTAACCAAGGACAATGCTTACGCAGAGGTAATTTGTGATGGAATGCACCTGCATCCCGCTATTGTAAGGCTGATTTATAAGGCAAAGCCTACTGACAAGCTGGTTCTCATTACCGACTCATTGGCGGCTGCCGGTGGTCCTGATGGCGAATATAGAATTGCCGGCACCAGCGTTATTGTTAAAAACGGCTGTGCTATGGATGAAAACGGCACCCTTGCAGGCAGTACCCTTACAATGTTTAAGGCTCTTAAAAACTTTATGAGCTTTTGTGGCTTGCCTCTTAACAAGGCGCTTAAATATGCCACAGTTAACCCAGCCAGCATGGTTGGTGCTCCATTCGTGGGCAAGCTTGAAAAATGCTATCGTGCCGATTTTATCGTGCTTTCCGATATAGATAATCCGGAAATCCAAGAGGTTTATGTCGGCGGAAGGAAGGTTGAAAATGAATAAGGAAAAATTTTATATAACTACTGCTATTGCTTATGCCTCAGGTAAGCCACACTTTGGCAACACCTATGAGGCTATTGCAACTGACGCTATTGCAAGATACAAAAGACAAAGGGGCTTTGATGTTCGCTTTATGACCGGTACTGATGAGCATGGTCAAAAGATTCAGGACAAGGCTAAGGCAGCCGGCGTAACACCTCAAGAGTTTGTTGACGGCGTTGCCGGAGAAATCAAGGAGCTTTGGAATCTTATGGACACCTCTTATGACTATTTCATAAGAACAACAGACTCATATCACAAGACCGCGGTTGAGCATATTTTCAAAAAGCTCTACGACCAGGGCGATATTTACAAGGGCTACTACGAGGGTCTTTACTGCACACCCTGTGAGTCCTTCTTTACAGAAACTCAGTTAGTTGACGGCAAGTGCCCTGACTGTGGACGTGAGGTTATAAAGACTAAGGAAGAGGCTTACTTCTTCAAAATGAGCAAGTATGCTGACAGACTTATGGAGCATATTGAGACTCACCCTGAATTTATTCAGCCTGAGTCAAGGAAGAAGGAAATGATAAACAACTTCCTAAAGCCCGGTCTTCAGGACCTTTGCGTTTCCCGTACATCCTTTAACTGGGGCGTGCCTGTTTCCTTTGACCCTAAGCACGTTACCTACGTTTGGATTGATGCCCTTTCCAACTACATTACAGGTCTTGGCTACGACCCTGACAACGAGGTTCAGCCGGAGCTTTTCCAAAAATATTGGCCCTGTGATGTTCACGTAATCGGCAAGGATATTGTTCGCTTCCATACAATTTACTGGCCTATTATGCTTATGGCTCTCGGTGTTGAGCTTCCTAAGAAGGTGTTTGCACACCCATGGTTCAACTTTGGTATGGACAAGATGTCAAAATCTAAGGGAAATGTAGTTTACGCTGACGAGCTGACAAAGCGCTTTGGCGTTGACGGTGTAAGATACTACGCACTTTCCGAAATGCCTTACGCAAACGATGGCAGCATTACCTATGAATCTGTAATTAATCGCTTTAATACTGACCTTGCAAACAATCTTGGCAACCTAGTCAGCCGTTCTGTTGCGATGACAAAAAAGTATTTTGACGGCATCATTCCTGTACCACAGGGAGACGAGGGCGTTGACTCCGACCTTAAGGCTGTATGCGCTAAGGCTAAGGAAAGCTTCTGCCAGCTTATGGACACATACCATATCAGCGAGGCTTGTGAGTCTGTGTTTGAAATGCTCAGCCGTGCAAATAAGTATATTGACGAAACAACTCCTTGGGTGCTTGCGAAGGATGAGGCAAAGAGGCCAAGGCTTGGAACAGTTCTCTATAATCTTCTTGAAACTATTAGAATCAGCGCAGTGCTTCTTAGCCCTATTATGCCAAAGACCTGCGAGGAAATCTTTAAGCAGCTTAACACCGAGCTTGTGTGCTACAAGTCAATTGACGACTTTGGAAAGCTTGAAAGCGGCAAGGCTCTTGGAGAAAGCAAGATTCTTTTCGCAAGAATTGACGAGCAAAAGATGCTGGCTGAGGTTGAGGCTGAAAGACAGGCTAAGCTGGAGGCGCAAAAAGCACAACAAAAGCCTGAGGGATGTGCTATTATTGGCATTGACAAGTTTATGGAGGTTGAATTAAGAACAGCCGAAATAATAGAGTGCGAGAAGGTGCCAAAGGCAAAGAAGCTTCTTAAGCTTAAGGTTGACCTTGGCTACGAAAAGCGCCAAATCGTTTCCGGAATTGCTAAGTTCTACGAGCCTGAGGCTCTTATTGGCAAGAAGGTTGTAATTGTTGCAAACCTTGCGCCTGCAAAGCTTTGCGGTATTGAAAGCGAGGGTATGCTGCTTGCATCCGGTGAGGAAACTGTAAGAGTTATCTTCCTTGACAAGGACACTCCTAACGGAGAAAGAGTACACTAATTATATGGGGACGCTTGTCCCCATATTTTTCAAAAAAATCGACACAGGTTGGGCATTTTCGCCCATAAAAGGAACTATAAATGAAATTTTTTGATACACACGCACATTGTGATGACAGCCGTTTTGAAAATGAATACGAGGGTGGCACACACCAGCTTATAAAGGACTGTTTTGCAGGTAACATTGAGCATATTATAAATATCGGCACCAGTCTTGAAAACTCAAGGCGCTCTGTGGAGCTGGCAAATATGTACGAGGAGCTTTATGCATCCTGCGGTATTCATCCATCTGATGTTTTCTATGATGACCCTGACAAGGCGATATCGGTAATTGAAGAGCTTCTCAAGGACAAAAAGGCTGTTGCCCTTGGAGAAATCGGACTTGACTACCACTACGAGGATATTCCCAGAGATTTGCAAATGCTTTACTTTAGAAAGCAAATGGAGCTGGCAAAAAAGCTAAATATTCCTGTTATTATACACGACAGAGATGCCCACGGAGATTGTCTTAGCGTTGTTAAAGACTTTCCTTCCGTAAAGGGAGTTTTCCACAGCTTTTCCGGCAGCCCCGAAATGGCGATAGAGCTTGTTAAGCTGGGCTGGTACATTTCCTTTTCAGGCACGGTAACCTTCAAAAACGCAAGAGTGCCTAAGGAAGCATGCAAGGTTGTGCCTATTGACAGGCTGCTTATTGAAACAGACGCCCCATATCTCGCCCCCACACCCCACAGAGGACAACTGAACAACTCTATGTATGTGGAGCTGACCGCTACGGAGATTGCAAGCCAACGAGGCGTGTGTGTAGAGGAAATTGCCAAGGCGACAAGCGAAAACGCAAAGCGACTGTTTGGTATTTAGAATAATTAAGGTCCTTCCTTCATAAGTTTTATCGAGGTGATAAAATGAACAAGGAAGGACCTTTTGTATACACTATCAGATTTTTTCTGTTGGCTGTGGTTGCGGTCGGCTCTATTGCTTTAATCGGACTTATGCTAACAAGCCACTTTAGTATGGCAAATACAGACACTTCCCTGCCTGTTTTCGACAAAAACGACGATTATACAATAGTTATCGACCCCGGGCACGGCGGAGAGGATGCAGGGGCAATAGCCGGCGATGGCACCCTTGAAAAGGACTTGAATTTGGAAATTTCAAATTTGCTTTTTGCCCTCTGTGAGCTGAACTGTACTGATGCAAAATTGACAAGGACAGAGGACACACTTCTCTATGATTACTACGACGACCTTGAAAGCTACACAGGACAAAAAAAGGTGTATGACCTAAAAAACAGGCTTAAAATTACCGAGGAGCAGGAAAACCCGATTTATGTGGGAATACATATGAACAAGTTTTCCCAAAGTAAGTACAGCGGCGTGCAAATTTACTATTCTAAAAATTGCGATGAAAGCAAGGAGCTTGCCACAGACCTAAGAAATCTTGTTAAAAAGCACCTGCAGCCAAAAAACAACAGAAGCATAAAGGGGGCTGACTCCTCAATTTACATTCTTAACAATATAAGCTCGCCCGCCATTTTGGTTGAGTGTGGATTTTTGTCAAACGAAGAGGAGCTTGCCCAGCTAAAGGATAAAGAATACAGAGCCAAGCTGGCTGTTACAATTTTTGCATCTATTTGCGACTTTTGAGTTAATTTTGGGACAGCTAAATATTGACGAACATATTATATTATGTTAAAATAATTATGATATCTAATCAAAGGGGATACTAAAATGAAGGAAAAGAAGGTTTATGTTTGCACAGAGTGCGACCACCAAGCGCCAAAGTGGAGCGGTCAATGCCCTGCCTGCAAAAAATGGAACACCTTAGTTGAGGAAACCTATCAGCCACAGCCACAAACGGTTGTTAAAAATCAGCGCACCTCTCTGCTTTCCGACCTTTCGGAGCCTGTACTGTTTAAGGACATGGAAATGCCCGAGTACATACGCACTAATACAGGCATTGGGGAGCTTGACAGGGTTTTAGGCGGTGGAATTGTTTCCGGTAGTGTTATTTTGCTAGCCGGTGAGCCGGGTATCGGTAAATCCACCTTGCTTATGCAGATTTGCTCACAGATTGGCTCCCGTGTGCTTTATGTTTCCGGAGAGGAATCCAAGGGACAGCTAAAGCTAAGGGGTCAGCGCCTTGAAATTGAGGGGGACCATACATATTTCCTTACTGAAACAAACGTGGACTCTGTGCTTGAATATTCCGACAAGCTAAGCCCTGAGGTTATCATAATAGACTCTATTCAAACGATGTTTGACCCTGCCTGCACATCTATTCCCGGTAGTATAAATCAGGTTAAGGAATGTGCTGTAAAGCTGATTGCTAAGGCGAAAATGAAGGGGATTTCTATTATTCTTGTCGGCCACGTTAACAAGGAAGGCACAATTGCCGGACCTAAGATTCTTGAGCATATGGTTGATGCGGTGCTTTATTTTGAGGGTGAGCGCATTCAATCCTACAGAATAATCCGTGCCATAAAAAACCGCTTTGGCTCTACCAACGAAATTGGTGTTTTTGAAATGACTGACAGAGGTCTTACCGAGGTACCAAGTCCATCGGAAATGCTGCTTTCAGGCAGACCCGTTGGTGTTAGCGGAAGCTGTGCGCTTTGCGTTATGGAGGGCACACGTCCGATCATTGCCGAGGTACAGGCGCTTGTTACTCCCACAACATTCCCTGCGCCCAGACGCACCTCTAATGGTGTCGACTATAATCGACTTTGTCTGCTTTTGGCGGTTTTGGAAAAAAGGCTGGGGCTTAAATTTTCACAATGTGACATTTATGTAAACGTGGTTAGCGGCTTAAGGCTTGATGAGCCATCTATTGACCTTGCGGTTGCACTTGCGCTGATTTCCAGCATTAAGGATATTCCTATTCCACAGAGCGTGCTTGCAATGGGTGAGATTGGTCTTGCAGGCGAGGTCAGAACCATAAATCATATTGAAAAGAGGCTGAACGAGTCTTACAGGCTTGGCTTTGATACCATTGCAATTCCTCATAAATCTATGAGTGAAAAGCTAAAAGCACCCAAGGGAGTGTCGCTAATTCCTATCGAAAGCGTTTATGATGCTCTTTCCCTTTTCAGAAAAAAGGACAATGAATAAACCACAGGTCAGTGAGATTCGCTCACTGACCTTTTGTATTATTATTCCAAAATTTGCATATACTAGGAAGAGATATATCCTTGGAGGAAAACAGTATGTGCTCTATTTGCGGAGAAATTAATTTTTGGGTGCCCGAGGAACGAGGCGACATTGTTGAAAAAATGAGTAGGACTATGAAGCATAGAGGTCCTGACGAAAGCGACATTTTTATTGATAGCTATGCTACCCTTGCCCACAACCGACTTAGCGTTGTAGATATTGAAAAGGGAAAGCAGCCAATGAGTGTTGTTTATGGAAATAAAAAATATACAATAGTTTATAACGGTGAAATATACAACTGCGATGAGCTGAGAAGAGAGATAAAAAAGCACGGAATATACTTAAAAACCAACTGTGATACAGAGGTGGTGCTGTATGCCTATATCCTTTTCGGGCAAAATGCGCCAAAGCACCTAAACGGAATTTTTGCATTTTGCGTATATGATGGGGAACGGGCATTTTTTGCAAGGGACAGGTTTGGAGTAAAGCCGTTTTATTATTCCTTTAAGGAAAACTCCTTAATTTTCGCATCGGAAATTAAGGCTTTGCTTACCCACCCCAAAATCAGCCATAATATTACAAAGGAAGCTCTTTGGGAAATTTTGTACTTAAGCCCGAACTTTGTCGGCGGCAGGAGCGCATTTAAGGATATTTTAGAGCTTTTGCCTGGGGAGTGTATGATTTTTGACAAAAACCATACAACAAAAATCCGTTATTGGCAGATTGAGGCAAAGCCGTTTTTCAAGGACAGAGGCTATGCTATTGAGAAAACCAGATACCTAGTCAGCGACGCCATAAAGCGTCAGCTTGGGGCTGACGTGCCACTTTGTGTTTTACTATCGGGCGGGCTGGACTCCAGCGTGGTTACCGCAGTTGCAAACGAGGAATATAGAAAAGAGGGGCGAGTGCTTTCTACCTATTCCTTTGAGTATGAGGGTAACAAGGAAAGCTTCAAAAAAAGCCTGTTTCAGCCTGAAAAGGACGACGATTTTGCCATTTATCTGGCTGACTATCTTGGCACAGACCATAGGGTACTGACCTGCCCAACCGATACACTGGCAAGCAATCTTATTCCCTCAACTCTGTATAGGGATTTGCCGGGGCAGGCAGATATTGACTCCTCACTTCTTTATTTTTGCAAGGAGATTAAGGAGCGACACACGGTTGGTCTTAGCGGTGAGTGCTCCGATGAGATTTTTGGCGGATATCCTTGGTTTTATAGACCCGAAATGCTTTACTCTGACTTTTTCCCTTGGATTCACTCCCCACGTCTGCGTCCTTCTCTGTTTAAGGACGACATTTCAAACAGCGACGAGGGCTTTGACTATGTTAAGGGTATTTACAGCGACACATTAAAAAGCTGTCCAACCTTGCCCTATGATACTGCGGAAATGAAAACCTCAAGAGTGGCATCCCACCTTAGTGTTAACTATTTTATGACCTCACTTTTACAAAGAAAGGACAGAATGAGCATGGCAAGCGGGGTGGAAATACGTGTACCCTTTGCCGACCACAGAATTTATGAGTTTTTGTTCAATGTGCCTTGGGAAATTAAGTTTGAAAATAAGGTAGAAAAGGCCTTGCTCAGAAACAGTATGGTTGGCTATCTGCCTGATAAGATTTTGTTCAGAAAAAAGAGTCCTTACCCAAAGACACACAACCCAAAATATATGGAGGCTGTGCTTAAAATGCTTGATAGCAGGCTGATGTGTGGCGGCTATCTTGCCGATACGCTTGACAGAGATAAGCTAAGCCGGGTTATTGCCTCAGGTGGCACCTGGTTTGGTCAGCTGATGGACACACCGCAGCTGGTGGCTTGGCTGATTCAGCTTGACTTTTGGTTTGAGAAAAACAATATAAATATTGTTTAGTCTTATTGACAAGCATGCCTTCCTGTGTTAAAATTACGAAAGCAACTAATTCAGGAAGGCTAAAAATGGACATTAAAAATAACTACAAGGCAACGGTGTTTACCTGTTGTCTTGGCTACATAACTCAAGCTATTATGCTTAATTTTCCGCCCCTGCTTTATATCTTTTTCCAAAGCGAAATGGGGCTTTCACTTGGTCAGGTTTCGGTGCTGATTTCAGCAAATATAATTACCGAGCTAGTTGTTGATATTATCGTTTCCAAGTTTGCTGATAAGCTTGGCCAAAGAAGGCTTTTGATTTTCGGCACGGCTATGGCTGCCGTTGGTCTTTGCTCAATGATTGTTTTACCGGACCTTTTGCCAAACGCCTTTATTGCGCTTCTTATTTCAATGGCGATTTGTGGCATGGGCGGTGGTATTATGGAGGTGCTAATCAGCCCTGTTGTTGAGGCATGTCCTACCGACAGCAAGGGCGGGTCTATGAGCTTTTTGCACTCCTTCTACTGCTGGGGTCAGGCAGGCGTTGTAATAATTTCAACCCTGTTCTTTCTTGCCTTTGGCATTGAAAGCTGGACTATAATCGCCCTTATTTGGACAGTTGTTCCCCTTGCCTGTATGGTGCTGTTTACCAAGGTGCCTATCTACCAGCTGGGCAGCGAGGAGAAAAAATCCGGTGCATTGGAGCTTTTCAAGTCGGGACTGTTTTGGATTTTAGTTATTATGATGATTTGTGCAGGCGCATCCGAGCTGGCTATGGCGCAATGGGCATCTGCCATTGCCGAAACGGCAATAAACAATAGCTCCCTTAAGTGGCTCACAGATATTTTAGGACCCGGTCTTTTTGCAATTTGTATGGCCATTACTCGTATGCTCCACGGCAAGTTTGCCGACAAGCTACCCATAGAAAAGGCGCTTATTGTTTCATCTGTAATTTGTATCATTTCCTATCTTATAACAATTTTAGCACCTGTGCCTGCTGTTGCGCTTATCGGCTGCAGCCTTTGCGGTGTTGGTGTTGCAATAATGTGGCCTGCAACCTTTAGTATGTCCGCCTCAAGAATGCCAAACGGTGGCGTTTTGCTCTTTGGCTTGCTTGCTTTGGCAGGAGATTTCGGCTGTCTTGCAGGACCCTTCCTTGCAGGTCAGGTTTCCACTCTATTCGGAGATGATTTGCGTGCCGGATTTGTCCTTGCGCTTATCTTCCCGATAACTCTTGCGGTAATTTCCGCAATACTGCTGATTAAGAAAATTAAAAGCAAATAAAAAAACGAGGCGCTTGCCTCGTTTTTATTTTATAATTTCTATTTCCTTTGGTGCTTTTATAGACACACCCTCGCCTTTTTTCTGACAAATTTCGATTTTGCCATAAGGTGTCGAAAGCTCTGTTTTTGCAAAGTCCAAGCCAAAAAGCTGTGGATTTAGCTTGATTTTTTTATAATTCGGCTCAACCATTTCAAAGCCTGAAAGTGCTTTTTTCAGAATATAGGCAGGGGTTGTGCCCCAGGCATGAGAAAAGTCACAGTTCATATTTTCCCAAGCCTCACTAAGCCCCTTGTGGCATCTTTTAAGAAGGCTCTCATAGCCCTTAATTAGGTCTATACCATATTTTTCAAACAGGTCCGCCTTGTAGAGTGCCTCTAAGAGGAAATGATGAAAGTATGGCTGAAGCTCAAATTTATTAAGGTCCTTGATAACGTATTCAAGGATTTTTTTGTGCTCATTTTTCGGTGCAATATCATAAAGGACAGCCAAAATATTAGCCTGCTTTAGGTGATATACCACCTGGTTGTTTTCGGGCAACCAATCGTTTTCCTTTACCCTGTTTGGGGTGTTGAGTCCGCCAATATAAAGACCCCTTTCCTTGTCGTAAAGATGGGTGTTTATGCTGTCTTTTACAGCCTGCGCCTTGTTAAAACACTCCTTAGCTGTGCTTTCATCATTCAGCAGGGAAAAGATTTTAGCAAGGTGCAAAAGCCCCTCATAGTAAAACATACAAAGCACACCTTGACCCAAGGATTTTGGCGGATGGTGCAGGCTAAAGCCCTCCATTTTTCCGTGGGACATCATATTTCCACCGTCGAGGAAGGTTGGCTCACTTGATGATGCCACAACCCAGTCAACAAACATATAGTCCGGTGCGTACTCAATAAGCCCGTTATCGGAGGCAACGTAGCCCTCAAAGCGCTTAATTAAAAGTCTTAGGGCTTTTTCGCATTTTTTCACAAGGAACAAGTCCCCCGTGTGCATATAATAATCATATACCCATATAGGGTAAATAAGACTATATGTGGTGTGAAAAAGCCTGCCGTCCTGACACTCCAAAAGCTTACTTGTTCGATAGATATCAAAGGCGGTAAGGCTTGGGTCGTACATATTCATATATTCAATCAGCGCTTGAATATAGTAGTCGCCTGTGCAGGCAAGGTGCTCCTTGTGGGTTGGGGAGTCCAAATGCAAATCCTGTCTACATATTTTCAGGGTGTGAATACATAAATTATATATATCGTTTATTAGCTGAGACGAGGTATTTAGCCCTGCCTCATATTTTACGGGATAGTGGGTATAAATAAGGTGAAAGCCGTCAATTGTAACAGGGGAGTTGCCCTCGTTTGTTACCTCTATTCTTGCCTCGCCAACGCTGGTCAGAATATTTGAGGTGTGGATTATGTCCTTGCTTGTTATTATAGTTTCATCCTTCCAGCCGGTATTACCCTGCTCGGCGGTGATAAGCTTAATTTTTACTCTATCCTGCGCCTTTATTGAAATAACGGTGTAGGCGGAGTAAATTTTGTCAAAGCTCAGACACAGGGTGCCATTTTCCTGTGGATTTACCACAAATGGCGCAAAGCCATCGGGTAGGATTTTTTCCTCTACCAATGGCTGGATTTGACTTGGCTCAAGCTTAGGCGGATTCTTTACAAGCTGTGGCTTTTGAAGGGCACCGTTTTTTCTTGTGTAGTCGGTTATGCGTGGCTCCACATACTCATTAAGCGCTCTTATTTCCAGCCCGTCTGACTCTAAAATGATGTTTCCGCCTTCTAACACCTCAAGGTAAAGCCCCGGGGTGCCGAAGCTGGTTTGGCAAAGCGCAGTTGGTTTTGAAAAGACAACCACACGTAGGCTGATTTTGCCTGTTGAATCTACTTTATAGGTGTCGTAGTAGGTGTTTTCTACCCTGCCGTACAGAAAGTCGGAGCCTGCGCTGACAGGACCCTTGCCTATTTGTTTATCGTTTACAAAAAGAATATATCGGCAGTCGGCACATATTTTAATTTCAGTAGGCTTAGAGGAACAATACTCTCCCCTTGCCTCTGCGGCAAAATCATCGCTATTCCTTAGCCATGTCCATTTTTTATTCATTATTTTCCTCTTCATTAACCTCTTTGGCTACAAGCTCATATGGCTCCTCCGTTGGCATTGCCTTTGCTTTTTTCTTGAAGGTAAAGCCACGGTAGCCCTCCAGGTGAAGGTCGTTTTCCTTAATCCAGCCCAGCTTTTTGAAAAGAAGCCCCAAAAGCACGGAAATTACCGCAGGTAAAATAATGCAAAGCAAAATTAGTCCTGTCCACATAAGGGCAGGGTCCTGACCGTCCTCCGCGATAACACCGATAGGTCCTACAAGACCGCAGGTGCCCATGCCTGCGCTCACGCCTTGGCATTTGAGCTTAAATACCATTGTGGAAAGGGGTCCGCAAATTGCGCCTGCCAATGTTGGCGGAATCCAAATAATGGGGTTTTTGCAGATATTTCCCATTTGGAGCATGCTGGTGCCTATGCCCTGTGAGGCAAGACCGCCCCAGCCGTTTTCCTTAAAGGACATTGCGGCAAAGCCAACCATTTGGGCGCAGCAGCCAACTACTGCAGCACCTCCTGCAAGCAAGAAGCCCTCCTCTGTTCCGTTTGCAACGGCAACCTCAAGTGCCGAGGTGGAAAAAATCATAGCGCATATTGCGGCGCTGGAGATTGGCAGGGTCAAAATCATACCAACAACCACAGCAACCACAATTCCCATTATAATCGGCTGGAAGGTGGTAGCTGTTGCAATAAAGATACCGAGATAGTACATTACATAAGCAACAAGTGGGCAAAATACAAAGGCGGCGCCAAAGCCCACAAGAATTGTAACTATTGGAGTAACTAAAATGTCTACTCTTGTTTTTTTGGAAACAAGCTTACCTATTTCGCAAGCGATAATCACCGCAAAAAATGCTCCTGCAGGGCCGGCGGAATAGAAAACCCCACCCTCTCCCTTAGCGCTTGCCGCCCAGGTGGTAATTGCACCGTCGGTAATTATTGCGCCAATGGCATTACCCATTGCGCCTACAACTGCGCTTGAAAGTACGACAAGAAGGTCTGACTTTAATGAAATTGCGATTGCAACGCCGATAGCCATACCTGTTGCTGATGAGGCAAATCCTGACACTTCAACCAAAAACGAAAGAAACGGCACGTACTTGCCTATTGTGTTAAGAATTGTGCCTATGAGCAGAGTGGCAAAAAGACCTTGAGCCATAGCGCCCATGGCAGTAACGAAATATTTGTGTGAATATTCCTTTATAACTGTTTTTACCTTTGACATTTTTATCCCCCTTAATTTTCCTGAAATTAAACATATTTTAGCACCACAGAACAGAGTTGTCAATATTTCGTTGATTTTTTTGGTTTTTTGTGGTATATTTACATTGTCGAACAAACTGCAAAGGAGGGTTATTTTGGACTTTTTATGGTTTCTTACAAATATAAGATGTGAATTTTTAGATAAGCTTTTCCTTATTATTACAACCCTTGGAGAAAAGGAAGCCTTTTTAGCTGTGGCTATGATTGTGCTTTGGTGCTTTTCCAAAAGGGACGGCTACTATATTATGTCGGTAGGCTTTATTGGCACTATCGCCAATCAGTTTTTGAAATTTATTTTTAGGATTGAGCGCCCTTGGGTGCTTGATAAAAGCTTTAAGCCCGTTGAGGAAGCTATCCCCGAGGCAACGGGCTACTCCTTTCCAAGCGGACACACACAAAACTCAGTTGGCACATTTGGCGCTTTGGCATATCTTCACAAAAAGCTGTATTTGAGAATTTCCTTTATAGCGCTTTGTGTCCTTATTCCGTTTTCACGTATGTATCTTGGTGTGCATACTCCAAAGGACGTGCTTGTTTCCGTGGTAATTGCATTGATGCTTGTATTTCTTTTGCGCCCTGTCGTTTACTGGGCAACCGATAGGCTGAGAAATATGATGATATTCCTTGGCATTATGACAAGCCTTTGCGTGATATTTATACTATTTATGTATCTTGCGCCGCTTGACTTTGTGGCAGAATACCACGAAAGCGGACTTGAAAACGGCTTTACCCTGCTTGGTGCTCTTTTCGGTATGCTTGTTGCCTACCCTATTGAAAGCAAATTTATCGGCTTTGAGGTTGAGGGCAGGTGGTATACGCAAATTTTCAAGTGCATAGCCGGTTTGCCCCTGTGTCTTGTGCTGATGGAGCTACTAAAGCTACCGCTTGATAATCTTATTCCCGTGCCGTTTCTTGGCAGGGTTATAAGGTACTCTGTTGTGGTTATGTTTGCTGTGGTTGTTTACCCGCTGACCTTTAAGCTTTGGAGAAAGCTTGAAAACGTAATTGAACCAAAGAAAAAAGGCTGCTAAGCAGCCTTTTTTTATTGATTCTTCTTTTTGCTTTCAGGGAAAATGCATTTTTGTCCCGAAATGCCGGAGATATAGGACAGCGTTGCAACAAGTGCGCCCGGGATTAAAACCACCCAGTACATAACAAAGGGCGCAACACCATCAATTAAAAACAGGTTTAGGTATATGCCGTTTGCAAATCTTAGTATAATATCAACCACACCGGAGCCGTTTGTCCAGACAAAATAGAAAATTGTACTTAAAATTGTAAGTAAAATCAAAAGACTATTTGCCAAAAGCCAAATTTTTATACCATGGGAATTATCCCTTTTGAGCCTGCCGCCGTCAAGCTTGATTTTGTCGGCAGCTCCTGCCTCCCACATATTAACATAAATAAGTGCAAGATACAAAAGCGCACCGATTGTGCCGCCAACATGGGAAATCCAGCCATAGCCCTCGCCAAGCTTATTTGCCAAGCCACCGCAGGCGATAACAACTATAAGACCGAAAACGCAAATTGCCACGTGGCACAAAATAAGGTTTACTATCTGCTTTTGGTTGTCCTTTATAAATGCGAAAAAGGGATTTTTAACCTCCTTTTCCTCGTGGTCAAATCTCATATTATCTTCCAAGATGCTTACCTCTCTTCCAATATTCTTACAACTAATTATATATTATTGAAAAAATAATTGCAATATTTTTTAGAAAATTAATAAAATTGATACAAATCTCTATAAAAGTGTGCTACAATATAATTATACAAAATAAATTAATTAGGAGCTATTATGCCGAAAAAATTTCCTGTTGAAGCAATGCCCAGCCTTGTGCGTGATTTTGCGTCCTATAAGCTGACGATTCAAGACTGCTCACAAAAGACGGTTGACGAGTATCTTTCCGACCTTAGGCTGTTTTTCAAATATATTTACGCTAAACGAAACGGCGTAATGATTCCATCCGATTTTTTTGAGAAGCTTGATATTTCCAGGTTAGACACGGAGTTTATTACTGCCACAACCACCGAAGAAATATACGATTTCTTTATATATGTTTCCAATGAGAGAGGAAACGGCTCCTCAGCAAGGTCAAGAAAGCTGTCTGCCATTAAAGCCTTTTTCAAGTTTATTTGCCAAAAGCGCAAGATTATGGAAAAAAACCCTGCTATTGATATTGAGGCGCCAAAGAAAAAGCAATCCCTGCCTAAATTTTTGTCGGTGGAGGAAAGCCTCAGCCTTCTTGATGCAGTAGAAAGTGACACAGAGTCAAAGACCAGGGAAAGGGATTATGCCATTATTACGCTGTTTCTCAACTGCGGTATGCGTCTTTCCGAGCTTTGCGGAATTAATCTTAACGACCTGGACAGGGAGCTGCGCTCATTACGTGTTATCGGTAAGGGTAACAAGGAAAGAATTGTTTATCTTAACGATGCATGCCGTGATGCTCTTACTACATATCTTAATATAAGAAAAAGCGAAAGATACTATAAAATTAATACAAACGCCCTTTTTATAAGCAAGCAAAACAAGAGAATCAGCAATAAAACTGTTCAATGGCTTGTTTACAAATACCTGTCCCTTGCAGGGCTTGATTATAAGCACTACTCCACCCACAAGCTAAGACATACAGCGGCAACGCTTATGTATCAAACCGGAAAGGTGGATGTGCGTGTGCTGAAGGAAATACTTGGGCACGAGCAGCTTAATACCACGCAGATTTATACTCACGTGTCAAATAAGGGTATGCAGGACGCCATTGATAACAATCCGCTGGCAGGTGTAAAAAGGCAAAAAAAAGGCGATTAAGTCAACATTTTCTGTCAGATTTTTACAGTTTTTGACAAGATGCGACATCAAATTTGTGCAAAGTGTCTATTGACATATTTAGAAAAAGCCTGTATAATAATCAAAGTTAGTCAATCACACTTTTACGGCATTTGCCGTAGCAAATACCCTTACGGGTAAAAAATATTTTGGAGGAATTTTTCATGTTTGAAAGATTAAAGAAAATTTTGGTAGAGGAGCTTTCACTCAACGCCGAGGACATTACTCCTTCTGCTGAGCTTGCTAACGACTTAGGAGTTAACTCTCTCGAGCTTGCTGACCTTGTTCTTACCTGTGAGGAGGAATTCGGTGTAGAATTCAACGAGGACGATATGCACAAATTCATTACTGTTGGTGACGTTGTTGAATTTTTAGAGGCTAACGCAAAATAAGATAAGATTTGAGAATTTTGTTTTTGCAAAATTCTCTTTCTTTTTTTAGTAAAAAAAGAGGCTCTTTAGCCTCTTTTCTTTATTTGATTTATGTATTCGCAAATGATTTTTACAGCACCCTCTGTGCCCACCTTGCCTGTGTCAATCATAAGGTTGTAGTTGTCGCTCTTTCCCCATTTTAGCGAGGTGTAGTAGTTATAGTAGTTTGCCCTCTTTTTGTCGGTTTTGTAGATAAGAACCCTAGCATCCTGCGGGCTAACACCCTGTATCCGTGAAATACGCTCCACACGGGAATCCATATCGCCATAGATATAAACCTTTACAAGGTTGGGGCTTGTGGCAAGAATATAGTCGGCACAGCGACCAACAAAAACGCCGCTGCCCTTTTCTGCCTCATCCCTAATGATATCTGCCTGCAGATTGAACAGCTTATCATTAATAGGCATATCGTATGGGGACATATTGATTGAAAGCGGGTACATATCGTAGTTACCCATTGCTATAGAATAAAGAAAGCTGGCTGTTGCCTTTTCGTCAACGCTTTGTAAAACCTCAAGGCTAATGCCCGATTTTTCAGCCGCCTTTTCGATGAGGCTTTTATCGTGAAAGGCAATGCCCAATGCCTTGGCAAGCTTTTTGCCTACCTCGTGTCCACCGCTACCATATTGGCGCGCAATTGTAATTATAATTTTGTCTGTCATAATATAGCCTCCTTTCTTGCTTTTTCTAATTATATTCTAATCTTTTTTAGAATAAATTGCAATATGTCTACGTAAAATATGTGAATATGCACAAAAATTTAAAAACATATTGATTTTATGAACTTTTTGTAGTAAAATATTAAGGATAAAAATTGATATCAAGGAGAAATTAAAAATGTTAGTTTCAGCAAAAGAAATGCTTGAAAAAGCAAAAGCAGGCAAATATGCCGTTGGCCAGTTCAACATTAACAATATGGAATGGACTAAGGCTATACTTCTTACAGCACAGGAGCTTAACTCCCCTGTTATTCTCGGTGTTTCTGAGGGCGCAGGAAAGTATATGTGCGGCTATGATACAGTTGTTGGTATGGTTAAGGGTATGATTAAGTGCCTTAACATCACTGTTCCTGTTGCACTTCATCTTGACCACGGCTCATACGAGGGTGCAAAGGCTTGTATCAATGCAGGCTTCTCCTCTGTTATGTTCGATGGCTCACACTACCCAATCGAAGAAAACGTTAAAAAGACAACTGAGCTTGTTAACGCATGTAACGTTCTTGGCATTTCACTCGAGGCAGAGGTTGGCTCTATCGGTGGTGAAGAGGACGGCGTTGTAGGCGCAGGCGAATGTGCAGACCCTAACGAGTGCAAGATGGTTGCAGATCTTGGCGTTACTATGCTTGCTGCAGGTATCGGTAACATCCACGGTAAGTATCCTGCGAACTGGGCAGGTCTTAACTTTGACGTTCTCGGTGCTATTTCCGAGAAGGTTGGCGACATGCCTCTTGTTCTTCACGGTGGTACAGGTATCCCTGAGGATATGATTAAGAAGGCTATTTCTCTTGGCGTTTCTAAGATTAACGTTAATACTGAATGTCAGCTTGCTTTCGCTGCTGCTACAAGAAAGTATGTTGAGGACGGCAAGGACCTTAGCGGTAAGGGCTTTGACCCAAGAAAGCTTCTTGCTCCCGGCTTTGAGGCTATCAAGGCTACTGTCAAGGAAAAGATGGAGCTTTTCGGTTCTGTAAACAAGGCTTAATTTCTTATAAAATAAAAAGCACCCGTTTGGGTGCTTTTTTATTTATTCTGTAGGTGTTTTGCCTGACGGTTGCACGTCCGATTCCTTAATTTCATCCGCTTGCGTCTGCTTTGGGACGTCCTCAGTCATCTGAGGCTGCGCAATCACTTTAGTCTGTACATCTGCCTCCGAGGCTTCCTTCTCGTTTACAATTTTTCTTGTTTTAACTAAAAAGCAGAAATAAATTATATGAAAAATCCAAACTGCGCCTAGAATCCCACAAGGAATATACAGCTCCTTTCTGAACATCATAAAGAATCCGAAAGCCATAAGAATTGTTACTGTTACCATAACCTTAATTTTAGTTTTCCATGTCATTCCTTGTCCCTTTACATAGGATTCCAAGTTGTTTTTATAGAGCTTTGTTCCTGTAAACCAGTTATGAAGCCTTTCAGAGCTTTTACCAAAGCAAAATGCAGCAAGAAGCAAAAACGGAAAGGCAGGCAGCATTGGTACTACAGCTCCAACCGCACCTAGAGCAAGACCTATACAACCTATTACTATGTAAACTATTTTTTTAATTTTCATTTTTTCTCTCCAATTGTCTTTTTTCCTTTTTGCCTTCAATAAGATGCCTTATTGCCATTATTGGATGCGTAAATATCATTTTTGGACCTGAAAATCTCATAACCTGCCTAATTCTTTCTCTCATCTCTGACTTGTAGCAATGAACCCTACAGTTTGAGCAGAAGGTTTTCGTTTCCATAAATGGACATTTACTAATCCTTTCCTCTGCGTACAAGCAAAGTGCATTACATTCCGGACAAAGCCCATTTTTTGCGCCATGCTTTTTCCGACAGTAAAGCTTTATCATCTCTTTTACGGTGCGTTTTTCTCTTTCTCTTTTTCCCTCATTATTGTTATCGTTTACAGAGCCTGCCATTTTCCACCTCATATATGCTATCCGCTATTGCCATAGTTGACTCTCTATGCGACACGAGAATAATACTTTTATCCCTTTTTTGTTCCTTCAAGGCCTTCAAAATAATTCCCTCGTTTATGCTGTCAACGTTGCTGGTCGGCTCGTCAAGCAATATCAACGGGCAACCACGCAAAAATGCGCGAGCTAAGCCTATTCTCTGCTTTTCGCCAGCCGACAAATTGTCTCCAAGTGCGCCTACTCTTGTTTGGTATCCTTGCGGAAGGGTTAGAATAAAATCATGCACAGATGCCATTTTGCAAGCCTCCTCAATTTCCTCAAGGGTTGCGTTTTCCTTGGCTATGCGAAGATTCTGCTCTATGGTATCGTCAAACAAATAAGTCACTTGGCTTACCATTGTTACATTGTCCAGCAGGCTGTTCTCATCAATTTCGTCGATATCGATTCCGTTGTAAAGAATTTTTCCACTATCCTTTTGCCAAAAACGAAGAAGTAGCTTAAGAAGTGTAGATTTTCCGCATCCGCTTTCTCCAACAATGCCCACAATTTCACCCTTATTCACCGTCATATTGACATCAACAAGAACGGGGGCTTCCTTATCATAGGAAAACTCAAGGCTTTCTACTGTTAAATTGTCGTATTCAAATGCTTTTCCCTTTTCGACAGGCTCAACCGAGGGCTTTTCAACAAGAAGGTTCAAAACCCTGTCCCCCGATGCCAATGTTTGTGTCAGATTGCCCGGAAGAGCTGAAATTGCTACTACCGGTCCAAAGGAGCCGAATATGGCTACAACTCCGATTATCATTTTGCCTATGGTAATTTGATTATTTAGCAATAGCACAATTCCAAGCACTAATGTTATTATTATAAATAATGAAACACATAGCTCCGTTATAGCACTTGATTTTGTTATATCTTTTTTCATTTTCTTTGTTTCTGCAAGTAAAATATCTGAGCGACGATTTACCTCATTCTCTCTTTCTTTACCGGCATTGTTGATTACGATATCCTTAATACCCTTTATGCTATCAAGAAAATATGCATTAAATGAGGAAAACTCACTACGATATTTTACACCTGATGCCTTTAGCTTGTTGGAAGCAATTAAAGGCACTATTATTCCAATTGTAATGTAACCAACAAGCGCAACCAGTGCAAGATACCAGCTTGACACGAGCCCTACGAATAAAAGTACGCTTGTGCTGACTAACACAGCAATACATATTGGCGATATTGTGTGAGCATAGAAAACCTCAAGAGTTTCTATATCTGAGGTAATCATGGCTATAATGCTTCCCTTTTGCTTACTTTCAAGCTTTGCCGGACAAAGTACTCTGAGAGCACCGAATATTTTATCACGTAACACCGCAAGAAGCTTAAAGGCGATATAGTGGTTACTATATTGCTCTATGTATCTCAAAAATCCCCTTAGTATACCGCAACAAATTGCAAAGAGCGCTATCAGCTCATAGGAAAGCACCACAGCCTCGCCCAAAAGCTTTGCTACGCCTGTTGCACCAAAAAGAGTTACACCTATTGCGCAAATAAAGCCAAAAGAGCCATTTATAACCGCCAAAACCATTACGTAAGCAAGGCTTCCTAACAAAAGAATAAGGCTAGCCATTATTTTTGCGCCGCTGCGGCGAAGCTTTACCTTGTTTTTCATCATTCTTCCCCCCTTATATATCCGTTTTCCAGCGATTTTTGTGTTGTATATATTTTGTTGTAACCACCGCCAAGCTCCATAAGCTGATTGTGGTTACCCTGCTCCTTAACCAAACCATTTTCCATATAGTAAATTTTGTCAGCCTCAACCACGTTCGCCAAGCGATGGGATATTATTATCACCATTTTGTCCTTTGAAAGCGCCCTTGTGTTTTCCATAATAATTGCTTCACTTTCAATGTCTATGTTGCTTGTCGCTTCGTCAAAAATATAGATATCCTTATCAGATACCAGGCTTATTGCCAAGGCAAGCCTTTGCTTTTGACCACCTGAAATATTACTTGCATCCTCTGATATTATCCTTTCAAGCCCGCCATTTTCTAATACAAAGTCATATAGATTAACTTTTTTAAGTGCCTCGTATATTTGTTCCTCTGTTACATCTTTTTTTGCAAGCTTGAAGTTTGAAATTATGCTTTCGTTAAAAATATAGGTATTGTAGCTTACCACCGCAAGGTGAGAGTAATAGTTTTCCCTGCTCAGGCATTCTATTGGTTTTTCACCTACTGTAACACTTCCTTCCCTTGGTCGTAGCGCACCAAAAAGCATATTAACAAGTGTTGACTTGCCACATCCGCTTTCTCCTACTATTGCATATAAGCCCACATTGTCAAAGCTCATGCTTACGTTCTTAACAACATCTCTTTTGCCATCATAGGAAAAGGTAACATTATTAAGGCTTAGGCTTGTGCCTTCAACAGTATCATCGCCCCATACAGGGTCAGGCTGCTCAAGCAGAGATAATATTTTCTTTCCGGCAGATGCACCATTCATTGCAATGTGAAATGCTGAACCAAAGGCTCTTAACGGCAAGAAAAAATCAACCGCTACCAAAACCAAAAACAATGCTAAAACAGGTGCAAGTCCATTGTTTAAGGCTCCAAAAATTGCAACGGCTATGCCAATGCCTGCGCCACCATACGCAACAAGGTCCATAATCGTCGTGCTGGCAAGCTGCATCACCAGCACCTTCATCGTTATTTTTCTGAAATCCTCTGCGTTTTCGTTCATTTTTTGGTGTTGCGTACCATCAGCCTTGAATATTTTAAGCTCCTTCAGCCCCTGAACACTATCAAGAAAGCCATCACCCATTGATGTATACTTTCCCCAATATTTTGCAAATATCTTTTTTGCGTATTTAGACACCGCTATTATAGAAATTGGAATCAAGGGAACACACAAAAGAAGTACCAGCGCTACACGCCAGTCTATCCACACTGTAACCAAAAACAATACAATTGGTGCTATCATTGCATAGAAAAACTGTGGTATGTAGGAGGAATAATAAAGGTCAAGCTGCTCAACTCCCTCCATTGATACCTGTGTTAAGCCTGCCATACTCATATCATCTGTTGACCTAAGACCAAGGCGAACTATTTTATTGTATACCCTTTGTCTTAAATCCTTTTTTGCTTTTCTGCCAAGCAAATCCTTCAAGTCGCCAGCAAGTCTTGACGCTAAAAAGTGCACCGCTATGCATAAAGCAGCACCAATGGTCGGCCAGACGAAGCAGAAGGAATCAGAGCCATATAAAGTGTCATAATTTATAGCTATGTGTATCCCCCAACAAATGCTTGCAGTAGTGCCTATACTTGATAACAATCCAAGCAGCATAGTAAGTACCGTATACCCTATGTATTTTTTGTTATTGCCCAACAATTTTAATAGGTTTTTGTCTATCATTTTATTCTCCTTGTGCTCAGGTTAGTTGCAACTAACTCGTGTTTAAAAATATATGGTTAGTTGAAACTAACCATATAGAGTATACCAAAAATATCCTTTTTTGTCAACACATTTTTTCTAATTTACTCGTAAAAAATGAGGCGCTTTTTTGTACTCAGCACCTCATTTGGTTTTTATTCATTCGCACTGTCGTAAGTGCTCTGTTCGGAATTATCTGTGGTCTTTGTTGGCTGGTCCATCGGTGGCTCCCCGTTCATTTCCCTTAGCTTTTCAAAGATTGCAATGTTTTCCTTCTCTAGTCTGTCAAGCCTTTCATTAAGAAATTCCTGCAGGTAGCCTTGGTTTTCTTGTATATTTGCAAGCGCAAAGAACATACATGTACAAACAACGGTTGCAAACACACCGAGAATTATTGCCACAATGGCAAAAACAGGGTTAATCTGAAAGCCTAATACAGCCAACACGGCAGTAGCTATAATGCCGATTATTGCAAAGGCAAAGCCTACCGCCCTTAATGTTGTATGATTGCTTCTCATTATTCCTCGTCCTCTGAGTTTTCTATGTTGTCAAGCAAGCGATTGTACTCAGCAAAAACCGCTTCAATTATTTCGTCGTCAAGCTCAATCTCGAACTTGTCCTCGCCTGTATCCGTTCTTGAAACCTTGAAAACAAGTGCCTCGTCGTCAGCCATACCCTCAAGAAGCTCAACGGGCTGTAAAATTGCATAAAATGCACCCTTGTGGGCAATTCCTGCAATTTCGATAAAGTCGATTTCCTTGCCGTCTGCACTAAGAAGGGTAACTATATCGTCATCCTGTGCAAATTCGTCATCCATAATTTCGTTAATATCTGACATATTTTTCCCCTTATTCGTTAATTATAGTGATTTGACACATTTTCATAGCCTCAAGCGCATTTTTATGGCTTGCAGGTGTAACACCTGCGCAGCAGGATGCGTCTACCAAAACTTTCGCATCTAAAAGTGCAGCCTTAAGCAGCATTGCGTTTGAAATTACACAAATATCGGTGCAAAGACCAACAAGGGTAATTTTGCCAATGGGGTTTATTTGATTTTCCTCAAGAAGCCTTGCAACCAGCTCGTAGGAGCCGAAGGTTGGCTTTTCTATAACATCCTCTGCATAAGGCAATAGAGCCTTTGTAATTTCCCAGCCTTCACTACCCCTTATGCAGTGCTCAACAGGCAGATTTTTGCCCTCCTGTGTCTGTAAATAGTCCTTTTCGTGGGTATCCTTAGTGAAAATAACCTTGCCCGAAAAGTCCTTTACAAGTGCCTCTACCTTAGGTACTATTGACACAGCCTCAGGTGTGCCTAGTGCCATGTCGATAAAGTCGTTTTGCATATCAACAACTACTAAAATCTCTTGCATATTTTTCTCCTTACATAAGGAATTTAACAGATAGAATTTTGATTTCCGCCTCGGAGCTGAAGGTAAGCTTATGCTTGCCGCCCATTACGGAAATTGGTGCCTTTACTGTACCCGTTTTGCCTTCTGTTCCCTTTGCAACCAAGGTAAGCGCCTCTGTCTTGTCAAGGAGCATAGGAATTTTGATTTGCGCAAGGGCTGATTGCGGAGTTGTAAATTCAAGCTCAAGTATGTACTTGCCTGCCTTTGTAAATTCAACCTCGGTGGCAACACCCATCTCAACGCCATTTATTGTAAGCTCGGCTGTCATATTAGAGGTATCAAGGTCGCCTATATCGTACTTAAAGCCGTTTGCCTTAAAGCGCTCATATGCGTGAGTGTGCATTACAAACTCGCAAATTCTCTTAGCGCACACCTGAAGCTCTGCCACTGTCAGATATCCGCTTTCAAGAGCCTTTGGAAGGTTGTCGCCATTGGTTTTTGCGTTTTCCATTACCATATAAATGTCATTTTGCGCCTTAACCATTGAGGCAAAGTCGCTGGTGCTTGTCGTACCGTCAAGATTGGTTATGTGTGCCCACCAGTCTGTCATTACAAAGCCCTTGTAGCCCCAATCATCACGAAGGAGTGTCTTTGTAAGGTCATAGTTTGAGGCTGCGTGATAGCCGTTTACTGCGTTGTAGGCAGTCATAATGGACTTAACTCCGCCCTCCTTAACTGCAATTTCAAAGGGGCGAGCATAGATTTCACGAAGTGCTCTTTCGGAAAGCACAGAGTCGCTGGTGTGTCTGTACCACTCCTGACTGTTTGCCATAAAGTGCTTGATTGTTGCATATACGCCTACCTTGTTAAGACCCTTGGAAATGGCGGTTGCCATTTTTCCTGTAAGGTATGGGTCCTCGGAGAAATACTCAAAGTTTCTTCCGTTCAGCGGACTTCTGTGAATATTAATGCCGGGGCCGAGAATTACGTCAATTTCGTAGGCGGTCATCTCTACGCCCTCAAGGGAGTAAAGGTCCATAACCAGCTGGTCATTAAAGGTGCACGCAAGGCAGGTGCCGTTTGGCATGCTTGTTGCTAAAAGACCGCTGTCCATTCTGATGCCCGAAGGTCCGTCTGTACCGCAAACAACAGGTATGCCATAGGAAATAAGCTCATTTGTAACACCACCGAAGGCACAGCCTGTGCCAGGGGTAACCTTAGGGCTATTCATACCCTCGCCCCTTACAAGGCAGCAAAGCTCCTCCTTGGTAAGCTGAGCGATAAATTCATCTATTGTATTCTTGCCGGCTCTTACATCCTCAAGGGCAATGCCCTTGTTTCCTGTATATGGGATTTCTGTGGGTAGGTTTTCGTTTATTCTGTCAACCAGGCTATATTCCATAGTTGGAGCAGGCTCATACGAAAGCTTACCGTTTTCGTTTTTGATTCTGTCAAACTTAGCTTGAGGGGCAAGAGCCTGAACGCATTTTCTAACTACTCTTGTTTCGTCCTCAATATATGCCAATGCAGGCTCGGCGTCTCTTACACAGTTGCCCACATAGATTATGTACTGTCCTGCCTCTAAAACATAAGAAAATCTGTTTCCGCTTGCCCCTGAATCGTCATAGCAAGCCATATCGTCTATCTTAAAAGACAGACACAGGGTCTCGGATTCATTTGGCTCAAGCAACTTTGTCTTACCATAAGCAATAAGCTCACGGCTTGCCTTTCCAAGCTTGCCGTTAGGTGCGCCGAAGTAGACCTGTACTACCTCTTTTCCTGCTTTTTCGCCAATGTTCTTTACTGTTGCATTTACTGTGATTTTGTCGTTTTCTACCCTTGCCTTTGCGCTTATTTCAAAGTCGGTATATGAAAGGCCGAAGCCGAAGGGGTAAAGTGCCTTTTCCTTGTCAAAGGTTTCAAAGTAGCGGTAACCAACATAGATGTCCTCACAGTAAAGGTTTCTTTCCTTGCCACCGAAATTTTTGCTTGATGGGTAATTTTCAATATCGTATGCAATTGTATCAGCAAGCTTGCCGCACGGAGAGTCGCCCATTAGCACCTGAGCGCATGCCTTGCCGCCACACATACCGCCCTGCCATACATAAAGCACAGAGGATACATTATATTTTTCAACCCATTTCATATCAATAATTGCGCCTACGTTAAGCACAACTATAATTTTGTCAAATACTTGACTTACCTTGCTAAGCAGCTCCTCCTCGCCACGGCTAAGAAGATAGCTACCCTCGCTTGCGGAGTTGTCCTTGTCCTCTCCTGCGGTTCTGCCAATAACCACAAGCGCCTTATCTCCAAACTCTCTTGCCTTTTTTACAAGGTCAAGGTCGATTTCCATTTCCTTCTGACACCAAGGCTCCTGTCCCCAGCCCTGTCCCTTGTCAAATGGATTTTCCTTTTTCCACTCCTCGTATATGCCAAGAAGCTCCTTATTTATTTCTATCTCATCGTAAGCCATTAGCTCATCAACGATATTGGTTACATACTTTACATTAACAAGACCACCGGAGCCTGTTCCGCTCTTGTAATATTCTCTTTGGATTCTGCCAAAAACAGACACTCGGTCCCCTGTTTTTAGCGGAAGGGTCTTGTTTTCATTCTTAAGCATTACAATACCCTCTTTGGCACTTTCAAGAGACAAAAGCTCCAGCTCCTTTATAGAATCCTTTGGTAGATTACCAAGGTCGTAGCCCTTGTAGTAGTTATTTTCGTATTTCATTTTGCTCTCCTGTTCTAAGAAATAATTCGCTAGCTTTAGTTTACCATTTTATGTAACAAAAATCAATATATAAACAAAAAAACGCACACCTATTTGTGTGCGTTTTATATTTTGGTTAAAGTGTAACCTTTTTGAACGCCTTTTTACCACGGCGCACAACAAGTCCGCCTTGAAGCGCTTCCTTTGTATATAAGGTCTTAATATCCGTAACCTTATCTCCGTCAACAGTAACGCCACCCTGCTCAACCGCACGCCTTGCCTCGCTCCTTGAAGGAACAAGCTCTGCCTTAACAAGGATTGTAAGAATGTCTATTGCGCCATCACGAAGATCTGCCTCATCAAGCTGACACTCAGGCATATTCTCGCTGCCGCCCGCTGAGAAAATAGACTTTGCAGCGCTTTGCGCCTTTTCCGCCTCTTCCTCTCCGTGAACAAGCTTTGTAAGCTCATAAGCCAAGATTTCCTTAGCTGTGTTAAGCTGACTACCCTCCCAGGAGTCCATCTTGTTGATTTCCTCAAGTGGTAAGAAGGTAAGCATTCTTATGCATTTAAGAACATCGGCATCGTTAACATTTCTCCAATATTGATAGAAGTCGTATGGTGGGGTTTTAACAGGGTCAAGCCATACAGCGCCCGACTGAGTTTTGCCCATCTTTTTGCCCTCGGAATTAAGGAGAAGGTTAATTGTCATTGCGTGAGCGTCCTTACCAAGCTTTTTTCTTATAAGCTCAGTACCGCCAAGCATATTTGACCATTGGTCGTCGCCACCGAACTGCATATTACAGCCATAGCGATTGTAAAGCTCCAAAAAGTCGTAGGATTGCATAAGCATATAGTTGAACTCAAGGAAGGAAAGTCCCTTCTCCAGCCTTTGCTCGTAGCATTTTGCCCTTAGCATATTGTTTACGGAGAAGCAGGAGCCAACCTCACGAATGAATTCGATATAGTTAAGGTCAAGGAGCCAATCGGCATTGTTAACCATCATAGCCTTGCCCTCTCCAAACTCGATAAATCGGGACATTTGCTTCTTAAAGCATTCACAGTTATGGTCAATTGTTTCCTTAGTCATCATTGAGCGCATATCTGTTCTGCCGGATGGGTCTCCAATATGAGCAGTACCACCGCCTATTAGGGCAATTGGCTTGTTGCCCGCCATTTGAAGCCTTTTCATTAGGCAAAGTGCCATAAAGTGTCCAACGTGAAGGCTATCCGCTGTTGGGTCAAAGCCGATATAGAAAACTGCCTTGCCATTGTCCACCATTTCTCTTATTTCTTCCTCGTTGGTTACCTGTGCTATAAGTCCACGGGCAAGCAGCTCGTCATAAATCTTCATAATGTTACCTCTTTGTGCATAATAATAAAGTTATTTTAGCAAATAGATGCTTATTTGTCAAGGCTTGAAGGCTAAAACCTTGTTGCGATATTCCTTATTTTTGCTTATATCCTCACCGAACCACTCCGGTGGCACAAAGTATTCTGCCTCGCTTAGGGAATCAAACTCCACCTCTACAACTGTAAGTCCCTTTAGCCTGTCCTCGTAGATATCAAGCTCGGCTGTATGCTTACCTATATTTATAAGATATCTTTTTTTCTTAACAAGGTAGCTTTTCACTTGTGCAAAAAGCCTTTTTCCCTCCTTCTCGCTTACCTCTTTTTCCTCTTCGCTTCTTACAACATCTCCCTCTCCTTTTATGGTCAGGAAATATTTGTCGTCCCTTTTTCTTATTCTGGTTTCGGGCTCAAGCGAAATATAGCCCTGCACAATGTGGAAGGCGGGCACATTTTTTAGGTCGGGTAGGCTTTTTACCAAAAACTTTCTTTCAATTTCCAAAATTATCACCTCTTACATTTTTATTTTACCATTTTCTGTTGGAAATTAAAATAGTTTGTGGTAAAATATATTTAGTTTTATTGCTGGAAGGAGCTTTTATGGTTACTCTTAATTCTATTTTTGCATCAAATATGATAATGCAGGCAGGTAAGCCTGTCCGCTTTTTTGGCGACGGAGACGGTCAGGTGGCAATTACGTTCAATAATATTACCAAGGAAGCCGAGGCAAGGGGCGGCTGGCTTTTGGAGTTTGACCCTGTTGACTATGGCGGACCCTATGATATTACCGTGAAGCTTGACTCTCTTTATTTCACATTGAAAAATGTATATTTTGGCGATGTTTATATACTTGGCGGACAATCTAATATGCAGTTTAAGCTTTGGGAGTCAAATGAGCCAAAGGAGCTATACGAGGAAAACGAAAATGCTCGCTTGTACACCGTTGACCGAATGGAGCTAGGCGAGCCATTTAGCTCAAGGGACGGCTGGATACCGCTTAGCCTTGAAAATGTTCCAAGGGTTAGCGCTATCGGGTATTATGTGGCAAAGGGCTTGGCTGATGATAACCGAAAAATCGGTCTTATTGCCTGTTATCAGGGTGCCTCTGTTATTCAAAGCTGGCTGCCAAGGAGTGTTGCACTGCAACCAAAATTTGAAATTGAGAACTGTTTTGCCGACCATGAATGGTATCCTATCTGGAATGACGATGGAGTGCTTTTTGAGAATATGACAAAAAGGATTTTACCATACTCTGTAAATGGGGTGTTGTGGTATCAGGGCGAAAGCAACGCAAGCGACAATGAGGCTGACCTTTATTTGGAGTTTTTGAAGGAGCTTGTTAGTTCTTGGCGCAGGAGCTTTTGCGACCCTGCCCTGCCATTTTATATTGTGCAGCTAGCCGACCATACACCACGTGCAGGCTATGCTTGGTCGAAAATTCAACAAATGCAGGCTGAGGCTGAAGCCAAAATTGATTTTGTAAAAACAATTGTGTGCAGAGATGTGTGTGAAGCAGACGACATACACCCAAAAAGCAAAAAAATTCTTTCAGAGCGAATAATTAAAGCAATAAAAGGCTAAAATTTTTAAAATATTAATATTTTACCTATTGCAAATGTTCATATATTTTGATATAATTAAAATGGTTAAAATTGGGTTTTAACTAAGGTTGTAATTTTAAGAAAGAGGTATAGATCTATGATCAAATTTGAAAACAAGGCATTGACCGACTCAAAGCTTATTCTTGACTGGATTGAGGAAATGGCTGAGCTTGTAAATCCTGACAAAATTGTTTGGATTGACGGTAGCGATGAGCAGACAGAGGCTCTTCGTGCTGAGGCTTGCTCCACAGGCGAGCTTATTAAGCTAAATGAGGAAATTTTGCCTAACTGCTATCTCCACAGAACGGCTATCAATGACGTTGCTCGTGTCGAGGGCAGAACCTTTATTTGTACAAAGACAAAAGAGGATGCAGGTAACATCAACAACTGGATGGACCCACAGGAATGCTATGAAAAGCTTGGTAAGCTTTACAAGAACTCGTACAAGGGCAGAACCATGTACGTAATTCCTTACGCAATGGGACAGGTTGGCTCCGACTTTGCTAAGTATGGTATTGAGCTTACCGATTCTATCTACGTTGTTCTTAATATGCTTATTATGACAAGAGCCGGCGCACACGTTGCTAAGGCTATGGGTAATGGTGAGGGCTTTATTAAGGGTCTTCACGCAAGAAAGGATATTGACGAGGACAATCGTTATATTTGCCACTTCCCAGAGGACAACACAATTTGGTCTGTTAACTCCGGCTACGGCGGAAACGTTTTTCTCGGAAAGAAGTGCTTTGCTCTTCGTATTGCTTCCTACCTCGGAAGAAAAGAGGGCTGGATGGCTGAGCATATGCTTATTCTTGGCGTTGAGTATCCAAATGGCGAAACAAAGTATATCTCCGCTGCATTCCCATCTGCTTGTGGTAAGACTAACCTTGCAATGCTTATTCCACCTAAGACATATACCGAAAAGGGTTATAAGGTTTGGTGCGTAGGCGACGATATTGCTTGGCTCCGTGTAGGTAAGGACGGCAGACTTTGGGCAATCAACCCAGAAAACGGATTCTTCGGTGTTGCTCCCGGTACTAACGAAAAGTCCAATCCAAATGCTCTTGCTACTACAATGAGAGATACAATCTTTACAAACGTTGGCCACGTTCTTGATGACAACACAGTTTGGTGGGAGGGTCTTAACGACAATGCTCCTGACAACTGCATCAACTGGAAGGGCGAAAAGTGGGATAAGGCTAAGTATGACAAGAAGGATAAGGTTAACACCTCCGCTGCTCATCCTAACTCCAGATTTACAGCTCTTGCTAAGAACTGCCCATGCATCTCTAAGGAATTCGATAATCCTGCAGGCGTTCCAATCTCTGCTATCGTATTCGGTGGCCGTCGTGCAAAGACTGCTCCACTTGTATATCAATCCTTCAACTGGCAGCACGGCTCATTTGTTGGCTCTATAATGGCATCCGAGACTACTGCAGCAGCTGCAGGTGCAGTTGGTGTTGTTAGACGTGACCCAATGGCTATGCGTCCGTTCGTTGGCTACAATATGGGTGACTACTTCCAGCATTGGCTTGATATGGGACACAAGATTCCAAACGCTCCAAAGATTTTCCACGTTAACTGGTTCAGAACAGATGACGAGGGTCACTTCATTTGGCCGGGCTTTGGTGACAATATGAGAGTTCTTGACTGGATCCTTCAAAGATGTGAGGACAAGGTTGAGGCTAAGGAAACCGCTATCGGTTATGTTCCATACGCTAAGGACATCAACATTGACGGTCTTGATATCAGCGTTGATACAATTGAGGACCTTCTCTCAGTTGATAAGGCTTCTTGGCTTGAGGATGTTGAAAACATTAAGGCATTCTACGCACAGGTTGGCGACAGAGTTCCTGCTATTATGTACGACGAGCTTAAGGCTCTTGAGGACAGACTCAGCAAGTAATTACAAAATTAAAAAAGCTCCGACAAAATCGGAGCTTTTTCCTTGTCTATTTTAATTATTATATGTTCACTTGTGCATATATTAATATATAAAACGTCTTTTTTGCGTTAGCGGATTTTTTGTTCTTGGTGGGGGAATGATGCCTTTTTTTGACGTATTTTGTGAGGCTTTTAAGGTTTTCTATGTAATATTATAATATTATATAGCATAAGTATTGATTTTTCGCACTCATAGTGGTAAAATACTAGTGTATTTTTCAGTAAAGGAGTTGAGCGAGTGGATATAGGAAATTTACTGCTTTCCTTTCTTATGCAGCTGCTTTTTACCATCGGTGTAATTTGGCTTTTCGGTTTTCTTATCTCACTTTGTAGCAAGGCCTTTTACTCTAACTTTGGGGATTGGGGCTTTATCGCCTGCTTTGCAACCGGTGTGGTTGGTACCCCTGTGCACGAGCTGTCCCATGCACTGTTCTGTCTAATCTTCGGCCATAGAATCGAGGAGATTAAGCTTTTTCAGTTTGACGAGGAAAGCGGCTCCCTTGGCTATGTGCTACACAGCTACAACAGAAAAAACCCTTATCATTTAATTGGCTGCTTCTTTATAGGCATAGCGCCTATTTTGATTATAACCGCACTTCTTTATCTTATCGCTTGGCCGCTGGTGCCTGATATGTTTTACGGCATCATTTCACAGGTTAGCTCCATTGACGTGCATTCGGGCTTTTTTGGCGTATTTGTTGCCTTTTGGGAGATTATTAAGCTTATTTTCTCCTTCGCCTCAGATTACCGCTGGTGGATTCTTATGTTTATAGGTGTTTTCCTTTGTATGCATATGAATCTTTCCCTTGAAGACATAAAATCAGCCCTTAGCGGTGCCGGTATTTTGCTTGGACTTCTTTTTGTTGCCGACCTTGTGCTTGCAATAATCGGAAATGACGTCTTGGCTGTGTTTACAAATGCGGTTTTGTCTGTTGGCTCTTATCTTGCGGCATTTTTGATTTTGTCTCTGGTAATTGCGCTTGTGGCTGTGGTCTTTTCCTTTATTATAAGACTTATATTCAGAAAATAAAAAAGCACCGTTTGGTGCTTTTTTGTTATTCAAGAGTATAGGTTTTTACAACCTTGAATTTGTCGCAATGTGTGCAGTAAACCTTGGAGTAGCCAAGCATATCATCAGTTGTTGCACAAACCTCTTCAACCTCTCCTGTGAAATCGCAGAAGGTTGAAGTGTATAGTAATTTATAGGTGTGATCACATCTTGAGCAAATCTTTTCTGTATAGCCAAGACTGTCGTGTGTCGGCTCCACAACCTCATTAATTACATAGATGTGTGTGCCACAGCCGTTTCTGTACTGCTTGTTACCACCGATGTATACCTTAACCTCGGCATCGTTTACAGGAATGTCAAGCACAGTTACGTACAAGGCTCCACCCTTGTTATAATCCTTAGATACAGTAAGTGGCTGATATTCGCCATTAACTGTTGCGTATGCAGAATCAACAAAATTCGGGAGATAAACCTTCATTGACATTGGAATGTTATATATTTCCTTATCAAGCGGACTCTCTATTGTAAAGGTTAAGGATTCTCTGTCGCATGCGGTATATTTAATTTTTGCATTTTGACATTGCTTGATGTACACAGAAACATCCTCGAAAGAGCCAAACCAAATATCATCTCTATAATTGCTGTACAGGTAATATACATGGCTCTTGAAGGCGGACTCACTCATATCCAAGTCGCTAGCGGTAGGCTTTACGCCATGAAACAGCTCAACCATCCAGTTTCCGTTTGTTACTGCCTCGTTTAGCTTACTTTTGATTGTTTCGGAAGATGTCCTTGTGTTATTGGATACAGCAGACACATAATAAATATTAAAGCTGTCGCTTGCAACATTATTAGTACCGTTTCCTTCCATACGATTGCTTATCACAAGGTCATCAAGATATTCCATGTATGGGTCGCTCATTTGAGCAAGAGGTGCTGCATATGTAAGAACTCTTTGTCCGGGAAATTTTAATCTTAGCCATTCAATAGCGTCCTTAATTTCATGCTCGTAAGTACTTGATTCGGCAGTTCGCGGGTCATCATGACTCCAGCTATGACAGCCTGCATCCATATAGCCTCTTGCAAAGACACTGTTCCACGTGTTAATGGCAGTATCATTGTTTATGCAGGAAACCCATAGCATCGCTGTTCCACGGAAAATACCATACTTTTCAAACTCATCAGATACAATTTGTCCTGTTGTAAGCTCATAACCATCATCAAAGGTCATTGACAAGGCTGCCTTGTAGCCGTGATAATACTTTGTAAATTCCGGTGCAAACACGCTGTAATTGCTAGTGTAATTTATTTTCGTTCCGTCAGGGGTTGTGGTTGCCTCATATTTAATCTTATCAGGGAAATATGATGGTGTAACTGTTTGGTTGTCATCTGTTGTTCCATCGGATGTACCGCCGGAGCCTGTGGTTTGGCTTGAGCCTGTATTGCTACCGCCGGAGCCTGTTTCGCCCGACCCTGTATCTGTGCTGCCAAGTGGTGGAAGCGCACAGGAAGCAAGAGAAAACAGCATTATTACAACAAGTAATAGCGAAATTATTTTATTTTTCATATGTACTCCTTAATCTAAAATCCCGTTATTTTTCAGCCACAATAGCTGCTCCATTGTCTTATCAGAAATGTGTCCCTCTTGGTAGGGTGCAACGTTATAAGCAAACACGCCCCCGCCCTTTTTTACCTTTTTGACATATTCAAGCACCTTTTCGTTGGAGTGAACAGGTACAGGCTCTCCCTCTGTTTCGTGAACCCAATATTTGTCCATCCAGCAAAGAGCAAACCATTGTGTACCACCCTCGCCCGAGAAGGGTCCGTTTGGGTAGAAGGTAAGGTCGTTTTCCTCGCCTGCCTGATAGTCTGATATTCCACGTCCCCACTCGCTTCCCCAAGGCTCAACGCCTCTGAAGTTGAAGGCTACAATGGAATTTGGATTTCCTGCCCTCATTGCATCGGCATATCTTTGATAATCGTATCTTGTACCGATGCCTCCGCAAATTCCAGGCTCGTAGCAGCAGTCAATCCACCAGCCGCATATTTTATCGCCGTATTTTTTGGAAATTGCCTCCGCTATTTTATAGCAGTACTCCGCATGCAGCTTCGGTTCTTGTTTTTGATTTGTAAGCTTTTGCCACTGGGAGCTTGTCTGTCCGTCGCCGTTAAAATAAACGCAAAGCTTTATGCCGTGAGGACTTAATCTTTCATATATTTCGTTAATCAAATCCCTTTGCGAGGTATAACCGGGAGTCAGCTTCTCCAGCTCCTTAAGCGGAAAGGGTAAATACATATCGGAGTGAGTGATTGTAAAGAACAAAAAGCGTGCCCCTGTGTCGATAATTTGCTGTGTAAAGGTGTCTACATCAAAATCTAAGATAGCCTGTGAGTGTGGCTTTTTGTCCCCGGATTTTGGAAGAGTTTTTGTAGTCCAATGGCAGAATATTCCATAGCCTGCCTCTCTAAACCATTTTGTCCTATCCATTTTATTCCCCCTTTGGAAGCGAAGCGAACCGATTTGGAACGCACAACGCCCCGCCTTTATCGTTGATTTTTTTGAAATATTCCCCTCGTTTAGGTGAAGTTTATTCTACATATTATAATAGCATATTATAAGAGGAATATCAAGGCTTTAATTTTCTTTATGTGATTATTTCGTGTTCGTTTTGTAAAAATTTCTTACAATTTGTTGACATGGTATTTTTTTATTATTATAATAGTATTATCTTTTTATCAAAAGGGGGTAAGCACATATGCTACAGCTTAAGGAAATTACCAAGCAATATGTTACGGGCGATACTACTGTCCACGCGCTCCGTGGTGTTTCGCTGGAGTTTCGCAAAAGTGAATTCGTATCTATTCTCGGTCAAAGTGGATGCGGTAAGACAACCCTGCTTAATATCATCGGTGGTCTTGACCAATATACAAGTGGCGACCTTATTATCAGGGGCAAGTCCACAAAGGAATTTAAGGACAGAGATTGGGATACATACAGAAACCACTCTATCGGCTTTATTTTCCAAAGCTATAATCTAATTCCACACCAGACGGTTTTGCAAAATGTTGAGCTGGCGCTGACTATTTCAGGTGTTTCCTCCAAGGAAAGAAAAAGACGCGCTATCGAAGCGCTAGAGACCGTTGGTCTTGGGGACCAAATCAATAAAAAGCCTAACCAAATGTCCGGTGGACAGATGCAAAGGGTTGCTATTGCACGTGCTCTTGTTAACGACCCTGACATTCTTTTGGCTGACGAGCCAACCGGTGCGCTAGACTCCGAAACGAGCGTGCAGGTTATGGAGCTTCTTAAGGAAATTTCCAGGGACAAGCTGGTTGTTATGGTAACTCACAACCCTGACCTTGCAAAGGAATATTCCACAAGAATTATCAATTTACTTGACGGTAATGTAATAAGCGACTCTAATCCTTACTGCTCCGCAACAGAGGGCAGAAATCAAGCCTTTGTTGATCCTGCGGTTATCAAGGACGGCAAGGAGATAAGAGGCTCTAAAAAGCATGACAGGGCTAAAAGCAAGAAAAAGATGGCATCCATGTCCTTCTTTACAGCTCTTGCCCTTTCACTTAACAATCTGTTAACTAAGAAGGGACGCACATTCCTTACCTCCTTTGCAGGCTCTATCGGTATTATCGGTATTGCACTTATTCTTTCTGTTTCCACAGGTGTTAATGTTTATATTAACAGCGTTGAGGAAAGCACAATGGCATCCTACCCTGTGCAAATCAACGAAAGCTCTATGGACACAATGACGCTGCTTGGCTCCTTTATGGGTGGCTCCGAGCGTGACGAATACGACAAGGACACTATTTATTCCAGCGATATTATGATTAAGGTTATGAATGCCTTTTCTACCGGCATGACAAAGAATAACCTTGAAAAGCTGAAGGATTATATAATCGGTATTGAAAAGGACGAGGACGGGAATATAATCGACAAGGAAACGGTTATAGAGTCTAATTCCACCGATATTAAATACACCTACGATGCAACCTTGAATGCGTTTACCATTATCAAGGGGGACGATGGCAAGGTTGTTGGTAGCTTTGAGAACCTTGACGGTCTTGGAGACCTTATGAATGAGCTTGACCTTGGTGCTATGTTTGGCGGCTCCGCCTCCTCAATGGATATGATTGGCGGAAATGCTTGGAGTGAGCTTGTTGGCGACCGTGATTATATTGAGGGTCAATATCAGCTTGTTGACGGACGTTTTCCAACTGAGGACGGACAGGAAAACGAGGTTGTGCTCATAGTTGACAAGAACAATCAGGTTTCTGACTTTATTCTCTATATTCTTGGCATCAGAAACATTCAAGAATTGCATTCTTGGGTGGCTGACCAAAAGGACGAGAGCAAGAGCGAGGACGAAAAGTACAAGATTCCCGAGGCGCAATATTCCACCTCTGATCTTTTAGGCTACGAATTTATGGTTCTTCCCGAAAGTGAAAAGTACACTCTTGACGAAAATGGACACATTATCAAAAGAGCTGACCTTACCGATTTCGTTGTTTCCGAGGACTCAACTGCTATGAAGGTTAAGATTGTCGGTATTGTTAAGCCAAATGACGATTCTGCCGTTATCGGCTCAATCGGTTATACCTCTGCTCTTATGAGCAAGGTGCTTGACCTTTCTAACAACAGTCCTGTTGTAAAAGCGCAAGAGAAAAACAAGACACACAGCTTAATTTCCGGTCTTCCATTTGAAAAGGAAGAGCCTGATATGACCTATATTGATGCTATGCTTTCAGCAAATCAACAGGTGGCACCTTACGTTGACCAAATGACAACTGCGCAAAAGATGAACATTATTAAGGCTTCCTTAGGCGATGCCTTCAGTGCGGTTTTGGACAATGCACCATATGGTGGCTTTTCTGCGGCACAGCTACCGATGCTCAAGATGTTTACAAGCCAGATTTTTCCTTATGAAAGTGATGAAAATCTGCTTAAGATTATGAACTATATGCTGGACAACCAAACCTACGATGAGGTTATGAGTGAGATTGGCTATATTAATCTTGACAAGCCAAAGGCTATCCTCATTTATCCTAAGGATTTTGATGCAAAAGAGGTTATAAACAACGAGATTACAGCCTACAACGATGCACAGACTGACAAGGCTGATAAAATCACTTACTCCGACACAGTGGCTGCCCTTATGTCCTCTGTTACCACAATAGTTGACGCTATCACATATGTGCTTGTTGCGTTTGTATCTATTTCTCTTATCGTTTCTTCAATTATGATTGGTATTATTACCTACATTTCAGTTCTTGAAAGAACAAAGGAAATTGGTATTTTGCGTGCTATCGGTGCATCAAAGAAGGATATTTCCCGTGTGTTCAACGCAGAAACACTTATCGTCGGCTTTATCGCCGGTATGATTGGTATTGGCGCAACGTTACTGCTTAACATTGTGATTAATGTTATTCTATACTCATTGACAGGAATTGCGACCCTACAGGCTGCCCTTGACCCTGTATCTGCAGTCGTACTTGTGCTTATCAGCATGGGACTTACACTTATTGCAGGTCTTGTTCCATCAAGCATGGCATCTAAGAAAGACCCTGTTATTGCACTTAGAACCGAATAATCAAAAAAGGGCTACCCTCTCGGTAGCCCTTTTGCATATAAAAAGCAACCGACTTTTGGTCGGTTGCTTTTGTTTTATTATTCAGCTACATATTTTGTGTATGCTTGGCACTCCCAAATGTTGGCAGCCTTAGCACCATCCCATCCAGTATAAACCTCAAGTGTGATCTTTGTAATTTCTGTAGCAGCACCAAGGTCTATAGTATACTCTGTTAGATCCTTTGTGTTGATAACTACTGTCTTTACAATGGTCTCTCCGTTATAGACATTAACTGTAATGGTTGTATCTGGGTTTGTGTTATCAAGGAAGCTCTTTTGATATCCTACAGTTTTATTTGTTGTGTCTCCACTGAAATAAAGCTTAATTGTATCTACAGTTACAGCGTTTGCCCATGTAAGTGTATGTGTGGTTGAACGTTCAGATGAGTTTGCTGTTATACCTGTGTTCATATCACCATCGTTAAGATATGGTCTTGTATCAGGTGCATCCCAATCCGGTCCTGTAATTGGCCACTTACCGTTAGACTCTACTGTTGCAGAGGAAGCCTTATTATCAAGCTTTGGAATTTCGATTGCTTCTGAAACTGTATCGCCGCAAGCTGTGCATGTCGTTGTACCTGTTGAGCCAGCCTCGATCACAGTCGGTTCCTTTGCGCCTGTTGTTACAAGCTCAATATGGTCGCCAGCCACAACTGTCTGCGTATCTGTAATGCCACAGTCTGTATTTTGGCAGGTTCTTTCTCTTGTGCCGCCGTTTGTGCAGCTAAAGCCTGCGCTATTGGTCCATTCGCTCCAAGAGTGAGGGGTTGGCATTGGAATAACCTCTTCCACAAAGTAGTCGCAAAGTGTGCAATCATTTCTCTTAAGACCGTCAGCACCACATTTTGCAGGTTCAATCTCTTGCCAGCCTTCCATTTCGTGCTCGCAAACAACATCGTCGGTTACAACGCCGCCATCAAGTGCCTCAACCTCCCAAACGTTAACACACAAGGAAGCGTTCCAGTTGTGAAGATTTACAACATTGATCTTGGAAATTTGTGTAGTTTCGTCAAGGTTAATTGTGTATTCTGTAAGATCCTTTGTATTTATGGTCTCGGTCTTAACAACCATGTTGTCAGCACCGAAGATTACAACTGTCAAGGTTGCATTAGGATTTGTGTTAGCAAGCTGACCTGACAGATCACGACCTATGTTCTTTCCTGTCGCATCTCCACTAAAGTAAAGCCTTACTCTATTAACAGATACAGGTGTTGCCCAAGTCAAGGTATTGGTTGTTTCCTTAACCGCATTACCATAGCCTGTTGCGCCAGTAGTCATATCTCCATCCTTCATGTAATCAGCAATAACTGCCCATGAGCTGGAGGATGCAGAAGCAGATAGTGATTGATTTATCAGCTTTGTAATTACGTAGGACTCGGAAATAACCTCTTTACAAATTGTGCAATATGTCTTGCCGGTTGCGCCCTCTTCCTCTGCTGTTGGAGCCTTAGCGCCTTCTGTTACAACATTAAGGTGTGTGCCTGCTGCAACGTTTTCCTCTTGACGTTCATTACAGCCGGAGTTTTGGCAGTATCTTTCTCTTGTACCGCCGCTTGCGCAGGTAATTGAGCCTACAACCTGCCAATCAGACCAATCATGGTCTTGAACCATCGGAATTGGTCTTGTGTCCATATATCCGCAATTTACGCAGTCTCTGGACTCAATGCCATCATAGCCGCAGATAGGTGGCTCAAGCTCCTCATATTCATCAGGGAAGCTGTGCTCAGCCTTGATGGTTTCGGTCTTTTCCTCTCCGCAAACTGTGCAAGTCCACTTCTTAAGACCGTCATGAAGTGTGTCTACGTTACCGTCGTATTCGCAGTATGGCTCACTTTCAACAACTGCGCCACCGTATTGGTGTCCGTTTACATCGCATGCTGTTTCGAGAACGGAGCCTTGAATATCAAATTCCCAAATGTACTCAGAGCCGCTGTTTGTACCATCAAAAATTTGAAGCTCAACTCTGCTTGCGTGTACAGGCTCCTCAAATTTATTAACTCCCTCGCCTGTAAGCTCGGAAATCTTAACCTGTGTGAGCGCTGATGTATCTACTCTGCCTGTTTCGTAGTACATTTTGTAAACAGGCTTGCCATCTGTGCCAAGCTCGCTAATTGTGTAGATAACAATATTAATTGCCTTAGTGTTGTATGCAATAGGGGAAATATTACCGCCTGCCTTAAGTGTACCCTCGCCATTACATTCGATAATAATATCGGTGATGTATGCAGGATTCTTAAAATCGAAGATATAGCTGTAATCCTTACCCTTTTGTGCGTGTGTACCTACGTTGGTCTTGCCATCGTAAAGTGCTTCCTTCTTAAATGCCCAGAAATCTGTAACATTCTTAAAGGAAATTTCGCTCTTGCCTGTAATGTTAGCAAGTCTTGCGTATGTCAAGGACTCCTCAAGAACCTCATCGCAGACGTCGCACTTTGAGCCCTTGCTGCAGCCTGCCTCAGTTATGGTAGGAAGCTTTTCCGGTACAACTATAACCTCAACATGTCCGTTAGCAGGAACATCATTAGTTTCAGATGCGCCACATGCATCACAGGTTCTTGTGCCTCTGCCACCGGTAGTACAGGTTGGCTCAGTTGAATAACTCCAATCGCCCCAGGTGTGCTGTGCAGGAACTGCCTCAGATTCCTCTTTATAGCAAATAGTACAGGTCCTTGCTCTATCGCCCGGCTCTGTACAGGTTGGCTCCGGATTATAAATCCACTCGCCCCACTCGTGATCACAGGTTTCAGGATCGACAGGATCCTCGCCGCCACCACAAGCAACAAAAGCAAATAAAAGTGACATACATAAAATAGCCACTAAAATTGCTAAAATGTGTTTTTTCATAACGTACTCCTTGTTTAGTGCAAAATGCACTTATTTGCAACTATATTTTAACACTTTATAGGCAAATTGTCAACATATGTTTATATTTATTATATAAAAAAGGAGCAGTTTTTGTCTGCTCCTGTTTTACTATTCAATTGCTATCAGCTTTACGTTGGAAACACCGTCAATTTTAGTGAGCATTTCGTTAACCGCACCGATTTCCCCAAAAACGTGAGAAACATCAATTGACAAAACCACGTGCGCCCTTTTGTTTACAGGCAGGTTTTGGGTGATTGTAAGAATGTTTGCACCATTTTTTGAAAGAGTGTTCAAAACCTCGCTGAGAACACCGGACTTGTGGTATAGAGTCAAGGAAATTACTGCCTTTCTGCACTCTGTATCCTGATTTGTCGCAAAAACATAGTCCTTGTATTTGTAGTATGTACTACGGGAAATGCCAACCATTTTAGTAGCCTCGGAAACGTCCTTTGCCTTGCCGGCACTAAGAAGCGCCTTTGCTTCAATTACCTTTTCGTAGTACGAGGGCAAAATTTCCTTGTCTACAAGCAAATACTTACTAAGCATTATAACACCTCTCTGGTTCCATTTACTGAAATGCGAAGCTCCCTTGCCACCCATCCGTTTGGAAGCGCTGAAATTTTCTCGTTCAGCTCCTTCTCAATAGGGGACTCGGACAAGCAAAGACAGGTTGAGCCGGCGCCGCTAATCATAAATGAAATTGCGCCACACTCGTAGGCTTGTTTTTTTACATCGTCAATATTTCTGAATAGCTTCTTTCTGTACTTCTGATGCAGTCTGTCTCTTGTTACAACCTTGAGCAGGTCAAAGTCTCCCTTCTCAAAGGCGTATGGCAAGAGGGCAATTCTTGACATATTATAAATTGCATCGTCCCTTTCGATTTCGTGGGGCAACACGCTTCTTGCATCGTGAGTTTTAACCTCGAAATTCGGGATTAGAACGGTAAAATGAATTTTTGGGCTAACCTCGAATCTTACTGTCCTTGGCTTACCGTTTGTAATAAGGGATGTACAGAAGGAGCCAAAAAGCGCAGGGGCGACGTTATCGGGGTGCCCCTCTATTTCTGTGCAGATTTCAAAAATCTCATCCCAGGAAAGAGGCTGACCATATATTCGATTTGCGGCATAGGCACCGGCACAGATGAGTGTTGCAGAGGAGCCAAGACCCCTTGAAACAGGCACATTTGTTTCTAAAATTGTGATTTTTACAGACACAGGTGCGCCAATTTTCTCACAAACGGCTGAATATGCGATATACGCAGGATTTTCCTCGCCTGCATATTTTTCGTCGCAGCCGTTGATAATAAGACCGGAGCTTATGGGCTCAAATTCAAACACATTATACAAATCATAGGCAAGGCCTGCACAGTCAAAGCCCGAGCCAAGATTGGCAGAGGTTGCCGGCACCTGTACCTTGATTTTCTTCATTACAGGTATCATTAGTCCATCCAGACCTTCTTGTTTACCATTTTGTCAACGAAGTCTTGCATTTCGTCCTTCTCTACTGTTACGTTGTGAACAATTGCCTTGCCCTCGATATTAACAAGTGATGAAGGGATTTTTGCCTTTGTATAGTCGTAAAGCTTATTTACAGCATCAAACTCTCCGTCGTACTCCTTGCCAAGTGCGTTCATAACGCTTGAGGAGAACTTGTATGGAGATGCGGTTGAAAGGACAACAGTCTTGTTCTTGTCCCCTGTTTTATTAAGCCATTTTTCGTAAACATTCCAAGCAACGGCTGTGTGGGTATCCATAAGATAACCCTCTTTTTCGTACACGTCCTTGATTGTTTTTAGAGTTTCCTCGTCGTCGCAGAAGCCTGCGTCGAATTCCTTTCTAATGGTGTCAAGCTCTTCCTTAGTTAGCCTGTACTCGCCCTTTTCCTTAAGCTGTGCCATATATTCAGCGCATTTTTCGGAGCCGCATACAAGATAAAGGAGTCTTTCAAGATTAGAGGAAATGAGAATGTCCATTGAAGGAGATTTTGTAAGATAAAATTCTCTGTTCTTGTTGTAAACACCCTCTTCAAAGAAGTCTGTAAGAACCTTGTTTGTGTTAGATGCGCAAACAAGCTGGCCAACAGGGAGCCCCATCTTCTTTGCAAAGTAGCCTGCCAAAATGTCGCCAAAGTTACCTGTCGGAACAATAAAGTTAACCTTGTCGCCCATTTTAATCTCGCCATTTGCCATAAGGTCTCTGTACGCCTTGAAGTAGTAAGCAACCTGTGGAGCAAGTCTACCTATATTTATGGAGTTGGCGCTGGAGAGCTGTACACCCTGTGGTAGCTTAAGATTTGCGAAAATGCTTTTAACACCGCTTTGTGCGTCGTCAAAGTTACCGCCAACGGAGCAAACACAGGTGTTTTTACCATCAACAGAAACCATTTGTCTTTCCTGAACGGCGCTAACACCGTTTCTTGGATAGAAAACAATAATCTTAACGCCATCAACATTTGAAAAGCCTGAAAGCGCAGCGCTTCCGGTGTCTCCGCTTGTTGCTGTAAGAATAACGATTTCATCCTTCATGCCTGTTGCCTTCTTTGATGCGGCAACCAGCTGTGGAAGAAGCTGAAGGGCAACGTCCTTGAATGCGCAGGTAGGGCCGTGATAAAGCTCCATTACGTGAGCATCTGCCACCTTGGAAAGAGGTGCAAAGTCCTCATTGTCAAACTTGCCATCGTAAGCCTTGGAAACAAGCTTATATGCTCCCGCAAGCTCGCCACCCTCATCACTTAGCATTTTGTCGCCCTTGAAAAGGAGTGCGATAACCTGTGCAGAGATTTCCTTGTTTGACATTTGAGAAAGCTTTTCCATAGGAAAATTAACTCCCTCAAAGCTTTTCGGCATATATAAACCGCCGTCCCTTGCGATGCCCTCAAGCACTGCCTCAGATGGCTTTTTCTCGATTTTATTATTTCTTGTGCTTAAATATAACATTTTTTTAAAATCCCCCTTGATTTTTTACATTTTATATGATACACTATCTTTCATAGAAAAACAAGTGTTTTTGAAAGAAAAACACTCAGAAAGGTAAAATTTTTTATGAAAATTGCTATTCTCGGCTTTGGTGTCGTGGGTTCAGGCGCTTTCGAGGTGCTCAAAAATCACGGTCTTGAGGTTAAGAGGGTTCTTGACATTCGTCCCCACCCGGAGCTTGGTAATATTCTTACATCAAATTTCGATGATATATTAAATGATAAGGAAATCGGAGTTGTTGCTGAGGCAATAGGCGGGCTTGAGCCTGCGCACACCTTTGTGGTTAAGGCGCTTAAGGCAGGTAAGCACGTTGTTTCCTCTAACAAGCACTTAATTTGCCAATATTATGAGGAGCTTCATGCTCTTGCTCGTGAAAACGGTGTTACCCTTCGCTTTACATCTGCTGTTGGCGGCGGTATTCCTTGGCTTTACAACCTTAAGAGGGCTGTAAGGTGCGACGAGATTACCAAGGTTATGGGTATTATGAACGGCACAACAAACTTTATTCTTGATAATATGATTTCCTGCGGTCGTGATTTCGACGAGGTGCTAAAGGAAGCACAGGCTCTTGGCTATGCCGAGGCAAATCCGTCTGCTGATATTGACGGTCTTGATGTGGCAAGAAAAACTGCAATTTCCAGCAGTATTGCCTTTAATACTATAATAAAGGAAGAAAATGTTTCTGTCCTCTCTATGCGCAACGTTACCAAGGCGGACATAGACTTTATTAAGGGCACGGGCAAAACACTTCGCTATATGGGCTTTGGTATTAAGACTAAGGACACCGTTTCCTGCTTCGTTGAGCCTGTTGTTTTGCCAAATGATGCGCTTGAGGCAAATGTAAATAAGAACTTTAATCTCATTTCCTTGTTTGGTAAGAGCGTTGGCCGTCTTTCCTTCTACGGGCAGGGCGCAGGCAAATACCCAACCGGTAATGCCTTGGCACAGGACGTTTGCGATATTGTAAACGGAGATTACAAGCTTTGCTGTGACTTTAATGAGGCTTTGGTTGACAACTCTCTTGTAGCAAGAAAATACTACATCAGAACAAGCGCAAGCCTTGATGGCGATTTTGAAAGCGCAATACGCAAGGACGGTATGTCCTTTGTGATTACAAAGCCTATGGCTGTTACAAGGCTACACAGCCTTATTAAATCTATTACGGTTAAGGATCCCGCTGTTTTCTGCGCGGGAATTGAGGAGTAAATTATGTTAAAGGTATTAAAATTCGGTGGCTCTTCTCTTGCCTCCGGCGAAACCTTTGAAAAGGTTAAGAAAATTGTAGAGGCTGACCCATCCCGCGCTATTGTGGTTGTTTCAGCCCCAGGTAAAAGATATAGCGGAGATATGAAGGTTACTGACCTTTTGTACCTCTGCCAGGCACACATTAAATATAATGCAAACTTTGATGCTCTCTTTAATGAAATTAAGGACAGATATCGTCAAATCCACAAGCATTGTGGTCTTACACAGGACCTTGAGAGTGAGTTTGAGGCTATTAGCGCAAAGCTCAACAAGAAAACAAGCGTTGACTACATCGTTTCCCGCGGTGAGTATCTAAACGCAAGGCTTATGGCTGAGTATCTTGGATACACCTTTGTTGACAGCACCGAGTGGCTTTACTTTAACTACAATGGTAAGGTTGATTTTGAAAAGTCCTACGAAGCACTTTCTGCCATTATTGAAAAGAATGCAAGAGTTGTTATCCCGGGCTTTTATGGTGTAACACCTGACGGAAATGTTAAAACATTTTCACGTGGTGGCTCTGATATTACAGGTGCTATTGCAGCAGCCGCTGTTAATGCCGATATGTACGAAAACTGGACAGACGTGTCCGGAATTATGACCGCTGACCCAAGAATTGTTGACAATCCAAGACCTATTGAGAATGTTACCTTTGCCGAGCTGAGAGAGCTTTCCTATATGGGTGCTGAGGTTCTTCACGAGGAAACTGTTTTCCCTGTAAGACAGAAGAATATTCCTCTTTACATTAAGAACACTAATGATATGAACGCACGTGGCACTCTTATTATGGAAGCCTTTGATGACGACCTTGAAAACAAGAATGCACACTTTATCACCGGTATTTCCGGAAAGAAGAACTTCTCTATTATTACAATTGCTAAAAACAGAATGAATGAGGAAATTGGCTACGTAAGACGTGCACTTGAGGTGTTTGAGCGCTTTGGTATTCCGATTGAGCATATTCCTTCCAGCATTGACAGCTTCTCTGTTGTGGTTGCTTCCTCACATATTGAAACAAATATGCACGAGCTTATTTCTGCTCTTAACAGTGCTCTTCAGCCGGATTCCGTTAAGATTGATAACGAAATCAGCTTGATTGCCATTGTTGGTAGAAAGCTCCAGTCCAATATCGGTATTGCAGGTAAAATCTTTACCGCTCTTGGCGAAAACGACATTAACATTAAGATGATTGAGCAGGGCGCTGACGAGATTAATATTATCATCGGTGTTGATAACTCAAACTTCAAGAAAACAATCAGAGTACTTTATAATCTTAGCGAGGTAGAAGAATAATGAAAACATATAATGTTGCTATTCTCGGTGCAACAGGTGCTGTTGGCCGTGAAATGATGAGAATTTTAGAGGAAAGAAGCTTTCCTATCGGCGAGCTAAGGCTTCTCGCTTCCCCACGTAGTGTGGGCAAGAAAATCCCTTTTATGGGCAAGGAGCTTGAGGTTAAGCTTGCAGAGCCAAATGCATTTGAAGGTCTTGATTTCGTGCTTGGCGCAGCTTCAAACGCTGTTGCAAAGGAGCTTGCACCTCACATTGTAAAGGCCGGTGCTGTTTTTGTAGACAACTCCAGCGCATTCCGTATGTGCGACGATGTTCCGCTTGTTGTTCCGGAAATTAACGCAGAGGATGCAAAGAAGAACAAGGGTATTGTTTCTAACCCTAACTGCTCTACTATCATTACTCTTGTTGCTGTAAATGCTATTAACAAGCTTTCCAAGATTAAGGGTATGGTTGCATCAACCTATCAGGCTACCAGCGGTGCAGGAGCTGAGGGTCCTGTTGAGCTTGAAAGCCAGATGAAGGCTATTGTTAACGGTGGCGATATTGAAAACAAGGTGTTCCAATATCAAATTGCCGAAAACCTTATTCCTCAAATTGGTAGCTTTAATGACGACGGCTACACAACCGAGGAAATGAAGATGCAAAACGAGGGCAGAAAGATTATGCATCTGCCGGAGCTTAAGGTTACTTGCACCTGTGTAAGAGTTCCTGTTGTTCGTTCACACTCTATTTCTGTTACTGTTCTTACTGAAGATAAGCTTACTGTTGAGGCTGTACGTGAGGCTGTTGCTAACGCAAAGGGCTGCAAGCTTTATGATGACCCGGCAAACAAGCTTTACCCAATGCCACTTGTTACCTCTGACCAAGACCTTGTGTTTGTTGGTAGAATCAGAGAGGACCTTGTGTTTGACAATGCTATTACACTTTGGTGCTGCGGCGACCAGGTACGCAAGGGTGCGGCTACTAATGCTATTCAAATTATGGAGTCTTTGGTTGAGGGCTAATAATAGGCATAGAACGAAAGGCAAGATTCAAGGCTTAAATTTCGTTTCGCTTTACTGTATATAATTTTTAAGGTTGAGAGCTTTTTCAAAAGCTCTCTTCTTTTTATTTTGCCTTTCTAAAGGCGCTCTCTACTCTGCAGTACCGAGTACAGCGACGTGTACGAGACCACCTTTTCTCTACCCATTCTTCGCCCTCAATATTTTGTTGGTGCGTGGCTAATAATAGGCATAGAACGAAAGGCAACTGTTAAGGCTTGACTTTTGTTCTACGCAACTTTCTATGAATATAAGGTTGAGAGCTTTTTCAAAAGCTCTCTTCTTTTTTTGCGGGCAGTCGGGGACGCCTGCCCCTACAGGGTGCTTTCGGCAGTCGAGAGCGCCTGTCCCTACGGGGTGCTTTTCGGCAGTCGAGGGTTGCATACCCATACGGGGTGCTTTCGGCAGTCGGGGACACCTGCCCATACGGGGTGCTTTTCAGCAGTCGGGGACGCCTGCCCCGACGAGGTGCTTTCGGCAACTAAGTGGTTATCACATACACGGCTTTTTATGTGAATAGGCGTTAAAAAAGGATTACCCGTTTGGGTAATCCTTTTTGATTTATTCAAGTGGGGTTTCCTCTTCCTTAAATGCCACTATTTTATTAAAGGTAATGGCAACCGGAGCTTCTCTGCCTGCTATGCCGTTGTCGATATAGTAAACTGTGCCGTCAACAATATAGTATGCGCAGAGGTAAACCTCAAGGTCTGCGTGGTTTGTGCCAACGCCAACGAGTTGCATTTCAAACAAGTCGTAGGCTCTATCCTTAAAGGAAACGTTTGCCACATATTCGTGTGCTTTTTCGCCATTTGCTTTAATAAGGTTAGTTGTATTTACAACCTTCTTTACAGCCACAACAAGACCGTAATCAAGGCTCTTGCCTGTAACATTCATATAAGTAGCGATTGCCTCTCTGTTAACGCCAAAGCTTTGCATAATAGCGCCGTCTCCAACGAGAGAGTAGCTATAACCAAGGGTGCTAAAGAGAGCCGGGAAGGTTGGTGTTTCCTCCTCAAAGTGCTCATGACAGCCGGAGCATTCTGTAACCTGTGTGCCCCTTTCAAGGTAGCCAAGCTTATAAAGAATGTCTATAATTGTGTCAAGCTGGTGTGTTGACAGGTCGTAGCCTGTGCCAACCTCATAGAAATCGCCACAGTCGATACATGTAAATGTAACTGTGCCAAGTGTATAGCAGTTTGGTGTAACTGTAAATACACCCTTGTTGTAGGTGTGTCCTGTACCCTCTGTTATTGTCTGTTGAACAAGTGCGCCGCAAACAAAGCAGTATTCTGTAATGCTTGTTTCTTCTGTACAGCCACCGCCAACGATAACCTGCTGACCTGCATGGTAGCTTGGGTATGATGCGCCTTGAATTTTGAAGGTTAGTGTTTCCGGGTCGCCTGTGAAGTTGTCAAGTATATATCTCAGGTTGCCATTTGTATTATTTTCATCACAAATATACCAACTGCACTTGGTTCCTCTGCCGGAATAGCTTGTATCACCACAGGATATTAAGGATGCGGCATATACCTTTGCCTGGTCCATTGTCTTGAAGAAAACAAGCGCACCATTAGTTGGTAATGTTGCCAGTCCTGTTGCCTTAACGTAGCCTCTGATTAAGATTTCAAGTCCGCTTGCATCACCGCTGAATATTTCCTGTGTTAGGTCCTTGGCGGTATCTGCAGTTTCTCCACCCTCAATGTAAGCACGCTTTAAGCCGTTTGCACCGTTGAAGGCATACTTTTCGCTTAAATCACATTCGTTTGTGATGTAAACCTCTTTAATGATTGTACCACTGCTTCCGTTAACATACTTGCCTGCATATGTAAGAACAGCATTAAATTCATAACCAGTCATAGTGCTAGAGGCACAAATTCTTTCAAAGGCAAGGGTCGCAATTTTTGTTATTGTACTCTTGAATATAAATTCATCCAAGTAAACAAGTCTTTCAGAGCTTCTAAATGCATCCTGCTCGATTTCTGTAATACCCTTACCAACAACAAGGTTTTTAAGGTCAAACAGGTTCATAAAGCATCCATTTGCATCTGAGCCAACAATTCTTGTTACAGTATCAGGAATATAAATTCCTACAATTGACTTTCTGATAAAGCCCTGAAGTGTCTTTATTTCAACAATTGTTCCGTCCACCTCCGCGTAAGATGGGAAATAAAGCACTGCGTTTTCGAAGGTAGCACTTGATGGTGTAATTGTGCCGTCGGCAGAAACATTAAAGTACTCCATTGTAGCATCGAAAATACCATAGTCCTCGATATAGCACTTATTAACAAGTGATTCTGTTATACCGGTATCAGTTGCACCGCAGTAGCTACACACTGCGTCATAGGTAATATTATAGCCGTTTATGGTTGCATTTTTAACCTTAGTCCAAAGGTGCTCTGCTTTTACAGTCTTGTCAGTTATAACAGAATAGCTGCAGCGGGAACAAACATTGTTTGTGTAGCCTATCGTGGAGCAGCTTGGGTCATGTATTGTGCTTGTGTAGTTGTGTCCCAGTACAGGAATTTCTACACTATATGTATCATTACAATAGCTGCATTTGTATACGTCTGAGCCTGTTACAATACACTGTGGGTCTGTATGTCCGTCAAGCAAATAGTTGTGTGCGCTTTCGTCATACTCTGTGCCTGTGATAGTAACGTTGAATGACTGACCGCAAACCTCACAAATGTCGCCAACACCCTCGTATTGACAACAGGTAGCCGGTGTTACAACACCTTTATATGTTATAGCTATATGAGGTGGTTCAGTAATGTCTGTTTTAGCAGTCAAGTTAAAGCTGCTATCAGCTGTAAAGTGATAATTGCCGTTATATGGTGTACAGAAATACCAGTGTGCATAGCTTAGTCGATTCCATGTGTATTTTTGAACGCTATCTGCAAAATACTTAGCGTTTGCATAGGAGTCCATATAGATATTCTGGGTTTTACCCTGCAATACAGCGTAGCCTGTTGCCTCTACTCTACCTTTGATATAAAAGTTTGTAACAACACTTCCGCCTCCCGAGCTGAAAAGCTCCTGAGGAAGCTTTTTGATTTCGTCGGAAGCAGAACGGATGATAACTGTGTGAAGCGCAGTTGCGCTATTAAATATACTATTTCCTTCAAGCACACAGTATTCTGGAATAACAATATATTCAATAGTCGTACAACCACTAAAAGCGCCTGCACCGATATATTCAAGCTTTTGGGAATTGAAAACTCTTAAAGCCTTTGCACTGTTAGAAAATGCATTTGCTTCAATACGTCTTAGCTCACTTGCATCAAAAACAATTTCGCAACTGCTTGCGAAGTTGGCACAGTTAAAGGAATAGCTGCTTATTTTTTCCAGCTTGCCGTAAATTTTGAACACTGTTACAGTTGATGTTGAGCCTATGCCGGTAAAGGCGAAACGACCAAGGGTCTTTATACCTGTACCGATATAAACCTCAGAAAGAAGCTTACAGTCAGCAAACGAGCCACTATTATCAAGCGCTGTAGATGTGCTACCCCAGATAGTCTCTACTGTATCAGGTACGTAAGCCTTTGTAATGCTGGTGTTTTTGAACACAGAAGAATTAATTTCAGTAACGGTATATGTAACACCGACAATTTGAATGGTTGATGGGATTACAACCGCGCCTGTGTATGAATCTACTGTGCCCTTACCGCTAACTGACACGGTTTTTGCGTCCTCGTCAGTTACAGTATAGACCATACCTTGTGTTACGGGTAGCGCATCGCCACTAACCACTTCTCCGTTGATTACGCAGTTTCCAAGCGCATCTGCATCGGGTGTTGCGGTAGTTGCAGCACTGACAGAAAGTGCAAGCACCATAACAAGCAGAGTGGCAAAGAAAACCACTAATAATTTCTTTTTCATAAGAATTTTGCTCCTTAAAAATATTTCATCATTATAATTATAATATATTATAGCTGTAAAGTCAACTTGGCAAAATATACAAAAATAAAAAAACCACGGCAAAAAGCCGTGGTTTTGATTTATTTGTTTGTTATGGCATCAAATCTCCAACACCAACAGATACGCTAACGTCGTTTTCAGGTGTCTCCGGATTTTCTGTTACATTAAAGATATCAGACAAATCGGAGAACAGCATGATGTCCTCGCTGGTGAAAACTTGATATTCATATTTTGGGGAAACATATTTCATTTTGTTCACCCTCCTCTTCTAAAACAGGTTAAATTTCAAAGTAAGCATAATTACTACTGTAGTAATTTTATCACAATATGTAGAGTTTGTCAACATATTTTGAAATATTTTTCAATAATTTTCGATTTCTACATTTTGCACAAGGGTCGGGGCAAGGTTGCCCCGACTTTTGTGTGATTTTATCCTACGATACCACTACGCTCGATACCTTGAACAATCTTGTTTTGTACAAATATGAATGCAATAATAAGCGGAAGTGCAATAAGAATTGACGATGTACCTGTTATCGCAGAAACATAAAGCGGTATATTTCCGTATGCGTTGTAAAGAGTTGGTGGAGTCTTTGTAGCGATTGTGCTCAGGAACTGCACCGCACCCGGCTCTCCAAAATATCCCTGCTGGAAGAATATTGAGGTGTAGAAGTCATCAGTCCATTGCCATGCAAAGCCGAAGATAAATACCGTTACCAGCATCGGGATTGCAAGAGGAATAATGATGCTAAAGAATGTCCTAAAGGTGCTGGAGCCGTCAACATATGCTGACTCCTCAAGCTCATCAGGCACACCTGTGAAGAACTGCCTTAGCATAAAGATGAACAAACCATTTCTAAATCCAAGTCCTAGGAAGGCAAGGATGTATTGCGGAATTATGGAGTTGGAAAAGCCTGCGCCCGGCATAATGCCTGTCAGGTTTAGTCCCATACCCAAAAGTGTGTTGTTGTTGAAGTTTGCAAAGAACATTTGCATTGCGAACTTAACTGCATCCTGTGGTACAAGCATTGTAAATACCACAAGGGCAAATATAATAATGTTACCCTTAAACTTGAACTTAGCAAGACCATATGCAACAAGGGCACAAATTACGGTTTGAATAAGTGCGATGCTTAAGGATACTAAGAAGGTGTTAAGCAAAGCCATAAAGTAGCCGTTTTCTGTGATTATGTATTTATACTGGTCGAAGGTCGGGTTCTTGGAAAGGAGCACGACTGTTACGTCCTGAAAATCTGATGGCGACATTAATGAGCCAACGATTTTTGTGATGTAAGGGTACAAAATTACGTAAGAGATACCAAGAAGTAGTATGAATCTGAAGATTACAAACACTACTCTTACAAGAAAGTTTAAGGACAAGAATTTTGCCTTTAGTCTTTCGGCAAGGGGCGCTCTTTCAAAATCAACCTTGATTTTGTTTTTTGTTTCTCTTTTTACTTTTACTGTTTCCATTTAGCTACCCCCTTCCTTAGTCTCTCTTTTGGTAGAACACTACCGTCTTCATAAGCAGTGCCACCACAGCGATAAAGATAAGTACAATTCCAATATATACCCATGTCATAGCTCCTGCAGGACCGTATGCACTGGTTCCATATATCTTGGAGATATATGACATTACACGGTTGTCGGCAGCTGTGAACAGGTCAATAACTGTATATACAGCGTTAACCAAAATCATTGGGCTGATCATTGGAAGTGTAATCTTCCAGAAGGTTTCCCATGCGGATGCGCCTTCTACCTGACAGGACTCATAAATTGATGGTGAGATTGACTGAAGACCTGATAGGAAGATAAGCATTTGTACGCCGGAACGACTTACAATATCAAAAATGTTGTTAATAAGTGTTGTAACAATGTCTACAAGCTCAGAGCCAAGCTTGATGTTGGACAAAAGTGCCTCAACGTCAAGGGCTGATACGATACCACCTGCAGCTGCGCCTGTGTTATCGTCAATTCCGCCCTGTGAGCCTTCAACCTGGTCCATAAATGCAGATTGTGTATCAATGGAGTCGATAATACCTGTACAAAGGATAACAGGTAGGAAGAAGATTGCACGGAATACTGTTCTACCAACCATCTTCTGGTTAAGAATAATTGCCATAAACAATGAGAAGATAACGATTGCAGGAATTTGAAGAATCAAGTCCTTAAGACCGTCTACTATTGTTACTGAGAACCATTCATCGGTTGTGAAAATGTAAACATAGTTTTCAAAGCCAATCCATTTCATCTCGCCTGTGTAAATTGAGGCGGAATCCATGAATGTGTACTTAATTGAGTCAAAAATAATTGGTGCGTAAATAAATAGAATACCAATTACAAACGGTAATACGAAAAGCCAACCGGAAAGCGCCTTCTTTGTTGTCAAGGAAAGTCCTCTTCTGCGCTTTTTAGCCACAGGCTCCTCGTCCATAATCGGGCTTAGTACAGGACCCTTGGCTGCCACAGCCTGCTCTGCCGGCTCTTCGATAGCCACTGGAGCATCCTCTGCCTCTTCAACGGGCTCTTCTACTTCAACTGCCTCGTAAACAGGCTCGTCAGCTACTTCGTCGGTAGCTACAGGAGCTTGTTCTGCCTCCTCGACAGGTGCTTCTGCTTCAACTGCCTCGTAAACAGGCTCGTCAGCTACTTCGTCGGTAGCTACAGGAGCTTCTTCTGCCTCCTCGACAGGTGCTTCTGCTTCAACTGCCTCGTATACAGGCTCGTCAGCTACTTCGTCTGTAGCTACAGGAGCTTCTTCTGTTTCTTCGACAGGTGCTTCTGCTTCAACTGCCTCGTAAACAGGTTCGTCGATTACGTCGTCGGTAGCTACAGGAGCTTGTTCTGCCTCTTCGACAGGTGCTTCTACTTCAACTGCCTCGTATACAGGCTCGTCGGCTACGTCGTCTGTAGCTACAGGAGCTTCTTCTGCTTCTTCGACAGGTGCTTCTGCTTCAACTGCCTCGTAAACGGGCTCGGCGGCTACATCGTCGGCAGCTACAGGAGCTTCTTCTGTTTCTTCGACAGGTGCTTCTGTTTCAACTGCCTCGTATACAGGCTCCTCAGCTACATCGTCGGTAGCTACAGGAGCTTCTTCTGTTTCTTCAACAGGTGCTTCTGTTTCAACAGCCTCGTAAACGGGCTCTTCTACTGCATCGTCAGCTACTGCCTTAGTCTTTGGATTAAGAATTGATTCGGCAAGGACCTTTAGCTCATCCTCGGTGTAATCAATTTTCTTTTGTCCTACCTTTACAGGAACTACTGCGTAGTTTTTTGTATCTCCGGATGCAACGGAGGTACATATAAGTCTTACATTATTTTTCTTCATTATATATAACCTCCTTATCCGTTAGTTGCAGTTTGATAATATCCGAGACCATCAATGATAACAGGTGTGCCGTCACCAAGGTCAACAGATACTGCATAGTCGTTGTAGTTGAGAATAAAGCTTGTGCCATTTTCGTAGGTAACCATAACAACGAGGGAGCTGTTTAGCGCCTGATTGTCCTCTACTCTTCTTACATCGTAGCCATCCTCGCTATTCAGGAACACGTGGTCAACAATATAGTCGTCCTGGAGCCCCTTCATAAGCTGATTGTACTCATTATAGGTTGTAAGAATTGTATCCTTCAAATGGTCGTAGCTTATTGAGTAGTACTTATTATAGCTTTCGTCAAACTTTAAGTACTCGTAGTTTTGCATTGCGATTGTGTAATAGAGGGACGCACCGTTTTCAATTGCCTTTAGGAACATATACTTGCTGTCGCCCTCTGTGTTAAGCGCATCTCCTGCAAATTCAAGGGAGCCGTGATATACCATACCGAAGAATGGAACAGACTCACTTGTCTTTGTACGACGGGAGCCGTCAAGAGTTGCGGAAAGAATTGCACTTGCATATGGAATTGCATAAGAGTTACCCTTATCAAGGATAAGTCCGTAGCCCTTCTTGTAATCGTCGCCCTTGTTAAGGTTTGCAAGCACGCTGATTACGTTGTTCTTTGAATCCTCTCTGGTGTTGAAGTCGTCCTTATCAAAGTCGGAGTTCAAATCAGAGCCAAAGGTTCTTGGAGCAAGATATTCTAGCTCAAGGTCCTTGATGGATTCGTATAGCTTATCGTAGATATAGGAGAAGGATGAGCTTGAAACTGCAACGCCACCTGTACGCTCAAAGGTTTGAGTAGATGCGTAGTAGATACGCTTTGTGGAGAAACGGTTATCAAGTGTTCTTACACCATTATTATCGTTTGAATAGCCGCTGAACCATGTTGTGCCATAGGAATATGTAAGGTCGATTTCAGGAGCAACCTCATATCCGTTTTCCTTTGCATTCTGGAGCAGGTTAACCATTCCGTCCCAGCCACCAACATCGCCTTGCCAATCAATGGATGTTGGATAGTTGGAAATGATACCGCCGTTTGCAAAGCCCTTTAGAATAAAGGTAATATTTTTTGCCGCCGCAATCTTATTCTCTTCCTTATTTGAGAAATAATTGCGCATTGTGATTACATCATCAAAGGTTGTAAGTGCCTTGTTTACTGTCCAAGGGAAGGTCAAAATCTTTTCCTCAACCTGAATGGAGCCAAACACCTCAAGGAAAAGCTTTACGTCCTCGCTTGCGTCCTCAAGCTTTGTAAGAGCGCCCTTTTCTGTAAGGTAGTCTCTGTAAAGCTTTGCCATGCCAACATATGATGTGTCGTAATTGTTTTCAAGTCCGCAGTTCTTTGCAGTCTCATCGGATGTCAGGAACTTATATATAACCTTGCACTTGCCCTGGTATGCCTGACTGCCGACAATTGTAACCTCCTTATTTGTTTGATTACCGTTTGAGAAGCTTGCAAAGTCATACTTATCATCAGGTGTAATCTTAAAGGTTGCATATGCGGAGTTAAAGTATTGGGTGTGAGAAGAGGTTGGTCTGGCAAGCGCCTCACCCTCCTCGATAACAGCAAGATAGCCTGTGCCGTTTGCCTTAGAGCTGTTTACAAGACCGAAAACCGGCATTGTATACTGCTGTGTGTGCTTAATTGTGATGTAGTGGTAGGTATTGTCTATACCATACATATCCTCAGCAATAATGCCTTGGTAGTTCTTTGCCAAAACATCCTCAAATCTTACAAGTGTACCACTTCCGTCAGGAAGAAGGATGTAGCCCTTGTCTGTTCTCTTTGCTGCACTGAATTCAGGCAAGAGTGTAATTGTGTTTACATATATGTTGCCCTTATCGTACTCAAGGGAGGAAGCATCAAGGCATGCTGTAAAGCCATCCTCTGTGATTGTGTAGTCTACGTTGAAGGAAAAATAATATGCATCCTTACGCAAAATGTAGTGAACCTGCACACCGTTTGGAATAGGCTGAATGTCCGCCTCAATACCATCCTCTGCATTTTTTGCAAAGAAGTGCTCATAGCTATTGAGCTGTACTGCGTTGCCTGTGGAGATGATTGTAAAGTTCAGAAGCACCTGTGAAAGACGCTCTGCCACGCTTGTTACAATACCGCCGCTTTCGTTAGTAATCTCAAGTTTTGATGCCTCGCTGGCGTTGGTCAGAAGAATTTCGCCTGTTTTAAGGTATTTAACGCCCATCTCGCCTGTTTTCTTGTCGATACGAAGCTCGTAATTACCGTTGAAATCCTTTGTTACAACCTCCATTTTGGAGTATCTTTCTTCATCGAGATTAACATTTTCTTCCTCTGCAAATTCTACAATTTCATCATCTGCAAAGGCTGTGATCGTACCCATTACAGGTAGTAGCATCAGCACAGATAGGATTAGTGCAAATATTCTCTTTTTCATATCAGCATCCTCCTTACCTGTAGCTTAGCTCACTTATAATTGTTGTTACAAGTGATACCATCTTAGAAATCAATGATGTAAATAGTACAGCAATAAACATAATGATAATCATACCAAGGAGTGTTGCTATAACTGTTACAATGTTTTTACCCATTGAGTAGTCGTGGGTAACCTGCATACCGATAACAATAAGAATTGCCATCCATGCGTATGCGATTGTTACTATCATGGTTGTAATTTGTCCCTCTGTACCAACTAAGAAGTTAGTAAGAATTGTGGAAACTACTACCAAAACAGGAACCGGGAACAGTGCGTATGAGGTTGCAATAAAGATGTCCTTAAGGCTGCCCTCTCCATCAAACAGAGTTGTAAAGCACCAGTTTGCTACTACAAACAGAAGCAGCGGAATGAGAACTGATGTTATCTGTGCAAATAGTCCTGAATATACGCCCTGTGGGTTGTAATAATAGCCTTGACCTATTGATTGATAATAGAATGCAAGGATTGTAAGCACAATAAATGTGATTGATGCCCTTATCGAGCCTCTCTTTTCATGCTTCAAATCCCAATAGCCATCAAATGGATGGAACATCAGGTGGAAGCCATAGACAAGCTCCTCAATATAGGTGCGCTTGCCGCCCTTAGTTGCAGCAGCCTTGTTAACCTTGCCTGCCCAACCAAAGATAAGAACTACAATTACAAGGAGTACAATAATTCCTGCAACAAGGAGAAGGAAGAACTTTTCCATTGTGTCAGAACGGATTTGCTTATACGCCTCTGCATAGTTTTCAGTATCGAATGCGTTTTGGAAGTATTTAATTGCTTCGTCAGCATTGCCTGCACGGAACAGCGCCTTACCCTTTTCTACATAGGCTGTGTCGAAGTTGTTGTTCCAAGCCAAAACCTCATCCCAAGCCTCTGAAGCCTCATCAAACTTACCTTCATTCTGAAGTCCGATTGCGTTTGTAAGCTTACTTGCATATTCTGTAGGTCTGTATACTGTAAATGAAAGGCTGGTTACGTCAAGAACAACTATTTTGTCGCCCTGATATGTAATTGCGTTCGCCTTTTCAATGTTACCAAACTTGTCACCCTTGTCGCCAAAGATGTAAAGAAGGTTACCATTTTTGTCGTAGGTATAAATCTTTGAACGGTTACTGTCAATAATTGACCATACACCGTTAGGACCGCTGGATACGTCTGCAACGATTGACGGACCTGTTGGCGCCCATCTGTTAGCAACAGATTTCAGGGTGTCACCCTCCATCTGAACAGCAACCTCACCGGCAGGTGCAAAGAAGCCGTTACGGCTCATAATATCTACACCGCTTGCGTTAAGAAGTCTAACAGGAGCATATGAGCCTGACTTGCTTGTTATATCGCTAATCTGGTTCTTTTGGTCGTCACTTGTTGTATATACAACTGTTGCGTAAACGAAGTCCTGTGTTGATGTATCAAGCTCAAGGCTTGAATACGGGGTTGCAACGTGTGTAATCTTAGATGCCGCTGTTGGGTTTACAATCTGAAGGAGCGCTTCCATTGCAGAAACTGAAACCTTTGGCGCACCGATAAAGTTAATGAAGTCACCGTTTGGTGTCAATACGATAATACCGTTTGTGGTCTTTTCGTTTACTACATAAATTCTACCGTGCTTATCAATTACACAGCTGATTGGAGAGTATCCTGCATCCTCACCCTCAAAGTCAATTTCAGGCTCATTAAAAACCTTAATCAGCTGGAGAGTGTCCTGGTCGAATACTACAATTCTCTTGTTGCCCTTGTCACAAACATAAAGACCTCTGTAATCGCCCTCGTCAACAACAAATGTGCTTTGTGGCTTGTTAAAGGAGTCCTCTACACCGTCGTAGTTTATAAAGTCCTTTATAATACCCTTAAGGTTGTAGTATTTGTCTGTAACAATAATTCTGTTATTACCGTTGTCGGTAATGTAAATGTTTTCTTTTGCATCTGATTCAATATCAGTTGGGTTAATAAGTGGTGTGTCCAACCCAAGTGATGATGATGTGATTGGTCCCTCTCCATATGGTACATATGCGTCCGGTGAGTCAAGCACCAAGCCGTCAATTGAATATGTATATGTGGAGTATGGGGTTGCTGCGGTAGCAACAACGGACAGGAGCATTATGAGTGCAAATGCAAAAGACATTATTTTTGCTATTTTCTTCATAAATCCTCCTTAATCCTTCATACCAGAGGACGCCATTGTTTCGATAATGTTGCTCTGTGATACAACGAATACCAAAATCGGAACGAGCATCATAAGTACAGTACCTGCGGCAGATGCACCTGCACGGGCAATACCGCCGGCTGTAATCTGGCTGATTGCGTAGTTAAGTGTCTTAAACTGCTCACTGTAAATGTATGGAGATGCACCTGTGTTCCAAAGTCCTTGGAATGAGTAAATAATAAGTGTCAACCATGCCGGCTTAACCATTGGCATTGCTATTGTCCAGAAGGTCCTGAACTCACTGCAACCATCAAGACGAGCGCTTTCAAGCACTGTGTCTGAAACTGAGGAGTCCATAAACTGCTTCATAAGGTAAAGACCCATTGTTGAGCCCCACGCAGGGATAATTAGCGCCAGCGGGTTATCCATAAGGTTAAGTGCTGATAATGTAAGGAAGTTTGCAATAGCGGTAACGGTTGCGGTAAACATAAGTGAACGCTGAATCAACCAGAACACGCCACCTCTTCCCGGGAAGGGTATCTTTGAAATTGCATATGCAGCAAGTGATGAGAACAAAAGGTTGCCAAATGTACCTGCAAATGTAATCAAAACTGTGTTGAATATGTATCTTGAGAAAGGTACCCAAGAATCACTAAGCAATGTGAAAAGGTCAACGTAGTTATCAACTGTTGGGTGTACAACATAGAACCTTGGTGGGAACATCCATAGCTCATCAAGAGGCTTGAAGGATTGCATAACTACATATAACATAGGAAGGAACATAAACGCTCCCATAATAATAAGGAAGGTAAATATTCCTGCGTCGCCTCCTACCGAACGGTTGAGGACAACTTGATGATTTCTAACTCTCATTTTTTGCATATCATTGTCCTACCTTCGATAGCATTCTGTTAACTAGCGTGTTAGCGCCAATCATAATTAGGAAGAGTACAAAGGCAATCGCTGAAGCGTAGCCTACCTCCCAACGCTGGTTACCATAGTCCTCTAGACAGTGCATAATTGTATGGCACGAATAGTTAACTGATGGGAAGCCGCAAAGTGCTGTTACAACACCACCAAAGCCGAATGCGCCTGTGATAGCCATAACTGCACCGAACATTAGCTGAGGACGCATCATTGGTAGTGTAATATACCAAAGCTCCTGCCATCTGTTCTTAATTCCGTCAACTGCCGCAGCCTCGAACAAGCTCTTATCAATGGTTTGCAAACCTGCGATAAAGGATAGGAAGGCTGTACCAAGTGACATCCATAGAGCAACGACAATACAAAGTGTCATTGCATACTTTTCATCATAGAACCAAAGAATTGGTGCGTCTATGAGTCCGAAATCCAGGAGAATACCGTTTACCCAACCATATGAGTCGTTGGAGAAAAGCACACCCCAGATAAGGTATACTGCACCGGAAATTGACGGTGCGTAGAAAATAAGTGTAACTATTGATCTTATTCTTGGTGAAAGCTCGTTAATAAACCAAGCAACCAAGAATGAAAGAATGTAGGAAACAGGTCCTGTAACTACGGCAAACACAAGGGTGTTCTTACAAGCTAGCAGGAAGATGTCGTCCTCGAAAAATAGTCTTGTGTAGTTTTGAATTCCAATGAACATATCCCAGTCAAAGGAAAGCATATTAAAGTTTGTAAAGCTGAGTACAAGTGATAGAACTACCGGGAAAACAGTAAAGAGAATGAATACGAACATAAATGGCAAAATCATAAGGTAAGCAATCTTATGCCTCTTCATCTCGTGCCATGTCCATTGTGCCATTGTCATATCTTTTCTGGCAACAGCCCTTTTCTTCTCTCTCTTTGCCTTTGGCTTTGGTGCTTCCTCTGCCTCGGGCACAGCTGTTCCGTAAATACTATCATGTAAATCTTCAACTGTTTCTTCAGCCACGCTGTCGTTTACATAAGCCTGGCTATCGTTTGCTGTGTCAACAGCTTCATTACGTTCTTCCATTTACATAAATCTCCTTCTTTAGTATTTTCGGAACAATTAATTGTTTCCTTTTTGAGCCTCAAGATATGCCATATACTCATCGTATGTGTACATATATCTCTTCTCTGCCGGGTTGTCTGTGTCACGGTTTTGGAACTCTAAACGTCTTCTGTTCATTTCCTCGTTGATTGTGTCAACGTATGAATAAAGAGCGTCTGCAGGGTTCTTACCGTCGTTGTATGCTGCCAAGAATGCAAAGTTTACATAACGAGCCAGGTAGTAGCTACCGGGATGGTTTTCAACTGCTGTAAGGTTTTCGAACTGAGCAAGGATGTTTTCCTTTTCCTCGGTTGTCCAAGGTAGCTCCTTAAGCGCTTCCTTGTTTGCAGTTGCAGGTCTTGCAGCAACACCCATAATTGATACGATTGCGTTTGAATATTCAACCTGACAGTTCTTGCCTGTGTACCACTTAATGAAGTCCCAAGCGCTCTGTCTGTTCTCTTCCTCACAGCCGCTAAGCATAATACAACCGGTTACTGTTGCAATTGCGCAGTTGTTATAGTCGTACTGTGCGTTGCCCTCTGCGTCGAGAACTGCCTCGCCATTTTCATCAACAACAAGGTTCTCCATACCGGGTAGCGGAACGAAGGACCAAAGACCTGAAAGCTCTGTTGCGAAGATTGCAAGCTGGTTACAGGTTGTGTATGGTGCAATACCGATTGGCATTTCACCGGTTCTGAAACGGTTAGCAAAGTCGAAGGTGTATGGTAGAGAGTATTGAGTGTACATATTACAAAGCTTTGTAAATGCCGCTGTAACTCCCGTATCATCAAAGTTGATTGTCATACCATGATTTGAGTATGCTTCCTCGTTGCTTTGATAAATAAATGTGTAGATATCGTTTTGGATACCTATTTCCATGTTGTTGTATTGAAGAACAGGTAGAATTGACAAAAGGTCATCCCATGTTTGTGGAATATCAAGCTCCAAGGATGCCAAAACGTCCTTACGGTAGAACATCATTGGGAATGTAAGTGAATCCGGCATACCAAAGTATGTCTTATACTCAACTCCTGTTTCAATATTGTAGTCGTAAAGTGTCAAAGGAATCAGTGAAGCCTCAGGTAGATCGCTTAGGGCATTGTTTTTGTAGTTACCTAAGCCATCTGCTACTCTTGAGTATGTGCCGTCAGTATTCTTTACAAAGTCGCCATTGCCGGCGCCAACCTCAACATACTCCTTATCAACGAACTCATTTAATGGATATACTGCATCACGAAGCGCATAGTCAATGATTGTCGAGCTTGTTTCCATCAAGGATACGTCCGGTCCAACACCTGCCAAAACAGATGGAAGAAGTGTACCGCCGGAAATAAGCTTCAAGCTAACGCTTATATCAGGATTATCATTTGTAAATACAGGGCTATCTATAAGGTTTCTTATGATTTGTGCCTGGTCACGGCCTGTTACAACCCAAACCTCAACATTATTTGCTTTTTCAGCTGAATCGCCACCACCGATAGAATTATAGTCAACTACCCAGCTTGCAAAGAAGAGCTCAATTTCAAACCAAAGCGCCTCAAAGAAGTTTGCCTCTCCTCTTGGCAAATCCGCCTCGGCTGATTGCACGCTGTAAAAGTCAACCTGAAGTGGCTGAGTCTTTGCGTTGTTTACCCATGTACCAAGTGAACCAATATGTGATTTTAATGTTGCAAGATTGCCAGCGATCTGTGTCTCATCCTTGGCCATCTTCTCTAGGCAAAGGTATACCTGCTCGATTGTAGAGATGGTTTCACCCTTACCGGATTTTGAAAGTGTATCGTATACACTCTTAAGTGCTGAATATTGTAGAACAAGGTCCTGCATAACATCAGGCATAACTCTTGAGAAGTCGTAGTCTCTGTTTGTATCAGGGTCACTACCTGTAAGCTTCAATATTTCAAGATAGCAGGTGTTGATTACGGAAAGTGCATTACTTACCTTCTCAATCTGCTCACCCATTTCCGCATCAAGCGCAGCCTCCAGCTTAATCTCGTGGGTGCCGGCGGTCAGATAGAAATCAAACTCCTGTGTGCCATCGCCAAGATAGACGCTTGACCAAGAATCGGAGAATGGGAACTTACAGTTATTAGCCTCCTCGAAAGGAATTTCGCCATCAATGTATACTCTTCTTGTAACGTACATACCACTAAGGAGTGCCTGCTTATATCTAACGGCAATACGATAGTAGCCGTCCTTTGGAACGGTGATGTTATATGTCATCCACTCGCCAACGGTTTGCCATTGCTCCTTACCGGCAGTATTGTACTTGGAAAGAGTTGCCTCCTGTGGACCTGTAATACCACTTGTAAGCACAGATGTTCTGTCATAAACAGGGTACATTGTTACGTTGGAAACTCTGTGTGGAACCTCTGCCTCGATAAGAATATAATCCTTACCGTCAAGGCTGCCCTTACCTGCGTTTCCTGCCAAAATGTCCTCCTTGCTTACTGTGTTTTCAGCAACAGGGCCATGCGCCTCAATGTAATCTGCATATGAGGGAAGTGCCTCATATGGACGAAGTGTAATTGACTTAAGAAGCACAGGCTCTCTCTGGCTCTCAAGTGAAATTGTGTTTTCGCCCGCAGCAAAATAGAACTGGAAAGGATGCTGCTCGTAGCCGTTAGAGTCGCTAATTGGATATGTAACCCACTCCGCACTCTGCATAACAGATGGACGAACATCGTTTCCATTCTTATCTGTATTGAATGTTGGGAAGCCTGCCTCGTCATAAATTACGTTGCCTGCCTCATCCTTTTTATAATCGTACTTCCAAACTTTGGAAAGAACGATTGAACGGGCCTCAGAAAATGGAACCTCTCCGTTTATGTAGAAAATACGCTCAATTGAGTTTGTTCTGTTGCCGGTTTGGCAATACTCAATTTCGATAATGTAGTTTCCTGCGTTTTCTACATTGAAGGTCCAGGTTACTGTACCCTTGTCAGGAACATAGAGGACACCCTCGTTACCCTCATAGTCCTTTATGGCATCAGTATCATCCTCATCGTTACCGTCGTCATACTTACCATCGGTAGCGTTAAGAACGATTTGACCAACGCCAAGCGCAGCTGATGGAATTTCTTTTCTGTACTCAACATAGCTCTTTGAATTAAGAATTTGGCTGATGTCAGAGATAGAAACCTTATTTCCACTACTGCCAGAGCTGCTGTTTTGTGCTGCTGCAACAGGAACTACCATTACAGACACAAGCATGATAACTCCAAGTAACAGCGCAAGCAGCTGTCTCGCTCTCTTTTTCATAAGAAAACCTCCGTATATATTTCCAAATCACATACGCATACGTGTATGTAAATAAATGGTTAAAGTTATTTTAGCACAAGCATTATGCAAAGTCAAGTTGACATTTTTCGGCTTTTTCTCTAATTTTTTATGACAAGGGGGATTTGCTTTGCTGCTTGTGCTCATATTTTATAAGGAGCTAAAAATTTTTTTGCCTTTCTCGACTCAATAAAATCAAGGAGCTTGGGGAATTTTATTAATATACTATAAATTTTTTACGCATTGTGCAGGTTGCACAAAAATCGAATGAAATTTTTGGCACATGTGCAAAACGTAGAATTTTTGATTTTTTTGCCAAAATAGGAAAATTTGCTAAAATAACCTGTGTGATACTTGACACGGGTGGGGAAAAATATTATAATTGAATTGAATTTCAAAAGGATGGTGTTCAAAATGTATTATTTGGGTATTGATTTAGGTGGCACCAACATTGCTGCCGGTATTGTAAACGATGATTACAAAATCATCAAAAAGAAAAGCGTTCCTACTCTTGCACATAGAGATGGCAGAGAGATTATGAAGGATATGGGTAAGCTTTGTCTTGACCTTATCAAGGAAGCAGGACTTACTGTAAACGACATTGCATATGCCGGTATTGCTACTCCCGGCACAGCTAACTCCGAGACAGGAGTTGTTGAATACGCAAACAATCTTCCATTCAGAAGTTTCCCTATTGCTGCTCTTCTTACAGAGTTTACAGGCATTGAGAAGGTTTATATTGAAAATGATGCAAATGCAGCTGCAAAAGCTGAAGCTCTTGCAGGTGCTGCAAAGGGTGCTAAGTTCTCCGTTATGATTACTCTCGGCACAGGTCTTGGCGGTGGTATTATTATTGACGGAAAGGTTTACTCAGGCTTTAATTTTGCAGGTGCTGAGCTTGGACACGTTGTTATCGAAAAGGACGGCAAGCCCTGCACATGTGGCAGACACGGCTGCTGGGAAACATATAGCTCTGCTACCGGTCTTACAAATATGACTAAGGAAGCAGTTTTGGAAGCCAGAAAGGCCGGTCGCAAGACACTTATTGAGGATTTGATTAACGGCAACGTTGATAACTGCAACGCAAGAGTTGCCTTCACTGCTATGAAGCAGGGGGACGAGGTTGGTAAAGAGGTTGTAGACAGATTTATCTCCTACCTAGCTTGCGGTATTGCAAATATGATTAACATTTTCCAACCAAACATTCTTACTATCGGCGGTGGTGTTTGCAACGAGAAGGACAACCTTCTTGTACCGCTTAAGAAGAAGGTATTTGAGGAAACTTACTCAAGAGACGGCTCACCACAAACAGAAATTAAGATTGCCGAGCTTGGCAATGATGCCGGTATTGTTGGCGCAGCAGTTTTAGGACTTTAATAAAAACACACCCGCAGAAAAGTACTGCGGGTGCTCTTGTATTAGGAAAGGGGGTACTTGTATGGAGCTTAATTCATCGGTAAAGGTGCTTTATGGCGTTGGCGACAAGCTGGAGAAGGTCTTGAACTCCGGTGGTCTTTACACAATTAAGGATATGCTTTATCATTTTCCAAGGGCGTATCAAAATAGAGCTGATGTAAGAGAGCTTAGCGATGAAAGCAGCTACGGACAGTATCACTCTTACATTTTGACGGTGGCAAATGAGCCGACAACGGCAATGATTAGACGTGGAATGAACCTTTTGAAGTTCCGTGCCTTCGACGACACGGGCAAGGTAAACATTACCTATTTTAATCAAAACTATCTTAAGGACGTTTTCCATACAGGCGGCACCTTCAGATTTTGGGGTAAGATTGAAAAGACAAAAAGGACACTATCTCTTACCTCCCCTGCCTACGAGCCTGTTTTGCCAACCAAGCCGCTTGAGCCGCTTATACCCGTTTACCCACTTTTCAGAGGGCTGAATCAGAAGCAGCTTATCAAGCTTCAAAAGGAGATAATTGACAATTTATCCACACTGGTCAAGGATTTTTTACCTGAAAGCATAAGAATTGAAGAGGGATTACCAACCCTTGCAACTGCACTTAGAAATATACATGCTCCTGTTAGCGAGGAGGCGCTAAGCGGCGCTATTAAAAGGCTGACCTTTGACGAGCTTTTCCTGTTTGCTCTATCCCTTGCAAGATTAAAGGGTTCTCAAAAGGGGATGGAGGCGCCTGCGTTTTTTGACACAGATGTTACACCGCTTTTCGACCTACTTCCCTACACTCCTACAAATGCGCAGCTTAAGGCAATAGACGAGCTTTGCAGGGATATGGGTGGCAATGGTATTGTTACCAAGCCTATGAGCAGAATTGTAGTTGGAGATGTTGGTTGTGGTAAAACGCTTGTTGCCGCAGCGGGAGCTTATTTAGCCTGCAAAAATGGTTATCAATGCGCTCTTATGGCTCCCACAGAAATTTTGGCTCATCAGCATTATGAGTCGATGCTTCCTCTTTTTGAAAAGCTGAATATTAGCTGTGAATTGCTTACCGGTTCAACCCCAAGAAAAGAGAAAAATCAGACACTCTCCCGCCTAAAATCAGGAATTACCAAGTTTGTTATAGGCACGCACGCCCTTATTCAAGGCGGAGTTGAATTTGACAATTTAGGCTTGGCTATAACTGACGAGCAGCATAGGTTCGGAGCAAATCAGCGCTCCTCTCTTTCTCAAAAAAGCTCCAGCGCACACACCCTGGTTATGAGCGCTACACCTATTCCGAGAACCTTACAATTTATGATATATGGGGACCTTGATATTTCCTTAATTGACGAAATGCCGCCCGGCAGAAAAAGGGTTTCTACCTTTGTTGTTGATGAGGATTATCGTACACGTCTTAACGGATTTATCAGAAAACAGGTTGACGAGGGACATCAGGTTTATATTGTTTGCCCCGCCGTTGAGGAAAAGAAGGACGACGCAGATAACGCCTTTGACTATGACCCATTTGCTTCTTTATTTGAGGACAACTCTCAGCCCCCTCTTAAGGCGGCGGTTGAATATGCCAAGGAGCTACAGGAGAACGAATTTCCTGACCTTAGGGTTGCATTTTTGCACGGAAAGATGAGCGGCAAGGAAAAGGACCATGTTATGCTGGAATTTGCCGATGGCAATATTGATATTTTGGTTTCCACAACTGTAATTGAGGTTGGTGTAAACGTACCAAACGCTTCACTTATGATTGTAGAAAATGCAGAAAGATTCGGACTTTCACAGCTGCATCAGCTCCGTGGCAGAGTTGGTAGAGGAAACGCCCAGTCCTATTGCGTTTTAGTTTCAAACTCAAAAAGCCCACGTGCCATTGAGCGACTTAACATAATGAAAACTATTTATGACGGCTATTCTATCGCCGAGCGTGATTTGCAAATGCGTGGCCCGGGCGACTTCTTTGCCCCCAGCGGAACAGTAAGGCAATCCGGTCAGCTTGACCTCGGAATTGCTCAAAACTGCAAGGACACCTTGCTTTTACACTCTGCCTTTGAATGTGCAAGGAATCTACTTGAGCTTGACCCAACCCTTTCAAATCAAGAAAACGCCTTGGTTAAGGAGCAGGTTGACAGAATTTGTAGCGAAAAGGCAGGCACTATAAACTAAAAAAAGAGCGACACAGGGTCGCTCTTTTATTTTTATTTTGACCAGAAAAATTTTCTCGCTTGGTCATCTAATGAATTTCCTTGATAGCCGTGCATATCATCAACAGATGCTGTTGTAAACTTTTTGGTAAAAATCATTTCATGATCACATTCGGGGCAAGTACACGAAAATTCTACAGTAAGCTTTTGTGATACACGATTGTTTTGTCCGCTACTTGAAATTTCTTCTCCAACAACATCCCAATCAATGTCCTCATCATAGTTATAATGTGCCTTGCATTTTGGACAAAACGAGCGTTTAATTGAGGTTCTTAAGCCAGAGCTATAAATCATCCAAATAAGAAACAATACGGCAGTTGCAATAAAAATGTATTCATTAATGAATAATCCTGCTACAACTGAGCCAGCAATTAGAAGAATAAAAATAAAATTCGATAAATGCAATTGTTTTTTTGCTCTTTTGTATTCCCTTTGATGTTCTTTGTTTGCCATGTTTTCTCCTCTTTCTAAAAATGAATATTTAGTCGTAAAATAGTATAAAATATACTATTATCATTGATTATATATCATTTTGTACTATTTGTCAATAGTTTTAGTCGAAAATGGTATAATAATGTTGAGGCGGTGATGGTATTGAAAATCGGCAAGAAAATAAGAGATGCGAGAGAGGATTTGGAGCTTTCGCAGGAATATGTTGCAGAGCTTATTCCTATGACCCAATCGGGTTACTCTAAAATTGAACGTGATGTGCAGGAGCCAAGTATAGAACAGCTTAAGCGCATATGCGAAATCCTTAAGCTTAGTGCGGACAACCTTCTCTCTATTAACGCATATAGCAAAATCACCGACAAGGACCTTGAGTTACTTAAAGAGGCTAAGGCACTAATCAAAAAATATAGTTAAAAAAGAGCGACACAGGGTCGCTCTTTTTCTTTTTTATTGAATTGTTTTAGGATTAGTAATAGACTAGGCGTAGTCAGCCGAGGGGCGACAATGTACTTTTCGTACTTTGAGGTCATCGGCGATGGTACAACGACACACAGCGCCGCTTATCACCTTCAAAATCAGCCGTGGAATAGCTTCTTCGTCTGATACACAGGCTCGCAGGTGAGATTTACACCCAATTTCCTAAAGGTTGCTGTGTCCACGGGGCTTAGAATTACTGAGGAATGAAGCTCTGCGCACTTAAGCTCCTTCAAGGCATCCATTGCACGCTTTGCGGTTTCGTCTGTTGCGGCTGTGATTGCAAGGGCAATAAGCACCTCGTCAGTATGTAGCCTTGGGTTGTGGTTGCCAAGGTTTTCAACCTTTAGCTTTTGAACAGGCTCTAATACCTGATGAGAAATAATGTCAACTTCCTTGTCAATGCCTGCAATTGCCTTTACGGCATTAATGAGTGCGGCACTTGATGCACCAAGGAGTGATGAGGTTTTACCTGTTACAATTCTGCCGTCTCTTAGCTCGATTGCAGCAGCAGGCGCACCTGTCTCCTCTGCCTTGTCCTTAGCGGCTTGAATGCATCTTCTAGCCTTGGAGTTTAGTCCGCTTTGGTTCATTAGGAGCTTAATCTTATTAACCTCCTCGTCCCCAAGGTTTTCCTTTCTCTGCTGACAAAGGGCAGAATAATATCTTCTTATAATTTCATTGTTTGCAGCTTCTCTGACTGCCTCATCATCGACAATACAGTTTCCAACCATATTTACACCCATATCAGTTGGGGATTTATATGGGCACTTGCCTATAATTCCCTCATACATTGCACGAAGAACAGGGAAAATCTCCACGTCTCTGTTGTAGTTTACAGAGGTAACTCCATATGCCTCAAGGTGGAATGGGTCCAGCATATTAATGTCGTTAAGGTCCGCTGTTGCAGCCTCATACGCTACGTTTACAGGGTGGGACAGAGGAATATTCCAAACAGGGAAGGTTTCAAATTTAGCATAGCCTGCGCTAACGCCCCTTTTGTACTCGTGGTAGATTTGAGAAAGGCAGGTTGCCATTTTACCGCTACCGGGACCGGGAGCCGTAACAACAACAAGAGGTCTTTGGGTTTCGATAAAATCGTTTTGACCATAGCCCTCATCACTTACGATATAGTCAACATCGTAGGGGTAATTTTTAATTGCATAATGCTTGTAAACCTTGATACCAAGACCCTCAAGCTTATTCTTAAACGCCTCAACACCCGCGGTGGAGTCGTATCTTGTAAGCACAACGCTGCCAACATACAAGCCGAAGCCACGAAAGGCATCAATGAGCCTTAAAACGTCAAGGTCGTAGGTAATACCAAGGTCACCCCTGACCTTATTCTTCTCGATGTCGTGAGAGTTTACAGCGATAATTATTTCAGCCTGATCCTTAAGCTCAGTAAGCATTCTGATTTTGCTATCCGGCTCAAAGCCCGGTAAAACTCTGGATGCATGGAAGTCGTCAAAAAGCTTGCCACCGAATTCAAGATAAAGCTTGCCACCGAACTGTGCAATTCTTTCCTTGATTTTTTCTGATTGAAGCTTCAAATATTTATTATTGTCAAAGCCTATTTTATACATTGTTCTACCCTTTCGCAAAATTAACGTAGCTTAAGATGCACAGGCATACCATTTTCGTAAGCCAATGCTCTTTCCCCTAAAATAAGCGGGGACAAATATTTAACACATTTTTCTGTAATGCCGTTACCCTGTTCATTAATAAACTCCCTCGGTACAAGTCTAACCTTGTTAGCAACCTGCGAGGCAGGCACAGATACAACACTAACACCGTACTCGCCCTCATTTCTTTTGAAGGCAGCCATAATTCCGCTTTCGCCCTCGACAGCCATTTTAACGGCACAGGAGCCAACCAAAACACTTTCGTCAATGTCGGTTTTTGAGAGTGAGTGTGCAGAGCACCTCTGGGGGAGATTAAGCTCCACAGAGCGAACCTTGCAGCCAATTTTTTCCTTAACAAGATGCTCAAGATATTTTGCAGTACCTGCAAGATATTTATGTCCGAAGGCATCGGTTGCACCGCTTTGAGAGCCCTCGCCCACGTATCTGCCGTTTCCATACCTTACGCCCTCGCTGACAGCGACAACCACATTTGGTCGCTTTTCCAGCTTAGCCTTGACGTCCTCTAAAAATTTATCATCGTCAAAGTAAATCTCCGGCAGGTAAATTAGGTCTGCGCCGAAGCCTGTATAATACTCAGGCAAGCCGCTTGCGGCAGTTAGCCAGCCTGCATCCCTACCCATCATTTCAACAATAGTAACAGCCTTTAGCTTATAAACTGCGCAGTCGCAGGCAATTTCCTTAATAGTGGTTGCGATAAACTTTGCAGCGGAGCCAAAGCCCGGAGTGTGGTCCGTTAACACAAGGTCGTTGTCTATGGTTTTGGGAACGCCCACAATCCTAACCTCGTATGAGCTGTTCCTAGCATACTCGTCCAGTTTTTTGACGGTATCCATAGAATCATTACCGCCGATATAGAAGAAATAGCGAATGTTGTATTTCTTGAAAATATCAAAAATTTGTGCGTAAATGTCCGAATTATCTACACAGGATGGCAGTTTTTTTCTGCAGGAGCCAAGTGCGCTTGCAGGAGTGGTTTCAAGCAAGGAAAGACTTTTTTCATCCCCAAAAAGATAAGTAAGGTCAATAAGCTCCTCATTAAGAAAGCCCTCTATACCATTTTGCATACCATAAAGCTTGCCAATTGCGCCGCTTTGGTGTGCACCCCTGATAACACCGCTAAGAGTAGCATTAATGGCGGAGGTTGGTCCACCCGATTGTCCTACAACTGCGTTTCCAACTAAAAGTGCCATAATGTACCCCTTACTTAAATAATAAAAAGCCATGCAATTTCCAGCTTTGTCTGAAAAAGGCCAGCTTCCTAAAAAAATAGTTTTTCAACACAAGAAATAGTATACCACAATAATATAAAAAAGTCAAACAATATAAAAGCAATTTTTGTCTTTTTTTAGATTTCGTCATTTTTCTTATTTTTAAGGCGTGATTTTTTAAGGATTTTTCCGAATTTTTGTATAATTCTCACAAAATTTTCACCATTTTTTCAATTTTTCTATTTATTTTTGCTTAAAAGTATGCTATAATTAAGTAACAAAGGATTAACCCCCTTTGAATTCAACGCAAAAGAGGTGCAAACTATGAAAATGAATTTTACAGCACGCCAAATGAAGGTTTATGAAACTGTTAAGGAAACCGCAGAGAAAAAGCTTAGCAAGTTTGACAAGTTTTTCGACGAGGGCTGTGAAATGGATGTTACCTTCTCCCTGCCAAACGGACAAGAAAAGGTTGAGGTAACAATTCGTTCTCAAGGTATGGTTTATCGTGCAGAGGAAGCAGACAACACCTTTGCAAATGCGATTGACAATGCAATTGAGGCACTGGAAAGACAAATCAGAAAAAACAAAACCCGTCTTCAAAAGAAAATCAAGGCAGAGGGCTTTAGAATTGTTGAAGAGGACCTGCCCGAGGTTGACGAGGACGAGTATGTGCAAAATATAAAAACTAAGACCTTCTCCTTCAAGCCAATGGGCGTTGAGGAAGCAATTTTGCAGATGAATATGCTTGGCCACGACTTCTTTGTTTTCAAGGATGCCGAAACTCTTGAGACCTGCGTGGTTTACAGGCGCAAGGCAGGCGGCTACGGCTTAATTCTCCCAGAATAAAACATAAAAAATGCGACCCTGTGTCGCATTTTTTATGTTCTTTAGCAAAAACAACAGACAAATATCGCTCTTTTTGTCACCACATGATAAGAGATAGAATCATTACATATGTGGGTTTTCGGCGGGAGCAAGCCCTCGCCCTACGGGGGGGTCTTTCGCAAGAGCGCTTTAACAATATGAAAATGCAACAATTCGGGCAGTCGAGGACGCCTGCCCCTACGTTTTTTGGCGGAAGAATCTGCCCCTGAGTTTGGGAATAAAAAAGGAGCGAATTTCGCTCCTTTTTTGTTTGTTTAGAATAGCAAATCCTTGATGTTTGCTGTGGATGTTCCCTTTGTAACAGTAACCTCACCCTCGCCATAGTCAAAGCTTTCGGTGGTGGTTTTAATATTATTTGGAGAAAACTCCATAATGTCTTCGCTTACTATTACTTCTGTTTCATAGCTTGGTTTTGTGTATTTCATTATGCAACCTCCTCGGTTGGTAGTGGTACAATATAATCATATTCAGGCAATGTAGCCTTTATGTCAGCGTATTTTATTGCCTTTGCTGTTTCGTTTACTCTACCATCGTCAATATAGTGAACGTTGGAGTTTTCAATTACATATGCACTGATATAGAATTCCTTATTCTGATGCTCTGATGTGATGCCTGCTATCTTCATTTCAAACAGGTCATAGCCTCTTTCGGTAAAGTCAACAATGGCAACCTTGTTGTTAATTGCCACGCCTGCGCTTGTTACAAGCTGACCACTTGTATTATCGAAGCCTGAGCCGGAGCCGTTATAAGCTGCAACAAGACCGAACTTAATGTCGCCATAGTATGTCTTGTAGGAACCAAGCACTTCAAAATTAATACCGAAGCTTTGCATCATTGCAACGGAATCAGCACCCTCGCTTGAGGAATAGCCGTTTGAATAGAACAATGGAGCGAGTGTTTCAACCAAGTTGGACATTTTGCAAACTGTGCAGTCAGATGTGATAGCGCACTGTGAAAGGAACTTCTCCCCTGCCCAGGTCTTTGTGTATTCGCCTGTTTCAGTATGCTGACCACGATAGAATGCGTCGCATCTGTTGTAGTTGTAGAAGATAACTGTATTCTTCAAATCGCCTCTTTCGGTGATTTCGTTATAATCGCAAAGCGTGAAGCTACTTTCCTTCCAGCTCGAATTTTCAGAAATCATTTTGTTCATAAGAGCTGTTGCTTCTTCCAAGTTACCGTCAAAATAAATGTTGGCAGAGCTGGCAGGATTGAGCAAGGAAGAACCATTATTTTCGTGCTTTGTTACGTAGCCCAAATATTTAGTCAGAATGTTTTTGGAAACGTACATGTTTTCAAAGCCACCGTCCTTCCATTGACAAACATTACTTGGTGCATATAGCAAGCCCTCGCCAATAACGATTGTCTTAACAACGGAGCCTCTGAAGGATTCTCCACCTAAGTATATCAAGCTGTTTGGAAGAACGACTGATTTAACCCTCTTATTGTCTCTTAACAGCTGGCAGTTAATAACCTCTATACCCTCTCCAAGGTCAATCTCGTATGCAGGACCAATACCGCCTACCATATACTTAAAGCCGTCGTGATAGTGTAAGCATTGAAGATTTGTAGCAAGGTACCATGTGGTTTTCGTGCTGTAGTTGCCTGTACAGTCAGCATCAAAATCTTCGCCTGTGCAGTCTCTGAAGTTAGCAACAACAATCTTATTTCCTATTGATGCAAATTGTGCCTCAAAACCAATGTTGCCGTAGTCATTTTTATCTCTGCCCATACCGGTGGACCTTTGAAGAATTAAATCGTCAGTTGTGTCATCAGGTGTGCTGTTAACATCATAGTAGATACCCCAAAGAGGCTTTGAAACGGTCAAGCTATAATCATAGCCAACAGAGCTTGTTGAGAATGACTTGTTTTCAGAATAGCTTGTATCAAAGCGCAAATCTACTGCCCTTGCACTTGACAAGGTATAAACAGCAGAAATGTACTTATCTCTCTGCGTTGTTACTTCGCTGTAAGTAACATCTTCCTTTTCCGTAGTAAACTCCCAATTTGAAATGTACCAAATCAAGGAATAATACTTACACTCCGTCTCGTCGTATTCCCAAAGGGGAACCTCAGCAATTTCATTGCCATTTTCATCAACAAACTTAACTGTTATCGTGTCAGTATACCATTCCGTGCTATAAGCAGTTTCGGTAGTGTACCTTCTAAAAAGCTGTTGAATATTTGTTGTCCCAACTAGTGTGTATGTATCGTTGTAATCTTCAACTCTTGCTGCGCTTACTGAAATTGCAAGAACGCAAGCTAGTATTGCAACCATGGACAACACCAAAAGAATTCTTTTCTTCATAATTTTTCTCCTTATAATATATAAATTCTTCGTACATATTCTAACATATATGTGGAAAACTGTCAAATTAAACAAAAAAAAAAAAAAAACAAATGTTTTTTGTGAATATTGCACAGTTATTTCAAAATAATGGTTGACAGGTCTACAAAAAGTGTGCTTTTTTCCCCTGACATGGAATAACTATTTCGGATTTTTTTGGAAGCAGGGTATTTGTTAATTTTTTGTAAATTCATCGCTTGGGCATAAAAAAAGGAGCTTTTTTGCTCCTTTTTATTTTATGTCCTCTACTATTGTTTCCGGTGGTACGTCAAGCTTTTCGGGGTGTTTATAAAGGGACTGGAGATATTTGAGGGCTGTTGCATAGTAGAAGCCATCACAAATACGCTCATCCAAATTATACGTAGCCTCAACATAGCTGTGTTTGTATACAGTACCGTCGGGACGGATTTTGTATTCTCTTTCCTTTATACCGAAGGAGCAGAAAACGGGGAGTGTGCCAAAATCGTAAAGATGGTGCACAATTGGCGGAACACCTAAGGAGCCCATTGATGTAATGAAGAAGGATGCGTGGAAGGGGCTTAGGTTTGTAAGCTTTTTGGGAAGAAGCCCAAGATAGTCCAGGAAGCGAAGGAAGCGAATTGTCCAACGCAAGAAAATTCCGGGAATAAAGTTAAGCACCTTGGCAAGCTTATCAAAGCTGCTGTTTGGCGCATTTCTGTACTCTGCGATTTTATCGTTAACAGCATGATAAACGTCGTCAATTGTGGCATTTGGCTCAAACAGGAACTTAAGCACGGTATCAGGAGAGTCAAGAGCCATTTCCTTTTTGATAACCAAGGAAACCTCGATAAGATTTCTTGTATAGATTTTTTGTCCGCGGATAAAGCGGTTGATTGCGGGATATTGTGAAACTGTCCTTATATAGCCGGCAATGATGAGGTGCATTAGGCTAATGCCCTTGAAGCCCTCCTCCTGCTTTCTTTTAAGGTACTTATCTACAATGTCCATATCAATTTCATTGTATGCAAAGTTTTGGGAGCCAACACGGTTTTCCATAATGTAAGGAACAATCCTTGAATACGGGGTAAGGGACTTAACCCTTCTCCACTTATTTTTTACCTTCTTTGGCTTTTCTTTTTTTGCTTCGGGGCTTGCTACCGGGGAAATGTCCTCTACCTTTTCGGTAGACTCTAACTGTGCATTCATGTTAACCTCTTATAGTATTACCTCATTTTTCAATACCCCTATATTTTACCATATTTTCATTGATTTGTCTACAATTAATTTTTATTGAATTCCATGGGGATTTATGGTAATATTAAATTAGAACCTAAAGGAGGGCTTTTTATGGAGCTTTTTGAAATACTTTCAAGGGTGGACCACACCTATCTTAAGCAGGATGCAACCTGGAAGGACATTATGCGTACAGCCGACGAGGGTGTTATGTTTTCCTGTGCATCAATTTGTATTCCGCCATCATTCGTTGCTAAGGCGAAGGACTATGTTGGAGAAAAAATCAAGGTTTGCACCGTTACCGGCTTTCCAAATGGCTACTGCACCGCAAAGGTAAAGTGCTTTGAAACAGAAGAGGCGGTAAAGCACGGCGCCGATGAAATTGACACGGTTATAAATATCGGCGACTTAAAAAGTCAAAACTATAATAAGATATTATCAGACCTAAAAAGCATTAAGGAAGCATGTCAGGGTCGTGTTTTGAAGGTTATTATAGAGACCTGTCTTCTTACCGAAGAGGAAAAAATAAAAATGTGCCATCTTGTTACAGAGGCAGGGGTGGATTTTATAAAAACCTCAACAGGCTTTTCGACAGGCGGTGCAACACGTGAAGACATTATTCTCTTTAAGAAGCACGTTGGCAAAAATGTGAAAATCAAGGCGGCAGGTGGCATAAAATCTCTTGACGATGCAAGAGATTTTATTAATCTGGGCGCTGACAGGCTGGGCACCAGCAGAATTATTCAAATTATCAAGAAGGATGGTATGAAAAATGAAGATAACTCCTCATATTAACCCACAAGGGGAATTTGCAAAAACCGTGCTTATGCCCGGCGACCCACTAAGAGCAAAATTTATTGCTGAAAATTTTTTGGAAAACCCTAGGCTTGTTAACAATGTTCGTGGCGTACAGGGCTACACGGGCACCTATAAGGGTAAGGCTGTCAGCGTTATGGCAAGCGGTATGGGCATACCCTCTATCGGAATTTATTCCTATGAGCTTTATTCCTTCTATGGTGTTGAAAATATTATTCGTGTCGGCTCCTGTGGCTCGATGCAGGAAAATGTTAAACTTCGTGATATAGTTCTCGGTATGGGCGCCTTTACTAATTCTAATTTCGCCTCCCAATATAAGCTGGGTGGCACTGTTGCACCTATTGCCAGCTATGAGCTACTGTCAAAAAGTGTGGAAAAATCCAAGGAGCTGGGGCTTAGCTACCACGTTGGCGCTTTATTCTCCAGCGATACCTTTTATAGTGACACAAGCTCCCTTGACTATGCAAGGCTAGGGGCGCTGGCGGTTGAAATGGAGGCTGCCGGACTATACCTTACTGCGCAAAGGCTTGGCAAAAACGCCCTTGCAATATGCACAGTTTCCGACCATTTGATTACAGGAGAGGAAACAAGCGCAGAGGAAAGGCAAAAAACCTTTACAGATATGATGACTCTTGCTCTTGAGGTGGCAATTTCACTATGAAGCGAGTATTCCTGATTGTTTTAGATAGCTTCGGCATTGGTCCTCTGCCCGATTCAAGAGATTTTGGGGACGAGTGCCCTAATACGCTAAAGAGCGTTTCCCAATCAAGCGAGCTGTTTATTCCAAATATGATTTCTCTCGGTCTTGGCAACATTGACGGAGTAGATTCTATTGAAAAAACAGACACTCCCCTGGGTGTTTTCGGACGATGCGCAGAAAAATCAAAGGGAAAGGACACAACCGTCGGTCATTGGGAAATTGCAGGTGTTGTATCAAATCAGCCCTTTCCAACCTACGAAAACGGCTTTCCCGACGAGGTTATTTCACAATTTGAAAAGGCTACCGGAAGGAAGGTAATTTGCAACAAGCCCTATTCGGGCACGCAGGTAATTTACGACTATGGCAGGGAGCACCTGGACACAGGCGCACTTATTGTATACACCTCTGCCGATAGTGTTTTTCAAATTGCAGCCCACGAGGAGCTGGTGCCTGTTTCAGAGCTATACAGGTACTGCGAGATTGCAAGAAAAATCCTTGTTGGCAAGCACGGAGTGGGCAGAGTTATTGCCCGCCCGTTTATTGGCGAGTTTCCTAACTTTATTAGAACCGCAAACAGACGTGATTTTTCTCTTGAGCCCACAGGTAAAACTCTGCTTGACTCACTACGTGAAAACGGCTTTCACGTTATTTCGGTTGGTAAAATTGCGGATATTTTCGCAGGCAGAGGAATTAGTGAGGGTGTAAAGACCCACTCAAATAAGGAAGGTATATTAAAAACTCTTGAATATATGGACAAGGACTTTTGTGGGCTTTGCTTTACAAACCTTGTGGACTTTGATATGCTGTTTGGACACAGGAACAACGTAAACGGCTACGCCTCTGCCCTTTCCGAGTTTGATAGCTACCTGCCAAGCATAATGGGCAAGCTGAGGGACGAGGATTTATTGATTATTACAGCCGACCACGGCTGCGACCCCGGCGATATCAGCACGGACCATACAAGAGAGTATGTACCGCTTATGATTTATAAAAAAGGAATAGAGCCTAAGAATATTGGCACTCTTTCCTCCTTTACGGAAATTTCAAGCATTGTAAGCGACTATTTCGGAATTGATTTTAAGGTATAAATATGGAAAAGTATTCAAAGCTAATTAGCCTTGCGCTGATGGCAAGGGAAAACGCATATGCCCCATACTCCGGCTTTAGAGTTGGCGCCTGTCTTGTTACCGACGAGGGGCAGGCATATCTTGGATGCAACGTAGAAAACAGCTCCTTCTCACACACAATTTGCGCCGAAAGAAATGCAATTTTCAAGGCAGTAAGCGAGGGGCACAAGAAATTTAGCGCCATTGCAATTGTCGGTGGCAAGGGAGAACGCCTTGAGCTGACATACCCGTGCGGCGCATGCCGACAGGTGCTTTCGGAATTTGTAGACGACGATTTCAAGGTAATACTGTACGATGGCGAAAATATCGAGGTTAAGGATTTTTCTGCTGTTTTTCCAAGCTCTTTCAAGCTGAAAATGGACTAAATTTATACACGGGGTCCCGTTTTTATGAGAATTTACGATATTATAACCAAAAAGCGCTACGGCATGGAGCTTAGCAAAGAGGAAATTTATTTTGTAATCGACGGCTATATGAAGGGCACTATTTTGGACTACCAAATGTCCTCTCTGCTTATGGCGATTTGCATAAACTCAATGAGCGAAGCGGAAACAAATCATCTTACAAGGGCAATGCTTTACTCCGGAGACACAGTTGACCTTTCCACCTTGGGAGAGGTGTCGGTTGACAAGCATTCAACCGGTGGGGTCGGAGATAAAACCACCTTGATTGTTGCCCCCATTGTTGCCGCCTGTGGTGGCAAGGTGGCCAAGATGTCCGGCAGGGGTCTTGGATTTACCGGTGGCACCATTGACAAGCTGGAATCCATAGAGGGATTTAACACTACTCTTTCAGAGGATGAATTTTTGCATCAGGCATCAAGCATAGGTGCGGCGGTAATTGCCCAAAGCGGTAATTTGGTTCCTGCCGACAAAAGGCTTTATGCGCTGCGTGATGTTACCGCAACTGTTGAATCTATACCGCTTATTGCCTCCAGCATTATGTCAAAAAAGCTGGCATCAGGCGCTAAAAGCATTGTGCTGGATGTTAAGGTTGGCAAGGGCGCCTTTATGAAAACCAAGGCAGATGCAGTAAGGCTGGCGTCTGCCATGATAAAAATCGGCAAGGGCTTCAACCGAAATGCCCTTGCCCTGATTACAAATATGGATATACCTCTTGGCTACTGCGTTGGAAACAGCCTTGAGGTTTACGAGGCAATTTCCGTGCTTAAGGGCAAGGGAGAAAAAAGGCTTACCGATGTTTCAATTGAGCTTAGTGCCTCTATGCTTTCTATGGCGCTAAAAATTGACATTGAGAGTGCACGTGATATGGCAAGTGCTTCTATTTCTAATGGCAAGGCACTTGACAAGCTGCAGGAGATTATTTACGCACAGGGTGGCAATCTTAATGTTCGCACCCAGCAAGAAAGCCTTGTTGGCGATAAATACTCTTTTGAGTATTGCGCTAAGAGGGACGGCTATATTTCCTCAATTAACGCAGAGATGGTTGGCACCGCATCTATGCTTTTGGGTGCAGGAAGAGCCACAAAAGAGGACAAAATCAACCACAGGGCAGGACTTATTTTCAAAAAGAGCTATGGCGACTATGTGCAGGCAGGAGAGGCGCTTGCCACTCTTTATTCAAGTGATAAAGGTCTTTTTGACGGTGCGATTGATATACTTGACAAGGCAATTACCATAAGCGAAAATAAGCCACAGGAAGCAGAACTTGTCTATCAAATTATCAAATAAGGCACCTTTTGCATAAGATGTAGTAAAGTCTTTTGAAGGGAGCGTCTTATGAAAATAGTAATAGTTAAGTCGCCTAGGCTTTTGGCTCCTATTTTAAGGAAGCTTTTTAAGGTATAAATAAAAGGAATAGACCTTTTTTGGTCTATTCCTTTTTTCTTTATTTTTTCCAGCTGGGCTTTTTCTTTAATATTTCGTATAGAGCTATGTAGCTTTGGTGCCGTGTTTTTTCAATGTCGCCATTTTTAACACCCTCTACAATTTGACAGCCCTCCTCCTTGGTGTGGGAGCATTTTGTATACTTACAGCTTCCCTCGTATTCTCTGAATTCTCTGAAGGTATAAAACAAATCCTCTAGGGAGAAAAAGTCAAAGCGCTCAAAGTCAAGAAGCGAAAAGCCGGGTGTGTCTGCAAGGTAGCCACCGTGCCCCTGACCGAAGAATTTTGAAAGCGGAAAAAGCTCTGTTGTTCTTGTGGTGTTTTTTCCTCTTTCTATCTTTTCAGAAAGGTTGCCTGTCTTAAGCTCAAGGCTGGGGAAAAGCGCATTTATAAGCGTGCTTTTACCTGCGCCGCTTGCCCCTGCGAAGGCACAAATCGGTGTGCCGGATAGTGAAATTTTCTTAAGAAATGCTGAAATTTCATCCACGCCCAGGCACTTTTCCGACGATGTTATAAAGGTCTCAAAGCCGCTATGCTTGTAGATTCTATACATTTCGTCGGCAAAATCGCCGTCTAAATCCGACTTGGAAATGATAATAACAGGCTCAATTTTATTGTACTCTGCTATGGCAATCATTTTGTCGATTATTTCAAGGGATGGCATTGGCTTTTTGCAGGGAATCACAACAAAAATGTAGTCAAGATTTGCAAGAGGGGGACGAATTAAGGAGTTTTTTCTCTCAAGGATTTTCTTGCAGAAAAAGCCGCCGTCCTCAAGGGGCTCCAGCTCCACCCTGTCTCCTGACAAAAGCACAATTTTTTCGTGTCTGAAGGCGCCTCTGCCCCGAACGTGTGCCTCGCTCTTGCCGTCGTATGGGCTATCAAGAAGGACTGTATACAGTCCCCCTGTACCCTTAGTTACTGTTCCTAAAATCATTTACTGCTCTTCTTTTTACTAAAAATTCTTTTAAGCCTTGCAACAAAATTCTGCCAGAAGCTGTTTGATGGAAGCTCCTCAAACTTAACCTTCTTGTTCTTTTGAATTTGCTTTACATAATCAAGCATAATGGCTGCGCTTTGGAACCTTTGAGCCGGGTCCTTGCTCATTGCGCACATAATAATCTGCTCAAGACCAACAGGAATACTGCTGTTTAGCTGTCTTGGCGGAACTAACGGCTCATTAATATGCTTAACCAAAACCGCAAACGGAGTTTCTGCCCTGAATGGGGTAACGCCCGTTGCCAGCTCGTACATCATAGCGCCAAGAGAATATATATCGCTTCTGTGGTCAACCTTCTTACCGCTTGCCTGCTCCGGGCTCATATAGTAAACTGTTCCCACAGCCTTGTCGGTAACGGTGATGGTTTCGGTGTTTGGAAGCTTGGCAATACCAAAGTCCATTACCTTAACCTGTCCGTTTTGAAGCACCATAATGTTTTGTGGCTTAATATCTCTATGTATAATTTTATTTTCGTGTGCGTGGTGAAGCGCCCTTAAAATTTGAGCTGTGTAGCCTAAAATTTCCGAATAATCCAAGGGCTCTGCCTTAGCGGTTAAGTAATTTTTAAGGGTAATGCCGTAAATGTACTCCATTACCATATACTTAATTTCGCCCTTGATATTTACCTCACGCACGGAAACGATATTAGACTGCTTGAGCATTGACTGCGCCCTGCCCTCGTTCTTAAAGCGCTTAACAACAACCTCATCCTGCGCCTCTCTGTCCTTCAGCATTTTGATGGCAACTGTCATATTGTTAAGGTACTTATCCCTGGCTCTGAACACAACTGCCATACCGCCAACACCGATTAGCCTTTCAAGAACATACCTGTCGTCAAGAATTTTGCCCTCATATTGCTTGTAAAAATCGCTCTTATCTAAGCTTGACATATCGGCACCCCCTTACACTCTTACAAGCACAGCTGTAATGTTGTCGTGTCCGCCATTTTCGTTAGCTGTGTCTATAAGTATTCTTGTTTTAAGGTCAAGACCGATTTGGTCCAGCTTGGTTTTCTCGCTTGAGACAATATCACAAATTGTGGCGTCGTCCACCATATTTGTAAGTCCGTCGGTGCAAAGGAGCAAAAAGCCACCCTCATCCAGCTTTTGCATATAGAGGTCCGGCTCAACAGAAATCTCTGTGCCGATTGCCCTTGTTATGATGTTTTTGTTTGAGGAATTTTCTGCCTCCTCAGGGGTTAGCTGACCCATATCAATCAAGTATTGAACATAGGAGTGGTCCTTTGTAATCTGCTCAATAAAGTTGCCCTTTAGGTAGTAAATGCGGCTGTCTCCTACGTTTAGACAGAAGGCTGTTTTATCGAACACCAGGGCTGCGACCATTGTTGTGCCCATGCCCTTGTGCGCCGCATTTTGCTTGGACTTTAGATAAACCTGCTCGTTTGCAATATCTACACCCTTTATAAGCACCCTCTTAATTTCCGATGTGCCTATTTGCTTTTGTCTGTTTTTAAGATACGGGGTAATCCAATTGTCAATGGTTTCAACGAAAGCCTCACAAGCAATTTGCGATGCCTCCTCGCCACCCTTGACTCCACCCATTCCGTCGCAAACAACGCAAAGATAGGTCTTTTCGGTATATCTTCTTATAACGTAGCTGTCCTGATTCATGCTACGCTTTTGTCCCTTATTTGTGTTTGCCGAACAAATCATTTCTTCTCCTCTTTCGATTGTCTTCTCAGCTGGCCACAGGATGCGTTTATATCGGAGCCTAGCTTGCGCCTTACTGTTGCATTTATGCCGAGAGAAATTAATTTATTTTTGAAATTGTTTACGTTTTTAGATGTTTCTAGTCTTGTTTCCTTAACCTCGTTAAGAGGAATTAGGTTAACGTGGCAGCTGCCCTTAAGGTGCTTCTTAAGAAGCTTGGCAAGAGCCACAGCCCCCTCGGTAGTATCGTTTTTTCCTGCTATGAGGGTATATTCAAAGGAAATGCGCCTTCCTGTTTTTTCAAAATATTTGTTGCAGGCGCCAAGCAGCATTTCAATTGGGTATTTGTTGTTTATTGGCATAACGGCGCTTCTTACCTCGTTATCGTAGGCATGAAGGGAAACGGAAAGCGTAACCGGTAGCCCCTCCTCTGACAGGCGCTCAATCTTGTCCACAATTCCACAGGTTGACAGGGAAATGTGTCGAAGTCCTATGTTAAGTCCGTCAGTGCTGCTTACAAGACGCAAGAATTTTATAACATTGTCGTAGTTATCAAGTGGCTCTCCAATGCCCATCATAACTACATTTGAAATGCGCTCACCTGTGTCCCTTGTGGCGGCAATAATCTGTCCCAGCATTTCCGACGGCTCGAGGTTTCTTACCCTGCCTGCCAAGGTGGAGGCGCAGAACTTACAGCCCATACGACAGCCTACCTGCGAGGAAATGCACAAGGTGTTTCCGTGCTCATATTTCATAAACACGGATTCAATAAACTCGCCATCAATCAGCTCAAAAAGATATTTAATTGTGCCGTCAAGCTGTGAGCACAGCTTTTTGCTCACCCTTGGCAGTCTGAACTCAAACACCTCATCAAGCCTTGCTTGAAGGGCTGCCGGTATATTTCTCATTTCGCTGCCAAAGGAGCCCTTGGTAATCCAAGAGTAAATTTGCTTTGCCCTATACTTAGGCTCGCCGAGCTTGATTATTTCAGACTCAAGCTCGCTAAGCGTTAGGGAAAGAATGTCAATTTTAGGGGTGTTTTCCATAGTTATTTTCTTGTTATTTTTGCTACAAAGAAGCCGTCTGTATTAGTTATATGTGGCAAAAAAGTATACACTCCCCCCGATGAATTTATATTTTCAAGGGAAAACTCGCTTGGAGTAAAGTCCTTGTTTTCCAAAAGAAATCTTTTTATAATTTCCTCGTTTTCTTCCCTTGAAAGAGTGCAGGTGGAGTACACAAGCGTGCCACCCGACTTAACATATTTTTTACAGTTATTTAGTATTTCATATTGCACAGAGGGCAAGCCCTTAATACTGCTTATATCCTTGTATCTTATCTCAGGCTTCTTGAAAATAACGCCAAGTCCTGAGCAGGGCACGTCGCAAAGCACCTTATCGAATTTGTTTATAAAGTCCTCTCTTTCGCTCTTGCCATCCTGCCTTAATACGTTGATAATATCAATGCCAAGATTTTTCGCCCCCTTAGTAATTAAGGAAAGCTTGCTTTCGTGCAGGTCGCAGGAGTAAAGCTGACCCTTATTTTCCATATCAATAGCTATGGAAAAGCTTTTTCCACCGGGACAAGCACAGGCATCAAGAACAGTATCTCCCGCCACAGCGCCAAGCACCTGTGTGGTAATTCGTGAGGATTGGTCCTGCACAAATACCAAGCCGCCGTCAATTATGTCCTTTATTTGTGATATAGGACAAGCACAAAGCAAAATATCCATTGCAATTTTTGAGAGGTATGGATTAAGTCCCCTTTCCTTAAGCAAGGACAACACCTCATCACAGCTTGTCTTAAGAGTATTAACCCTTAGGCTTATTTCCCTTTTTTCTTCCTTATATGTAGCGATTTTTTCAGCTATCTCATCGCCATATGAAGCTCTATATATATCTAGAATTTCCATAGGAATCGAGGATTTAACAGACACTCCCTGCCATTTTTCCTTTGGAAGCTCAACCCTTAGGTTGCTCCTTATGAGTGTACGCAAAATGCCGTTGACAAAGCCACGGGACCTTTTAGGAGCCAAGCTAACGCTTTCGTCAACTGCTGAAAAACCGGGGATTTTGTCGCAAAAGAACAGCTGATAAATGCCCAAGCGAAGGGCTGTTTTTGTTTCAAGGTCAATTTTTTCAAGGGGTGTTTTTGAATAGGCAGATATTACATAGTCAAGAAATAGCCTTTTTTCAATTACACCAAGGTATAAAAGAGTATATAGAGAAGCATCGTTTCTTTCCAGCTTGGCTCTGTTTAGAACAGTATTTACTTCAATATTTGAAAAGCTTGTCGCCTCCTCTGCCTTAATTAAAGACAGATATGCCAGCTCTCTTGGATTCTGTGCCATCCCTACTCCTTTCTTTTATAACCTCTTTAGTTTGACTAATTTAGCCTAAAATATCTCCTACCTTGATTTTTCTGCCGTTTATATAGGCTTGGGCATCCATTTTGCCCTTGCCCTCCGGTATTACTGTATCAAGAGCAATTGCTCCCTTTTTGCACTTAACAATGATTCCGCCATCAAGGGACAGAACCTGTCCTATCTGACCGTCAAGCTCTGTGTCTACACGATGCGCCTTAGTTACCTTTAAGATTTTGCCGTCCGGAGTTTTTGTAAACGCCACAGGCACGGGGCTAAGTCCTCTTATTTGATTGTGTACCGCCACGCTGTCCTTGGAAAAGTCGATTACGCAGTCGTCCTTAGTAATCTTTTCCGCATAGGTAAAATCCTCGCCCTGCGCTGTGTGGGTTATCTTACCGGACTTAAAAAGCTCTATTGTCTTAACAAGACCCACACTACCGCACAAAGCAAGCTTGTCGTGAACGGTTTCAAAATTGTCCTCTTCTAAAATATCTGTTTCCTCAACTAATATTACGTCGCCTGTGTCAAGTCCTATGTCCATTTGCATAATGCTAACGCCTGTTTTGCTCTCGCCATCAATAATTGCCCTTTGAATAGGAGCAGCGCCCCTATACTTAGGAAGAATAGATGCGTGGGCGTTTATGCAGCCGAATTTCGGAAAATCAAGCACGTATTTTGGAAGGATTTTGCCATATGCCACAACTACAATCAGCTCCGGCTCCAGCGCTCTCAACACATCTGAAAATGCGCCATCCTTCAAGGTTTTCGGTTGGTAAACAGGCAACCCTGCTTCAAGGGCATAAGCCTTTACGGGAGTGGGGGTCAAAACCATACCCCTGCCCCTTGGCTTGTCCTCTGTTGTAACCACACCCACAACTTGGTTATCTGTTTTGCAAATTGCCTCAAGGCATATCTTAGCAAAATCGGGTGTGCCCATAAATAAAATTCTCATTCTACCTCGTCTTCTCCAAGCATACGAATAACCTTATCGGTGTAGATAATGCCGTCCAGGTGGTCAAGCTCGTGGCACATAGCCTTAGCAAGAAGGTCGTAGCCTGTTACCTCAATTTCCTCGCCCTGTCTGTTAAGCGCTCTTACTGTAACAGCCTTTGGTCTTTTTGTAAGACCCCACTTGCCGGGAAGTGAAAGACAGCCCTCTGCACCCTCTTGTGTGCCTGTTGACCTAACAATTACAGGGTTGATGAACTCAAAAAGTCCTTCCTCTGTTTCTATAACGACAATTCTGCGAAGCACGCCAACCTGTACTGCGGCAAGTCCACAGCCGTTTGCGTGGCGCATTGTTTCCACCATATCGTCAAGAAGAGTTAAAATCCTTGGGGTGATTTCTGTAACCTCTCGGCTCTTCTTTCTCAGAAACTCGATATCATCGTTTTCAGTTACAATCTTAAGTATTGCCATTTTTATCTCCTATATATTAGATGGGTTGAAGTCGATAGACAAGCTGCTTGATTTGTCCATGCTCTTCAAAAAATCTATGTATATTTTAGAAAACAGCTCTCTTAGTGCCTTATTTAATCGGCACTTTACAACTATTCTCTTTCTATATCTGCCCTGCGCCCTGTAAATCGGAGCCTCAAAGGGTCCGTAGGCGGTGGCAGGAATATTCATTTTTGTCATTTCTCCCTCTAGCCTTTTGATAAGCTCTGCGCCCAGCTTGTTGAGCGATTCCTCGTTTGATGAGGTAATTGTCATCATCGCTATATCGCAAAAGGGTGGGAAGTTATACGCCTTTCTAATTTGAATTTCGTTCTCATAAAAGGCCTCGTAATCCTGCTTTGAGGCAAGGGTAATTGCCTGGTCGTTTGGCGAATTTGTTTGAATAATCGCAACGCCGTGGTCCTTTGCCCTACCTGCCCTGCCGATAACCTGTGTAAGCATAGAAAAGGTACGCTCACTGGCACGGTAGTCGCTTGTATACAGCATAGTATCAGCCAGCACAACTCCAACTAAGGTAACAAGGGGAAAGTTATGTCCTTTAGTTACCATTTGTGTGCCTATAAGCACCTCTGCCTCCTTGTCCCTAAAGGCGCCTAAAATCCTTTCATAGGACTGCTTAGAGGTGGTTGTGTCAGCATCAAGGCGCAGGGTTTTTATACCCTCATATAGCTTTTCCAGCTCCTGTTCTGCCCTTTGGGTGCCAAAGCCCACATAGCTAAAGTCCTGCCCCTTACATTCCGGACAAGTCCTTGGAATTTTGGTGCGATAGCCACATAGATGGCAGCGAAGAACGCCGCTGTTTTCCATAACCTGACTTATGTTTTCCGGAGTAAGCTCAGTATCTATTTTGCGATATGAGTGGTAGGTCATAGCAACTGAGCAGTTGGGACATTCAACAGCCTTGCCGCAATCATTACAGCTAATCGATGAATGGTAGCCACGCCTGTTCAAAAACAAAATAGACTGCTTGCCGTCGGAAAGAGTCCTGTCCAGATATTCTGCAAGCTTTGTACCAAAGGGGGTCATATTTCCCCTTGCCCTCTCCTTGTGCATATCTGTAATGATAACATCAGGTAGGGTTGCTTCTCCATAGCGAGAGGTAAGCCTAACTAATGCGTATGTACCCTCCATAGCCTTGTAGAAGGAGCCCAGGGAAGGTGTTGCCGATGCAAGAAGCACCAAGGCATTCGACTTACCTGCCCTGAAGCTTGCAATATCGTGTGCAAGATATTTTGGGTTTGTGTCCGATTTGTAGGTATGCTCCTGCTCCTCGTCAATAACAATAAGACCCAAATTCTTAACCGGCGCAAATATTGCAGAGCGAGTGCCTATTACAATATCTGCCTTACCGTCGTAAATTCTTTTGTAGGTATCAAACCTTTCTCCCTTAGAAAGAGAGGAATGAATAACAGCAACCCTGTCTCCGTAGTAGCCACAGAAAACCGAAACGGTTTGCGGTGTCAGAGAAATTTCCGGCACGAGAATAATAACTCCCCTGCCGTCGCTTATAACCTCGTCTATCATTTTCTTGATAACGCTGGTTTTTCCACTGCCTGTTACGCCATAAAGCAATGCACCCCTTGGCTTTCTTTCAAAGTAAAGGGATTTTAGCTCCTCAAGGGCTCTGTTTTGCTCGTCGCTCAGAACAAGAGGCTTTTCGTTTCTTTGCTCTTTTGCGCCCTGATAGGGGTCCCTTGTCAGCTCCTTTTTTTCAGTAGCAACAAGCCCCTTCTTTACAAGGGCGTCAATATGGCTTTTTTGTGCATCCAGCGTTTCGTAAATTTCCTTATCTGAAAGGGTGCCACGCCTTAGTAATAGCTCTAAGATTTCAAGGTGCTTAGGGCTTCTGAATTTCATTTTATCAAGGCTATTTTCAATTTCCTCTTGGTTTACTAGGGACACAAGGGTTTCATACTTGCTCTTGTCCTTTTCCAAAACCAGAGTGTCTTTGGAAACTGCGCCGCATCGTACAAGGCGTAAAAGGTCCTTTTCAAAATCCGCAAAATGGTCCTTTAGCTTTTTTAGGTCCACCTCGGGGTTTTCCTTGATGAAATTGTAAAGAAGCTCTGTACCCTTAGGCACGCTTGCCTCTTTTGCTGTATAGCTTTCGGTGGTTTTTGTAACTATGGCAGAGGGGATAATACATTTAACCGCATCGCCAAAGGTACAAATAGTGTGCCTTTTCATAAAGGAGCAAAGCTGCAGCATCTCCTCGCTTAGCTTAAAGTATCCGCTAAGCACGGAGCAAATTGTTTTAGCCTCAGAATTAGGCTCCGCATAAGAGGTAACTATTGCCGTGTTTTTTCTTTCTCTCTTACCAAAGGGGACAACAACGGCAGAGCCAAGCTCCACCTCTTCTCTTAGCTCCTGTGGCACAAAATAGGTATATTCCGAGTCTGCCTGATATGGCACATCGAGAATATGAACATTTATATATTCCTTGCACATACCAGTAAGCACTCCTTTGTTAAAAATTATTCCTCGTCGGAGGAGTCGTCAAAAACCTCGTCTTCCTCGAAAACCTCGTCCTCTTCTTCCTCGCCATCGTCTACTACGATGTCCTCAAGCTCAACCTTAACCTCGGTCTTTGCCTGGTATACATTCTCTACCTTTGGCTCCTGATAGTCAATAACCTCAACCACAGAATCTTCGTAGCCCTCCTCGCCGGGAAGGTAAATCTCAAACACGCCTTCCTTCATTTCCTTAAGAGCGTTCTTAACAGACTTTTCATCTCTGTAATCCTTGTTGATAAGAGACAAAAGGTCCTTGTCTGTTTCCTTGTTGGAAATCTTCTTTTCTGCAATGTAGCGCTGCTCAAGGTATTCATTTGTTACCATTCTTGCGCATTTTGCAGTTGCCATGGTGATAGAATATTTGTTGAGTCTTTCTTTACCGTCCTTTGAGGTTACGGTAAGTAGTTCCTGAATTGATGGATAAAGCATTTGTTTTTTCTCCTTATATGAATTTTTCAATAATTGACTTATTATGTATTGTTTTTTGGTGCTCTGCCAAAATGATGCTGTAAACCATTTCAGCGCACTCCTTTGAGCGACCATCCTCGTTTATTACGATGTAATCGTATTTCGGGAGGAGCTTAACCTCCTCCTTAGCACGTTCAAGACGCCATTTTATAACCTCGTCTGTTTCGGTGCCTCTGCCACGAAGCCTTGCCTCAAGTACCTGACTGTTAGGCGGAGTTAGCATAATTGCAACTGCCCCCTCAATCCTTTCCTTGATTTGCATAGCGCCATCAACCTCAATTTCAAGGATGATGTCCTGTCCGTTTTCAAGCGCCTGTCTTACCTCCTTTTCAGGTGTACCGTAGTAGTTGCCTGAATAGGTGGTGTATTCCAGCATTTTGCCCCCTGCTATTCTCTGTTCAAATTCTTCCTTGGAGATATAGTAGTAGTGCACCCCGTGAGCCTCGCCAGGGCGTGGCTTTCTTGTGGTTGCCGAAATTGACAGCTTGAGCTCCGGATGCATTGCTAAAAGGTGGTTAACAACCGTGCCCTTTCCGCTGCCTGCAGGTCCGGAAATTATAAACAAAAGTCCTTTTCTCATTTTTACTCTCCCTTATTTAGTCGTTGTCCAAGCGCCTCGGTGGTAAGGTAAGACAAAATAACGTGGTCAGAGTCGGTAATTAGGATTGATTGTGTCCTTCTTCCGCCTGTGGAGTCTATTATTTTGCCGCTTTCCTTTGCCTCCTGCACTATTCTTTTTGCAGGTGCTGAATCGGGAGTGATTACAGCCACGACCCTTTCGTCAAGGACCATATTTCCTGCGCCGATATCTACAAATTTCATAAGCTTACTCTATATTCTGGATTTGCTCTCTGATTTTTTCAAGCTCATTCTTAATGCTAACCACCAAATGTGCGGTTTCAGCATTAGATGCCTTGGAGCCGATTGTGTTTGTTTCTCTATTCATTTCCTGGAGCAAAAAGTCAAGCTTTCTTCCCGCAGGCTCATTTGCTTGAACAATTTCGTAAAATGCGTCAAAGTGGCTGCTTAGCCTTACAAGCTCCTCATCAATAGCAACCTTGTCGGCAAAAATAGCAACCTCTGTAAGAATCCTTTGCTCATCAATCTGCACGGAGTTGTCGTTTAGGAACTTCAAAATCCTTTCCTCAAGCTTTGAGGAGTAGCCCTTGATGTCGCTTTCGGAGTTTTTCTCAATTTTTGCAAGGTAGCCCTTGATGTTGTCTATCTTTTCAACGATGTTGTTGTAAAGGTTCTTGCCCTCCTCCTCACGTCTTAGAAGAAATTGGTCTATCGCCTTATCAAGCACAGGCTTAATATCTGCCCAGTCCTTTTCCATATCGTCCTCAGGCTTTTTGGTAATAAACACATCTCTGTTTGAGGCAACCCTTGTAACGGTGATGTCGTCCTTCAAATCAAAGGTATCACGAAGCTTGTAGAGTGCGTCTATGTAGGATTTTGCATAGGCGGTATCAAGTCCAATCTCAACACCCTCCTGCTCCAAAAGGTCAATGCCCACATAAACCTCAACCTTTCCACGACAAATGCCCTTTGTCAAAAGGTAAGCCTTAATCTTGTCCTCTAAAAAGCTGTATAGCCTTGTAATTTTAACGGTGCAATCAAAATATCTGTTGTTGACAGATTTAATCTCGGCAACAATGTCCTTTGCACCAACAGTTTCTCTAGCTCTGCCAAAGGCAGTCATGCTTCTAAACATAGGTATCCATCCTTAATAAATATTATTATATACTATTGTATCTTATATATTTAATAAAAGTCAACTTTTTTGCTATATTATTGTATGAATAAACAAAAAAACGCAGTTATAAACTGCGTTTTTTGTGTATTTTGACTAATCGAAAAATTTGTCTATTCGCAGTTGATGGCGAAGCTTGTTCCGATAAAGCAGAGAAAACTTTTTCAGGGCTATGTCAAAAAGCAAAAAGATTAGCATATTTGCAACGAAGTAAACGGCATAGAAGATAATCTCCATTTGCGCCTCTGTAAGCCTGCCCGTTTGGTCCGCTATTTGCTCCGCCATGCCCGGCAGAGCAAACTTCATAAGAAGCACGGTGCCTAAGCTGGTAATAAGTGCATAGCCGATTTTTATTATGTTACCCAGGACCACGCCCAGCTTGTCGGTCAAGGACCTTATAATTGGGAAAAGCCCGAAGATTGCGTACTCAATTACAACAAGTGGGTAGCTAAAGCACACAAGAAAGCCCAAGGTAAGAGTAACGCCGTAGACATATAATGCCTTATATCTCATTTCCTCAAAGGTAACAAGAAGCAAAAAGGATGCCACAACTGCCAGGGTTATATCCATTACCTGTATGAGAGTGCCCAGCAGTAGTATTACGACGCTGAGCGCAGAAATAATGCCCGAAAAGGCAACAACCCTTGCTTTCTTCATTTTTATCTGCCACAGCCTCCGCACATACAGTCAAGACACCATAGTGCTGTACAAACGTCGCAGATGCTGCAATGACAGCTATCGCCCTGTCCATAGGAGCCTCTTTGGTTGTAGCCGTTTGCCTGTCTGTTAATTTGCTCTCTTGCCTGCTGGTATTCCTGATTGTCGGGGTCCATCTGGCAAGCCTTGTCAATATATCTCAGAGCATCGAAGTAGTATCCGCCCTGCAGGTACACACAGCCCTGAAGGAAATACCAATCCGCCTCTCTTTCCTCTGCCTTAACTCTGTTAAGAAGCTCGGAAGCACGGCGGAAATTGCCTGCCTGAATTGCCTGTCTGATTTGTGTATAGATAGGATTGGAGCTTTTGCTACCGGTGTAGCCGCTGTTTTCTGTCTTTTTGCCTGCTCTGATTTGCAAAATCTCGTCGTAGGCGGCATTAATCTCCTTCATTTTTTCCTCGGCAACGTCAGCCAGCTTTTCGTCCTGATAGTTGTCCGGGTGGTATTTCTTTACCAAGGCACGATAGGCGCTTCTTAGCTCTTCGTTTGTGCAATTTGGGGAAACACCTAAAACCTCGTATGGATTCTTCATTTTCTATCCTCCGTAATACGCTCAAATTCCTTGGGCATACCAATATATATTATGTTCTCAACAACCCTTTGAATATCTCTGTTTTGAGAAAAATCAACAAGGTCAATAGCCATTGACATTTTTGAAAGCTCCATGGTAAGAGCATCCTTAAGGGCACTTCTTATGCTGTCGTCCAGAGATGTACCGTAAGCATTTACAAGCGGGTTATAGGAGCCTGTCTTTACATCATCATAAAAATCATCATAGGCATCTATAACGTAAATCCATTTGCCAAGATGGTAGCCTATGGAATACGCAATTTTCGCTTGACTTCCGCTAAGGCCGTAGTCGGCAACCCTGCCAAGGAGCCTGCCAAACACGTTAGCCACCTTATCTATGGAGTCCTCCTTTGCCTTTTCAAGCGCCGAAAGCTCATCTATAAGTGATGATATTTCCTCTTCAAGAGGGATTAGCTCCTTGCCGGTTTTTTTGAGAAAAACAGACACTCCACCGGCAATTTTAGCCTTAAAGCGCTTAAAGCCGTGGCTGTCGTTTATGTTGTCCTTCAGCTTTAGCCTTGTTAAAATCGTGCTTGCCTCTGCACAGTATTCAAGGCAAGGGTTTGGCTCAAGAATAGGTCTTTTCTTGAAGGGGTGCATAGCGCAGCGACGAAGCCGTACCTCTCCCTTTTGCTCTGTTAAGGCAGAGCGAAGGAGCGCCAAAAAGACAAAGTCGTAGCTAAGGGTAACGTTTGACATACAGCCTGTGCGCTTGCCCATAGTTTTACAAAGTCCACAATATATAGCCTTGTATAGCTCGTGGTCCCTAACCTTCAGCTCGGGAATAACAGGCTTTATGTAACCGAACATATTACCCCTCCAGTTCCTCATTTTATATTATTGTACTACTTTTTTATTTATATTGCAAGTGAAAGTTTTGTGAACATTGAAAAAACGCAGACTGAGTCTGCGTTAATCATACTTAAAGCCGAACACCTGTGATGCCATTTCAAGAAGCTTGAACTTTACCTTATACTGCCCGTTGCTTTGGGTAATCAGGTTATATTGTTCCTTAGTAAGCCCCACGTCGATGTAGTAGTCATCATCATATTCGATGGCTGTGCTTGTGCAAAGAGGTGGGTATAAAACGCACCACCAGTTTTCTCCCTCGCCGCTGCCAATCAGAACTCTTACAGAGGTGTATTCGCCTGCCGGCAAGGCAAAGCCCGCGTAGTGTCTTGTCGGGTAGCTCTCGGTGCCCACGTCTATGGTTACTTGATAATCAAATCCCTCTTTTTTAGACACGTCCTCGGCAATTTTTACAAGCTCGCCCTTATTTTCCTCTATTAACGAAAGTGCCTCCTGCTTGCTTTCGGGACTATAATTTTTAATTTCTTCAAGAAGCGCATCTCTCACCTTCAGCTTTAGTGCCTGGTCCTTTTCCTCGTTGGAATTCGCCAAAACGTGAAGCCTTACTGTGCTATCATAAATTTCCGCCTCGCTTTTTGTTGGTATCACTGCGTTTACTGTAAGAAACACTAAAATAGATGCTACTGTTACCGCTATTGCCTTCAACTCTTTTTTCTCCTTGCTGTTATTTTTAATTCATTATTCGCTTCCCTTTTATTTTTTATACATTTGAGTTGATAATTTTTCCATTTTGTGGTATGATAATAAGGAAATCTAACAGAGGGAGCGCTTTATGGAGAATATTTGCAAGGAGCTGCTTTCAAGGCTCAGGGAAAATAATCTTACTCTTGCTACGGCAGAGTCCTGCACCGGTGGGCTTGTGGCAAAGACAATTACCGACATTTCCGGTGCGTCCTCGGTTTTTCTTGGGGGAGTTGTTTCCTACCAAAACGAGATAAAAATAAATGTGCTGGGCGTTTCACCCTGCACCATTGACACATATACTGAGGTTAGCTGTAAATGTGCCGAGGAGATGGCGCTGGGCGTGTGCCGTGCTATGAACAGCCATATCGGCATTAGCACAACAGGCTTTGCAGGGCCCGGTGGCGGTACAGATGCCGACCCTGTTGGCACCGTATATTTGGGACTAGCAATAGAGGGTCAGGTGTTTAGCCAGAGGCTAGCCCTTGATAGCCATTTGTCCCGTGATGAGATTAGGCAGGGAGCAACAAAAGCTTTGCTTTTGAAGTTACTTGAAAAAATTAAAGAAAAGTATTGATTTTATATATATATTGTGATAAAATATTGTGGAATTTGGAATTTTTTTCTAGAAGGAGATATGTGATATGGAAAAGAAATTCAGAAAAATTGGCGTTTTGACATCCGGTGGAGATGCGCCCGGTATGAACTCTGTTATCAAGGCAGTTACCTGTGCGGCTATCGACAAGGGTGTTGAGGTTGTTGGTATTCTCGGCGGATATTCCGGCCTTATTAATGATAAAATTAAGCCACTTACTAAGCTTGATGTGGCTGATATAGTTTCAAGAGGTGGCACATTCCTCTACTCTGACCGTTGCGACGAGTTCAAGACTGAGGAGGGTATGCAAAAGGCTATTGCTACCTGTAAGAAGCACAACATCGACGGCATTGTTGCTATCGGCGGAGACGGCACCTTCAGGGGCGCTACCGACCTTAGCATAAGAGGTGTTCCTTGTATCGGTGTTTCCGGTACTATTGACAACGATATTACCGCTACTGATATTACAGTTGGCTACGACACAGCTATGAATACAGTTTTGGCTCTTGGCGACAGACTGAGAGATACATGTGAGTCCCACTCCCGTTGCAACGTTATTGAGGTTATGGGTAGACACGCAGGCTACATCGCTGTTGAGACAGGTCTTGCTCTCAACGCAATCGGTGTTGCTATAAACGAAATTCCTTTTGATAAGGAAGCTATGTATAAGAGAATCAGAGCTTCACAGGCTGCAGGTCAGCGCAGCTTTATCGTTGTAGTTGCCGAGGGTCTTGGCGCTGAATTTAGCGAGGGTCTTGTTAAGGAAATTGAGGAAAACACAGGTGTTGAAACAAGATTTGTTCGCCCTGCCCACATTGTTCGTGGCGGTATTCCTACTCTTGCTGACAGAAACTTTGCTGCAAGAAGCGGCTTTAAGGCTGTTGAGCTTTTGCTTGAGGGCGTTAGCGATGTTGTTATCTGCTCAAGACACGACCAAATTGTTGCTGTTGAAATCAAGTATGCTCTTATTCTTGACAGAATGTATAAGGGCAAGCTTAAGGATGGAGACCTTGATGCCTTTACAAAGGAGCAAATTGCTGAAATGGAAGCAATTTGCAAGGAGCGCCGTCAGTACTTCACAGAAATGTATAAGGTTGTAAATTCTGTTGGTTGCTAAAAGTAAAGCCGTGCAAATCGCACGGCTTTTTGTTTGTAAAAAAGCACCACCGCTTGGGTGGTGCTTTTCTTTTTTAGTTATGCGTTTTCTTCCTCGTTTTTGCTTGGAAGAATGATGTCAAATTCGCCTAGGTCAGCATTGGCAAGCTCGTTATAGCTTATGGTTTTTGTTGTTTCAGCCTCAACACCGTTATTTAGGTATGTTACATTGCCATCTACGATTACATATGCACATACATAAAGTCCAAGGTCCTTATACTCGTCTGAAAGACCGGAAATCTTCATTTCAAAAAGATCGTACTGTTCTCTGTCGTTGTAAGAAACGTGAGCAACACCGTCAATTATCTGTCCGTTCTCGTCAAAGAGCTTATCAACTGCGCCAACCCTTGATGAGGAAGCCGCAAGTAAGCCGTAATTAACAATCTTGCCAGCATAGGTCTGGTATGCTGAAAGTGCATCACGATTTACTGCATAGCCCTGAAGAACTGAGTCAGCATTGTATGCGTAGCCATAGTTTACAAAGAGTGCCGGGCACTGGTATTCACTGCTACCCTCAACTGTAAAGCTCTCAACATCACATGCAGTACACTTATGATATACATAACCGATTTCAAGATAACCGTTTTCATACTTGATTGTGTAAATATCGCCCTTTGTATGACCGGGTGCAGGTACAACCTCAACGGTCCAGGTGTATGTCTGCGCTATCTCTGTTGTATCTGTAATATTGTGCTTGCTTATGTACTCATTAGCAGTTGTTTCTTTGTCGATTACCACTCCGCATGGGCAGTCAACAGCCTCCCAAATGGTAGCGCCATCAACTGTACAGGTAACGTCTCTTACACCGCTCTCGCTCTTGAGTGCGTGTGGAATACCGATAATTACTGTCCAGCCTCCCTCACAGCTTGAGAATACATCGCTTCGTGTACCGATACCCTCTGTTACTGTGTAAAGAGTCATACCGTCACAGTTATTAAACATACCTCTTGTGAATACAAGGTCAGCTGAGTGGTTGTTTACTACTAGTGGTGTGGTGTTATCTGCTCCAGCATTGCTGAATATCCACTCCTCTTGATTATCCTTAAACTTAACACCGTCCATGATAATTATCTTTTCAAGATATTTCATATCACAGAAAGGAGCGCAGTCTATCTGGAAGTTCTTACCAAGATACAAATACTTGCTTGTTGCAGTTTGGAATGCATTGGTTGATGTAAAGGTTACGTTTACATCGTCCCCAAAGGTAATGCTTTCAAAATCTGTCCCGTAGAATGCTTTTTCACCGATGGTGAAGGTAGATGTGCTGTCAAATACAATGTCGTTTGCAAGGCTTGTATTACTAAATGCATGCTTTTCAATTGAATAAATAGAATTCTTACCAAGCTTTAGGCTCACAAGTGATGTTCTATTTATAAATGATTCATTCTTAAATGTTACATCCAAATCAGAAGCGCTTGCGTCGATAGTAGCAATCGCTGTGCTTTCATCAAAGCACTTATATCCAAAGGTATAGGTTGAGCCCTCTCCTAAGGTTAAGTCCTTAATTATAGTCTTCTTGAAGGCATAATTACCGAACGTATAGGTTGAATTTTTACCATTAATAAGTAGTGTTTCAAGAGCAGCCTTTGAATCAAATGCACTTTGCTCCATAGTAACATTCAAACTAGAAGCGCTTGCATCAATTTTGGCAATTGGAGTATTACCATTAAAGCAGCCACCCTTGAATACGTAGGTTGAACCTTCTCCAAGCACAAGCTCGGTTATGCCTGTATTGTAAAAGCTTGAGCCATTAAATGTGTGGTTGCCATTTTTGCCAAATATAATTGTTGTAAGTGTTGTTCTGTCTCTAAGCGCATTACTATTCCATGTTGCAGTAATACCCTCAGCGCTTGCGTCAATGGTTGTAAGAGTTGTACAGTTGTTAAAGGTGTACTCGCTAAAGGTATATGTTGAATTACCTGCCAATGTGAGTGTTACAACATCTATACGAGCAAAGGATTCCTTTGCAAATGAATAGGTTGAATTTTCGCCAAGCTTTATTGTTGTGAAAACGTTATTTTGGTCTGCGTTGCTATACCAGAAGTTAAATGCTCCACCATTTAATGTAAGTGTAATATTACCTGCACTTGCATCCAATTCGGTAAGAATTGTACTTACAAAGGCTTGATATCCGATATTATATGTGCTGTTCTTTGTAAGTACAAGCTTTTCAAGTCCGGATTTCATAAAGCAATAGCTGCCAATTGTATATGTGGAGTTTTCGCCAAAGGTTATGCTCTTAAGTAGTGTGCAGTTTTCAAAGGTGCTTTGTGGGAATGTGAAGTCCTTGTTGTTTGGTAACACAAGCTCTGTCATATCGTTACCGTAAAATGCATACGTGCTTGTGAAATTAAACTCACTGCTTGGTACAAAAGTAAGCTCTAAGATTGCACAGTTATTAAACGCTTTATGACCAAGGTTATAGGTTGCGTTTTCACCAAAGGTAAGAGTTGCAATTTTTCCTCTGCCATCAAATGCGTTAGACATAAATGTAACTGTATGGCTTCCTGCCGAAAGATCAATCTCATTGATAATTTGCATATCACGTCTTTCGTTGTTAGGGTTGTAGTAGCTACAGCTTGGTGCAAATGTAGCATCGGCATTCTTTTCTACTACTATCTTTTCAACTCTTCTCAGGTTACCAATGTTTTGAATTTGGATTGTTGAGCCCTCGCCAATAGTGAGCACTGCAATGCCATATTCAACATTGTTGTACTTCTCGTAGTTATGAGATGTGATATTCATATATAGAATACCCTTTGGAATAGTCAAGCCATATATGTTACGAATCTTGTAGTCACCAAAGGTCTTTATTGCAGAAAGTGTGTAAATATAATCTCCACCTGAGCCTGATGTTGTAAATTCAAAGATTTCGCTTGCTAAAACTGTTATATTTTCAAACGTGCCGTCATCGTTTCTGATTGTAACAGGAACCTCTAGGCTTGTTGGGTCAATTGAATATGCCTTTTCAACTGTGGTGTTACACATTGAACAGGTATATGTCTTTGAACCAAGGCTTGTTGCAGTCGCTTGAATATGCTCGCCAAGAGTATAGTCATGATCAAGCCTATCTCCCCAACTAAAGTACACGTTATGTCCACATACGGTACAGTTATAATCTGCATAAGCGCCATGCTCACATGTAGCCTCAAGTGGCTCGCCTGTAAAGCTGTGCTCACAATCAGCAGGTACTACAACCTGGAATGTTGTACTATTAGCCTCAAGATTTTGAAGCTTCTTATCCTCTGTTGTTATGCCATTTTTGAATAATAAAGCGCCGCCCATACCAAAATCAAGCTGGAATTTATCAGTTACTGTATATTCGCTTGTTTCTGAATTTAATTCAAATACTTCAATTTTAGCAATGGTACTTTGTGTTATATTTTGTTTAGAGGTATCGTATACTGCATAGTATGGGTCAACAAACTCGATTGTTCCGGTTGCCATTTGATAATAGTAGGTACCTGAGAGTGAGCCATCAATATAGTCTGTAACTGTTAGCTTTCCATAAGCACCCTCAGCTATTGTGTACTTCTCAAATACAAATTTATAACCGGGTCTGTTCATATAGCAAATATAGTAGGTTGAGTTGTTGCTATTAGCAACCAATCCATTACCGCCATTTGGAATTGAACCAATCCAGTCTGTTACCAAGTAATCTGAAATTGCAGGTGTTGCATCGTCAGGCAATACAAAGGAGCCACCAAATATTTTGATTACGTCCTGTGTGTTTTTGGTAAGTCCATAGTTGTAATAATTAGTTGTTCCGTCTACGTAGCTTTCCTTATTGTCGTTAGTCCAGAACTCTTTTGTTGCTGCCTCACTTGGAAGGTTGAGAGTACCGCCATAAATTCTAAGCTCAAATGCTTGGTGGTTAAAGGTGTATGAACTGTTTCCTCTCCAAGAATTATCCTTGAATAGTGTAGGACCATTTATTGTTACGTTCGCACCATCGTAGATTTCAACAAATGGCGCTCTGTTACCTGTAGCTGAAATGCTAATTAGACCATAGCAGTTAACCTTACCATAGATTCTTGTCCATGGATAGTGGTTGTTATATGAACCGTCGCCATCAGCACCTAGCCACATTGTTGGACAGTTGATTGTTACGTCAACGCCTACTACAGTTTTATTGGCTGATCCGTTGTAACCATGAGATTGGTCTTGGAAGAAGCAATAGCTTCCAACCTTGCCGTCCGGGCTTGTTGCATTGATTGTACCCTCACCATAAACATGCTTACCGGAGCGTTGTGCACCCATAAAGCCGCTTGAGTTTTTGGATAAATTGATTGTGTAGCCGTTAAGAATGAGAACGGATTGTCCTTCACCCTTTACGTTAATAGAGCTTGATGCTGAAATATCAGCCATCAAAATAGCTGCTGTGCTTTCGTTGCACATAGCATAGTTAACATCTGTTAGAGTGTAGCATTCCTTAGCCACGCATCTGAAAAGCTTTGTATCCTGAGTGAAGGATACAGTCTCGCCTGCCTTATAGGTACGACCGTCAACGGTATACCATACAAGCTGATAGCCCTCCTGTCCGGCATATGAATTGCTCGATGTGGTTGGCAGGGTAAATTCTTCCCCTGCTGTTACAGTTTGCTTACCACCTGTATATGCACCGGTATCAAGCGAGGTTGTATCACTTGTTGTTTCCTGTGTGTTCATATAAGAGATGGTAATTGTTTGCGCATCCGCAAAAGCACTAAACACTGATAAAGCAACAAGGCACACAAGTGCAAGCACCAAAGCTATGACAAACGATATTCTTTTTTTCATAAAAACTCTCCTTTTGTTTATTTTTATTAAAAATATATTAACATATGTGTGGAAAACTGTCAAGTTCAACAAAAAAAAAAAAAAATGGCGGATTTTTGTTAAGTTTGCACAAAAGCGAACAAAATTTGGTTGTTAAGTCAACCTTTTGCCGTTTAGTTACCATATAACTTGAAGAGTAATTTTGTGCAATATGTTTAAGTGTGACAAAATGTGAATTTTTTGTTAAATAAAAAAGGACAATCTGCACGATTGCCCTTTTCTAATTTATCTAACCCTTTATGAAAATTCGCTTATTTTTGGGGATTTTGCGTTCTTTACCGGCAAAATATAGGGTTCCGCCGTCGATTTTTGACAAAACAGTGCACCCTGTGTCGCTAATTTTAACAAAAATATCTCCGTTCGGTGTGGGAACCTTGCCCTCGAAGCTGCCAAATTCCATTCTGTTTGGTCTTACCTCGTAGGTCTTATAGCCCGGTGAGGTTGGCTTTACACCCAGCGCATACTTACCAAGCAGATAAATCGGCGATGCGCCCCATGCGTGGCAAAGGCTCTTTTCATACTTGCCGCCATACATTTCATAATGCTCGATTCCCTTTTTGGTTGGGTCAAACTCCTCCCAAATTGTGGTTGCACCAAGCTTTAGCATTCCGCCCCAATAGGACTCTAGCATATCGGTCATATATTTTGTGTTACCGATGTGGCACATAGAATCAAGCTCAAAGAACTCAAAGTACGGTGTGGTAATAGGTGTTATGTCCTTGTTATAAATTACATTCTTTATTATGCTTTCTTCTCTTTCCTTTGTTGTGTAGCCAAAGAGAATTGCAAGAATATTTGCGTGGCGAGTTACATTTTCTCTGCCTGAGGTGTAGGAGTCCACAAAAGCGCCCTTTTTCTCGACCCAGTATCTGTTATTTACTTCTTTTACTATGTATTCGCTTTGCTTTTTTGCACGCTCAGACAGCTCAAAATCGCCCAAAAGCTCTGCGATTTTATGCACACTCTCGTATGCCTTGGCAAGCACCATTTGCTCTGCGCAAATAGGTCCGTCACTATCAAAGGTGGACCAGTCCATAAACACCCAGTCGTCAGGCTTGCGCTCAAACATACCGTCAGGTGTGAGCCTTCCCTCAAGGAAGGAAAGAACCGCCTTAACATCTACATAAATATCCTCAAGGAAATCCTTATCTCCTGTGTAGAAATAATATTCCCATATAGAAATAAGCCAGAAGAAGGTGTAGTCGGTTATTGTATTTATATGCTTTTTAATGGGGTCTGCACCACGAAGGGCACGGATTGTGCGCTTTACTATTTCCTTGTCAAAGCCAAGATAATAATTTACTAAATAGCTTTGGTAGGCATCACCGCTCCATATCCATCTGTCCCTTTTTATTCCGTCAAAAAAGCCTTCTCTTGAGTTTAGAAGCATTGTGTATGCACAAACGTCCCAAAGGTGGTTTATAAGCTGATTTTCGCATTTGAAGGAGCCTTTATTCTTAATTGGTAGGTACTCCAACTTAGCATCAATTTCCACAGGCTCTTGGCTCTTTATAAAGACGTATCTGAAGGCAACGGGCAATGAGGTGTAGCTACCCTTTTTAAGCTCCGCATTAATGACTATTAAGCTATAATTTGTGTCAAGCGCCTCTTCCCTGGACTCGCCAAGGTAAAGAGTTATTTCCTTGATTTTTTGGCTCTTTACTATAATTTTACCAAAGGTTTCCTTGCCAAAATCAAAGAGTGTGCCGCCATTAATATTTTCCACCTTTACAGGGGAAACATTCTTGTAGGAGAACTTAAATTTTTCGACTAGGTCACTTGGGCCGGTATAAAGCTCGCTATACCCTGCGCTTGTTCCGTTGTATTCTGTGTGGGACACAACCTTATAGCTTCTGTCAGAGGCAAATTTTTCGCCCTTAATGAAGAAGGCAGGAAAGCTTTCCGCCTTAAAGCCCTCAACCATAACCCTATGCTCGCCCGAGGTAAGGCGAATTTTTGTGCCTACATTGTATGGCATACCGTCAACAAAGATAATGGCATCCTTGGTGTTGGCAAAAAACTCGATAGTTTCCTCTTTATCTATTGTTGCAATCTTTTCAAGTCTTGCATTGTGGCTGGGTCCATCCACACGCCACATTGGATGATAGAAAAGAGACCTTGTCTGCCCATATCGGTCAGAGGAAGTGTTTTCCCCATAGGTGCGTGTACGTGTACGTCTGTTATGTAAAAGCATGCCGTGGTAAAGCTCAAAGCTGCCCGGGTGCCAAATCCATTTTGCTGTGCTCATTGTTTTCTCCTTCGAGGCGGTGTTATTTTTAGTGGGAAGCTTCCACACCCTGTGCGCTAAAATTATAATATTTCGTCGCTATATATAATTTAACATAATATGCTATTTTTATCAATATTTTTCGGGCTTTTTATTTATATTATAATATGCTAATATGTTCATATGTTATATTTAGACGTGCTTTTGTTGAGAATTCAAGAGAAATGCAAATAAAAAAGGAACAGATTTTGTCTGTTCCTTTTATATATGTTTGCTAATTAGTCAGCAAGCTTAATAAGCGCCATTTCAGCAGCGTCGCCACGTCTTGGGCCTAGCTTATACACCTGTGTATAGCCACCTACTCTATCAGCATATTTTGGTGCGATTTCGTCAAAGAGCTTCTTTACAACATCTTCCTTTGTGATGTATGCAAGAGCCTCTCTTCTGGATGCAAGTGTATTTGTCTTACCGAGTGTAATCATCTTATCAGCAACACAACGAAGCTCCTTAGCTCTTGAAATTGTGGTCTCGATTGAGCCCTTTTCAAGAAGCAAGGTAACCATACCACGGAGCATAGCTTTTCTATGGTCTGTTGGTCTGCCGAGTTTTCTTGTTCCTGGCATTGATTTGTCCTCCTTTGCCGATTTTTGTTTGAGCCGATTGCTCTATAATCGATCTCTATTAGTCTTCTTCCTTACGGAGTGAAAGACCAAGAGATTCAAGCTTATTCTTTACTTCATCAAGGGATTTCTTACCGAGGTTCTTGAACTTAATCATATCATCCTCAGTGCGATTAATTAGGTCAGCAACTGTGTCAATGCCTGCACGCTTCAAGCAGTTAAAGCTACGTACAGACAAGTCAAGCTCCTCAATGGTCGTTTCAAGGTATTTTTCCTTCTTGGTTTCCTCACGCTCAACCATAGTTTCTGCGTTTCTTGCCTCGTCTGAAAGATCTACAAACAAGGTGAAATGATCGTTGAGTACCTTGGCAGCAAGTGAAATTGCATCTGTTGCCCTGATGGTGCCGTTTGTCTCTACTTCTACTGTCAATTTATCATAATCGGCAATGCTACCTACTCTTGTATTTTCTACATTGTAGCTTACATTGTATACAGGTGTGTAGATTGAGTCAGTAAATATAGTACCGATTGGAACTGCTATATTTGACTTGATGTGGTCGTTCTTGTTCTTTTCCTGTGAAACATAGCCACGGCCACGCTCAATTGTAAGCTCCATATAGAAACGAGTGCCCTCGCTTACGGTAGCGATGTGAAGATCCGGGTTGATAATCTCAAGCTCGTCATCGTAATTGATGTCGCCTGCTGTAACTACGCAAGGACCAACCTTGTCGATGTAAGCAGTCTTAGAGCCTTCATTGCCATGAATCTTAGCAACGATGCCTTTTACATTAAGTACGATTTCGGTAATATCCTCGCTTACGCCCTCAAGGCTGGAGATTTCGTGAAGAACGCCATCAATCTTGATGGAGCTTACTGCATATCCAGGAAGTGAGCTAATAAGCACTCTTCTTAGGGAGTTTCCGAGAGTTGTGCCAAATCCTCTTTCAAGAGGTTCAACAACGAACTTACCCTTCTTACCATCTTCGCTTTCGCTAACTATTGTAATATTTGGCTTTTCGATTTCTATCATCATAATAAATAACCCTCCTAAATTTCAATCTATGCAATTGGTCGTTTTCCCGATGGGAATTTTGTGGTTTACATAACATTGATGTCGGACCATACTCAAAGCATTTAGCTGATTGCGACCTGCCACCTCCGTATAAAACGGAGGAGTACAGCCGACAAAGAGTTATTATTTCGAGTAAAGCTCGATAATGAGCTGTTCGTTGATTACGAAGTCGATATCGTCACGCTCCGGCATTGCAACAACCTTTGCAACTGCAGCGCTTGTGTCAACCTCGAGCCACTTTGGAGCAACCTTGTCGCCCATAGCCTCAACGAGACCCTTAATTTTTGTTGATTCTGTATCCTTTACAGCAACAACGTCGCCAACCTTAACGAGTATGGAAGGGATGTTAGCCTTGTGGCCATTCAATGTGAAGTGACCGTGAAGCACGAGCTGACGAGCTTCCTTGTGGCTTGCAGCAAGTCCCATTCTGAATACTACATTGTCAAGTCTTCTTTCGAGAAGACGGAGAAGGTTCTCACCTGCGATACCCTCTTGGTTGTCGGCCTTTGTATAGTAGCTCTTGAACTGCTTTTCAAGAACACCATAATATCTTTTTGCCTTCTGCTTTTCGCGAAGCTGCATACCGTACTCGGTAAGCTTCTTTCTTGCAGCACCATGTTGACCAGGAGCAGCAACTACTTCGCTCTTGCCTTCAGTTTTCTTTCTTCTGTTGAATGCGCACTTGTCAGATGTGCAACGCTCACCCTTAAGGTAAAGCTTAGCACCTTCTCTACGACAAAGCTTGCATGAAGGTCCAGTATATCTTGCCATTTTGTTAATCCTCCTATTAGAATTAAACGCGTCTGCGCTTAGGTGGTCTGCATCCGTTGTGTGGGATTGGAGTTACGTCTTTGATCATTGTAACCTGAAGACCAGCGGTAGAAAGTGCACGAATTGCGGATTCACGTCCTTGACCTGGGCCCTTAACGTAAACCTCAACTGTCTTCATACCATGCTCCATTGCAGCCTTAGCAGCAGCCTCTGCAGCCATCTGTGCAGCAAATGGTGTGGATTTTCTTGAACCCTTATAACCAAGCTCGCCTGCGGAAGCCCATGATACTGCGTTTCCGTAAACGTCTGTGATAGTTACAATAGTATTGTTAAAGGTAGAGCTGATGTGTGCTGCACCTTTTTCAATATTCTTGCGCTCACGGCGTTTTCTTGTTACTTTTCTTTCAGCCATTTCGCTACACTCCTTATTTCTTCTTGTTAGCTATTGTCTTTGCAGGACCCTTACGAGTTCTTGCATTTGTCTTTGTTCTTTGTCCTCTTACCGGAAGACCTTTTCTGTGTCTTGTACCGCGGTAGCAGTTGATTTCAACAAGACGCTTAATGTTGAGGGCAACCTCACGACGGAGCTCACCTTCTACATGGTAATTTGTTTCGATTTCCTCACGAAGCTTCGCGATTTCATCCTCTGTCAAATCTTTAGCGCGTGTATCAGGGTTGATTCCTGTCTTAGCAAGAATGTCCTGTGCGCTCTTTAATCCGATACCGTAAATATATGTTAAAGCAACTTCAACACGCTTTGCGTTCGGAATATCAACACCAGCTATACGAGCCATTTGTTATTCACCTCATTAAATTTTTGGTTTGGTTTGTTGATTAGCCCTGTCTCTGTTTGTGCTTTGGATTTTCGCAGATAACCATAACGGTACCTTTTCTCTTAATAATCTTGCACTTATCACAGATTTTCTTTACGGAAGGCTTTACTTTCATTATAAAAACCGCCTTTCTTATTTAGCGCGCCATGTGATGCGTCCCTTTGAGAGGTCATAAACTGAAACCTCTACGGTAACCTTATCACCGGGCAATATTCTTATATAATTGAGTCTTAATTTGCCTGAAATATGGGCAGTAATTATATGTCCATTAGGCAATTTAACCTTGAAGGTTGCGTTAGGAAGTGCTTCCGTAACTACGCCCTCAAATTCTACAATATCTTGTTTTCCCATATAATTCCTCTCATTTTCTGCGGGTTTGTTTTAATTCAGTCCTTGGGTCGAGTAACGTTGCGACCCTTGGCTTTTTGTTTGTCCTTCAAAAATCAGCCGCGTTGAAGGATTTAAATTTTTTCGAGCTTAGTCAACCTTTGTAAGTAAAATTACACCGTTGTCAGTAACTGCAATGCTATGCTCGTAGTGAGCAGATAGCTTGCCGTCGGCTGTTACAACTCCCCAGCCGTCAGAAAGAAGCCTAACCTCATGTGTGCCTGCGTTTACCATTGGCTCGATTGCCAGGGTCATGCCCGGGTAAATCCTTACGCCTCTGCCCTGTGTGCCATAGTTTGGTACATTTGGGTCCTCGTGAAGATTTGCGCCAACACCGTGTCCTACAAACTCTCGAACAACGGAATATCCGTAGCTTTTTACATGGCTTTCAACTGCATATCCAACATCTCCAATCCTTGGATTAGGAGTGTTTTCGATAGCCTCTACTGCCTTATAAAAGCTCTCTCTTGTGGCATCAATAAGTCTTTGTGCCTCGTCTGAAATTTTACCGACACCGAAGGTAGCAGCACTGTCTCCTGTGAAGCCGTGCCACTGTGCGCCCACATCTATCTTAACAATGTCGCCCTCCTTAAGCACTCTATCCTTAGACGGAATGCCGTGGATAACCTCATTGTTTATGCTGATGCAAGCACTTCCGGGGAAGCCACCGTACCCAAGAAATGTTGGCTTTGCACCACATTTCTTGATATAACGGTTAATCTTCTCGTCAATTTCCTTGGTTGTTACACCTTCTCGAATAAGCTCCCTTGCCATGAGCAGGGTCTCACCGGTAATTCTGCCGGCAACCTTCATAATCTCAATTTGCTCGGGTGTTTTAAGCTGAATCATAACTTACTGTACTGTGCTCTCAATTGCCTGAAGGGTAAGCTTTGTGGTATCCTCTACCTTTTCTTGTCCTTCTACAAGCACGAGCACGCCCTTTTTACCGTAGAAATCCTTAAGAGGCTCTGTTTGGTTGTGATAAACATTAAGTCTATCAAGAACAACCTCCGGAGCATCATCCTTTCTTGTGGAAAGTGTCTCGCCGCATTTGTCGCAGGAAACGCCATCCTTAGAAGGATTGTATTCAATGTGGTAAGATGCGCCGCACTTTGCGCAAACACGTCTACCACTCATACGGGTAACGATTTTTTCATCAGGCACCTCGATGCTGACAACGCAGTTGATATCAACTCCCATTTTGTCAAGCGCCTCTGCCTGAGGAACGGTTCTTGGGAAGCCGTCAAGGATAAAGCCGTTTTGGCAGTCATCCTTGCTGAGTCTTTCACCAATGATACCTATAACAACCTCATCCGGAACTAATGCACCCTTTTCGGTGTATGCCTTAGCGGCAAGTCCCATTTCGGTGTTGTTTTTAATTGCTTCTCTGATCATTACGCCTGTGGAGATGGTAGGAATACCATACTTCTCAGCTACAATGTCAGATTGTGTTCCCTTGCCTGCACCGGGTGCGCCAAGGAATATAAGCTTAAGATTTTTACTCATCTTTTTCTCCTGTTATCAACCAAGGAAGCCCTTGTAGTTACGCATTGTCATTTGTGCCTCGATTTCCTTAACTGTTTCGATGATTACACCAACAACGATTACTACTGATGTACCAGAGAACGCAAGCTCGCTAGCATATGTTGTAATTGCTGTGAATGTAGTAGTTGCACCTGCTGCCTCAATGCCGATGAGGGCTGTGAGAATCAAGTTGATTACAAGTGGCAATACTGCGATAACAGAAAGTGAAATAGCACCAATGAATGTTACCTTTGAAAGAACTCTCTTAATGAAATCTGCTGTTGCCTTACCAGGACGGATACCGGGGATGGCACCGCCGTTTTTCTGGATATTTCCGGAAACCTCTGTTGGGTTAAAGGAAATTGCAACATAGAAGTATGCAAATGCAAGAATCAATACAAATTGCAAAATTGCATATACCGGAGAGGTATTAGAGAAGAAGTTTACAACGCCCTCCCAGAATGAACCGGATTCCGGTGTGAAAATCATTGCAATTGTTGATGGAAGTGTTAGAATTGCGTTTGCAAAGATGATAGGCATAACGCCTGCCATATTAACCTTAAGTGGAATGTTGGAGTTTTGTCCTCCATACATCTTTCTTCCAACTACTCTCTTTGCGTACTGAACAGGAATTCTTCTCTCGCTGTCTGAAATGTAGATTACAAACCAGATCATAGCAAGCATACCTACAAGAGCAAGTACTGTGAAGATTACTGAACCGATAACGTGTGCATTATACGTATGCTCGTATTGGAACATAGTGATAAAGTTGAGAAGTAGTGGACCACCACGAGAAACGATGTTTGCAAAAAGGATAATGGAGATACCGTTACCGATACCGTGGTCATTAATCTTTTCGCCAAGCCACATTACAACGCAGGAGCCTGCTACATAGCATGTAACAATAACTACTGCCGCAAATCCCCAATATGCACCCTCTGTTGCAAACGGTGTAAGTGCACCCATCTTCTTAAGGATGAGGTAGTAACCGATTGCAGATACAATGGAGATAACGATTGTAAGGATTCTTGTGATGAGATTGATTTTCTTCTTGCCCTCCTCGCCAAGCTTTGAAAGTCTTTCAAGAGCCGGGATTGCAACAGTCAAAAGTTGAACAACGATTGATGCTGTAATGTATGGGGATACACCGAGTGCGAATAGTGAGCCTTGCTCAAGCGCACCACCTGCAAGTGTGTTCAGAAAACCAAATATTGTACTAGTTGAGCCTAGTGAAATTGCTGTTGAATATACGAATGGTACAGGAATTGATGTACCGATTCTGTATACCAATACGATTGCGAGAACAAACAAGAGTTTGTCTCTCAAATCCTTTATAGACCAAGCTTTAGCTAAGGTTTTGAACATAATTATTTCACCTCAGCTTTTCCGCCTGCTGCTTCGATCTTCTCTTTAGCTGTTGCAGAGAAAACCTTAGCCTCAACGGTGATAGCCTTTGTGAGCTGACCGTTACCAAGCACTTTAAGTCCATCAAGTTCCTTGCGTACGATACCGCAGTTTACAAGTGTTTCAAGATTTACAGTTGCGCCGTTTTCAAACTTGTTAAGGTCGCTTACGTTGATTGTAGCATATTCCTTAGCAAATTTGTTATTGAATCCTCTCTTAGGAAGTTTTCTGTATAGTGGAAGTTGTCCGCCCTCAAATCCGGGTCTTACTCCGCCACCTGAACGAGCATTCTGTCCCTTGTGTCCCTTACCTGCAGTTTTACCGTTACCGGAACCAGGACCTCTACCCTTGCGCCATGCTGCCTTTGTAGAACCAGCAGCTGGTGAAAGTTCGTGGAGCTTCATATTTTATCCTCCTTATTTGAAATTGATTTTTGTGATTGATTTCTCAATCAATTTCTGCCCTCCGGCAGCTCTTACGCATTCTCTACCTTAACAAGGTGAGAAATTACTCTGATTTTACCAGCTAGTACCTTATCGTTCTTGCAAACGATAGAGTCGCCGATCTTATTAAGACCAAGGCTCTTAGCGGTAGCCTTTTGATTAGGAAGGCATGCTATAAGACTCTTTACGAGAGTTACCTTTACGTTTTCCATCTTATAGTCCTCCTTAACCTAAAACTTTGTCTGTGCTAAGACCACGAGTCTTAGCAACCTCTTCGAGACTGCGGAGTTGTTTCAAACCTTCAAATGTAGCCTTAACTACGTTTGTCTTGTTGTTTGAACGGAGGCTCTTTGCTCTGATGTTCTTAATACCTGCAAGCTCCAAAACAGCTCTTACTGTCTGGCCTGCGATAATACCTGTACCAAGTGAAGCCGGCTTTAGAAGAACGGTGCCTGCACCGAACTTACCAAGTACTTCATGTGGGATTGTTGTATCCTTAATGGATACCTCGATCATATTCTTCTTAGCATCTTCAATACCCTTGCGGATTGCGTCAGGAACTTCAGCTGCCTTACCAAGACCATAGCCAACGTGACCGTTGCCGTCACCAACTACCATAAGTGCTGTGAAACGAGCGATACGACCACCCTTAACTGTCTTGGAAACACGGTTGAGTGCAACCATTCTCTCTTGAAGATCGAGAGTAGCTGCGTCAATTTTCTTTGCCATTTTTTTCTCCTATTTTTGTTTAATTAAATTAAACAGTGTACAAACCGAATTTCTTACTTAGGTAAGAGAATTAGAACTTAAGTCCGCCTTCTCTTGCGCCCTCTGCAAGCTCCGATACACGGCCGTGATATACATAGCCACCACGGTCAAATACAACTGTGTCGATTCCTTTTGCCAGTGCCTTTTCAGCAATCATAAGGCCAACCTTCTTAGCTGCCTCCTTGTTGCTGCCAATACCTTCAAATCCGGCCTCCATTGTAGAAGCGGAAACGAGTGTAACTCCTGCTACGTCATCAATGATTTGGCAAGAGATGTTCTTGTTTGAACGATAAACGCAAAGACGTGGACGCTCTGCTGTTCCGGAAATCTTTCCACGAACTCTTGCATGTCTCTTAAGACGCTGTGCGTTGCTATCTTTTCTTGATACCATCTTTTTCCTCTCCTTTCATTATTTGCCGGTTTTACCGGATTTACGACGGATCTTTTCACCCTCGTACTTAATACCCTTGCCCTTGTATGGCTCAGGAGCTCTTCTGGAACGAACAAACGCTGCAGTTTCACCAACAACCTGCTTGTTAATACCCTTAACAAGGATTGTGTTAGTATCTGGAGTCTCAAATGTGATTCCCTCTGGAGCGTCTACAATAACTGGGTGTGAGTAACCAAGTGTAAGGTTGAGTGCCTTGCCCTGCATTGCAACTCTGTAACCAACACCGTTAACCTCGAGCTTCTTTGTGTAGCCCTCAGTAACACCTACAACCATATTGTAGATAAGTGTTCTTGTAAGACCGTGAAGTGCACGATCCTCCTTCTCGTCGCTTGGACGAGTAACAGTGATAACGCCTGCATTAAGCTCAACGTTCATTCTGTTGTGATAGTTCTGTGTTAATGTACCCTTAGGACCCTTAACGGTGATAACACTGTTTGCCGCATCAATGGATACGTCAACGCCTGCAGGAACATTAATTGGATTTCTTCCTATTCTTGACATGCTGTTTACCTCCGTTAATTACCAAACAAATGCGAGAATTTCGCCGCCAACGTTTTCACGTCTAGCCTTCTTGTCGGTCATAATGCCCTTTGAAGTAGATACGATAGCAATACCAAGGCCGTTCATAACCTTTGGCATATCCTCACAGTTGGAGTAGATTCTAAGACCAGGCTTAGATACTCTCTTAATACCATGGATAGCCTTAACCTTGCCTGCCTCGTACTTAAGTGCGATTCTAATGATACCCTGCTTACCGTCCTCGATTACGGAAACACCCTTAATGTAGCCTTCCTCGAGAAGGATGTCAGCAATAGCCTTCTTCATGTTTGATGCAGGAACATCAACAGTTTCGTGCTTTGCATTGCTTGCGTTTCTGATTCTGGTGAGCATATCTGCAATTACATCTGAAATTTGCATTTTTATTTCCTCCTATTATGCAAGTCCAACCTTGCTGCCGCCCATTCGGGCGACGGCTTACCGGTGGTTAAATATCTCCCTATTTCCTTCCGGTTAGTTTGGAGTTTCTTATTTTTTTACCGAGCTTGTCGGATTTTTGATTTAATTACCAGCTAGCCTTTCTTACACCTGGGATTTCGCCAGCGTAAGCAAGCTCACGGAAGCAAATACGGCATACGCCATACTTACGAAGATAACCGTGAGGTCTGCCGCAGATCTTGCAGCGGTTGTATTCTCTTGTGGAAAATTTCTGTGCTTTTTGTTGCTTAAGCACCATTGCCTTCTTTGCCATCTCTGTGCGTCCTCCCTAATTATTTCGCAAATGGAGCACCCATAAGTGTAAGGAGTGCCTTTGCTTCTTCATCTGTTGTAGCTGTTGTTACGAATGTGATGTCCATACCACGAATCTTGTCAACCTTATCGTACTCAATTTCTGGGAAAATGAGCTGCTCACGAAGACCCATAGAATAGTTACCACGGCCGTCAAAGCCGTCTGGGTTGATACCCTTGAAGTCACGAACTCTTGGAAGAGCGAATGTGAAGAGTCTATCCATAAATTCGTACATTCTTTCGCCACGAAGTGTTACCTTCGCACCGATTTTAACACCCTCACGGAGCTTGAAGTTAGCTACGCTCTTTCTTGCATAAGTAGGAACTGCCTTCTGTCCTGCGATGAGTGAGATTTCGTCGATAATGCTATCGATTACCTTTGCGTTGTCCTTTGCATCGCCAGCGCCAACGTTGATAACGATCTTGTTGAAGCGTGGAATCTGCATAGAGCTCTTGTAGTTGAACTGAGACATAAGAGCAGGAGCAACTTCATTTGTATATAATTCTTTCATTCTAGACATTATAAGCTACCTCCTAATTAAAGCTCTTGTCCGCATTTTGCACAAACACGAACCTTCTTGCCGTCAACTACTGCGTGCTTAACTCTAGTACCCTTGTTGTACTTTTCGCACTTTGAATTCTGGCAAACTAGCTGCACCTTAGATGCATACATAGCGCCTTCAACCTTAAGAATACCGCCTGTTTCGCCCTGTCTTCTTGGCTTCTGATGCTTGGATACAATGTTTGCACCCTCAACAATAACCTTGCCTTCTTCTGGGCTTACTGCGATAACCTTTCCCTTAACACCCTTATCTTCTCCAGAGATAACTATAACGGTGTCATCACGTTTTACATGAAGCTTCTTCATTATTACTTACCTCCAATTAAAGTACTTCGGGAGCGAGTGAAAGGATCTTTGTAAATTCCTTTTCACGAAGTTCTCTAGCTACTGGGCCAAAGATACGTGTTCCCTTAGGTGTCTTGTCTTCCTTAATAATTACTGCTGCATTCTCGTCGAACTTGATGTAAGATCCGTCTGCACGACGAACACCCTTAGCACTTCTAACGATTACAGCCTTTACTACGTCGCCCTTCTTAACTACGCCACCAGGAGCAGCCTTCTTAACTGAGCATACAACTACGTCGCCGATGTTAGCATATCTTCTGCCTGTACCGCCGAGTACTCTGATGCACAAAAGCTCCTTAGCGCCGGTGTTATCGGCAACCTTCATTCTGCTTTCTTGCTGAATCACTTTATTATCCTCCTAATAAGGTTTCCCTAAGCTTCGGCACATTGTTCTTTTCTAATGTACCCAAAGGATGAGATTAATTATTTTGCTTTTTCTATGATTTGTACAAGGCGCCATCTCTTTGTCTTGGAAAGTGGTCTTGTTTCCATTACCTCAACAACGTCGCCGATTGCACACTCGTTCTTCTCGTCATGAGCATGAACCTTTGATGTGTGCTTAATAATCTTGCTGTATACAGGGTGCTTTACGTTGTCCCTGATTGCAACTACGATGGTTTTGTCCATCTTGTTGCTAACTACGATACCAACTCTGGTCTTTCTGAGGTTACGTGTTTCTGTCATAACTCATCTTCCTCCACTTATGCGTTCTTCTCGTTGATGATTGTCATCACACGAGCGATGTCTCTCTTAACATCTTCTATCTTGTGAGGATTCTCGAGTTGGTTGATTTCGTGTTGAAAACGAAGGTTGAAAAGTTCTTCCTTAAGTTCCTTAAGCTTCTTCTCAAGCTCTTCAATGCTCATCTTTCTGATTTCTGCTGCTTTCATCACTTACGCCTCCTCTTCCTCTGTTTGCTCTTTTGTTACAAACTTACACTTGATAGGAAGTTTGTGCATAGCAAGACGCATAGCCTCTCTTGCTATCTCTTCAGAAACGCCGTCCATCTCAAACATTACTCTGCCTGGCTTAACAACGGCTACCCAATACTCAGGTGAACCCTTACCGGAACCCATACGAGTTTCAGCTGGCTTTTCTGTGATTGGCTTGTCAGGGAATATCTTAATCCAAACCTGACCACCACGACGGATGTATCTTGTCATGGCAATACGTGCTGCTTCAATCTGGTTTGCTGTGATCCAAGCCGGCTCACAAGCTACAAGACCATATTGACCGTTAGTAACCTTGTTACCACGGGAAGCCTTACCGGTAAGGCGGCCTCTCTGTACACGTCTGTATTTAACTCTCTTAGGCATTAACATTAGTGCTCGCCTCCTTCGGTTGTCTTAGGAGCACGTGGTGCTCTGCGTGCATTGTTACGGCCTTCTTTGTTATCTCTGTTGAACTTTCTACGTGGTCTGTCTGTCTTTTCCTTAGTAGTTTTGTTTACCTCAGAAAGGATTTCGCCCTTGTAGATCCAAACCTTAACACCGATTTTACCGTAAGTTGTGTTTGCCTCCCAGAAACCATAGTCGATGTCGGCTCTGATTGTCTGTAGAGGAATTGTACCCTCATGGTAGTGCTCTGTACGAGCGATTTCAGCGCCTGCAAGACGACCGCTACAAGCGATCTTAATACCCTTAGCGCCAAGACGCATTGTTCTTCCGATAGCCTGCTTCATAGCACGACGGAATGCGATACGTCTTTCAAGCTGGCTGCAGATGCTCTCTGCAACGAGCTGTGCATCAAGGTCGATTGGCTTAACCTCAACTACGTTAACCAATGCCTTTTTGCCTGTGATCTTCTCAACGTCCTTGCGGAGGTTGTCGATCTCGGAGCCGCCCTTACCGATAATCATACCTGGCTTTGCACAGTGAATGAATACCTTTACAGTTTCATTAGCGTCTCTTTCAATTTCAATCTTGGAAATACCTGCGTTAAGGAGCTTTTCCTTAAGGTATTCTCTCAAGTTGTAGTCAGATACAAGGATATCGCCGAACTTTTCGTCAGAAGCGAACCATCTTGAATCCCAGTTCTTAATTACGCCAACACGAAGACCGTGTGGATTAACTTTCTGTCCCATATTCGACTCTCCTTTACTCTTTCTCTGCCACGCTGATTGTAATGTGGCTTGTTCTCTTTAAGATTCTGTTTGCGCTACCCTTACCTCTTGGCATAATTCTCTTAAGCATATGACTGCCAGGAGTTACGAAGCACTTTGAAACATAGAGTTTTGATTTATCCATGTTATGATTGTTCTCAGCGTTTGCTACCGCGCTCTTAAGCACCTTCTCAAGAATTTCAGCACCTCTCTTTGGTGTGTTCTTAAGAATTGCTGCTGCCATTTCAACATCCTTGCCACGAATGAGGTCAAGAACTATTTGAACCTTACGGGGAGCAATGCGAACATCATAAAGGTATGCATTTGCTACTTTAGTTTCCATTGTTATCTCCTATTATTTACCGTTATTAGATGTTTTTGATCCTGCGTGACCCTTGAATGTTCTGGTAAGTGCGAACTCGCCAAGCTTGTGTCCTACCATGTCTTCTACAACATATACAGGAACATGCTTTCTACCGTCATGCACAGCAATTGTGTGGCCAACAAACTCTGGGAATATTGTTGAAGAACGTGACCAGGTCTTCAAAACTTTCTTTTCGCCTTTTTCGTTCATCGCTACAATGCGATTGTAGAGCTTTTCTTCTACATAAGGCATCTTTTTGGAACTTCTGCTCATTTCGTCTTCCTCCCTTATCTACCGTTTCTTCTCTTAACGATGTATTTGTTGGTTCTAGCCTTCTTATTTCTTGTCTTATAACCAAGAGCAGGCTTACCCCAAGGTGTTACAGGGCCAGGTCTGCCCACTGGGGACTTACCTTCACCACCACCGTGAGGGTGATCGCATGGGTTCATTACAGAACCACGAACTGTTGGACGAACGCCCATATGACGTGTCTTACCAGCCTTACCGATCTTAATGGTATCATGCTCGATGTTACCAATCTGACCGATTGTAGCCTTACAGTCAAGTCTGATAAGTCTTACTTCACCGGAAGGAAGTCTTACCTGAGCCATGCCGTTTTCCTTAGCCATGAGCTGAGCCTGTGCACCAGCTGTACGAACAAGCTGACCGCCCTTGCCAGGATAGATTTCAATATTGTGAATAATAGTACCTACTGGAATCTTTTCAATAGGAAGTGTGTTACCAGGCTTAATGTCTGCGTCTGCACCGGAGTGAAGAACGTCGCCGTCTGTAACACCGTAAGGAGCAATTACATAGCTCTTCTTGCCCTCTTCATTTTGAAGAAGTGCAATGTAGGAGGTTCTGTTTGGGTCGTACTCGATACCAATAACAGTTGCTGTACCTTCCTGTCTCTTGAAGTCGATTACTCTGTACTTCTGCTTGTTTCCGCCACCCTGATGACGAACTGTGATTTTACCGTAGTTGTTACGGCCAGAGTGCTTCTTCTTAACCTCGATGAGGCTCTTTTCAGGGGTAAACTTTGTCACCTCTTCAAATGAAGCAACTGACATATGTCTTCTTGAAGGTGTGGTGGGTTTATATTTCATTGTTGCCATGTGAACTACCTCCCACTATCAGTTCAAACCGTTAAAGAATTCGATTTCCTTAGAAGAAGCTGTAAGTGTTACGATAGCCTTCTTCCATTCAGCTGTGTAGCCGAAGTGGTAACCAACTCTCTTTGGTTTTTTCTTCATATTAATTGTATTAACCTTTGCAACCTTAACGCCGAAAAGCTCTTCAACTGCCTTTGCAATCTCCGGCTTTGTTGCGTCAGTAGCAACCTCGAATGTGTATCTCTTTGCAGAGATGCCATCCATTGAATTTTCTGTAATTACAGGTCTGAGGATAATGTCCTGAGCAAATTTCATTATGCGTATACCTCCTCGATTTTCTGTACTGCAGCCTGTGCAAATACGATTGTATTGCAGTTAAGGATGTCATATACGTTAAGTGTGTTTGCATATACAACCTTTACGTTTGCAATGTTTGCAAGGCTCTTTACTACCATAGCGTTTGGTGCGTCGAGAACAACGAGTGTCTTCTTACCAACGTTAAGAGCAGTAAGCATGTTTGCCATTGTCTTTGTGCTGTATGTTTCTGCTGTAATAGCATCAACTACAACCATTTCATTGTTAGCTACCTTTGCGCTGAGAGCACTGAACATAGCGATTTGCTTAACCTTCTTGTTAAGCTTTGTGCGGTATGAACGTGGCTTTGGACCAAGAGCAATACCACCGTGTGTCCATTGCGGGGATCTTGTTGAGCCCTGTCTTGCTCTACCTGTACCCTTTTGCTTCCATGGCTTACGACCACCACCGGAAACCTCACTTCTTGTAAGTGTTGATTGAGTACCCTGTCTTTGGTTGAGAAGGTATGCTCTAACAGCTGCGTGGAGGACAGCCTCATTAACTTCTGCGCCGAATACTACATCAGAAAGTGCGATTTCGCCTACCTGAACACCGGCCATATTAACAACATTAATATTTGGCATCGTTATTTCCTCCTTTATGCTTTAACGCTGTTGCGAAGAACTACGATGCCGTTCTTTGCGCCAGGAACTGCGCCCTTAACAGCGATGAGATTCTTCTCTGCGTCAACTTTTACTACTTCAAGGTTAAGTATTGTAACCTGTTCGTTACCATACTGACCTGCCATCTTTTTGTTCTTGAAAACTCTAGAAGGTGTTGAGTTAGCACCCATAGAACCAACCTGACGGTGGATAGGACCTGTACCGTGGGTTGCCTGGAGCATGTGATGACCCCATCTCTTAACTGCACCTGAATAACCGTGGCCCTTTGTAATGCCTGTAATGTCGACCTTTTCGCCTGCTGCGAAGGTATCGGCTGCTATTACATCGCCAACGTTATAGGTTGCATCCTCGAGTCTAAATTCTTTGAGGTATCTCTTTGCAGATACGCCTGCCTTTTCAAAGTGTCCCTTCATAGGCTTTGAAACATTCTTTGTTACGTCTTCGTAACCAACCTGGATAGCATTGTATCCATCGTTTTCTGTGGTTTTAACCTGTGTAACCACGCAAGGACCGGCCTCGATAACTGTTACAGGGATTACTGCGCCGTTTTCAGCGAAGATCTGTGTCATACCGAGCTTCTTGCCGATAATTCCTTTTTTCATTTTCTTTTCCTCCATATTAGGTTATTGGTTGACGTCTACTATTTGTCGTGCCACCGACACGTCAACTTGACCTTGCCGTCATCATAGTCTTACCAGTCGTGAGTAACTTTGACCTGCTACTGTACGGTGAGGTATTGGCTTGCTCGCTTGAAATTAAAGCTTAACTTCGATTTCTACGCCAGCTGGAAGTTCAAGACTCATAATAGCCTCTGCAACCTTCTTAGAAGGCTTTACGATCTCAATGAGTCTCTTGTGTGTGCGCTGTTCAAACTGCTCACGGCTGTCCTTATACTTGTGTACCGCACGGAGAATTGTGATGATTTCCTTCTCTGTTGGTAGTGGAATTGGACCAGATACTGTGGCGCCGTTTCTCTTAGCTGCATCAACGATCTTTTCAGCAGCAGCATCAACCAACTTGTGGTCGTAGCCCTTGATTCTTACTTTGATCTTTTCGTTTACTGCCATTTTGCTTTCCTCCTTATATAATAGAACTTGCGGGGACCTTTGCTCTTACACTGTCCCGTGTGTTTCCTTCACCCGCTTAACAAAACCGAACCATGCAACTCTTAGGTTCGGTACAAATGCCAGCGGTGAATCTATCGGACGATGCCGAGGGAAGATGCACTCAGCCGCATTTAAGCTGCTTTTGTGAATCGGACCTGCTCCACGAAAATTCCCCACAAATGCCATAGCAGTCGGACCTTTGTGGCAACCTCTCGCTTCATTGCGCAGTCAAGCGTAGATATTTTAACACAATATATATAGATTGTCAACAATTTTTTTCAAATTCTCTAAATATTGTTTTTTACAAATGCAAAATTTGGGTGCATTTTTGTGCACTTTGCACATAAAACTTGCTATTTTTAGCATCATAAACCTGTTTTTTCTTTGTTTTTCTTGAAAATTACTTGAAAACTTTGTATACTTGCACAAATTTGCGTTTTTGAAATATTTTCAGTTTCCTTCATTTAATTATATATAGATATATATCGAGCAAAGAGGCAAACGGAGCTGTATCCGTCTGCCTCTTTTTTGAAAAATTAATAATTTGTTTACAATTTAAGATGATTTTTTGGGTTTTTTACTGCTTTTTCTGTCCGTAATATGCGTTTGGACCATGCTTTCTGTCGTAGTGCTTACGGAGAAGTGTCTCTTGCATTCTCTCTGTTTTTCCGTTAGCCTGCAGCATAAGCATCTCTGTATTATAAGACATCATAGCAACCTGCTCCAGCACTACTGCCGCCTCAACGGATGATTTTGCATTATCTCCCCAGGTAAACGGACCGTGTGAATATACAAGTGCAGCGTGCATTTGTGTAACACCTATATCCTTAAGCGCTTCAAGAATAACCGTGCCTGTTTCCTTCTCGTATTGACCCTTTATTTCCTGGTTTGTCATTTGACGGGTGCAAGGAATGGTTGTACCAAAATAGTCTGCGTGGGTGGTACCATATGGTGTAATACCTCTGCCTGCCTGTGCGTAAATCGTAGCCCATGGAGAGTGTGTATGTGTAACTCCGCCAATTTCCGGGTAAGCTTTATATAGCTCCAAGTGGGTTGGCGTGTCAGAGGATGGCTTTAGTGTACCCTCAACAACATTGCCCTCAAGGTCGACAACAGGTAGCATATCCGGTGTAAGGTCATCATACTCTACTCCGGATGGCTTTATAACCACAAGACCCTTTTCTCTGTCAATTCCACTAACATTTCCCCAAGTAAATGTAATAAGATTATACTTTACAAGCATCATATTTGCTTCGTAAACCTCTTTTTTAAGCTGCTCTAGCATATTAGCCTCCAAAAATTTATTATCTGGTTATATAGTAGCAAATTTTTTGAGCTTAGTCAAGTAAGAACATTTATTTTGTAATTATTTTTCAAATACCTTGATTTTTGCTTGGTATTATGTTAAAATCTTTGTGTTAATCATACTTTATTCCTTAAGAAAGGGCTTATAATGAAAAAGACTTATCGTCGCTTCAAGCTATTTTTGCCGATTATCGCAGGTCTTGTAGTATTCACTACACTAATTGGCATATTTATGTTTGCATTTAATTACCTGGATTCAAATCCACACGGAATACACTTCAGCAACGTTTCTCCGATTTTGTTTTTCGTATTTTTGGCAATAACAATCGGATTCTCAATCTATTTTGTACTTTCAAACAAGCACATTTACATTACAAGAACCAAAAATGATTCGGGATTTTTCAAATTTTCATCACTTTTTGCAATTCTTGCAGTTATAACACTTTCCTGCTACGACCTTTGGGCATTGCTTCAATATGGACAGGGTCTTGATATGGCAAGAATCTTTAAGGTTTTAAGACTTATTGCTTCAATTCCCGCCATTGTATACCTTGTTCTCAACGCACTTCCAAAGCGCATTAACAGACAGAATGTTGTAATTCCCGAGCTTCCGAAAAAGATTTGCAGCATTGCGGCAATTCTTTGGAGCGCATTTGGACTTTTAGCTATCTTCACATATAGCAACCCACAGCAGTTCGTTTTCTTCAAGGTAATGGTTATTATCTATTACATCTTGCTCACACTATACTTCTTGTTTGATGCTAAAAACAGCTTTATTTCACCAAACGCAAAGCTGAATATTGTAAGCGCTATTATTCTGTTTATAGTTTCATTTGCATTTACAGTATCTGCTCTGTTCGGTATCATCATTGGAAAAATTGATATGATCAGCGATATCGGCAGGCTCCACGTTGGTATCTCGGAATTTGAGCTTGTTTGTGCTTTAGCTCTTGGCTTGTATGGCTTTGCTAAGGCATGCGAATATGCAACCACACTAAAATACGTTATTGAAACAGAATCCGTTTCTCAATATAAGCAACACAAGAAACCAATCAAAAAGCAGGCAGGTGTTGATGAGCAAACCTGTGAAAGCAACAATTCTGACGAAAACAAATAATAAAAATCGCCACAAACCGCGGCGATTTTTTAATTATACACAAAAGCCCTTGACAAGCAAGCTGTCAAGGGCTGTTTTTTATAAAAAGTGGCAGGGAGTGTCTGTTTTATGCCATTTTAGCAAGCATTTCCTTAGTAATCTCGTACTGGGTTGGCTTGCCTGCAAGAAGGTTTTCAAATTGGTCGACAACAAGCTCTGACATACGTTGAACCTCGTTTGCCTGGCTACCTGCAATATGTGGAGTCAAAACAACATTTTCAAGAGTATAGAACAAGCTATCCTCGACCGGCGGCTCATCCACAGTTACGTCAAGAAGGGCTGTTATATCCTTTCTCTGACTAAGAACGCTAAGCATCTCGTCCTCGCAAATTTGCGCACCTCTTCCGGTATTAATAAATGTGGCATATTCCTTCATTTTAGCAAAATGCTCACCATTCAGCATACCAACAGTTGCCGGTACATTTGCAAGGTGGTTGGAAACTACATCACAGGTCTCAAAAATCTCCTCCAAGGTGGCTTTTGTGGCATCCAGTGTCGCAATTTGCTCCTCTGAAAGGAATTTATCGAACACCAAAATATTCAGTTTATAGGGCTTTAGAAGCTCTATAACCTTTCTTCCTATCATACCTGCACCAATGATGCCGATTTTTGCATCATAGTTACCGCAGTGCTTCTTTGAAACATCCCACGCCTCGCCGTGCTTTTGTGGACAGTTAAACATTCTTGATGCGTGGAAGAAGCCCTTGTTTGCCAAAAGAATTTGTGCAACGGAATATTCCGCAACAGGAATTGCGTTTGCGGCAAATGCACTGAAAATTCTGATACCCTTATCGAGCCAATGGTCTGCAAAATATTTTACTGAGCCTGCGGCATAGAAAAACGCCTTGCAGTTTGGGAAAAACCTTGCAAAATCATCCTTGTCCTCGCCACCACCGGGCATGGACCATGTGGAAAATACGTATTCTACGTCCTTAAAGCCCTCCGGATTTGCCTCAAGGTCCTCTTGACAATAGATTTCCTCGTCTATATCTACAAGCCTTTTAATTCTCTCTTGGCTTTCCTTTGAGTAAACATAGTCAACATTGCTCTTTTTGTTAACTAAATAAACAGCTCTCATTTGTGCCCTACCTTAACTTGGCTTTCGCCTTTATTCACTATGTCTATTTTTGCACAAAACACAGTATTTGTCAAGGTTTTTGAGTGTTTTTTTACTTTTAGAAAAAGTAAAGGCTTTTTGCCCGTTTTTCTTGACAAAGCTTACATATTATGGTAACATCATATTAGATATTATTATATTATAGAGGTGAATTATGGCATATAATGTTCCACAAAGTAAGGAAGCCTTTCTTCAAATGTGTCAAGAGTCCGGCACCACATTCCCATATAGTGAGGATATTTCTCCATTAAAGGAAAAGATGGTTATTGCCGGCAAAACTGTACATAACAGAGTTGTATATCAGGCTATGGAGGGCTGCGACGGCACCCTTGACGGTGCACCGGACGAGCTTACTAAGAGAAGATATCTTCGCTTTGCAAGAGGTGGCGCAGGTATTATTTGGTTTGAGGCTACCGCTGTTTTAGGCGAGGGCCGTGCTAATCCACGCCAAATGTACTTAACTAAGAAAACCGAGGACGATTTTAAGAGAATTGTTTGTGATATTAAGGAAGAGGGTATTAAGGCAAACGGCTTTGAGCCTATTGTTATTGTTCAGCTTACCCACTCCGGCAGATATTCTAAGCCTGAGGGTACCCCTGCCCCGCTTATTGCTTACAATAATCCTATTTTTGAAAAGGACAACCCTATTGATAAGTCAAGAATTGTAACCGACGATTATCTTGACACGCTTGGCGAGGCGCTTGTAAACGGCGCTGTTTGGGCAAAGGAGCTGGGCTTTGACGGCGCAGATATTAAGAGCTGTCACAGATACCTGCTTAGCGAGCTTCTTTCCGCATACGAGCGTGAGGGCAAATACGGCGGTAGCTTTGAAAACCGCACAAGGTTGCTGACCGGGGCTGTAAAACAGGCAAAAATTCTTACAGGCAAGGACTTTATTATTACATCAAGACTTAATGTTTACGACGGATTCCCTTACCCATACGGCTTTGCTGTTAAAGAGGGCTGTGGCATTGAGCCTAACCTTACCGAGTCAAAAATGCTTGTTAAGCAGCTTGTGGCTGACGGCATTGACCTTATTGATATGACAATGGGTAACCCATACTTTAACCCACACGTTAACCGTCCATACTCCAAGGGCGGCTATGAGCCACCGGAGCACCCGATGTTCGGTGTTCAGAGAATGCTCGACGGCATTGGAGAAATCAAGCAGGAAATCAAGGACACACCTGTTATTTCCTCAGGTATTTCCTTCCTTGGCGCTGTTAGTGCCAATGTTTGTGCAGGCTATATGAAGGAGGGCAAGTTTGACTTTGCCGGCTATGGCAGGCAGACCCTTGCTTATCCAGATTGCGCCAACGCTATTACAAGCGGTGCAAATTTAGACCCTAATAAGCTTTGCATTTGCTGTAGTAAATGTACTGAAATTATGAGAAAGCCGGGTGGTACACCGGGCTGTGTTATCCGTGATAACGAGGTTTATGCGCCTCTTTATAAGAAATTCGTTTTAGGTAAGGAGTAATTTATGAAAAAGGTTGCTATTATTACAGGTGCTGCCGGCGGTATCGGCTACGCAACTGTTGAAAAGTTTAACAAAGAGGGCTACGCTATTGTAGCTATGGATATTTTGGACGCCGACAAGGTTGCAGAAAAGTTCTGTAATATGGAAAATCTCGTTTATGTTAAGGGTAACCTTGCATCGGGCGAGGACAGAGCTAATCTTGTTAATTCTGCTCTTGAGAAATTTGGAAGAATCGACGTGCTTGTAAACGTTGCAGGCGTTGCACCGAAGGTAAGAAACGACATTCTCGAAATGACCGAGGAAAGCTACGACTTTGTTATGGACATCAACACAAAGGGTACACTTTTCCTAACCCAGCTTTGCGCTAACCAGATGATTAAGCAAGAGGCAGAGGGTGGCATTAAGGGCTACATTGTAAACGTTTCCTCCTGCTCTGCTTATACATCCTCAACCAGCCGTGGCGAGTATTGCATTTCCAAGGCAGGCGCTACTATGATTACAAAGCTATTTGCAGACAGACTTGCCTCCGAGGGCATCACAGTTAACGAAATTTGCCCCGGCATCATTGCAACAGGCATGACCGAAAAGGTTAAGGAAAAATACGACAACCTTATTGCAGGCGGTCTTGTTCCGCTTGGAAGATGGGGACTTCCCGAGGATTGCGCAAACGCAATTTACACCCTTTCCTCCGGTATGCTGGGCTACACAACCGGTCAGTCAATTATAGTTGACGGCGGTATGCACATTCAAAGATTATAATAAATGGAGCTTTTATGACTGAAACAACTGTTAAATATAACGGCGCCAATGTTAAGTGTGTACAGCTGAACACAGTTATTGTCGGCACAGGTGCTGCCGGCTACAATGCGGCGCTACGTCTTAGCGACTATGGTGTTAATGATATTGCCATTGTTACAGAGGGCATTAATATGGGTACCTCTCGTAACACAGGCTCTGATAAGCAGACCTACTATAAAATGAACCTTTGTGCCGACTACCCGGACTCCCCAAAGGCTATGGCGCAGGACTTCTTTAACGGAAAATGCGTTGACGGCGATATTGCTTATGCAGAGGCGGCGCTTTCTGTGCCCTGCTTTTTACACCTTTGTGAGCTTGGTGTTGAATTTCCTGTAAATCGCTATGGAGAATATGTCGGCTACAAAACCGACCACGACCCGAGGGCCAGGGCTACAAGCGTTGGTCCCCTTACCTCAAAGATGATGACCGAGTGCCTCGAAAAAGAGGTAAACCGCCGTGAAATTAAAATTTACGACAAGCTACAGGTTATAGAATTTATCAAAAATGGCGACACCTGTGTAGGTATTTTGTGTCTTAACAAGGTATCAACAGGAGAAAATGACCGCTTTGTTCTCTTTAATGCGGAAAACACAATTTGCGCAACAGGCGGTCCTGCGGGTATTTACTCTAACACGGTTTATCCTCTTGGTCATCACGGTGCGTCCGGTGTTGCCTTTGAGGCCGGCGTTAAGGGTAAAAACCTTACCGAATGGCAGTATGGTCTTGCCTCAACAGCTCCACGCTGGAATGTATCGGGCACATATATGCAGGTCCTTCCCCGCTTTGTTTCCGTTGACAGTGAGGGCAACGAGTACGAGTTTCTAAATGACTATTTTGACGATATTGGCACCTGCCTTTCCAAGGTGTTCAGAAAGGGCTATGAGTGGCCATTTGACTGCAAGAAGGTGCTAAGCGGCTCTTCAATAATCGACCTTTTGATTTTCCGTGAAAACGTTATCAAGGGCAGACGTGTTTATCTTGACTTCAGAAAGAACCCCTACGGTCTTGAGGAGCTTCCATACGACAAGCTAGATAGCGAGGCAAGGGAGTATCTTGAAAACGCACACGCATGCTTTGGCACTCCTCTTGCAAGGCTTCAGTTTATGAATATGCCTGCATATGACCTATATTTGTCCAAGGGTGTTGACCTTGAAAAGGAAATGCTGGAAATTGCACTTTGTGCGCAGCACAACAACGGCGGACTTGATATTGATATGTGGTGGCAAACAAATGTGCCTCACCTGTTTGCTTGCGGAGAGGTTGCAGGCAGCCACGGCGTTTACCGTCCGGGCGGCAGCGCTCTTAATGCGGGTCAGGTTGGCTCAATGAGATGCGCGCAGTATATTTCCAAGCATATGGAAAACCCACTTGCAAGCAAGGAAGACTTTGATAAGACGGCAGAAAATGCAGTTAATAAGCATCTTGAAATTACAAGAAGCATTTTGGGCAGTGAGGACAACGTCCTTGCCCTTACCGAAAAATATCAAAGGCTTATGGATGAGGTTGCCGGTCCTATCAGAAACGCATCGAGATTCGATGATGCGCTAAAGGAGTTTTTCTCGGCACTTGACGACTTTAACGCTCTTGTTAAGGTTGACAAGGAGCATAAGCTTTACCTTGCATATCGCTTGAGAGATGCTCTTATCGGCGAGATAATGTACACAACATCAATGGTTACCTATACACGTGCCGGCGGAAAATCCCGTGGCTCTGCAATGTACACCTCTCAAAATGGCACCGCTCCTGCGAAAATGGGCGACAGTTTCCGCTTTGAGCTTGATGATGGCGCACTTAACGACGTAGTTTTTGAAATTACCTACTCCAATGGAAGCATGGGCGGCGGTGCCCGTCCTGTAAGACCTCTTCCAGAGGGTGGCGGATTTTTTGAAAACGTATGGCGTGATTATAGAGAAACAAAAAACATTTATTAAACAAACAGCGGGGCGCAGTCCTCATTCTTGCGGACGGTGCCCTTTATCTTAGCAATTTAGTGTCAAAAATAGACACAGGGGGCGAGCTTTTTGCCCTTTAGGAGAAAAATATGAAAACAGGCTTAGTTTCTATTTCATTCAGAAAGAAAAGCGTTACAGAGCTTATAAAGGCATCCAAGGATGCAGGACTTGAATATATTGAATGGGGTGGCGATGTCCACGTGCCGATGGGTAAAACTCGTCTTGCCAAGGCTGTGCGCAGACAAATGCACGGCTATGGACTTAAGAGCGGGTCCTACGGCTCTTATTTCGGCTTTATGTACCATTGTGGAGAGCATTACCCACTACCCTTTGACAAAATGCTTAAAACCGCAAAAAGGCTTAGTGCAAAAACCGTGCGTGTTTGGCTTGGCTGGCCAAACTGCGGCTGCAAAAAGGGGTGCGATCAGTATATTTGCCAAAGGGGCTATGAAAGGACTGTAAGAATTGCCAAGGAGCTTTGCGACAAGGCGATGGCATATGGTCTTACTCTTTCTGTTGAATGCCACTTTAAGACCTTGACCGACGACTACCACGACACACTTAAATTCATTAAGGATGTGAACAAGGAAAACCTAAGACTTTATTGGCAGCCTAACCACGCAAAATCCTTTGAGTACAACAAGGAAGCACTTTCTGCTCTTTTACCATACATTACAAATGTGCATGTATTTAACTGGGACACAGAGGGTAAAAAATACCCGCTTAGTGAGGGTGTGGCACAGTGGCGTGAGTACCTTAAGATACTAAACGACGAAAATGCAAATGAGCGTATTTGCTTTCTTGAATTTATGCCTGACGGAGAGCTTGACTCTCTTAAAGCCGAGGCAAAAGCACTTAATGATTTGATAGGAGAGCTACAATGAATTTACTGGGAAAAGCGGCTGACCCTAAATTTTGGGCAGAGGTAAAAAATAAGCCTGAATACAAATTGGCAATTGATGCGGTTTTAAGGGATTATAACCAATTCTGCATTGGAGAAATCGAAACAACAAAGTTTTCAAAGTTTCGTCTTTTCAAGGAAAAGGGCGACAGAACAAGCTATCAAAAACCCTTCTTTGCTCGTCAGCACAGGCTTTATGCTATGGCTCTTATGTCACTTATCTATCCTGAAAACGAGGATTATTTGGAGCTTTTACAGGACACTATATGGGAAATTTGCGACCAATATGTTTGGGCGCTCCCTGCGCATATTGAAAACATTGAGGTAAACGACAACTGTGAGCTTGACCTAGATGCAACCTCTATGTCCTACGCCTTGGCTATGATTAAGGTTATGCTTGAGGGCAGGCTGCACCCACTTATCAAGTCAAGAATTGACTACGAAATTAACAGACGACTAATCGAGCCGTTTTTTGCTAAGCGCTGGCACTGGGAATACAGACAGAACAACTGGACTGCCGTTTGCACAGGCTCTGTCGGCTGTACTATTATGCTTAACCGTCCTGAGCTTTACGAGAAGGCAAAGGACAGACTTAACGAGGATATGGCAAGCTACATTTCATCCTACAAGGATGATGGTGTTTGCGTTGAGGGTCCGGGCTACTGGAACTACGGCTTTAGCTATTATATCGAGTTTGCTGAAATGCAAAAAAGGTTTACATATGGTCAGGTTGACCTGCTTGCTGACAAGAAGATTGAGAAAATCTCAACCTTTTTGCAAAAGCTGTTCCTTGACAAGGGCGTTATCGTAAACTACGGCGACTGTGGCGCAGGAGTTACTGTGCCTGCCGGCTTTATGTATGGCTTAAAGACACTTTATCCGGACTCTGTGCAGCTGCCACCTGCTGACAAAATGTCAATTGAGGTGCACTACTTCCCGTCCTGCGTAAGAGCATTTACATACTACGACAGCTCCTTTGTTTCCGAAAGCATTTCAAAGAATGCAGAATACTATATGGGCAACTGCGGCTGGTACGTAAAGAGAACTCCTAAGTATGGTCTTGGTGCCCGTGGTGGCTGTAATGGCGAGAGCCACAACCACAATGACGTTGGCTCCTTCATTCTTTCCGTTGACAATGAGCAGCTTTTGATTGATATGGGTTCAAGGCCCTATACAAGACAGTATTTTGAGCACGGCACAAGATATACATATCTTGAAACCTCATCAAGAGGTCATAATGCGCCGATTATTAACGGCAAATATCAGGCTAATATTCCTGAGGCTTATCCAACAACAAGCTTTGAGGATGGCGTGTTCTCCGTTGACTTCAGAGTTGCTTATGATGCGCCTGAGGTAACTAAGTACACTCGTGCCTTTAAGCCCGAGGAGTCTAAGGTTACAATTACCGATAGCTTTGAGGGTGTAAATACACTTACCGAAAGACTTGTTTCCTATGTTAAGCCGGAGGTTGGCTGTGGCTTTGTTAAAATTGGCAAGGCTACAATTTACTTCGACAGCGCTCTTGCCGATGCTTCCTTTAGTGAGGACCTGCACGCCTTAGAGCTTGACGAAAATGGCGAGCCAATTAAAACCTGTGTGGTTTATCTAACTGACATTTCTGTAAAAGAGCCTAAGGACTCTTTTACCTTTACTATTGAGGTAGAATAATGTTTGACAAATTCAAGGACCCGAAATTTATTGAAGAATACAGAACCAGCCCTAAGTACGAGGAGCTGCGTAGCAAATATCTTGAATATTACAACATAAAAAACAAGCCTCTTTCCATTCTTGAGTTTTCTAAAATCAGAAAATTCTCCGAAATTGGCGAAAGAAGCTCCTATGAGGTAGACCATTCCGACCATATAAGAAAGCTGATTGCCTGTGCATATATGGCTCTGTTCTATGGCGAGGACTACATAAGAGATCTTGACGACTGTATTTATGATGTGCTTTCAATTTACTGCTGGGCTTTGCCTGCCCACGTTCCCGATATAACCGAGGAAAACTACTATGAGCTGGACCTTTGCTCAACTGCTATGGGTACCACTCTTGCGCTGATTTATCATCTTATGGGGGATAAAATCCACCCACTTAACAAAAAAAGAATAAAAACCGAGCTTGAAAGAAGAATTCTGGAGCCATTCAAGCGCCAAATCTGGCATTGGGAGGACAGGTACAATAACTGGACCTCTGTTTGTGCAGGCTTCACAGGAATTACCCTTATGCTTGTTTTTCCTGATGAGTTTGACAAGCTGCTTCCACGATTTGAGTTAAATATGAAGAAGTACTATCAGGGCTTTCCCGATGATGGTGTTTGCCTTGAGGGTCCCGGCTACTGGGGCTACGGCTTTGTTTCCTTTCTTGCCTATGCAATTGCTCTTCGTGATTACACAAAGGGCGAAATTGACTATTTCAAGCTGGAAAAGACGAAGAAAATCGCCCTTTTCTATCAGAACACGATGCTTGACGAGGATGTTATAACCTCCTACGGGGACTCTCCTATGGATGTTAAAACCAACGCAGCGCTTTTGTATATTCTCAAAAGCGTTTACGGGGATGAATTTATAATGCCCTCAAAAAGCAGACACTCCCTGCCAGATGACCCGTTTATTCATATACTTCTCTATATCGAATATTACGACCCAAGCTATGAGTTTACTCCCCTTCCACGTGAAGAGGTTTATATGGAAAACGCAGGCTGGTTTATTAAGCGAACCGACAAATACTGCTTGGGGGCAAAGGGCGGAACAAACGGAGAGAGCCATAACCACAACGACGTTGGCTCCTTCATTATCTCCAAAAACAACAAGCAGGTGCTGATTGATATTGGCGTGCGCCCATACACAAAGGATTACTTTACAGATGTGCGCTACACTAAATATCTTGAGCCTGCATCAAGAAGCCATAACGTGCCTATTATCAACGGCAAAGAGCAGGCAAATATCAGAGGAACTAAGTCCTATACCTCTTACAAAAATGGGGTGTTCAGCGTTGACTATCACGAGCTGTACGACATTGAGGGCTTGTATCTTGTGCGTGATTATACGCCAAATGAAAGCGGTGTTACTGTAAGAGATACCTTTAAGGGGGTAAATACCCTTGTCGAAAGGCTTGTTTCCTATGATGAGCCGAAAATCGAGGACGGAGCTATAACCATTGATTCGGTAAAGGTTTTATTTGACAAATCTCTGGCTAAGGCAAGCTACAAGGCAGATATACACACAGTTTCAATAAACGAGGACAATTCCCTAAAGGAAGGCAAGACCGTTTACCTGATAGATATTGAGGTAAATGAGCCTTGCGACCACTTTGAGTTTAGAATTGAGGCATAAAAAAAGGAGCCGTTTGGCTCCTTTTTATTTTATTTGGTTACCAGCTTTTTAGACACGGGGTCAGGCTTTTTTGGTTGATTTGGATTATTTCTCGGCGCAACCGCCCTTTTTTCGGGCTGATGTCTGATAAGGTTAATCGCCTTAGGTATAACACCTATATCTACCGTACTTTCCTTAAAGATTTCTCCGTCGCAGCAAACGGTAACTATGCCCTCTACCCTAACGCCCTTACACTTTTTGTAAATCAAAAACTCCTCGGTGCCTGACTTCAGCTCACAGGCGTCGGCATCCTTGATATGGGTGCCACGTCTAAAATCTCCGACAAGGCTGATAAATGTAGCAGAGCTTATGTCCTTAATGATTGTTACGTCCAAAATGCCGTCGTCAAGTCTTGCACCCGGGGCAACCTTGAAACCGCCGCCATACCATTTTCCGTTTCCTACCGCAATTAATAGGAATTTGTCGTCAAGCACCTCTTGTGTGCCGTCAAGATATGTAAGTGTAACCTTAGCCTTAAGAGGCTTTTTGTTTATAAGCTCGCCTAAAACCCCTAAGGCATATGCCATTCCCCCTGTGATAAGCGGGGATTTTTTAAGCTCTGCCGCACGTTCAACCACGGAGCAGTCAAAGCCCATATTTACAACATTTATTGCATACCTATCGTTGACACTCATAACATCTGCGCAAAATTCCCTTGGCATAGTGTCAATGGTCCTAGCAAAGTCGTTTCCACTACCAATAGGCACAATTTTAAGGCTTGTGGTTTTGTTACAGCCACATTCCATAATAGCATTGATTGCCTTGTAAACCGTGCCGTCTCCGCCATAAACAGCGAAGCACGTGTCCGGATTTTCAAGTCCTTCCCTGCTGATTATTTCCTTCGTGTCGCCTTCTGATTTTGAAATATAGACATATTTTTCATCCTTCAGGTCGCTTGTTATGCGGCCAACCATACCCTTGCCGGCATTAGGATTTATAATATGAACTATTCTCTTTTCCTTGTCGGCAGAAGTCCCCATTTTTCTCTCCTTTATTTCGTAACCAACCACTCAATAAGGTCGGTTTCCTCAAATGCTCTGTCCCAGCAGTTATGGGAAAGGTCGTCGTAGATTATAAATTCGACATCCTTGCCCTGTGCCTTAGCAGAGCTTACCATAGCCTCTGTTTGGCAGATAGGCACAACATCGTCAAGCCTGCCGTGGAATGTGCGGATTGGCATACTAAGCGCCCATGCGCGCCAGTTCATACCGCCACCGCAAAGTGGTGCGATTTTTGAAAACATTTGTGGGTAGGTAAGCGCCATTTCCCATGTGCCAAAGCCACCCATTGAAATGCCGCAAAGGCTGATATTTGTCCTGTCAATCTGATTGCTACTTGCTATGTCCTCAATAAGTGCAACAAGCTCCTTTTTGTAGTCAATCCAAGTGGTGTCGTGCGGGCATTGTGGGGAAAGAGTGTATGCCCTTATTCCCTTGTACTCTTGATTTTTTGTAAAAAGCTTTGGAATACAATAAACCTTTAGCTTTTCAATATCGTCTCCACGCTCACCTGCGCCATGAAGAAAAACGATAAGTGGTAATTTTTCCTCAGGTCTTATGTTATCGGGGCAGGTTAAGATATAACCCAGCTGTGCCCCGCTTAGTGTAATTTGTTTGCTTTTGTCCTGCTTTATCATAGCTTTTGCTCCTAAATAAATATTATCCTAATTCAAGTTTAACATAATATTACTGAGTTGTCAAATACTTGATAAAAATAAAAGCCTGTGATTAACACCACAGGCTTATTTGTTTAATTATTTAATGATTTCGCCGTAAACTGCGCCGAATGCTTGAGCAGCATTGGACTCATCGGTATCAATGTGCATAGCTGCGCTGAAGTTTGGATGAACTCTTACTACAACGTCGCCAAAAATTGTTGTTCTGTCTGCGCTTTCAATCTTAACCATAACAATTTGCTTATCGCTAACGCCAGCCTCTTCAGCCTCTGCAGGGGTGAAGTGAATGTGTCTCTTTGCTGCGATAACACCCTCACAAAGCTCAACCTCGCCACAAGGACCAACCAGCTTGCATGGGCCGGAGCTTGCAACATCTCCACTCTCTCTAACCGGTGCTGTAACGCCAAGTGTTCTTGCATCTGTCAAGGAAACCTCAACCTGTGATGCCTTTCTTTCAGGACCGAGAACGATAACATTCTTAATCTCGTTCTTTGGGCCAACAACTGTAACTCTTTCCTCACAAGCGAACTGGCCGGGCTGGCTCAAATCCTTCTTGTGTGTTAGCTGATGACCAGCACCGAAAAGAATTTCAACATGCTCTCTTGTTAGGTGTACGTGGCGTGCACTTGTTTCAACTAAAACCTTGTTGTTCATTTTATATATCTCCTTAAATTTTATTCCGTTAATATATTAACATATTTTTACACGTTTGTAAACTATTGTGGTGATTTTTTTCTACAAAAAAGTACAAAATATTTGTATGAGCAAAATTATCAAATATCTAACTAAAGTATATAAAGAGGACAGGCTAAGTATTCTTGGTAGCTCAATTAGCTTTTTTGTAACTATTTCAGCAATACCGTTTATTGCCCTGCTTCTTTTTCTTCTTGGCATGCTGTCCCCGGGGCTGGTATCAGCCTTTGAGGAGCTTATTCAGAATCTTGTACCAAAGGCTCTTTTGGACGGCTTTTTTGCAATTATTGAAAAAATTAAAGAAACGGACATTCGCATATTCCTACCAATTAGCATTATCACAGCTATATGGGCAAGCAGTAAAGGGGTTGGAGGTCTTTGCCGAGGAATTGAGTCCGTCTACGACAAAAGCGACAGGTGCGGCTGGCTTGCAAATGCCATAAAAACAATTTTCAGAGCCGCTGTATTTTTTGTAATCAGCGTTTTATCCCTTGGGGTGTTTGCCCTTGGCAAGCTGCTTTACGAAAGCATAAGCGCACAGGGCACGGCTATAAGAATTCTTCTGACCGTCCTTGTTGAGCTAAGGTTTGTGGCATTGTTTTTTGTGCTGGTGCTTTTCTTTACCGTCCTGTATCGCTGTCTTTACAAGGAAAAGGGGATTTTGAAGCACCTGCCAGGAGCATTATTTTCAGCCACAGGGTGGCTTGCTTTTACCTTTTTCTACTCAAAATTTCTCGACTATGTGCTTTCCCGCCCATCAATTTATCTTGGTATGGGAACACTGGTATTTTTCATGCTTTGGATTTATTTCTGCTCTCTTATCGTCTTACTTGGCGCAGAGCTTAATAAATACTATATCTACAAAAAGCACGGAATGGAAAATATGTAACAAAAAGGAACGGTAAATCCGTTCCTTTTTTATTAGTCTAATTTATTATCAAGGCGGAAAACGTCTGTGTAGCTTTCACGCTTGATTGCCACCCTTTCTCGGTCTCCGAGAAGAAGAACCATTGGGCGATTGATTCTATTATAGTTTGATGCCATTGAGTAGTTATATGCGCCTGTTACCAAAACACCGATATAGTCCCCACGGCTTACCTTTGGAAGAGTAATATTTTCGCCAATAAGGTCTCCGCTTTCGCAAAGCCTGCCTGCGACTGTGCATTCATAATCTGCACGCTCGTCCATACGATTTGCGCAAAGCACGGTATATTTTGACTGATAAAGTGCATATCTTGGATTATCGGACATACCGCCATCAATTGCCACATAATTCTTGTAGCCGTCAATTTCCTTGACGGAGCCAACCTGATAAACAGTCATTCCGCTATCGGCAACTATGCTTCTTCCCGGCTCCATAAGAATTATAGGTCTTGGAAGATTGTTCTTTTCAATTTGTGCGTTTATGTGCTCCGCAATTTTCTTGATATTTTCCTCATAATCAATATATGGGTCGCTATCAACATATCTTACACCAAAGCCGCCGCCAAGGTTAAGATATTTTGGAGTGTAGCCGCATTTTACATTGATTTCATTTATGAACTCAAGCATAATGTCTGCAGCCTGACAAAAGGGCTCAATCTCGAAAATCTGTGAGCCTATATGACAATGAAGTCCCGAAAGCTCAATATTTTCAAGCGCAAGGGCGGACTCAACAATTTCCATTGCCTGTCCTGTTTCAATGGCTGTGCCGAATTTACTGTCGACGCTACCTGTGGAAATTGCCTTGTGAGTATGGGGGTCAATGCCCGGGGTAATTCTTAGAAGAATTTTTTGGGTCTTGCCAAGCTTACCTGCTATTGTGTTTATAGCATAAAGCTCATCATATGTGTCAACCACAAAGTATCCAATACCCTCATTTATAGCTGCTTCAATATCGTAATCTGTCTTGGCGTTACCGTGGAAAAAGGCGTTTTCAAGGGGGAAGCCGGCTTCCTTTGCTGTATATAGCTCTCCCAAGGAAACTATATCAGTTTTAATACCCTCCTCCTTAGCAATTTGATAAATGCCAACGAAGGAAAGTGCCTTGCTCGCATACAAGGGGCAGGAGCCCTTGCCAAAATATTTTTCCATAGCGCCAAGATAGGTGCGCATTCTGTTTCTTATTCTGTTTTCGTCAAGAAGCATAAGAGGTGTGCCGTATCTTTTTGCAAGCTCTACTGTGTCGTAGCCTGCAAAAAAGAGATTGCCGTCTCTTATGCTTAAATTACTGTGAAGTAATTCCATTTCCTCGCAATACATATTTTCTCCTTAAAGTAAGACCCCCAAGGTGAGGGACTTAGCTTATTTCTTAAACATATCCTGCATTGTGTAAAGGCCCTTTTCCTTGCCCACCAAAAAGGCTGCAGCCTTAATTGCGCCGTCTGCAAAAAGTGAACGGTCATAGGCTGTGTGAGAAAGGACAAGCTGCTGAGAGTCTGTTGTTATATAAACAGAATGCTCGCCAACTATATTAGCCATACGAAGTGCATGGATGCCGATTTCATTTTTTGTGCGCTTGCTCTCTCCACCCCTGCCATAAACATACTCTGCCTCCGGTCTTACCTCTTTAATAGAGTCGGCAACTGTGATTGCTGTGCCTGAGGGTGCGTCAACCTTACGGTTGTGATGAGCCTCAACGATTTCTATATCTGCATCGGGGAAAGCCCTTGCCGCCTCCTTTGCAAAGTCGCAAAGCAAGGCAATACCGATAGACATATTTGATGCCAAAAATACAGGAACCCTTTGTGCCGCCTTGGCAACCATAGCCTTGTCGCCATCGTCAAGAGCGGTTGTTGCAATAATTACAGGTCTTTCAACCTTAATTGCGTATTCCAAAACACCCTTTACAAGAGTGTGGAAGGAAAAGTCGATAATAACGTCGGGTGTACCCTCAACCTTATCAAAGCTATCATAGTGCAGGTAGCCCTCGTTACCGGTTGTAACGTGGTCAACACCGCAGAAAAGCTCCATATCCTCCCTTTTTGAGAGCTGGTTTATAACATGTCCACCCATTTTTCCGTTGGAGCCATGAACTAAAACCCTAATCATACATCAAGCCCCTGCTCTCTCATAAGACCGAGCATAACCTCACACTTTGCCTCGCTCATAGGTGTAAGTGGTAGCCTTAGAGTGTTTGTGCCAAAGCCCATTTTTGCCATTGCAGCCTTAACAGGAATTGGGTTAACCTCAGAAAACAGGCTGTCAATAACTGCGTGAAGGTCAAACTGGATTTGTCTTGCGCCCTCAATATCGCCTGAAAGGAACTTAGCACACATATCGGAGGTCTTTCTTGGCAAAATGTTAGATACAACGGAAATAACACCCTTGCCGCCAAGGGACATAATTGGCACGATTTGGTCGTCGTTACCACTATACATATCAAGATTTTCGCTTACATAGGACATGGTTTCAACAATCTTGCTGATATTACCATTTGCCTCCTTGATAGCGATAATGTTCTCGTGCTCCATAAGAGCCTTATAGGTTGCAGGCTCAATATTCACACCTGTTCTGGATGGAACATTGTAAAGGATTACAGGCACGGTGCTATGGTCAGCAAGTGCTGTAAACATCTTGATAAGACCAGCCTGTGTTGCCTTGTTATAGTATGGTGTTACTGTAAGAACAGCATCAGCACCTGCCTCACATGCATATCTTGTAAGGGAAAGTGCATATTCTAAATCGTTACTGCCTGTTCCTGCAATTACAGGAACACGCTTATTTGCTTTTTTAACAACACGAGCAATAACCTCTCTGTGCTCCTCATCGGTAAGAGTAGAAGCCTCACCTGTTGTGCCGCAGGCAACAAGAGCGCTAACGCCCTCCTTAATCTGCCAGTCAACAAGTCTGTCAAGAGCCTCGTAATCAACGCTGCCATCCTCGTGCATAGGAGTAACTAAAGCAGTTGCCACGCCTTCAAACAATGTTTTCTTCATAATATGTACCTCGCTGTATATATGAAAATTTTAGTTTACTAAAGTAATGTACATATTATAACAATATTTTTCGCCTGTGTCAAGATATATATAAAACTTGCGCAAAATTTTTGCGTGTGTATTGACAAAGCAAGGCTTTAGTTGTATAATCAAAATATCTTTTTTTTGGGGGTAATAAAAATGAAACGTATCGTTACCATACAAGATATTTCCTGCTTTGGAAAATGCTCCATTACCGTTGCACTTCCCTTAGTTTCTGCAATGGGCATTGAGTGTGCAATTTTGCCTACCTCAATCCTCTCAACTCACACAGGCGGCTTTACCGGCTTTACCTTCCGTGATTTGAGCGACGACATTCCTAAGATTTCTGACCATTGGCAAAGCTGTAATATTGCCTTTGATACAATTTACACAGGCTATCTTGGAAACGAAAAGCAAATTAACTATACCATTGACTTTATAAACGCCTTCAGAGGGGACAATACCTTGGTTTTCGTTGACCCTGCTATGGCTGATAACGGCAAAATGTACGTTGGCTTTGACAGCGAGTTTCCTTCTCATATGGCAAGGCTTTGCTCCGTTGCCGATATTATTGTTCCAAACATTACCGAGGCTTGCTTTTTGCTTGATGTGCCCTATACACAGGACTACGACGAGGAGTACATAAAAAATATGCTCAAAGACCTGTGCAGGCTAGGTGCTAAGAAGGCGGTTTTGACCGGTATTTCCTTTGATAAACAGACACAGGGTGCCTATTTTTACGATAGCGAGAGTGGAAAATACTACTACTATAAGCGTGATACAATTCCTGCCTCATTCCATGGCACAGGAGACACCTTCTCCTCTGTTTTTGCAGGCGCTCTTACCCGTGGGTTTGATATCGAAAGAGCTATTCAGATAGCTGTTGACTTTACTGTTTTGACAATAGAAAGGACTCTTCCCGACAAGGACAGCCACCCGTATGGCACAAAGTTTGAGGAATGTATTCCAAGCCTTGTTGATATGATAAAATAAAAATCGGCTTTATTGCCGATTTTTTCTTTTACTTACTTGTATTTTCCCTTCCTTTGTGCTAATATACCCTTGGGTGATGAAATGAACGAAAAAACTCTTAAAAGAAGCAGGCTTCTTTATGTAATTGAGGCTGCTTTGGAATATTTTATATCAATTCTTGTTGCAGGCACATTTTTGGCTACTCTGACAAACGACTTAGGCTTTGATACTGCTACCACAGGCGTTATCTCCTCGATAATTTCCTTGGGGTGCGTTTTCCAGCTTATTGCTATGTTTGTTTTCAGAGGCAGGGTCAAGAGTGCTGTTGTAACGCTAAGCGTGCTTAATCAATTGTTGTTTACGCTGCTATATGTTATTCCTCTTTTCGATGCCGATACAGCAATAAAGCAGGGCGTGTTTGTAGGAACAATTTTTGTGGCATATTTCATTTACTATATTGCCCATCCTGCAAAAATCAGCTGGCTTATGTCATTGGTTGATGACGGCAAGCGCGGTCGCTTTACCGCCGCAAAGGAGGTTGTTTCTCTGATTACGGGCACAGCATTCACCTTTGCTATGGGCTTTGTAATTGACTATTTCGAGGAAAAGCAGGACCTAAGAAGCGCATTTATTGTAATTGCAATAGGTATGGGCGTGCTTATGCTAATACACACCCTAACGATGGTGTTTACCGCGGAAAAACCGACACAGGGTGCGGAAAAATTATCATTCAAGGACACATTTAAGGTCCTTGGAGATAAGAACGTAATCAAGGTTACTCTTACCTTTACCCTTTGGTACATTGCAAACAGCGTTACTACTCCGTTTTACGGTGCCTTTCAGAGGGATATCGACGGGCTTAACTTCCCTATGTGGTTTATCTCCATTCTTGCCGCAGTTTATGCTATTGCAAGAAGTGCATTTTCCTACGTTTGGGGTGCGTATGCCGACAAGCGCTCCTTTGCCAGCATGATACGAATTTGCTTTGCTATTGCAGGTGTTGCCTTTACGTTTAATGTATTTTGCGTGCCTTCAAACGGCTGGGTTATTTACACCATTTACTATATTTTTTACGCTGTTGCCATGGCAGGCATAAACAGTGCCCTTACAAATCTTTGCTTTGATTACGTCGGTGAGGAAAGAAGGCGCAGTGCTCTTGCAGTTTCGCAGGCTGTTGCAGGTCTTGCCGGATTCCTTACCACAATAGCTATAAGTCCGCTTGTCAGCTTTATTGAGTCAAACGGGAACATGCTTTTTGGCATACACCTTTACCCTACACAGCTAACCTCACTTATTGCTGCTTTCTTTACAATAGTTTGTATAGTATATGTAAGCATTTTTATGGCAAAGAAAAGAACCCCTTGTCAAGGCAAGGAGCCACAAAATCAGACACAGGTACAGGTAAAATAACAAAAAAAAGGCAACCAAGGTTGCCTTTTTATTTTACTTCTCTGTCTTTTCTTCCGCCTTAGCCTTTGGGTTTGGTGCAAAGCCAAAGATTGAGTAGAAGAACGAAAATACACAGCTAATTACCAGATAAATCGGATAGTAACCAAAGCCATAGGTGTAATAGCGTGTGCTTTGTCCATATCTTTGAATTGTGTCAACCCATTGACCATAGTCAATTCCCATATGAATAAGCGGAACTAACACAAGAATTAGGGCTGAAATGCTTACAAATACGATTGGAAGAACGAAATACCTGCCGTCTACCTCTTTGGTCATATCGCTGGACTTTTCAGGGAATACGTGAAACTTGTAGCCGCCGAGTGTCCAGATGTATGTAAATACTGATGTTATTGCATAAAGAACCGTAAGAGTTGGAATTGCCATTGCCTCTAGGAAATAGAGGAAGAAGATTGCCGGCCAGGAAATTATGTAGATAACTGTCTGTGGCGCATGTCTTACGTCCTTACCCTCGGAATTTACAAGGCCGTGGAGCGCTCTTATCGGAGCGGTAATTACTCTGTGGAAAAATGCAACGCACATATAAATGCCTGCAAACACAAGAGTACATGCCATAAACGGAAACATAACTATTGCTGTAACAATAGCCAAAAACAGGTTCATCGCCTTATACTTTTTGAAGCTGAATGCTTCACGCATGAGATTTTTCATGCACTCGATAAAATCGATTTTTAGTAGATTATTCATTATTCTCTCCCTTTCTGTCGACTCTTAATAGTCGTACAAGATAAATAATATCACAATTTGAGATATTTGTCAATATCACAATTTGAGATAGCTTATAATAAATTCGAAGGGAGTGGTTTTGATGCGTATTAAGGACCTGCGTGAGGACGCAGATTTAACACAAAGGCAAATTGCCGAATATTTACACATTAAGCAAAACACCTATTCCCAATATGAAACCGGGCAACGACAAATCCCTATCGAGGTGCTTGTCAGGCTTGCACGCCTTTATGGCACAAGCATAGATTATTTGGTTGGAGAAACAAACAACAGAAACAGATATTAAAAAAGCGTAGTTCCCTACGCTTTTTTATTATTCAACTTTTCTGAACCAAAGGAGCTTATCAAGAGGAGCAGGAAGAACTATGCTACTTCTTCCCTCGTAGATAACTCCGTTCTCGTCTAACCAGCGTCCCTTCGGGAAAACCACCCTGCGCTCGGTTGCGCCTTTTGTAACAACGGGGCAAACAAGCAGGTCTGTACCAAGCATAAATTGGTCCTTGACCATAGCATAGCCCTGGTTGGGGTCGTTGTATTCCAGATTTCTGAGAATCGGCTCGCCTGTCCTTTCGGCATCGGAAACAAGCTCCATTATTTCATCCATAAATTTCATATGATGGTCATAGGATTTTTTAACAAGCTCAAAGGACTCCTTAGATAGCCATTTCCAAGGCGCACGGGAAAACTGCATCATTGGGAACATTGAGGAAAGCTGTGCCCATCTTATAAATAGCTCCTCGTCAATTTTGAAGCCGGGCACATGCTCGGCGGAATCCGTCCAGCTTCCTCCCCCAATCATATCGGGACAGATAAATGGGTGTCCGAAAAGCCCTTGAATTATTGAGCATGGCATGATTGAGCCCATTCCGCTTGGAGCATCCCACAAATGTTCTCTGTCCCAAAGGCGCTGAATTGTGGGCTTGCCACCGCCCTTGAAGGTGTCCTTGTATTCGTGGTATTTGTACCTTGCACCAAATTCGTTCCAAGCCAGATTGAGCGCTACCTGGTCGTGGTCATCTCTTGGGGTACCGTTTTGCATTTCTCTTGGGGAATACATATCGTAGGAGCCACCGTCAAATTTGAAGCCGTCAACACCGTATTCCTTCATCAAAAAATCAAGCCTTGAGGAAAGGTATTCCCTGTCGCACTCCTTTCTCAAGTCGAGAATAGCTGAATAGCCGTTCCACCATTCAACCATTGCAACCCTGCCCTCCTTGTTACGAAGGAAGAGCTTATCATAATTTTCGGGATTGAATAAATCTCTTGTGGACTTGTGAAAGTCAACTCCGTCAGCGGTCACTAAGGGAGTTACCCATAGCATCACAATAAAGCCCAGAGAGTGTAGCTCATCCACCATAGCCTTCGGGTCGGGGAATTTATGGAAATCAAATTTCCATTGTCCGTAACGGGTGTGCCAGCCCTCGTCAATCATAAGAACTCCGGGCTTGAAGCCGTTATCGACTATGGCGTGGGCGTACTCCAAAATGCCCTTTTGCGTTGGCGAATAATTAAATTCCACCCAACAGTTAAACTGGGCTGTTTTAAAAAAATCCCTTGGCAGCATTTTTCCCTCTTTTCTTGTCGCCTCGAAGGGAAAATGATTATTCATTGCGTTAAGATATGCTTCACGAAGTGTTTTTCCGTACTCGTTTACTTCGATATCTGCTTCGCTTTCTACAAAAAGCCAGTCGTTTTCTACCCAAATTTTAAGTCCTCGCTCACTCCAAATATATCTGCCTCTTGAGGACAAAAGCAGAGGCATACATTGGGTTGTGCAGGAATAACTGAAATCATGATTATAGGATGCGCCCTTACAAATCGGCATTTCTGTTCCTGTTGCCGCATCGCCACCCCAAAAATACTCATTTTCTAAAAATTTAGTCTTGAAAAGCATATCATCACCTCAAAAACAGTATAGCATTTTCCCGCCCCTGTGTCAAGAAAAACGCACCCCCAACACCCCCAAAAAGATTTTTTAATTTGGTATTGACAAGCAAGATAAAATATGCTAAAATACTTAGGCAATATTGGGATGTAGCCAAGCGGTAAGGCACCAGACTTTGACTCTGGCATTTCGATGGTTCGAACCCATCCATCCCAGCCAAGAAAGACCTAATCCGAACCATCGGGTTAGGTCTTTTTCTTTTGGCTGGGATGGTACTGGTTCGACTAGTTTGTGCTCCTTTGAGCACAAACATGGTTCGCTCTTTTGCCCTAAGCCGTTGTCAGCTTGCTAGCATAAGGTGTGGGCAAAAGCCTCGCCTATGGCGAGAAGCCATCCATATTGTTACTTTTTATTTTTTGCTACGCAAAAAGCCTCCATCCATTTAAGATGCGTTAGCGTTATGATACATTGAGAGTGCTATTCTTATTGAAACATCGTTTGTTCTGTGCTATAATTAAATTGTAATATGGTAAGGAGAACTATAAATCATGGCTATTTGGTACGAAGTTGAACATACCGAAACGGGAATTCATAATTTTATGGAATGTAATTGGTATTTTCACGATTTTAAGATCGAACGAATTAACTATTCATCTAATAAAAATACAGTAGAAATCTTTTTAAAGTATGATGAATTGGAAGGTAGTGTTATTCTTCAATTTGTTAATGTTCATTCTATGAATGTAAATTTCAAGGTGGAGTTCGGCTCTTCCGAGGACATTATTGGTAGTGTTTTACTTTTGACTGACAACAACCGCTTATTATGGATTGCCGATGACTCTTGGGGCGAACAAAGTGCTCAACATATCGACGAGCTAAAAAATGAATCTTCATGGATAGAAGCAGAAAATATCATATGGGCAGTAACGGACGAAAACGGAAACCCTACAGAAATGCCTGCAAATAAAATTGACCAAATCGGGGTTTTTTACGGAAAAACAGAACACCATCACTTCGATTTAACACCATACATTGAATTTCAGTAGACTATTATTTTTGCTTCAAATTACAAACAAACCGCTCAGCCAAAGATAAAAGGGACACTCTCGTGGTGTCCCTTTTGTTTTTGCTTTAGTTAGCGTTTTTCTGTGCAAAGTGCGATAAGGTCATCAAGGCTTGCGGTTGCAAGGCATTCGACGGTGTCGGATGCGCCATAGTAGATTTTAACCTCACCGTTAGGTTCGAGAATCATTCCACCGGGGAAGATGACCTGTTGGCGAAAGCCGACCTCTGTTTCGTAATGAGTTTGTGGCGCTATCAATGGGAGCTTGCTCATGCCAATTACCTTTGTCGGGTCCTCAAGATCAAGCAACATAATGCCTGCTGAGTATCTCTTTTTCCAAGATTTTTCCCAACCGTTTTTTCCACGGTTCTCGTCCTTATCTACTGCGTGGAAGGTGGTAAGCCAACCTTTATCTGTTTTGATGGGCGGGGCAGCAGGACCGATTTTGTCGTTTGCATATGGAACGTCCTCAACTGCAAGCACAAGCTCAGTTTCTCCCCAAAACACCAAATCGGGTGATGTGGAAAGCCAAAGGTCAAATCTGTCCTTTCCACCTCTTGAATATACGGTAAATGGTCTTTCAAGACGGACATATTTCCCGTTTATTTTTTCGGGAAATAATACCATGTTCCGATTATCGGGAGCAGATGCGCTTAGTATTTTAATGCTTTCAAAATTTTCGTCGACCTCGGCAATACAGCCACGCACACCGTGGCGTGTGTCCATTGCCATACAAAGATAGGGCTTATTATCTATAATAGTGATTCTTGGGTCGTAAAGCCTTTTTACTTCTTCCGTGGGGAGCAAATCCTTGCTATCGAAAATAGCTTTATCACGCACGTTCCAACGAATACCATCATCACTTGTAGCAACGCCTATTGACGTGTAAAAACGGGCATTTGGAAAGGTTTCTTCATTGGCGCCATAGTCGTTTCTGAAAACCATAACGTATTGACCGTTATATTTCGCAACTCCGGCATTAAAAATCAATGATGCGTCGTATGGAATATCGTCCTTACTCAAAATTGGTGTCTCTATTCTTTTGATACAGGACGCACTGTAAAGACTGGGAGATAATATGTTCATATTTTTCCAAAGCCTCACCTTCAAAATTCAATATATTTGTATGTAAATATACTAGCACGCTTTACTTAAAAAATCAATATTTTATGCCATAAATCTAAAGTCTACTTTTGAATTGGGGATAGTCTTTATAAAGTTATTGTACCATTTTCGGTACAGTCCTCTGTTTACATTGCTTTTTAGTTATGGTAAAATAGTTTTGTAAAGGTATTTTGGCAAGAAAGGAAGCTATCTATATGCATTTTTTAGTTTTTTTGGCTGCTGCTGTGTTTTCGTTTTTTGGCTCCTTGATTAAATAGTTGTGCAAAAAAGGACACCTTGTTGGGCTACCTACCATAAAGCAGGTAGGATAGCCCAAGAGCGCCCTTTCTAAGAATGAGATACGGTGTAACCGAAGTTTCGGTTATGCCGTTTTCTCTTTTATATTAACTTCTTGTTCTTGTTCCCATTTTACATCTTCCAAATGCTCCTCGAACATTTCTTCTATTTCCTCGGCTGTTGGGATATAGACGATGCCGACACCGTGATAATACACGTCGATCTGCTGATGTCTGCGTTTATCCTTGCGGTACGGAGCGTGGACTACGATTTTGGAAACGAACTCGTGGACAAGTTCGGGAGTAAGTTCCTTCACCTCGGTTATCTTTTTTACCTTGGCAATAAACTTTTCAATATCGTCCGTCTGCTGCTTGCCCGCTTCTATCTCTGTGCGAAGTGTTTCGGCAAGCTTTTTCTTTTCCGCTTGCTCGTCCTCATACATTTGGGACATTTGAGCGAAGCGGTCATCGGACAATTTCCCTGATAGGTTGTCCTCGTAAATACGCATAAAACGTGTGTCAAGCTCGGCTATTCGCTTTTCGGTCTTTTCAAGCTCCC
>JAFUJS010000029.1 GCA_017468115.1 Clostridia bacterium | reverse complement strand
TGAGCTAAATCCGCGGAGTGCCTCCGGTCGGAATTGAACCAACGACACGGGAATTTTCAATCCCCTGCTCTACCAACTGAGCTACAGAGGCGTACCACCATCGGTCGGGGATCTTCCCAATGGCGACGACCTGAACGGGACTCGAACCCGTGACCTCTAGCGTGACAGGCTAGCGTTCTAACCAACTGAACTACCAGGCCATACAAAACGGACACTTTCGTGTCCGTGGTGGAAACAATAGGGCTCGAACCTATGACCCTCTGCTTGTAAGGCAGATGCTCTCCCAACTGAGCTATGCTTCCATATTCGTCCTTGTGACGGATTAGATTATAACATAGGATTTTTTGTTTGTCAACACTTTTTTGAAAATTTTTTATAATTTTTTTTACTTACCTCTAATCACACCTTCAAACTGATTATTTTATTGACTTTATTTGCCAGCTGTGCTACAATATATTCAAGTTATATTGAAGGAGACATTTTATGGCAAACGACGGATTTAGACGTTGTGACGGCTTTGTAGGAGCCATACCTCACAACTTTATTATAACTAATTTCCCAACCTGTCCTATGTGTGGCAGTCATGACCCATATTGGACAATAAAAACCAAGCAAGAGTTTGTTGGCGGCAGATATCTTTTTAAGTGTAAGGATTGCGGTTGCATACTTTCGGGAGATATGGGTGACTGCGGTGGCGCTAATCAAGGAAACACGGCAGCTACCGGCGGCATTATGGGCTACGGCTTTTATGCCGCTAAGAAAGGGCGCGAAGGAAAAGCTGTGGGGGTTGCTTATATGAAGATAGACGACCCGGGCTCATTCAGAGCCAATACCCAACTTGCAGGAAAAGAATTTACTCTCGATGATTTGAAGCAATTCGGTTCTCAAATCAATTCGGCCTCAAGCTTCTCTGATACGAGCTATGCCCAAACTACATATCCACCACAGTATGTCAACCCAAATACCTATACACAAGCCAATGGTACTGATACAGGCGAATACTATCAGGCTCAATATGCTCAGCCACAGTATCAAGCTCAATACACTCAACCGCAGCCACAGTACCAACCGCAATACCAAGCACAGTATGCTCAACCTGAATATCAGCCTCAGTATACTCAGCCGACGAATGTAGAGCTGAGTCAATACAAAACACCGGTGATTTCAAAGGTGTTTATGATACTTTGTATGGTGTTTTCTTTAATTCAGCTTGTGATTGTATCTGTTTCCTGCGATTATTATAGAAACGATTTCGTAGTTGGCATAATTCTTTCTGTTATTTTTGTTTTTGCTGCTTATGTCCTCATGTTCATCGGCGCAATTATACCAAAAAAGGCAAATGTATTTGCTTCAATAGCTCTTTTCATGCTTGCAATTTCCACCTTTTTAGATTTTACATGCGATATTTTGCGCATTTTCGATTATGATCCTTCTTGGGGTGTATGCTCATTTTGGAGCTTCCTTCTTGGAATTTCATATGTTTTCTTGGGCCTCCACTTTGCTCTGAAGGGTAAAGTCTTTGGCAGAGGCCTTAAAATCACTATGACCATATTAAGGTGTATTCTTATGTTTACCTGTTGGGTATTTTTCGTTGTTGGTTTTGCCCTTTACAGCGAAATGGAATTTGAATACATGGTTATCTTCGGTCTCACCATCAATGCATTCTCAACAGTTGCGCTATTCTCATTTAATCCTTACTCAAGGAGGCGCTAATGGCTAGACTGTATTTTTTGAGGAGAACTCAATACGAGGTTGATACTTATCAAGGCGACGTTTTCTTTGAAATTAATGGCAGATGTGCAGGTAAGCTTGCGCTCTGCGACGCCTTTGTAGACGTACCTGCCGGTACATATCACATTAGAATGTACAAAACCCACATGAATTCACTTGTTGGCTTTGCTGAATTGCCTGTTACTGTATCAGAGCAAGAGGAGTTGCTCCTACAATATCTTATGCCACAATCTCTTAATCTTCCCGGTCATATTCTTGTTAGCCAATATTCCCCTGCTCACGCAGAGGGATTGATTGCCAGCATAAACGCAGGCTATTATAGAGACCAACAAGTAAAGCAAAACCTTAAGAACGATACCGAGCGCTCAAATCGCACATGGATTACATGGATAATTGTAATCTGTGTAGTCCTCCCAGCGATAAGCTTTTTAGGGTGGCTCGCTTACGACTTATGGCTTTATAATCTAATTTTCTAAAAGAGACGGATTTTTCATCTCTTTTTTTCTTGACACGGACACAAACATGTGATAAAATTATTTTGCTGTGCATTTTTAAGTTATATAACGCACTTATGTAGGTTAATGAGTTTCAAAAGCGCTCAGTGAGTAATACAGTAATATTTTTATAGGTGTAGTGCAGCTGGGGACGTTTTCGAGCGCACCCGGTGGGTGATGTAGCGAGGAATAAGGAGTGGCAGTAACTTGGCAATTGGCGAGCAATCCTCTTGCGACGACAGAGCCTTAGTTACAACAGGAAGCGCCGCGGACAGCTGCAATCTACAATTTAATATTTTTATCTAGGTGTAGCGCGCATGGTTCGGGACTCAATCACCACGCTCGGCGTAGATTTTTCGAGAAGAGCCGAAAACCCTTGAAAACACTGACTTTTTCGGCTCTCCCGAATGTCGAAAAATCATCAAATCTTCGGTCTGACCACATGTTTGACCACTTACAAAAAATTTCATATTTTCACCAATCGGGGTGTGGCTCAGCTTGGTAG
>JAFUJS010000028.1 GCA_017468115.1 Clostridia bacterium | reverse complement strand
GCAACGTAGGAAAGCTCCTCTTCGTCCTGAGGTGGAGTGGTAAGCCCTGCACAGGACACAAGTGATAATGCCATACAAAGTGTTAAGAGTACGGCTGTGAATACAAGTGATAATCTTTTCATTTTTATTTTTCTCCCTTCCGTGGCGATTTTTCGCCCCTTCACCTAATAAGACAATTAAAAAAGAAAAATGGTTGGAAATTTTTTCACAAAAAAAGAAACAGCCGAAAAAAGCTGTTTCCTTATTTTATATTTAACCCAAAATGTCGCTTGCGTTAACAGAGCTGCTCCTGTCGCTGTCAAAATTCAAGCCTGCGGGAAAGAAAACATCCTCGCCGGGGCTTGCCGCCATTATGTCCTCACTCTCAAAGGTTATTATTTTGTATATGGGTGCTGAATATGCCATTTTGTTACCTGCCTTGCCGAACTACTTAAAAACAAGGTAGATTATAATATAATCCAGGTTAAAAATCAATGGCGTTTACACGGTTTTTACAACTTTTGTACACTTGCACATTTTTTGTTTTTTGCTCTAAAATTTTTTGTGCAAATTACAAATTCAGCCTTACAAATTTCGATAAAAAAAGAAGGCACAAAGCCTTCTTTCTTTAATAGTAAAGACTTCCCGAAAAGAAGAATGTAACCACCTTGCCCTCTTGCTCGTAGGTGATGCCTATAAGCCCGTGGGTGCTTAAGTAGTCGTCTGCTTCCTTCTCTGAGGCAAATTCCACGACGCTGATTTGCTTCAGGCTATCTGTATGCTTTAGCAAAACACCACGCTCCGGCTGAAAAAGCTCAAGTCCAAGAGCGATATTAATCTGTCCGCTAAAGCCGCTTAGCTTATCAAAAAAGCTGTTTCCTATGCCTGTGGTGATTTCTATCTGCCCACCCTGCTCCTCCGGGTCTTCCGTTGTGGAAAGTAGGCTTGGCGCTCCCTCAGGCTCTACCCTTGCCTGTGGGTCATTAAGGGATTTTGAAAAGCTATTTCTTATCTCCTCGACTCCGCCTATTTCAACGTAGCCTTGGTCCTTGTAATACTGGACCTTCTCCTCATATGTAACGGTGCTGCCACAGCTACAAAGCAAGGCAAAGACAAGTATAATAGCTGATGCTACTAACAATATTTTCTTCATTTATTATACTCCTCGTAAAGTGCCTTGAAGGCGGGAAGTGCGTTTACTATGCGCTCCTTGTCTACACAGTAAGCAATTCTTACATAGCCGCTAACACCAAAGTCGTCGCAGGGCACAACCAAAATTTCCTTTGATTTTGCCTTTTCAAAAAACTTATAGGCATCCTCCTCAAGCGCCTTTACAAAGAGGTAAAATGCGCCGTCCGGATGAACACACTCGTAGCCATATTCGGTAAGTGCGCCATACAAAATATCTCTGTTTTCCTTGTAAATATTTACGTCAACCTTAGCGCCCATTGTTTTCTTGATTACCTGCTGGAACAGGCTTGGTGCACAAACATAGCCAAGGCTTCTGCCTGCACCGCACACAGCAAGGTATACCCTTTGGCTGTCCTGTGCCTTAGGGCTTACTGCAATATAGCCAATTCTCTCTCCCGGCAAGGAAAGAGCCTTTGAGTAGGAATAGCAAACGATAGTGTTATCGTAGTAATTCATAAGGTATGGTACCTTAATGTTATCAAACACAAGCTCTCTATATGGCTCGTCAGCGATTAGGTATATTGGATTTCCATATTCCCTTTGCTTGTCCACAAGAACCCTGCAAAGAGCCTTGATTGTGTCCTCGCTGTAAACAACTCCGCTTGGGTTGTTTGGAGAGTTTACAATAACCGCCCTTGTTTTTTCTGTAATTTTACTTGCCAGGTCCTCTGTGTCAATCTGGAAGGTTTTCTCCATAGGCTCTGACACAACAAGAGTGCCGCCTGCGTTTTCAACAAAGACACGATACTCTGTAAAGAAGGGGGCAAAAACCACGCACTCATCCCCCGGATTTAAAAGAGCCTTTAATGAAATTGTAAGTGATGCGGCAGCACCGCAGGTCATATAAATGGAGTTTTCATTTACGCCTGCGCCGAATTTTTCGTTAATTTCGTTGGCAATTGCCATTCTTACGCCAAGGTCGCCCTGCGCAGAGGTGTAGCCGTGCAAAAGCACAGAGCTTTCATTTCTTGCAAGCTCTACTATTGCATCATTTATTTCCTTTGGAGCAGGAACGCTTGGGTTTCCGATACTAAAGTCAAAAACCTTGTCTGCCCCGATTTCATTGGCACGAGCCTTACAGTATTCAAAAATCTCACGAATAACTGAACGCTTACTGCCTAAGCCATACATTTTTTCGTTTAACATATTTCACCTATTAGTTTTATTGCGTTTTTTGAAAGGATTTTATCTGTGGCAAGCGCACCGAGGTCGTAGCCACGAAGAATATCTATCATTTCGCCCTGGTCCTGCCAGGGGCTGTCGGTGGCAAAGAGAATTTTGTCCTCTCCGTGCCTTTCTACCATACGGCAAAGGTCATCCCTTGAGGTTGATTTCAGCACGTAAGAGGTGTCAAAATAAACGTCCTCTCCTGCCAAAAGCTCATAAACCTCCGAGTAAAGCTCGTTTCCGCCAAGGTGGGCAAGCACAAGCCTGTCGTAGCCACCTATTTTGTCAAGAGCTGAAATTACACGCCTAGGGGTGCATTTTATCTCCTGTCCCACAAAGGCACCGTCAAGTCCTGCGTGGGTAACGGTAATTAGGTCAAGCTCCTTTGCCTTTTTCAGAATTTTTATATATCTTGGGTCGTCAAAGAATACGCCCTGATAGTCGGGATGAAGCTTTATTCCAAGAAAGCCCTGCCCCTTGATTTTTTCAAGCCAAAGGTCTGTGTCCTCTGTGTCCGGGTGGATGCCTGCAAAGGAAATAATACCACCCTGTGTCGCTCTTTCCCTGTTTATCTGCTGTGCAAAAGCGTTTATGCTATCCATTTGCTTGGGTCTTGTTACCACAGGCAAATTGATAGAAATATTAACGCCGGACTTTTCCATAGAGGAAAGCAGCCCCGCCATAGTGCCATCACTATGGGCAGGTATGCTTGCATTTTCGGAAAGGGCCTTAATTGTTGCCCCTGCAATTTTGTCAGGGAAAATATGGGTATGAAAATCTATAATCATTTTATTAAAGAGATGCAATTTCCTTACTTGACATTGTGCCGATGTGGCTGTTTTTGAGAATTTGGCAAGCCTTATCAAGCTCGTTTGTCTTCATAACGATTGATGCGTCTGTTGTTTCAACGCTCAAGCCATACATGTATTCAATGCTGATATTTTCCTTAGCAATAACGTCAAGGATTTGCTGCAAGGCGCCTGTTTTGTGTGGCACCTTGATTATGAGCACCTCCGTAAGAAGGCTGGAAAAGCCTGCCTTAAGAAGCACGTCCTTTGCCTCCTCAGGCTTATTTACAATAAGTCTTAAAAGACCATATTCTGCTGTATCAGCCAAGCTGATTGACAAAATGTTTATGTCGTTCTCCTTCAAAACATTAAGCACCTGTCCAAGTCTGCCCTGTCTGTTTTCAATAAAAACGGATACCTGATTTACTGTCATAGCCTTTTCTCCTTTAATATAGCTTTCTGTTATCAATTACGTGAACTGCCTTGCCCTCACTGCGCTTTAGTGAGTTTGGACCCATTAGCTTGATTTTTGCGCTGATGCCAAGGGCGCTTTGAATAACCTGACCAATCTTCTTGGTTAGCTTTTCAATTCCACGAATTTCGTCGGTGTAGTATTTTGCATCAATTTCAACCTGAATTTCAAGAGTGTCAAGGTTGTTTTCTCTGTCTACTATCATCATATAGTGAGGTGTAACCTCTTCAACCTCGATAAGCGCAGCCTCAACCTGGCTTGGGAATACGTTAACGCCACGAATAATAAGCATATCGTCGCTTCTTCCCTTAAAGCGGGAAATACGTGGACTTGTTCTGCCACAGGCGCACTTTTCTCTTGTGATGCTGGTTAAATCCTTTGTTCTGTAACGAATAAGAGGAATACCCTCTTTTGTCAGAGTTGTAAATACAAGCTCGCCGGTTTCTCCGTCTGCTACCGGCTCAAGAGTTTTTGCATCAATGATTTCCGGATAGAAATGGTCGTCGCAGATATGAAGTCCTGCATGCTCCTTACAGTCGCAGGCAACACCCGGACCCATAATCTCGGAAAGTCCGTATATGTCGTGGGCGGAGATGTTAAGACGGGTTTCAATCTCGTGTCTCATCTTCTCTGTCCAAGGCTCAGCTCCGCAAATTGCTGTCTTTAGCTTGATTTTGTCAAGGTTGCCCTCGTCTCTTAAAACCTCGGAAAGGTGAAGAAGATATGATGGTGTGCAGGCAATTGCGGTTGCGCCAAAGTCAACCATCATTGTTGTCAGCTTCTTTGAGTTACCTGTGCTCATTGGAACAACCATAGCGCCAAGCTTTTCAGCGCCGTAGTGTGCGCCAAGACCGCCTGTAAATAGTCCATAGCCATAGGCAACCTGAATAATGTCCTCGTTTGTTACGCCTGCCATAGCCATACAGCGTGCAACGCACTCGCTCCAAACGTCGATATCGTATTGGGTGTAGCAAACAACCGTTGCCTTACCTGTTGTACCTGAGGATGCGTGTATTCTTACAATATCCTTGTGGTCAGCGGCAAACAGTCCGAAGGGGTATGTATCACGAAGGTCGTCCTTTGTGGTGTATGGGAGCTTGGTAATGTCGTCAATGGACTTAATGTCCTCCGGCTTAACCCCGTGCTCATCCATCCTCTTGCGGTAAAATTCTACGTTTTCGTAAACATATTTTACCAGCTTTATAAGTCTTTCGCTTTGTAGCTTTTTCTTGTCCTCATTGGACATACATTCCATTTCTTTATTCCAAATCATATTATGCCTCATATCCTAATTCAAAAGCTTTTTTGTTGATTTCTATGGTTTTTGGTGGTACAGTTGCCTCAAGCACCCTTAGCCAATCCTCTTTTTCAAAGCCGATATGCTTTGCGGATGCGCCAAGAACTACTGTATTCAGCACCTTGGAGTTGCCTATTTCCCTTGCTATGCTGCCTGCATCTATGGTGTAGAGCTTGTGGTTTTTTGCAAGCGTGCTAAGAATATCCTTTGGGTATTCCTTAGCGCCGATAACTACTGTCATTGGGTCAATTCTTGTGTCGTTTACAATGAGTGTGCCCTCCGGCTTTAGGAAGTGCGCGTATCTTAGCGCCTCAAGCCTTTCAAAGGAGATAAGCACGTCAACCGTGCCCTCCTCGCAAACAGGCTCGTAAACCTTAGTGCCGAATCTTACAAAGGTAACAACGCTACCGCCACGCTGTGCCATTCCGTGCACCTCTGAAAGCTTAACATCGTAGCCACCCTGAAGGGCAGTCTTACCGATAATTCTGCTGGTGAGAAGTGTGCCTTGTCCGCCAACGCCAACTACCATTATATTCATAATCGTCGCCCCCCTCATCTCTCAACCTGTGAAATAGCGCCAAACTTGCAGTAGCTCTTGCAAAGTCCGCAGCCGTTACACATAGCCTCGTCAATTTTTACTGTGCCGTCCTCTGCCTTGGTCATTGCAGGACAGCCTATCTTCATGCACATGCCACACTTTTTACATTTCTCGCTGTCAACCTTGCACTTGAATGGGAATTTCTGACCCTTCAAAAGTGCGCAAGGCGCTTTTGCGATAATAACTGTAAGTGTGTCGCTCTTTACGCTTTCCTTAATTACGCTCTCAAGTCCGCTAACGTCAAAGGCATTGATTTCAATAACGCTTGGAACGCCCATGCTACGGCAAAGCTCTGCCAGGTCAATAGCATATGTGTCCTCGCCCTTTAATGTCTTGCCTGTTGCCGCATGCTCCTGATGTCCTGTCATACCTGTTGTACGGTTGTCAAGAATCATAACTGTGCCTGTGGACTTGTTGTAAACCATATTGATAAGTGAGTTTACGCCTGTATGAAGGAAGGTGGAGTCGCCGATAGTAGCAACCCAATTCTTTATGTACTCCTTGCCCTTTGCCTTTTCCATACCGTGAAGCAGGGAAATAGATGAGCCCATACAAATTGTTGTATCAATAACGCTGAGTGGAGCAACTGCGCCAAGGGTATAACAGCCGATGTCGCCTGCTGCGTGTATCTTCAGCTTATTAAGAACGGAAAATACGCTTCTGTGTGGACAGCCCGGACAAAGAATTGGCGGACGTGCCGGTGCCTCTGCCTTAGTAAAGGCGCACACCTCTTCATCAAAGAGCACCTTTTTAAGCATATTTGCGCTGTATTCGCCCTGCTTTGTAAACAGCTCCTTGCCCTTTACATTAAGTCCCCAGGCTCTTACCTGCTCCTCGATAACAGGCTCCAGCTCCTCAAAGATGTAAACCGTTTCTACCTCTTTCACAAATTCCTCAATAAGAGCCTTAGGCAGTGGGTTGATTACACCCAGCTTCAAAACGCTTGCATTAGGGCAAGCCTCCTTAACATACTGATAGGGCACGCCTGAGGTAATAAAGCCGATTTTCTTGTCGTTATATTCAACTCTGTTAATTGGGAAGTCCGGGGCATCAAGAGCCATCTTGTCCTCTCTTGCCTCAACCACCTTGTGTCTGCCGATAGCGGATGCAGGCATCATAACGTACTTAGGCACGCTTCTTTCGTATACCTTGTCCTCTACCTCCACTCTTTCACACAGGTCAACAACGCTTTGAGAGTGAGAAAGCTTTGTGGTTGTTCTGAAAATAACGGGTGTATCGTATTTTTCGCTAAGCTCAAAGGCGTACTTGAAATACTCCTTTGCCTCGCTGCTGTCTGCCGGCTCCACAAGTGGTAAATGAGCGCTTCTTGCAATCATTCTTGTATCCTGCTCGTTTTGTGAGCTGGCAATACCCGGGTCGTCAGCAACAACAATAACAAGTCCTGCGTTAATGCCTGTGTATGCAAGGGTATATAGAGGGTCAGAGGCAACATTTAGTCCTACGTGCTTCATACAAGCCATAGAGCGCACGCCTGCAATAGCCGAGCCTGCCGCAACCTCAAGGGCAACCTTTTCGTTTGGCGCCCACTCTGTATATACCTCATCATATTTTGCTAAAAATTCACTGATTTCTGTGCTTGGTGTGCCGGGATAGGAGCTGCTAACCTTAACTCCTGCCTCGTATGCGCCACGGGCAATAGCCTCGTTTCCAAGCATTATTCTCTTTTCTGCCATATTATTTCTGCTCCTTTCGTAAATCCCTAACTCTTTTTGCCTTACCCTCGAAGCGAGCAAGGGTGTTGGGGGACTCAAGCATTACCTTGGCATCAAGTCCAAGCATAACCTTAAGCTTATTTCTCACAGCCCTCTCGATAGCCTCCAGCTCCTTAAAGGAGTCGGTTGCCTTAAGCAGCTCAACCCTAACAGTCAGCTTATCTGAATAGCCATCTCTTTCAACAATAATTTCATAGTGTGGACCAAGACCCTCTGTACCGAGGACAACCTCCTCAATCTGGCTTGGGAACACGTTAACGCCACGGATTTTAAGCATATCGTCGCTTCTGCCGGAGAGGTTCTCCATTCTGACAGTAGTTCTTCCACACTTACATGGCTCATATATCAGCCTTGTTATGTCCTTTGTCCTGTATCTGATAAGAGGTAGCGCCTCCTTCTTAATACAGGTTATAACAAGCTCGCCCCACTCACCGGCAGGCAAAACCTCACCGGTTTCGGGGTTTATAATTTCGGGAATAAAGAAGTCCTCGTTTATATGCATACCGCACATATACTCACACTCGCCACTAACACCGGGGCCCATCAGCTCACTCATACCGTAGTTAGAGGTAACCAGCATATCGCTGCCCCAATACTTGTGCATTTCCTCACGCATTGCGTCGGTCAAAAGCTCACTGCCCACAAGACCGATTTTAACCTTAAGGTCCCTCTGCGGGTCAATACCCATCTCCCTTGCAACCTCTGCAAGCCTTAACGCATAGGATGGTGTGGCAACAAGCAATGTTGTGCCAAAGTCCTTCATATACATAAGCTGCTTTTCGGAGTTTCCTGTTGACGAGGGAACTATTGTTGCGCCAATATTTTCAAGTCCGTAATGTAGACCAAGAGCACCTGTAAACATACCGTAGCCAAAGCAAATCTGCGCAACATCGTTTTTGTCAGCGCCGCCTGCACAGGCAATACGTGAAACGCACTCTGTCCACACCTGCATATCTCCCTCGGTATAGCCAACAACGGTAGGCTTACCTGTTGTGCCCGAGGATGCGTGTATTCTTAAAAGGTCCTCCTTTGGAACTGCAAACAGCCCAAAGGGATAATTATCTCTTAGGTCCTGCTTTGTAACGAAGGGGAGCCTTTTTAAGTCCGCAAGGCTTTTTATGTCCTTTGGCTTAATGCCTGCCTCGTCCATCTTTTTTCTGTATGGCAAAACCTTTTCGTATACTCTATTTACTGTTTCCTTCAATCTTTCAAGCTGAAGGTCGTCCATTTCCTGCCTAGACAGGGTTTCTTCCCTTGCCCAAATCATTATTCAATCACCTTCTTGTTAAATGCTGTGTCAATAATTCCCTTTTTCGGTGGTTGTGTAAGCAGGCTTACAACAAAGGTAACCACAAGAGAGGAAAACATACAAATTACGCCAATCAGCGGAGAAACGCTAACCCCCGACTGGATTGCTTCGCCAAAGCCTCCTGTAAAGCCGTTTTTGTGGTAGCCAAAGAGGACAAGAAGTCCTGCGGTAAGCACAAGCACTAGGTAGTCGAATATTCTTGGGTCCTTTTTGTCTCTCCTGCTCTAAAATGAATAAAAAGGGAATATTTTTCCCTTTTTGCCATGAAAAACGCTTTAGTACGTTAAAATATATTATAAACTACATGTTTTATATATGTCAACATTTTTCCCTACATTTTTCGTTTTTTTGAAAAATTATTCATTTTAAGACGCAAAAAAGGCACAGATTTCTCTGTGCCTTCAGCTATTATTTTGTGAACATATTTATAAGGTCATCAAATGTCATTGATGTGTCTGTATTGTTTTCGGTTTGAGTAACATTTGCGCTCGCTCCCATAATGTCCTCGGTTTCAATAGACTCGATACTATATTTTGGAGATACATACTTCATAATTATTCATCCTCCTTTTTAGGTGCTGTGGTGAAGGTTATTCCTCCAACCTGTGATGGATCTGTTACTACAGCGTTTTCTGTAACATAGTACTTTTCGTTGCCAACTGTAACATACATTGAAAGTACAACAGTAGTCTCTGCATCGCTTACATTTGTCAGAATAACATTATAGTTATTTGTTGACTTGTATGCGGAAAGTGACTTTTCATATGAGCCGTTTGCAATTGAACCGATTGCGAATACCGCGCCGAAATCAATGCTTACATTACCGTTTTGAGCCTTGTAAATTGCAAGAGCTTCGTGGTCGATTGTAAAGCCTGCTGTAATGGAATTATCATCCTCGCGCTTAGAATAGCCAAGGAATACAAATATGTCCTCAAGAGTGTAGGTCTTAACTGCTACGCTGTATGTACCGTCCTCATTTTTGGATGCCTCAAACGGAACGCCCTGTGCAACTGATACGTTTGTTGCGCTGATTTTACTGCTTTCATCAATGCTGAGTGTAAGCTTTGTATCAGCAAGAATATTAAATTCTCTTACATCGGAGATAGAAGCGCCGTTTATAAGTGTCACCGATGCTTGGTCGTCAATAATGAAGCTATCCTGACCGTCGGTTGTGCCGGCAACCTTAAGTGAAGAATTGTTAAGAGTCATTGCAATATCAGCGTATGTTGAATCGTCATATGAATTCTTAAGCAGGAAGTAGCCTGTTTCGATGTTTGCATTTTCAGCATAGAAGGTACCTGAATATGCACCGATATAATAATCGCAGTCAAATTCTATTGTTGCGTCGTTTCCGTCACCGTAGATATAAATACCTGCGTTAGGGCTGTCATTATAGCGAAGAATTACAGAGCCATTTACAACAACCTTACCGCCGTCCTTGATGGTTGTTATTGCATTAGCAGAGTGATAGTAGATTTCTTCTGCGATTAAAGTACCGAGAATTACGTTTTCGCTATCGCCTGAATATGGATTTCCAACGTTTACAGTAACGCCTTGACCAACAGTAACGAAGTCAAAATCAATCCAGTTTTCGTAGTCGGTATCTGTAATGGTTACACCACCCTCTACGCCGGAGATAAGCTCAACGCATCTTATCTTAGCAGTAGATACAGTTACATCGCGAAGAACCAAAATTCTTCTGTCCTTCAAGTCGCCTATTTTGCTTACAAAACTGTCAATAGTGCAGTATTCTGTGATTTTGCCGTTTTCGTCAACCTCAGCGGCATAAATCATGTTCAAGTCGTCAGGACCGTTAAGCTTAATTGTGCCTTCGCTTACGTCAACACCGTCAATGCAAAGCACAGCCTTTGTAGGCCTTACGTCAATGCTTGGAGCTACAAACCACTCCTGAATCCAATATTCATCAGTGTCTGATGCAGGGTCAAGAGAGATATGCCATGTAACCTCAACGTCGCCGTCCATCGGAACATCAAGATTTGTGTTCAATGTTGTAGTACCCATAAGTGTACCGTCAGCCGCATAAATCTTAATCACGTAGCTTTGTGTTGCATTACCCCATGTTTGTCCCCAAATGGTTGTTGCAGTTGTATAGCCGTGTGGAGTATTGCCCTTAGGCTGCTCCTTGATAGTTACTGTTCCCTCGGAAACGGTAACCTTTGCCATGCTTGTCTCTGTGCCAACAACAGTTACATCGTTTATTTTTGCAGATGTTGCCAAGGAGTCAGCATAGATTGTACATTCTTCAATAGTTGAATTTTCGTCAATAGTTACGGTAACGTTTTTCTTGAAGCGGATTTCGCCCTCTGTACACTTGGAAAGGGTGAGCTTGGAGCTTTCGATTATTACGTCGCCATAGCAAGGTGTAATAGCTCTGCCGTTACAATCGGAAATTGTTATTTCGGAATTCTTAATTGTAAGTGCGGACTGGTTGATTGCATTGTCACCGCCGCTGATTGTAAGCTTAACAGTATCAAGAACTACTGTACCGTCAAGAATACCAATCTGAGCATTTGTAAGAGTAACTTCTGTATTAGAAATGTTAACCTTGCCGTTTACTGTGCTGTTACATTTGATAAAGCCGCCTGAATGTGTACCGTCGGAATAAGCCGCATTATCATTTGCAAGGTTTACGCTGGAGCCGTTTACAATGTTAAGTGTGCTTGTGCCGTAAACATAGAATACTGCGTAAGCTGAGCTATATCCGTCACCTACTACGTCTACGTTGTCAAGTGTAAGTGTGCCTACTGTGCTGTAATCTCCAATGCCCACAATGCAGTCACCGGAAGCTACACAGCCTGTGATGGTTACTGTACCGTTTTTGATTATTACGTTTGCGTCAGCCTTAAAGTAGTTACCGCCAACTGTAAGTGTTAAGGTCTTTCCGTTAAGGTCTATTTCAAGCTCGCTTCCGGATACGCTTACTGCGCCGGTTGCTACGATATCGTTATTAAAAATAACGCTTTTTCCATTTGCAAGAGCAGCTACGAGCTCCTCATATGTGCTTACATTCACAGGCTTAACCTCTGCTACTGTTACGCTGTCAGCAGTATGACCGTTTTTGTCAAGAGTTGTTCCCTCAGGAAGCTCTATTACTTCTGTTGAATCATACATAAGTGTAACTGTGCTGTCGCCTGTAACTGCGTTTGCTGCAACTGCGTCTGCAAGTGTTACATAGATTTTGCCGTCTACGATAACGCCGCAGTCAGCGTAGTTATCGTTCATACAAGAAATGTCTGCAATATCTGCCTCAATAGCTGTTCCGTTTGGAGCGCCGTCCTTATCAAGCTCGAATACACCTGTAGATGAATATTTATTGCCTAAAAGTGTAACGCTTTCGCCATATGTGAGAACGATTGCCGGCTTGTCGTTTACTGCGCTAAAGTCAGTATTTGTAACTGTTAAGTCTGTTACCTTTGCTGCGCCCTCAGCATACATCTTAATGCCGCGGTAGTCATCAAAAACACAGTTGTTAACAGTTATATCTGCATTTCCGTATGCCCAAAGTCCGTACTTATTATGTGAACGATAGAAGGTACAGCCCTCAAATGTAACTACTCCTGATGATGCATATGCACCGTTAGCAAATGTGCAGCCTGTGTAATCAACGCTCACTACGTCGTATACACCGAATGCAACGTTCATAAAGCCTGCATCAGTTATGAATCCACCCTCAGACTTGCTGAGTGTCAAGCTATCAAATGCAACCTTCTTACCTGTTGCTGTGATATAGCCTTGAACATCAAGGTAAATTTCAGCATCTGTGTCCTTTCCGACAAAGGTGATAGAATCATAGCTGCCTGCCAAGGATGTACTTAAGGTTACCTTGTCGTAAATTTCTACTGTTACATCACCTATCAAGGCGCTTGCAGCTGTAAGAGCCTCTTCAAATGTAGCGTAACCTGTGCCATTTACCTTAACAACATATTTAATTATTACTGTGCCGTTATCGTCAAGCTTATAGTCCTCTGCAAGATATTTTTCTGCAAATGTCTTGGAGCTATCAGATGTGAATGTACCGCCTGAAATTGTCATAGTTGCGTTTGTAGCCAAATATGTACCGCTGTAGAAATCAAATGTACCACCTGTAATGGTAGTTGCCATGCTTCCGTTAAAGCGTGCCATACCTGTAAAGGTACCGTTTTCTATGTTAAGTGTAGGAGTATCTGTTGAATCGATTAAATAGTAACCGTCAGCTACTGTAAATTCTCCGCCCTTAATTGTAACTACTGATGTTGTGCCCGCAGGATAAACATTTGATGTTGTACCTGAGTGGTGGAATTTACCGCCGTTTATAGTAACGTCAGAGTTGTACATATATAGATTGTGTTTGCCTGAGCCTGTTGCCTCAAATGTACCACCGTTAATTACAAGAGTTACGCCGTTACTGTAAATGCCGCCTGTTCCCTTAACGGTTGCATTGTTAATTACCATTTCGCTACCGGATTGGTTATTCAATGTGTATGCGCTACCATTGAACACACCGCCGTTGATGGTAACCTTGCCATAGTTGAATACAGGTGCGCCGCCTGTGGAATCCAATCCTACGTAATTACCACTTTCAATTGTCATAGTACCATGGTTATACATTCCACGAGCTGAAATTGAACCTGTACCAACACTGTCCTTAAGTGTTAATGTGCCATTGTTGTCAATTGCATAAATATGGTCGCCTGTGCTGTCGGCAACTGTAATATTATGACCGTTCAAATCAAGTGTTACTTCTACACCGCTTGGTATTGTTATCATACTGTTGATTACAATATCATCGCCCAGTGCTACCTCTCCGCCTGCTTGGAGCGTTGCGGAAAGCTCTTCCTCGGTTGTTACGGTTGTTTGCGCAAATGCGGTTGTAGCCATAAGAAGCATGGTAACCAGCGCAACGCAAAGAATAACAACCATCTTTTTCATTTTGTTCATTTTTTATTTCCTTTCCTGAATATAAATTGATGCCACAAGTCAATAAAATTTGAATCATTCCTTCTTTTGCACCATGCGATATTTTAGTCTGTTTCAGGTTAAAAGTCAACGAATTTTACGTTAACCAATAAATTTTTGGACAAATGCACAATTCGTTCTACCCCCCCCCTCATTTTTTGGGCATTTTGACCACCAAAAAATGAGTTTTTTTAGCGACAACCCTTTGAAAGTCGAGTGCACATAAAAAAAGAGTGCGTATGCGCCCTTTTTGAGGGTGTAATACGCACTCTTTTTTATGCTTTTTGTATATAGACGTCCGCCAACGCATTATGCAAGCTTGCCTTCAAGCCTTGCGCGGATTTCCTTAATGAAGGTAATTGTGTTTACTGCCCTAGCCTCAAAGCCCTCTGAAACAAGACCAACCAGGTCCTTTGTCATAACACCGTCGTTTAGTGTGTCAAGGCATGCTTCCTCCAGCTTATCTGCAAATTTTGCAAGGTCGCAAAGACCGTCAAGCTCTGCCCTCTTGCGAAGAGCACCACTCCAAGCGAAAATTGTTGCCATTGGGTTTGTTGAGGTATCCTCGCCCTTCAGGTAACGATAGTAGTGCCTTGTAACTGTGCCGTGGGCAGCCTCGTACTCATACTTTCCGTCGGGAGAAACAAGCACAGAGGTCATCATAGCAAGGGAGCCGAAGGCTGTGGAGACCATATCGGACATAACGTCGCCGTCGTAGTTCTTGCACGCCCAAATGTAGCCACCCTCGGAGCGGATAACTCTTGCAACCGCATCGTCAATGAGTGTATAGAAATAGGTAATGCCCAGCTTTTCAAATTCAGCCTTGTAGTCGTTTTCGTAAATCTCTTGGAAAATGAGCTTAAAGGTTTGGTCGTACTGCTTTGAGATTGTGTCCTTGGTTGAGAACCAAAGGTCCTGCTTTGTAGAGATTGCATACTTAAAGCAGGAATGTGCAAAGGAGCGAATTGAGGTGTCCTTATTGTACTGACCCTGCAAAACGCCCGGGCACTCAAAGTCGTAAATTGTCTGGCGGAAGCTTTCGTTGCCGTTTTTGTCGGTAAATACAAGCTCTGCCTTACCCTCGCCCTCGGGTCTATACTCTGTTGCCTTGTAAACGTCGCCATAGGCGTGCCTTGCAATGGTAATTGGCTTTTTCCAGTTGCGAACAGCAGGCTTAATTGAGTCAATTATGATTGGGGCACGGAAAACTGTGCCGTCAAGGATTGCACGGATTGTGCCGTTAGGGCTTTTATACATTTCGGAAAGGTTATATTCCTCAACCCTTTGCTTGTTTGGAGTGATTGTGGCGCACTTTACGCTAACGCCGTATTTTTGGTTTGCGTATGCCGCATCAAAGGTAACCTTGTCCTTTGTCCTTTCCCTCTCGGGCAAGCCAAGGTCGTAGTACTCTGTTTTCAAATCCACAAATGGCAAAAGAAGCTCATCCTTAATCATTTGCCATATAATTCTTGTCATTTCGTCCCCGTCCATTTCAACAAGGGGTGTTGTCATTTTAATTTTTTCCATTTCAGTTCCTCTTTTCAAAAAAGATATTTTAATTATATACCAGTCCGATTAACTTTTCAAGAGGGTGTATAAAATTTTGATTCCTACTTAAATAAATTTCCATTTAGTGGTAATATAATCTTGTAAGCGTGAGCTTACGAAAAATTGAAAGGAGATTTTTTCATGAATTTTAAGGCGTATATTGCAGAGCTTATCGGTACATTTGTGCTTGTTGTGTTCGGCTGTGGCGTTGCTGTTCTTTCCGGGGTTGACCTTGTTGCAACATCCCTTGCCTTCGGCTTGGTTATTGTTGCTATGGCATACTCCATCGGTAACATCTCCGGCTGCCACATCAACCCTGCCGTTTCTCTTGCAATGCTCATTACCAAGAAAATGAACGCAACAGATTTTGCAGGCTACGTTATAGCTCAAATTCTCGGTGCGACCCTAGGTGCTGTGGTTCTTGGTCTTTTCACAACCGACTTCCAGGTGCTTGGCTGCAATGCGGCGCAGGCAATTTTAGTTCTCCAATACAACGAAACAGGTGCTCTCTTTGTTGCACTTTTGGCTGAAATTGTTCTCACCTTTGTATTTGTAATGGCAATTTTAGGTGTTACATCAAAAACAGAAAACAAGTCCGTAACCGGCGTGGTTATAGGTCTTGCACTTACCCTAGTTCACCTTCTCGGTGTAAACCTAACAGGTACATCTGTAAACCCTGCCCGTTCAATCGGTCCTGCAATCGTTCAGGCTATTGCCGGCGATGCTACTGCTCTTTCCCAAATCTGGATCTTTATAATCGGTCCTTTGGCAGGCGCAGCTATTGCGGCTTTGGTTTATATGGTGCTCGATAAGAAAAAGGTTGAATAAATAATCTGTGGCTCTCGGTTTGAGAGCCACTTTCTATTAACACGCTAAAGTATTCTCTTTTGATGTTGACAAAACTACTTTACCATATTATAATCTAGATGGAATAAAAAATTTTCTCTTCAAGGAGCTTTCGTCGTGGAAGAAAATCAAAATATTGAAAATGAAATTGACCTAAATAAGCCCGAAACCGTGAAGGTTGACGACCCGCAAAAGGTAATTTCCTCTATTTCAAGGGTACAAAGAAAGGGTAAGCTTTACGAAAAGGTATTGAAGCCTATCAAGGAGCTTTCCGACCCTAATAACGAGCCAAAAACAATTGGCGGCAAGATTCTCAAAACAATTTGGTCCTACATAATTATTACCGTGGGTACGCTTTTTGTGGCGGCGGGTGTGTACTTCTTCAAGTTCCCTAACCACTTTACCGTTGGCGGCGTTTCGTCCCTTTCGGTTGTGCTTTCCCACTATTTCCCTAACTTTTCAGAGTCCCAGTTTATGGCTATTGCCAACGTGGTGCTTCTTATTGTTGCTCTTATCATTTTCGGTAAGCAGTTTGCTATTAAAACCATTTACTCCACCATTCTTTTGTCTGTTGCCTCTCTCGTTTGGGAAAAGGTACAGCTTCTTGAAAGAATTACAGGTCAGTATGCGGCACAGCAGACAGCCATTGAGGGTACCCCTGCCTACGACCATGCGTTTAACGAGGGACTTTGGACCCTAACCTCAAATATGGGAGAGGGTGGCGAGCCGTTTTTGGAGCTTCTTTTCACAATCGGCGGCATTGCTATCGGTAGTGCGATTTTGTTCAGCCAAAACGCAAGCTCCGGCGGCACTGACGTTATCGCTATGATTCTTAAGAAATTTACAAATGTAAACATTGGCACCGCCCTTCTTATTACTGACGTGGTGCTGGCGGTTATGGGTGGCTTTGCCTTCGGTGTTAAGATTGCTCTGTTCTCGCTTTGCGGCCTTGTTATCAAGTCCTTCATTGTTGATACGGTAATCGACGGCATCAACCTGAATAAGTGCTTTATTGTGGTTACAGATAAGGACGAGGAGCTTTGCGCCTTTATCAACAATCATCTGCACAGGGGCGCTACCGTTTCTGTGTGCCGTGGCTCCTTTACACACGACGACAAGAAGATGATTATTACCGTGCTCAGCCGTCAGCAGGCTGCGACACTTAAAAAGCATCTTCGACAAAACGACCCGCAGGCGTTTACTATTATTACAAACTCCACCGACATTCTCGGCAAGGGCTTTAGAATTGTATAAGAAAAAGGGGACAGCTCTGTCCCCTTTTTTTATGTTGTAAATTTGGGCAATTGGTGTTATACTATACTTGTAAAAACTCCCGAAAGGACTACTTTATGGAAAAGAAAAGGACTAAAATGGGTGGCAAGCTTCTTGCTACTCTTATAATCTTCAGCCTTGTTGGGCAAATTGCCTGGGTTGTTGAAAATATGTATTTTAATGTATTCATTTATGAAATGTTCGGTGCGTCGGCTGACAGCATCATGGCTATGGTTGCCGCATCCAGCGTGGTTGCCACACTTACCACAATTCTCATAGGCGCCCTTTCCGACAAGCTGGGCAAGCGCAAGGTGTTTATCTGCGTGGGCTATATTTTGTGGGGTGTGTCTATACTTGCATTTATGCTGGTAAGAGAAAACATTATCGGCGCTATTTTCCCGACAGTTACTTCTGTTTCTGCGCTTTGCATCACAATTACTATTGTGCTTGACTGTATAATGACCTTCTTCGGCTCCTCTGCAAACGATGCCTGCTTTAACGCTTGGCTTACCGACTCTACCACAGCAGAAAACCGCGGTATGGCAGAGGGCATTAATGCAATGATGCCGCTTATGGCTATTTTGGTTGTGTTTGGCGGCGCTATGCTTTTGCCAAAGCACGAAAAGACACCAAGCGCAGAGGGCATTATTTCCACAGACACCTATTGGTCCATAATCTTTGCGGTTATTGGCGCTATCGTTATAGTTATCGGTATTGTGGGCTTTTTCCTGATTAAGGAGCCTAAGCAATCAACCGAGGACAATCAAAACTACTTTAAGAACATTATTTACGGCTTTAAGCCATCTGTTGTAAAAGCAAATCCTAAGCTTTATATTTACCTGCTTCTCTTTACAGTTTTCGGCATTTCCATACAGGTATTTATGCCTTATCTGATTATCTATTACCAAAAGGCAACCCCTCTTGGGGACGGCTATGTGCTTGTTATGGTGCCTGCCATTATTTTGGCGGCGGTGTTTACCGTAATTTGGGGCAGAATTTACGACAAGCTCCACTTTAACAAGTCAATTATTCCAAGCCTTGGCTTGCTTTCGGTGGGCTACGTTCTTTTGTTCTTTAACAGCGGTATTACTGCTCTTATCTTTATCGGCTCACTCCTTATGATGTGCGGCTATCTTTCCGGTAATGCTGTCTTTGGCGCAGTTATACGTGATAACACACCCGAAAACAAGGCAGGTATGTTCCAAGGACTTAGAATTGTGGGTCAGGTGCTAATACCCGGCATTGTTGGTCCTATTATCGGCTCTGCCGTGCTTACAGGTGCTAAGGAATTTACCGACACGGACGGTGTTGTCCGCTTTATTCCAAACGAAAACATTTTCCTGGGCGCTCTTGTTGTGGCGCTGGTGCTTGCCTTTTTGCTTGTTGGTACTATCTTCTTTGTTGATTATTTAGAAAAGAGGAAGAGCTTCAATGAAGGAAATTAAGCATTTACTAACCACCCAAGGGGAAAGTATCAAGGGTAACGAGTACGACCTTTACCCCCGTCCACAGCTAAAAAGAGACTCCTTCCTTTCCTTAAACGGCAGGTGGACGCTTTGCGCCTGTGGCGAGGAAAGAGAGATTTTGGTGCCATACCCACCCGAAAGCATTTTGTCGGGGGTAAACAGGGTTTTCCCTGACGGCACACCCCTTACCTATCAAAAAAGCTTTACTCTTCCCGATGGCTTTAAGAGGGACAGGGTTATAATAAATTTTGGCGCCGTTGACGGAAGCTGCGACCTGTATGTAAACGGCAAAATGGTCGGCTTTAATGTAGGTGGCTATTATAGCTTTTCCTTTGATATTACAGACTATCTTAAAGAGGGAGAAAACCAGCTTACCCTTAAGGTGGTTGACAGCCAAAGGGGACAGGCTATGCCCTATGGAAAGCAATGCTTTAAGCGTGGCGGCATGTGGTACACCCCTGTTTCGGGGATTTGGCAAAGCGTTTGGCTTGAAAGCGTGCCAAGTAAGTATATGAACGGGCTATTTATCGACACAGGGCTGGACTTTTGCGACATTTTGGTAAGAGGCGTCGAGTGCGGTACGCTCACTCTTTTGGAAAATGGCAGGACTTATCCGGTAGAAAGCGGCAAATGCCACATTGACATTGAAAATCCTAAGCTATGGTCGCCTGAAAGCCCTTATCTTTACCACTTTATCCTAGAGTGCGGACAGGACAAGATTGAATCCTATTTTGCCCTAAGGACACTTACTGTAAAAGAGGTAGACGGTATACAAAGACTTTGCTTGAATGATAAGCCATACTTCTTCCACGGTGTTTTGGACCAGGGCTACTTCAGCGATGGAATTTATACTCCTGCCACCCCTGACCTATACAGGCAGGATGTGGCGAAAATGAAGGAGCTTGGCTTTAACACCCTAAGGAAGCATATAAAAATTGAGCCTGAGTGGTTCTACTATGAGTGCGACAGACAGGGCATGATAGTTTTTCAGGACATGGTAAACAACGGAAAATACAGCTTTTTCCACGATACTGCCCTGCCTACCATAGGGCTTAAAAATCTGCCCGAGGTTAAAAGGACCGAAAGCCAGAAAAAGTATTTTAAGCACTTTATGAAAAGGACTGTTACACAGCTATATAACCACCCCTCTATTTGCTATTGGACAATTTTTAATGAGGGCTGGGGTCAGTTTGAAAGCGACAAAATGTATGATACTCTTTTAGAGCAGGACACCTCCAGATTTGTTGACACAAATTCCGGCTGGTTTGGCAGACACAAAACACAGGTAGAAAGCCTGCACGTGTACTTTAAGCCTGTTAAGCTAAAGGGCAAGTATGATAAGCCCGTTGTTCTTTCCGAGTTTGGCGGCTATTCCTACAAGGAAGAAAACCACGTGGCAAACGTAAAGGACACCTACGGCTATCGCTTCTTTAAGGAGCGAGACAAGCTCGAGGATGCATTTGTAGAGCTTTACGAAAAGGAAATAATTCCTCTTATAAAGGAAGGGCTTTGCGGCGCAATCTACACCCAGCTTTCCGACGTAGAGGACGAAACAAACGGAATTTTGACCTACGACAGAAGAGTCTGCAAGCTAAGCAAGGAAAGACTTATTGAAATAGCCGAAAAATTAAAGATATAACAAAAAAGTGCGACACAGGGTCGCACTTTTTGCTTGTGAATATAAAAATTTTAAGAATCTGAAGGGTCAGGAGACAAGGAACCGTCCCCTGTCTCGTCCCCTGTCTCTACTTGTTGCCCCTGTCTCCATTGTCAAGACACGCCATCGTCCCCTGTCTCCACAAGTTTCTTTTTGAACAAACCAACTTCTTCCCAATGGGGTGGAAGCTCTCCGTTTTCCTTTTTCTCAGTGTAATATTCTATCAAATCGTCAATCAAGTCGTTTTGACTCTGAGCAAAATCAATCAGCGTTTTCATATTTTTATCGGTCATAGAAAACCAAATATGCTTGCCACACTTATCGTAAATGTGAACATATGGGCGTATTTCGATTGAGCCGGTGCCAATTTTTTTATTTTCTTTTCCAGGCTGTTATATGGAATCTTAGACAGAGCACTTATGACAACGCTTTCTTTTTCTATTTTAGTAATTTCTCTCCATACGATTTCTTGTTTTCCTCTGTTGTATTTTATTCCAACCGAACTTAATCTCAATCGTTTCATCATTTTTGAAAAACTAAAAAAATTGAAAATGGTAAATAGCGTCATGGCTATTACAACAAATACAGGAAAAATCACCAGCCACTCGTCAGTAGCGTTAAAGCAAACCATGCCGATTACAGCGAAAACAATTATGGTCAACCATGAGCAAATGTAACCATACATCAATTGTGGATATGCGAATATCTTTTTTATTTCCATTTCCATCCCTCCGCAAGCACCAATGAAGTTCTTGTATTAGTTAGCAATACATTGAAATTGACATCAAACAACGAATCGCCAAAAAAGTTAAAAAGTGTAAAACCTATTCCGCTAAATGATTCATCCGTAGAAAATAACAATTCTCCACCAAAATTTTCGTATCCACCACTTATGCTTATTCCTTGTCCTTCTAATTTGCGATAGTTTTTTTCTTTAGTGACAAATATGTTACTTGAAAAATTTACTGCAGGCAAGCCAACACCACCATTTTGCGTTATATCTGCATAAGAAGTCTGTAACGCAACATTGCCTTCTTCATCCAAAGTAACAAATGCCGAAATAGATATTCCAAAAACATCAAAAAATGTTATCGAAAAAGAAAGTGCAAATGAAATTGTCCACCTTCCCAATGGGTCATATCCCATAACTGGATTATTCGAACAATAAGCGTACAGGTTATATGCTTGCAAATCGCCATTTGCACCCAGGTATGATGGGTCATCGGCATTAAGAAAGCGTTTAACCTGTGGGTCGTAGTAACGACTATTGAGATAGTAGAAGCCTGTCTCCTCATCTTGGTAATAGCCACGATAACGGAACGGATTAATG
>JAFUJS010000009.1 GCA_017468115.1 Clostridia bacterium | reverse complement strand
AGCAGATAACAAGAAATACTTTAATCTTTCTTTTCATAGAGTTTTGCCTCCAATTTATTTTTACTTTTTTAGTTAATAGAGTTGTTTTTGGTAGGTACGTAGTAGCTACCAAAAGAGGGATATCCCTCTTGCGATTTTTAACTTATTTCCAAGTTCTTACTTTCGTGTTCTTTACCACTTCTTCAAGTGCGTGGGCGTTGGTTTCGGTCACGTACCGTCTGAAATCCTCATAGACCTTTCTTCCGATTGCCAAGTAGTCCATCGTAAGCACCTTGCTGAGCTTCATCTGTCGGGTTTCTTCGGGAACACCGAACAGTAGCATAATGGAATTTAATGCTCCCTCTATTCTATGCTCAATCGTTGCCGAATGCTCGGTATTCATAATGGTTGCATACTCAATGCCCGAAATGATGGCTTCAATCTCGGTGTACTTTTCATCATCCCAATCGGGTGTGTACTCTCCGAAAACCTGCTTGATCTTTTCCACGTCGTTTGCACGGATAAGGTCGAGCGTCAACGGGTGGGAATATGATTCCACGAGAAATTCATTCATCTGTGGGATTTCCTCGTTGATTGCTACGAGCGTGGTAAGCTCCAAGCAATACGCCAAAAGAGAGCTTTTTCCCTCGTCGGCGGCATTCTCCATCTCTTTCCATTGATAGTCAATCATCATCTGCGCGAGAACAGCCAATAAGTGTTGCTTTGTCGGAAAGTAATAGGTTAGATTTCCCGTACCAACATCCGCTTTTTCACAAATCGCATTCGGTGTCGTTTTTGAGTAGCCAATCTCAAAAAACAGTTCGGATGCCGCTTTTATAATTGCTGCCCTCATCGGTGATGGGCTTCGTTTTCTTGCCAATGATCTCAACCTCCTTTTAATGGTGTATTTCAGCAAATTTGGATTACTACAAGATTATAACATATTTTTCCGCAAAACGCAAGTAGCTTCGCAAAAATAATTTGGATTGGTACAAATATTTATTGTTGTCTTTGTTTCAGACACACATTGTTTACAAAGTTTTTTTGAGATTTATGAAAAAAGGGGAGGCTCGGCGATCAAAAAATCGCAAAACTCCCCTAAAAAGTCGATTATTTAAGTTCAAATCCCACCCACAAATCGTTTTCGGCGTTTAGCATCTATTTTGTCAACACAACATGGGTGCGGAGGTAGGTTGAGAAGAAAGGTTAATTTAGTTTATGCGAACATATCCCGCTCTTGTCGTATGGTCGTCTAACGCGTTAACTAAGGTTAACTTCTTATACTCCCTACTTTGGAGAGAGAGCTTAGCTCAAAACGATACTCAATCGTTTTAAGCGTCGCTCCCCAACGAGCACGCTCGTCGTGCACACCCCGAAGGTCGTAAAAGGTCAAATCCCACCGCCCAAAACGAAAAAAGACACCCGATGGGTGTCTTTCGTTTTGGGTGCGGAGGCGGGATAACAGGCCTATTTGGTTTGTGCGAACATAGCCCGCTCCAGTCACATAGTCGCAAACCTGCGTTTCGGTACACTCAACTTGTTTTGCTCCTTGTTTAGTGGAGAGAGCTTAGGAGAAAACAATACTCAATTGTTTTCTCCGTCGTTCCCCAACGAGCACGCTCGTCGTGCAAAACACGGAGTCGCAAAGAAATTCAAATCCCGCCACACAAAAGAAAAAACCTAAACTGAACCGATGGTTCAATTTAGGTTTGTTTTGGGTGCGGAGGCGGGATTTGAACCTCGCGACCTCCGGGTTATGAGCCCGACGAGCTACCAAGCTGCTCTACTCCGCGGTATGTGGTGCCGATGACCGGACTTGAACCGGTACGGGAATTTCTTCCCAACGGATTTTAAGTCCGTGGCGTCTGCCGATTCCGCCACATCGGCTTATGTGCTTAGTAAGTATATCACACATTTTTTTAACTGTCAAGCCTTTTTTTGCAATTTTTTTGCTTACTAAAGATGTGGCTGTACTTATATCTTATTACATTATACGCATCCTTGCGCTGTTTTATTCCAAAAAAGGCTAAAATAAAAAAATCTAAAAAGGTATTGCATTTTCAAAAAACTTATGCTATAATTTGTTAGTCAATTAAATAGGGGTGTAGTTCAGTTGGTAGAACACCAGTCTCCAAAACTGGGTGTCCAGGGTTCGAGTCCTTGCGCCCCTGCCATTGGAAAAGCCCTTGTAAATGCTGTGTTTTCAGTATTTGCAAGGGCTTTCTTGATTTTTATCAAATGCACAAAAATGCACAAAAATACATAAAAATACACAAAAAATGGTGTCAAAAAGGTGTCAAAAAATTGATGCTGCAAATCCCCCTTGGAAGAGCCTTTTTCAAAGGCTAGGCTTAAACCTTGCCACCTTTACAAATAAAGGCGCCAATGAACCGAAAGCCTGTTTTTCCTGTCACGTGGCATACGGGAATTTGCTACTAAAGTTTTACGAGTATTTTTGTGTCATTTTTCCGTTTGAACGGAAAATACCCGTTTTGTTCGGCAAGAACCCAAAGGAAAATCCCGATTTAGCGAGCCTGCAAAAATCGGGATTTTTATTACCTTTAGTCAGCAATTGCCAATATCAAAAGCGAGAAATCATTATTTTTTCCTATCATTCATACGGTCAAGCAAGGAGTCGGCAAAGAAGCTCTTCATTTCAGGGTACTCGTGTGTCATAGCGAGAGGTCCCTCGTAACAAGGTATATCAACAAGTCCCTTCTTGCAGCTCTTCTGTACTTCATCATTAACTGCACTGAAGCCATCAGAGCGATAGCGATAGTTATGAGCTATGCAATATATTATAAAATACTCATGCTGCAGAACTTCATCCTGGTTACAAGCTTTTCTTTGCGCAAGAACAACTCTTTCATAACCATACTGATTAATAATGCGGAACATATAGTTTATAAACGGATTTGTTAAATGCGTAAGCAAGTAATAAGGAAGGGTCCTTCTCTTTCCATACCCCTTCATTTCCTCATTAAAACCGTAATACCAATCAACAATTTTCTTCAGTAAAGGAAATTCGATAAACATAGGTATAGCAAGCTTGAGGTCATCCTTTGATATGATATTATGAAGGTCGAAAAGGTCCTTTTCGTCAGCCTTATAATTATTACTTCTTTGCATTGTAGCAAAGTGAGCTGAATAGCTTTTATAATCTGCGCTTGCCTCATGCCTGGACATCATAAGATGTTTATTAAAGCCGTCATTAAGAGGATTTGGCGTTGCATCAGATGCATCAAACTGCTTATTAGTAAATTGATTACCTCGGTCCTTGTCAAGCTCGTCATCTAAACGTATTGCATAATCAACAGCGCCTATATGTTCATTATTGGGGTCAATCTGCTTTGAATATCTAACGGTATCATAGTCATTGATATGGCAATAACGAGTTATATCATCAAACTCTTCAGGGCATCTTTGAACAAGATTGTTATTCCACCTTGCAAACCAACCAGGATATTTATGAAGGTCAGACCTTACCGATATACTAGCCATGATAGAAGTTGTATCATTGGTATACATATAGTATATGTAAACATACTCCTGGAGCATTTCCCAAAGCGTAACATACTTAAACCCGTCGTTATACTCCATTGGTCCTTCATACCCCCATACAGCTTGAGAGCAAGGACACATATCATACTCGGATTTTTTAACCTGGACGAAGGACATGCACGTGTGTTTAGAGTAAATTAAATGCTCTTCCATCTCTGCATCCACTTCAGCTTCAAGATATTCAAAGGGAAAATCCGGGAACCAAACATGGAATTTATTTATAGATTCCAATTGGTCCGTATGAAATTGATCCTCTTTTAACAAGGTCATTTGAACAGCGATTTTAGATTTATTGGCTCCGGTAGGACCTTCAATAATAACGTTGTTAGCCAGGCTCTTGCCAAAGCCCATGCAGTAATTGTATAAATGATACAAGTTATCAACCCCGGCCTTTTTACGAAAATGATTAAATATAACTGCAGCTATAACGAGCCAAAATATCAACGGCGCTGAATTAAACATAACAAAAACGTCCAAAAAAACGGTTGACAACGTTGTCATGAAGTTATCAAGTACAGGATTTGTCAATATGTAAAAGAGCCAGGCAACAAGCTCAACAGCAATGGTTAATATATTCAAATTGAACAGCCATATTATTACAAAAGCCTTAAAGTAATGAGAAGAAACAAATCTTCTGATAAAGCTCACAAGCTTTTGAACTATATATCTGTAAGGTGGAACTACTCTTCTTTTCCAAAAAGAAAGTGCACGTGTGTCCTCATAAGGGTTCTCTGTATAATCATATACAAGCATTTGGAAGATTACCCAGGCAACAAGCACAAAGATAATAGCAAGGAGTACAAACAAAAATCCTAACGTTCCATAATACATAAAGTAAAATGAATACATTTTGAAATTACTCTCTAGCAGCATTGCGCTCCAAAGGTTCTTGAATGCAAAGCTCACACGGTCCACGTCAAAATTAAGTATTTGTATGAAATCAAAATTTGTAATTGCCAGGCTTGAGCTGTACGAGCTGCCTGTGTCCTCTGTTCCTGTTATAAATACATTCACCCAATGCATGAAAGAATTTTTAAGGTGTAAGCAAGCTTCAATGAAGCGATTAATGACATAATCGTATCGGAAGAAAGTAAATATCAAAGATACAACGAGGACCAAGGATGCGCAGACATGAAAGGTGGCACGCTGGGAAAATAGTCTATCAAGAAATGCCACCATAAACACCCCACACACGAACAAATGTAAATATTACATATCCACCAAAGTACACAATTGCAAGCAGCAATAAAGCTATACCAAGTCCCTTAAATATCTTACCAAAATTTACTTTCTTAAATTTCATTTTTACACATCCTTTTATTTCAAAAATTCAGTCTACCAAAGTATTTTTCTTTTTTTCTTGACATTTAGTTTTTTTTCGTGTATAATAACAAAAGAAAAGGATTTAGTGACCACATTAGTGAGGAACGTTGAACGATGTACGAATTAAGTTTCGGGTGTTCGTCCTTTTCTTTTTTTCTGCTATTTTTTAGTAATATACTCAACCGTTTGTTTGTCTTTATCAGAGAAATGCCAACCCTTTAACTTTTTACCAAAAGAAGATTTATTATACTTTTCCACCTTTGGACGAACATAACTGTCCCTTTTGTCTTTTGGATTAGGATTTTTCTCTAATTTAATGTTTTTCACACCATTGGTAATTTTAGAATGAGTTATACCTAAAAATATGTATTCATTGCCTTGTTGAGCAAAGATATAAGACGGATGACCTTTTCCATCCTTCATATTTTTACGCCTAAACTCATTCTTTTTCTTTATTCTTTTAGACATTTAATCACTCCTAAATTCAAGGTGCTTCGGTTCTCCCGGAGCACCTTTTATTTTTATCTTCTTTTTCCGGCTTTTCTCTTTTTAGCATTTAATGAAATTAAAGCTGCAGCTATAAGAATGCCTGCGATTACTACGATGACAGAAATTAAGCCAACTATGCTTGGGCCGTCATCGGATGCATCGCTTGCGCCGGCATAATAGCCGTCCTGGTACCATTGGTTCAATGTGTCTTTGAACATATCGGACTCTCTAAACAGCGCATAGCCATCAAGCTTACCACGTTCTAAGCCAAGGGTCAAGCCCTCTTCATAGCCTAGGTCGTAACCGTCATCCTTGCCGGCTAGACGTTCAGCCAAAAGTATATCAAGATATGCCTGGCTCTTCTTAAAGTTTTCTACACCGATATTTTGATTCTCAAGCAGCATGTTAATGTGCTCTTCGGTATTGCAATATTGAGCTACTACCTTTGTGTGATTTTCACTCGAGGTAAATTCCTCGCTCAATAGATATTCGGTAAATTCGGTAGAGCTTTTATACTCTTCAATATGTGTGTCTCTGCTTTCCTCAATACGATTTTGAACTGTGGTATTAAAGTCTTCGGAGTTAGCATATTGATAGCCCTGGTCAAATGCTTGCTGAAGGTTGCTTTGGTTCTGCTCAGACCTCAAGCCGTCGTCAAAGCCCATAGCATAACCATTTTGGAAGTGTTCGCAACCATAAGCGCCGCTGGCGCTGTCATGAACACCATCTCCTGTAACCGGGCAAGGACGCTCGGTTGCATCACCGGTATAAGTACCAAGCTCTTCATCGGATATATTAGGAGAACCATTGGAGCCGGAGCCGGTTGAGCCAGAAGAAGAGCTAGATGCACCGGCGCTATAAAACGAATTAAACAAAGACTCAATATCTGAAGAAAACTCAAAATATAATTCAGCTTTATTTTCTTTCAAATATGTAGAAAATCCCTCTACTGTTATGTCTTCAGAATTTGTATCACACAAATTTGAATATTGAACAAATTCTAATTGTAAATTAGCATGATAATCACGTATCTTAGTATCGACACCATAAATATAACTGTTGAAATAAACATAAACATCTTCAGGCATTGTTGACATGTTATATATACCTTCATAATAACTTTGTGCGTTATCACAGCCACCATCACTACATGCTTGTATTATTGTAGAAAATGCCGTATTAAAATCATCATAGCTATTTACATTATAATAAACAACAAACTCCTTGAATTGCTCAATATCTACAGCGTAACTTTTTATAAGACCAATTTCATTAACCATATAATCAAATACATGGTGGTCGTAACTACAATTATGAGTATAGTAATTTCCATATACAGAACTTGAACTTGTAGGCAATTCTTCCGGAGAGTAAAACACAAACTCAGCCGAAACTGACACGACAAAGATACAGCTCATCAGAGCAACCAGGGAAAGTATTAATATTAATTTCTTTTTCATTTTCGTTTTTTCCTTCCTGTACTAGAATTTTTTGGACCACTCCAATTGCCAAAGGCTATGCGCATGTCTGCAAAAAGACCGACAGACTTAACAACGATAAATACTACTAGCGCCACTATGAGCACTACCAATATAATGGTAAGAATATCACGCAGCTTGTCCAATAGGTCGTCAGCAAAGTTGTTAGGCAAGAACTCCGGCTTGCTTGCTGCAGTTCCGTCCACAAATGCATTTGTAGGGTCAGATACAAATGGTATAACTATCTCGCTACCGTCGTTCCTGCGCCACTTAGAGGTTATCATGTCAAAGTCCTTTATTGCTACGCTTTGAGAAAGGTTAGCCTGGCAGCTTACAAGTCTGTGGTTGCTTATTACCTCAACATTCTCACTTGTATAATCGGTAACGGTGTACCTAAATAAATATGTGGTATACTCTTCGTCCTGCAGCGCTTTAATAGCTGACACGTCAGATTTTTCTATTAAATACTTTGAAGAGAACTCAACGTCGTCAAGCTTGAAGTCTGATTGCTTGATAGGTTCAATGCTTGAATACTCAACTAGCATATCAGAGACTGTGTGCTTTCCAAATATGTACTCCCAAAAATCATTGTTAACACGATATTTTTCAAGTGAGCTCTTTTTTACTTCAATGAGTAAAGGCTCTTCAGGAGTGCCAAAGGCTACCGGGTCGCCGGCAAAAACATCGCTCTTCCATTCGTAGCCTTCAATCTTACTCTCAAGCTGCTCTGCAGAGTAAAGTATATTTTCATCTTCCCAGGCTTCGGAGTTATCATTGAAAAATACATAATCAAGTTTGTTATATGAATTATCGTACATATTTTGACCGTAAAGCCAAAAGAAAGGTATATCGACATCAGGATACAACACATACCATTCGTTCAAAACTGAAGGATTGAAAAAGCTTTCAAAAGAATACAAGTGATAAGGAGTATCGAAAATAATATTTCCAGATGGTGGCAATATAGCAGCAAGACCCAAGTTAAACATTTCATAATGCATGCCTTGACCCAATCCGTAAGCAAAGTCTGTAACCTCTTGATTCTCTACACTCAAGAAGGCTTGATAAATGTCCTGGTTATCTACTGTCAATATCGGTGTTGTTGTGTACTCACTCCAGCAAGCTTCAATTGCAGTTAAGTTATGATTTTCTTCAACAATTGAATTGGGAACATTGAAAGCTACTGTGCGTATATCATAATACTTGTGCTCCTGCTCGCTCTGGATGCGGTAGTATGTATGCACAACGTCGGTTTCAATAACATGGTCCGGGTATTCAATTGTTTGATATAGCAAGCCGTTCTGATAGCGATAACTATACTTAGTATCAATAACATAATCCTTTACACCGTATTTGCTTTCGTCAATATCTGCAGCTGAAAATGTTACACCTTCAGAAGAAGAAAAAACGGTTGTTGCATTATCATATAGCTTGAGCTTCATTAGCTCCTGTGCCCAGGCTTTATTACTTACATCAAATTTCTCATTATTTGAATACGCAAAAACCTTGTTACTAACTTTGTTAAGCTCAATGGAATCATAGCTGCACGCTTCAGAAGGAAGCTCGTAAGTAATAGGGGCAACATATTGTTCGTATGATAAATCTTGGGTTGAATAATCGCCCTCAACTACCATTAATCTAACAATTACATCGACAACTTTACCTGCTGATGGGTGTCGCCACCTAAACCAAATCTTTGTTTCATCGGTTAAAGTTACTACATTCTTAAATCCGTTGTTAACATATAGATTTGCCCATTGGCTTGTGCCATCGTCTTTATAAAATCCACAATCTATCGTTCTTGTGCTACCATACGCAATTAAGGTTAAAGTCTTGCCTTTCCATAATTCGGGCATTGCCACTCGTGAATCTGGACTAGTATCAAAAAGATTACTATATGTTAAAGTTTGGGAAGTTCCTGTTATATGTATACCATTTTCAATCGGTGTTACAGTTATACCTACAAAAACACTTGGTTTATATAGGCTTGGGTCTAACAAGTTGACGCCTTGTTGAGTTATCAGCAAACTTTCCTGGCCGGTTGGTATATTAATACGCAACACATCACAGTCGGTAAAGGATTTATCAATGGTCAATTTGTTAGCTTCAGAGGACACATAAACATCATTGCTTTTAATTGAAGTATCAAGCTCGATGCCGGACACATGATAAGAACGGTCAACGCCTATCAAGCTTCTGTCAATAGTATCATAGTTGATATTAATCTTACATTTAAGAAGCAGCGCATTAGATGTTAGCTCACTTTCCTCTGTTGCGCCGTAGGTGGAAAGGACCTCAAAGCTAAGCTTTTTATACGACTCTCCGAGAACAGGGGAATGCAGCTGAATATAATTGCTGCCTTCAAAATTAATGTATTTCATTTGAGGATTATAAATATAAAAATATAGTCTATAATCCAAAGGGTTTTCGTTTTCGTAGCCGTGCTCCAAAAATGCTGCAAGCTCAATGTCCTTGTCCATATCACAAGGGTAATCATTCACATTGTGCCCGGTAAGTACGTAGCCAAAGTCATGCTCAATTGATGTATCATCAGGATTAGCTATCATTGTTATCTGCTCTTCAGAAGCTGCAGCAATCGGTAAAGCTAACACCGTAAATAATGTCAACACGGCAAGGAATATAGAAAGTAATCTTTTCATAGTTTTTCCTTTCTAAAAAAAGGGGAAGCAAGCTCCCCCTTTTTATATTATTATTTCTGTGAACCGATTACAAAGAAATCTTCAACCTCTTCACCAGGAACAAGTACAGGAGAGAATGTCTTGTTAACCTCTACCTTTGCAACGATATTGATATATACAGTACCGGTAGCTTCTGCTTCAAGAGTGAAAGTTGTATTAGAGCCAAAGTCTGCGTAATATGTGTTACCGTCAATTACGATAGACATATTGTAACCGGACAAGGATGTGCCCTTAGCACCGGATGAGAAGGTGTATGTACCTGCAGCAAGAGTTACATCCTGCACCTCGATCTGCTGGCTCTCTTCAGTGTTGTTTGTACCGGACACCTTAATCTGACCGTCATCAGTTACATCAATTGTGTAACCAAGACCGGTATTAAGGTCCTTAACTTCGTATGCATCAACCTTAAGAAGGTTATTTGCATTAGGTGATTGAATAGCCCAGTTTTCAGTGTCGCTAAAATCAAAGGAGCCCTTTGATGCAAAACCAATTACTGAAATAACTACGACTGAAATTACTACAGCAAGAGCAATCAAACCGAGCACTTGCCACATTTTTACGTTCTTTTTCATTTTATTTTCTCCTTATGAAAATAATTTACTTTTTGGTTTTAGGTTCCTTAAGCTCTCCGGTAGATTCATCTACCACATCCTCAAAATCCGGGTAATTTGGATTTGGAGCAAACGCTGCAGGTGGCTCTGGAAGAGGTGGCTCCTCATCCTTATCTCCAATAATATCAAAACGTGATACCCTGGATTGATTTGTAATACTGAAGCGCATTTCAGCAAATGAGCCTTTTTTAATCTTAGACGGATGGCATACAGTTGCATCAACTGTTACCCAACCCTCAAGGTCCTTTTCGCTATTGGAAACCTTTACATTTGTGAAATGATATTCACCGGAACCATTGGTCCTGATTCCCTTCTTTTCGTTTACTTCAAGAATATAAACTCTCATATTTTTTACCTTTTCCTATTCCTATTTTTATTTTTTTACAACGCCACGAAGGCTACGAGCTGCCCTTCTCTGAATAATAGGGTATTGATAATTTCGCATGACAGGAAGCTTGCCGTTCTTAAGCTGCTCGTCCATGTCATTGATATCATTATCATTAATATCTGCTAACATATCGCATACATCCTCATGCAAGGAAGAAGGGTCCTCGCAATCATTTTTAAGCACCGCATACCTAGCTATGCTTGTAAGTAATCCCTTCTTAACACGAGCTAAATCAGAATTACGTTCATATGTGCGATAAAGGTCAAGTATTGCCGGGTCGGTAAATCGCATCTTACAAGAATGGATGCGGCGCCACCAGTCAACCATAATCTCTCTTTTCGTACCCTTGTTATCAACAAAGGAAAGCACTCGCTCGGTTAAATAGTTGCAAAACTCTTTTTTCAAAAAAAGAATTTTGTAAAGACGTTTTAGCACGGACAACCCTTTGAAGTTAAATTCCTGCTCTGCAATAAACTTATCGCAGCTTTGATAAAATTTCCTCTTTGTTTGGAACTCAACGTTTGTTACAACCGTAACTGGGGGCAAAAGGCCCTTTATCTTTTTTTCCAAGTGGGGAGCGTTATCAGAGTTTGCATAGCATTTTGCTATCAAGCCCTTAAGCATCTTTTTAATTTCGTCATCCTTGCCATATTGTATATACCACTCACAGCGACCCACTAAAGTCCCGGCAACATAGGACTTAAGCTCATAGGCTCGACGATATACATATCTATCGTACTTGTTTATTATGCCTTTGTCATACCAACGCTCGATAAAGAAGCTTTTATAGCCCTGCTCGATTACCTCACGTGATTTTTTATAGATACGAACAAAAAGACTATTTGAGCCTCTTTTACCAAGATGCAGAGTATTCACTTCAAATTTTTTAATTTTCCCGTGCATAGAAAAATCAACTAACTTAGTCTTTGTATGCTTACACAGATATTCAGTATTGAGATATTCTGTGCTTTTTTGCATAAGATTGGTGTGAAACGCATAGTCAATTCTGTTTTCGAAAACAGAACCAATTTTCAAGCCAAAGGAATCGGCTATAGCTTGAACATATTCAAAGGACTTTTCAATAGCTTTGAACTCCCCCTCATAAACTAGGAGCCTGGTTCTAAGCTGAACACATATACGTGGCGTATTTTCGTTCTGAATATTATTCGCAATAAATATGTCAAAGCTTTCCTTAAGCTGCAAATGGTATTGATAAATTGAGAAGCTTGCCGGGTGGACCTCAAGACCACAGAAATCTATAACCTCAGACGGGTTTTCCATCTTTTGAGCCTTTAGCTTGTTAAGCTCATTAACAAGAGCAACCATACCGGCATCATCGTTATTAGTTTTGTCGTCCTCGATACAAACTACGTAGTAAAGAGTATCGACATGGTGTTCAACTTTTTTATCGGTCAAGCCAAACCATTCTACCTGCTCGTTTTTAGATAGCTCTTTGAAGGCTTGACTGCGTTCTGCGCTACGTAAAAAATATTCCCACCACCCTTCTCAAGATTTTGTACGCAAAACGATTTTGCGTACTTTTTGTTTTTGCCCTTAAAGCCTTACACTATAAGGGTTTTTGCGATTTTAGAACTGCTTTATGTAGGGGGCGTACTACAAGTACGCCCCCTAACCTTGGAATTTTCGCTTTTTTTGCGAGTTCCAAGGCAGTTAAATTGTACCTATCGTTACACTATGGAGGGACATCCGGGTCCCTGGCAGTATCATGTATGTAATAAATTACACAATAATCCGGCGCAACAACCTGAACACGAATCTCGGTGTTGGCGATATTCATTGCAAGCTGCTCGATAGAGTCATTTACATAAGCTTCAAAGCTGCATCCAATATTTGCATGCCTTCCATCTATAATTTTAATTTTCTTCTCGTGCATAACGCTACCTCACTAATCTTGCAACTACATGCAAGGTATTTGCGGTGTCAATAAGTATTTGATTAACAACGGAATCATAGACTGCGTTCCAGGCGAACCAGGAATGAATTTTCCCGGCTTGTCCTACGTACTCAAGATTTTCAGGTGGACTATTAGTAAAGGAAACGCTTATTTCCTTCCTTGCATCGAGGCAAAGAATAAAATCAAGCAGAATTAACTTTTTATACTCCATCACTCAATCACCTCAAGACCGGAAATGCGACAAAAATCTATGAACTCTTCAAAGCTGCGATTTTCCTTTGCCCCATTTTCGTCATAAAAAGCTTTAAGCTCATCCTTCCTGAAGCAAGCTCTGCTGCCTTTGAACAAATCAACATAGCGCCGACAAAATTCAATTTCTCTAGCCTGGCTCTGAAAAGCCACTCTTAGATTCTCTATAAGCCTGCAATACATCCCGGTGCGCTCGGTTCTCTCGCACTCTACCTTTTGAGTAGTCATGCGCTTATTGTTGGCAACCCGGCACAAACGACATATTGCGTTAATCTCTGCAGGGAGTAAATCTCCCTTTGGCTTTGTGTAATCCTCGGAAGGCGGTTTTTTATCTGCCATGGTATCACCTTCCTTCAGTTGCCAGCCATCGAGCAAAGGACGGTATTGATATTACGTAAGCTCCCTTGCCAATTTTTGTGGCCGGGAGAGGATTTTTACTTCTTTGTATTGTGGACCTAACAGTTCGAGGGTCGCAAGAAAGAACGGATGCGACTTCTTTAACAGATATTACTGCTCTGTCCGGGAAGAGCAACATTAGATGCTCGTAATTAGTCCTGTAATCTTGCTTCTCCATGTTATGCCTCTCTTTCCAAAAGAACAGCTACGATAACAACGGTTGCATCAGCTTCTTCGTCATACTTAGCGGACATAACCTCGCATTGCATTTCCTGGACAGGAGAGTAAATGGTGAGCTTGTCCCCTGCGTACAGGTGCCCGGCAAGCTCAAATTCACAATCGTACTCATGGTCCTCAAAGAAATCATCAGGAACAAAGTACAGCAAAGAATAAGCGTATTCTTTCTTTTTGTTTTCGATATCGTGAAGAACGAATATCATTATTACTATTCCAATGACAGCTATTGCTAACAATATAATCGACCATTCCATATTACTTTCCCTCCGGCTTTCTGAAGATATCTTTAAGGCAGCTTGCAATGTTTGAGCAAAAAACAGATAAATTCTGTTCTCTGCCATGCAAAGTTACCTTGTAATCAAATTGAGAAAATTCCCTAAATAGAATTTCTCTAATATCAGACTTGTTGCTGATTAAAAAATCATTTATAAGCTTGCAGCATTTATCTGCAAGATTATCACGCAAAATATAAGATATGCCCGGAGTATTAGTAAACAAAGAATGGAACTGCAACCTAAGCATGCTTGTTAACTGCTTCTGCATGTTCTCTATTTTCACATTGGAAGATGTTACAAGCTCCTCTTCAGGCTCCTCTGCAGCTTCGCTTTCAGAAACCTCGACAAAATCTCCTTCAACCTCAACGAACTCCTCTTCAGGCTCTTCGTCATCCGGCTCGGAGTAGTCAGTATTTTCCGTTTGAACGGAAAGATAATCGTCTGCATCATCAAGATCCACGTCCTCGTCATCCTCGTCCTCGATGTTCACCGGCAAGGTTTTGTTTTCCGCCTCGTCTTGAGCAGGCTCGGCTTTTACAATGCCAAGCTTTTCCTCGATTTTATCTACAAGCTCTTGCAAATTAGAACAACAGCGTAACATTGAATAATAGGACCAATAATACTTATTCCAATATTTAGCTGCCTTTTTCATAAACGATACGGTATCAGATTGACTGCATTTAGCAAAAAAACTGTCAGTAGCATGATTTATAGATGCAATAATCAAAAGCTGCGTCTGTGAAAAGCCGTTATACTTTTCAGGCAATTTCATTTTCACACTATTGGAACCAAAGTCACGCAACCTTTGATAAATTTTCATCAAGTCATATGTAGTTGTTTTCTTAAAGCCAAAATAATGCTCTGCGCAATCAGATATGTTTTGAAAGCCAAGCTCCTTATAGTATCTATTAGCATCAGCTTCATACAAACGAAAGCCTATTTCAAAGAACTTCTTTGAAATATCAGCCATGCCAAGCTTAGTAAGCTTAACAAAATTCTCTGCATATGTATCAGACGACATCAACGTTAAATTATCAATTACCTTAATTTCACTCATAATCCTCTACCTCTTTCAATGATTTGATAATTGTGTTCAGCTTTTCTATGCTCGGCTTTGCTTCCTTTATCTGCAAGGAAGACAAATGCGCTAAAGCCTTTAATGCTTCATTCAGGAGATATGCATTATCTCCAGGATCCGGTATAACTGCTACGTCAAATGGTTCATCAAGCGGAGCATCACCGACTGCTGCACTTAAAATTTCGGCTTTTTCAAAGCCTTGGACCAAAACAATGTTTTGAATTATATTTTCAATTTGAACGGGTATATACCCTTTTTCCAGGTCCTGCGCCACACTCTTTGGCACATCAATGCTTAGCATATACTCTGCATGCTCTCCCGGAACCAGCTCTACCTTATAAAAGATTAACGTGCTGTATCGCAGCAAGACGTTATCAAAGCCGGGACACTCTAAAGCCTTGAGATAACTTGCATCAAAAAGCTTGCCACGCTCCTTGACTACGTCAAAGCATTGTGCAAATTTTGAACAATGTTTACATGTTAAATTCATAAATTCCTCTTCCTTTTCCTCTTCCTTATAAAATTTTTGTTGACAAATTAAATTTTTGTGATATAATAATCACATAGATGGTTTCGCTGTCGCTTATTAGCGAATATGTTACCTCATCGGTAGCAGTGACGAAAGGGCAAATTGCCAACCATCTATTTTTTATTTGCTTTTCCTATTAGAGCTTTAATAACAGGTAAATCGTCTTTATGTATTCTGTATTTTTTCTTTGGAGCTTGGAAATCATTTACTTTTCTTGGAGCTCGATAAGGAACAGCGTATGATTTAAAGCTTTTGTTTTCCGGATCAACATTATGAATTAATGGAACATTTTGTTTACCGTCAGTTGTGGGATGTTTAGTAAAAGGAATAACCTTATACCATTGCCCAGATTGTCTAAATACCAAAACCGGATGCTCAGGCTCTAAACCACCAAATTTGTTTTTGTTCTTTTTTTCATTTTGAAAAAAATGTACACGATGCCATTTTTTAGATATTATTACCACACCCCTTGACAAATCTTTGTTTTTATACTACAATAGACGTGTGAGCAGGTTTTGATTTCATACTGCTTACCACCTACGCCTGGAGACATTGCACTCCAGGCTCTCTTTTTTTACAAAGTAAATAGCATATCCCCTTTGTGCTTAATTTTGAAAGTATACTCTTCCAAATCAGCACAAAGGCACTGCAGCTCATTGTTTTCGTCTTTGTAAACAATTTGAATTTCTGTGATTAACTTATCACATGCCATAGTCTTGTATTTATGCTCAAGACCAATACGAATGCACTTGTTTAATGTTTTTTCTTGATAATCATCTAAAGCTCGATTGATTGAAAACCTATGAGAATATGTAACTATTCCGTATTCAAATGAAAAATCTCCATCTGTTACCTTAATAGGTTCTATTACACCGTTTAATTGCAAACGGGTTTCAAGTCGCTTGATTTTCTTATCAATTACATTAGAAATGGTAGCGCCTTCTAAACCGTACATTATTCTCAATTGTTCAAGCATAATGTAGCAATCAGCCATTTCATCAACAATAGCTTCAATGCTGCCTCTTCGTTCATTAAACTTACAAATTGCTTGTGTTAATTCAGCAAACTCCTCAATTGCAACCCACAATTGAGCTTCAGCTCCATACGTTTCTATTGCTTTTCTTATAGTTGAATTGTTTTTCTGGTCCATATTTTTAATGCACATCAGTTCCTAAACCTAGCCATTCATCTGTTTCACGATCAAAAACACCAAACTTACGGCGCATATGTCTAACATACTTATCAGCTACTTCGTAATCGGACAAATTACCATTTGAGTCATATTCTTCTCGCAATTGAATTAAATCTTCTTTTGTTATCTCATGAGGACCATCTTTGAAATTGGTATCATAAAGTTTACCATTCCACTCTAAAGCGCCTAAATCCTGTTCTCTATACAGCTTGTGCATATCAAGCAAAAATGGCGAAACCTTATTTTTTTTGAAAACATTTTTTCTTTTTGGTTTCCCGCTCTTGAATGGATTTTTGTTTCCACGCTTTTTTGCATAATACGCTTTTATGGCTGCACGTTGTCGCTTAATTCCCTCTGGAGTAGAAGCTTTAGTAAATTTTGAGCGTTTCTTCTTTTTAGCTTTAAACATTTTTTTCTCCTTTCTTTTGAAATTTATCAATCAACGTTGTTGATTTTTACAGAAATATAAGATAAAATATACTCATAAATACATCACACAAGAAAGGAGTATTAAAATGAGTTTAATTTACAAATGGAATGATCAAATTATGGTTACAAAACTAAACAAAAGAAAGTGTGAAGTTATAACCGACGACAAAGTAATTGATTACTATAAAGACACGGTTCTATCCATAGAAAACGGTAAACGTTTTTACGGCTATCTCACACGTGAAGATAGATATATAAATCCAGAAGAGTTTTATAAAGTAATCGAAATTTTAGACCTCATTGGCTACGTAGCACCATATTTTGATGAAAATCCAGATAGCGAAACTGAGGGCAAATACATAGAAATTCACTTAAACGAAGAACAAGAGAAAAAATTAAATGAATTGAAGCTAAAATGTATTTAGCTCTCCAGCCTTCCGAATTAACACTCGGAAGGTGTTTTTTTGTAATAACGAATTTCTAATTCTGGATGCTCAAGCTTGATTTGTTCCTGCAGATTCAAAATATATTTTCTGTCTGTTTCAAGAAGAAACAATATTTTCTTCTCATAATCCACTGTTGCAATGTAGTGTGGTGCACTTTTTATACGATAATGAGCAGCTATTATTTCCGTTTCATTACCTTCGACTACTCTCCCATGTTGTATGAATGTACAATTTTTTACCATAATCCTTCTCCCTTTCTTTTGAAATAAGAGATTTCCAAAATGGAAACTCTAACACCATTATAATTTCATTTCAAGAAACTGTCAATAGATTTGCAGAAAAAAATTTCCAATCAGGCAACTTTTATTTACTTTTCCTTTTTGGCAACTTATAATGTAATCAAGAAAGGACGGTTTCGCATATGGATACAATTAACGACATTTTCGGAAAAAAATTAAAAGCTTTAAGAACAGAAAAAAATGTAAAACAAGAAGAATTAGCAAAATATTTAAAAGTTTCAAAAGCCAATGTTTCAAAATACGAAACAGGTAAAATACAGCCTTCGCTGCAAACGATATACGACATGTCTTGCTTTTTCAATGTATCTATTGATTTTCTTTTTGATAAAACAAACGTTAAAAATTATGAAGAAAAACAATACTTTACCGAAGGAGAAAAAATCTTGATTTTTTCATACAGAAACAACCCATCAATGCAAGAAGCTGTAAACAAAATACTTGGAATCAACAATATTTCTACCTATTCGATAGAAGACGATTTAATTGAAACTAATACCAAAATTACAGTCCCTACAAACAAAAAATAGTCTTCCCCGTTGAATACAAGAAAGCCTATTTAGCTATTATGATTATTTACAAAAAGTAAGGAGAACTGTTTATATAATGGATGAATTAAAGCTCAATCTCAAAGAGCTAAGGAAAGCAAAAAATGAAAAACACAAATGAAATTATAGGTTTACAAATAAAGAAATTAAGAGAAGAAAAAAAATTAACACAAGAGAATTTAGCTAGAATTCTTCACACATCAAAACAAAATATATCAAGATATGAAAACGGAATTGTACAAATTCCCCTACAAACAATTAATGATATTGCATCATTCTTTAATGTGAGTATTGATTTTCTTTTTGCTAAAACTAACGTAAAAAATTACAATCAAAAAGATTTTTTCACAGACGGCGAAAAATCCCTCGTTATCGCCTACAGAAGCCATCCCGAAATGCACGATGCAATAAATAAAATCCTTGGAATCAACGATATTTCTACTTATTCAATAGAAGACGATTTAATTGAAACTAATACCAAAATTACAGTCCCTACAAACAAAAAATAGTCTTCCCTGTTGAATACAAGAAAGACTATTTAGCTATTATGATTATTTACGAAAAGTAAGGAGTACAAAAAATGAGCGAAAAATTAGTATGCCCTATCTGTGGCGAACCAACAAATGTTTATATGGGCCATGCCAGGAAGGACAAGCTTTGCTATAAGCATGGTAGAATGGCAAACGACCAAAAAATCAAGCTCAACGATAACGGCGAATACTTTGATGTTAATACAGGTGAAATATTGAATCCCAAGCAAGTTGCACCTAAAACAGAAACTCGAATCGAAAGCACAATTGATGAAAACAATGTAATCACAATTAACGAACAAAACAAATCAAGATGCATAACTTGTGGAAAAAAGACGGATGGTCTATTATTCTGTGCATCTTGTTACCACAAATACAACAACAAAGAGCTTCTATTCAAAATCACCAATTGCTCATCAGTGGAATTATTAGATGACAGTTACGAAGGAAGATACACTTGTAAAGACGGACATATAGTTAAAAGTAAGTCAGAAAGAGACATAGACAACTACTTGTTCGAGCATGACATTCCTCATGCATACGAAAAAGCACTTCCTTACGGTGCAGGAGAAAAAGAAATACTACACCCAGATTTTTATTTACCACACTATTTAGGAAAAGGAAAACATGTTTATATCGAACATTGGGGATACAACGAAAATAACTTACATTACACAAAAACCAAAAACTTCAAAATTCCTAAATACAAAGAATTAAAAATCACTTTGATTTGCACACACGAAAAAACCGATTCTGGTGATATTGATACAATATTAGATCAAAAATTAAATAAAACTTTTATCAAAGAAAACGAAATAAACTTTGATAAATAAAAAAGCCACTTCATGAAGCGACTTAAAATTTACTATTGACAAAAGAGTAAATTGAATATATAATAAAAATAGAAAGAGCCACCCGGTAACGGTTACGCTCCCTATATGTTTTGAAATAATCGCCGCATTTAGAACGTGAGGGCGATTATTTCTTTTTTATTTTTGTCTGTTCAGAAACAGTCCTAATATGGCAATTACTACCATGGCAAAAGCAAACAAGCCTTCGTATGTAACCATAACAAACAGGTGCTTTTCGATTTCTCATAGGCACCATCTCCTTCCTACATAAATTCAGAAGGAATAAAAAAGAAGTCACTCCTTCTGTCGAAGGAGCATAACCGCCACCGTTTATACAGATTGCTCTGTATTGGATGACTCCAACGAGTATATTAACATACTTTTTTATCTTTGTCAAGAAAGGTTTTTACTATGGCTGACTACACCAAGCGCTCCGATGGCAGACTACAAAAGAAGATTATCGATAAGAAAACCGGTAAACCTGTTTACTTTTACGGGAAAACCAAACGCGAGATAAATCAAAAAATTTTAGATTACTCGCACAAAGAAGAAAAGGGACTACCTTTTACCGAGCTGGCTCAAGAATGGTGGGAACAGGCAGAACAAGAATTGTCCTACCAAACCAGAGAAAATTACAAGCTAGGAATGAAAGAAGCTTCAGACTTTTTCAAAAATGCCAGGATAAAAGAAATCAAACCTAAGCATGTAAATGAGTATATAAACTTGCTAATAAGAAAGGGATTCGCTCAAAAAACGATTTCAAATAAAAAAGTTGTATGCAGTAGAATATTTGAATACGGTGTAATGAAAGATTACATTGAATATAATCCATGCTCATCGGTTAAATTGCCGAAAAACTTACCAAAAAAACCGAGAAAGCCTGCTACAGTTGAAGAAGAAAATAAAATATTAGAAATAACAGACGTGTGGATTTTTCCTTACATAGCTTTACTAACAGGGCTAAGAAAAGGCGAAATTTTGGCGCTTCAATGGAAAGACATAGATTTTACAAGAAAAATAATAAACGTTGAAAAATCAATTTATTTCGAACACAACAAGCCTAAAATAAAACTACCTAAGACAGAAGCCGGTATCAGAATAGTTCCGCTACTTGAGCCTTTAGAGGAAAGACTATTAGAAATTAAATCCAACAATCCCGAACATTTTATTATTTGCAATGATGACGGTTCACCGATAACAAATAAAAAATACAGACATCTCTATAACAGATTTAGAAAAGAGTTTGGAATAGATGCTTCAGCACATCAAATAAGGCACAGCTTCGCAACCGCTGCTTTAGAATCTGATGTGGAAGTAAAATCTATACAATCTCTTTTAGGACACAGACAAATATCTACCACTTTAGACATTTACGCCGCTTTCAGAATGAAGTCTTTTGACAAAGCTGCAAAAAAGCTTAACGAACGGTTTTCTAAAAAATAAGGTGTCAAAAGGATGTCAATATAGCTAAAACCCCTTTTTATATATGAACTTGTTAATAATTCGAGTCCTTGCGCCCCTGCCAGAAAAAAACGACAAGTTGAAAACTTGTCGTTTTTTTCAATGATGTTTGCCTTCGGCAAATGATGTTGGCTATGCCAATGATGACGGCTTCGCCTAATGATGTGTGCCTTGCGGCACAATGATGCAAACATTGCATCATTGCGAGTGAAACGAGCAACATCACTTCGAGCGAAGCGAAAAACATCATATCACCGCAAGGCGATGCTTCATTGGTACGTGAGTTCGAATCCATACGAAAGCACGCCAAGGGGGGTTTTTGTGGTAGACTATTGATATAATGATTTTGGGGGCTTGGTTTATGAGGATTACTATTATACAACCGGCGTATCATATGGGAGATATACCTGATGAGAGGATTGCTGAGTTTTTGATTGAGGAGCTACGCACAGCCGAGGGGGAGCTTATTGTTTTGCCGGAGTATTCCAATGCCGGTGGGCTTTCTGATATTGAGGCGGAGCTAAATGCGCTTTCAAGGGCGGAGCTTATGCTAATTGAGGCTTCTAAAGCTGCCAAGAAAAAGCGTGCTTATGTGGCAATAAATGTGCTTGAAGAGCGCCGGGGGCAAATAAAAAACAGCACCTATCTTTTTGACAAGGACGGCAGGGCTGCCTTTATTTATAACAAGCAGCATTTGCCACCATCAGAAATTAAGCTTGGGGTTGTTGCCGGAGAGCCTGACGGCAAGTGTGCCTGCACCTGTGTGCTTGACGGCATACGCTTTGCGTTTATGACCTGCTATGACGTATACTTCAATGAGCAAATTGAATATATTGCAAAATTTAAGCCTGATATAATCATTGTCCCCGGCTATCAAAGGGGCGAAAGGGTTGATATTATTGATGCACAAGCCAAGCTTCTTGCTTTTAGGACCAATTCCTTTGTTGCTCGCTCGTCCTACTCTATGGGCACCGAGGAGCACGGCGGTTCCTCTATGCTTGTTGCGCCTGACGGCAAAATACTTAAAAATATGCGTGCGCAGGTTGGCTCCTTTACCTATGATATAGACCCAACCCAAAAATATATGCGCCCGGCAGGCTTTGGTCAAGGGCTTGTGCGTGGGGACGACTTTATCACAAATGGTCTTTGCCCCGAAGCATTTAACTAATAAAAAAGGAACGCATTGGCGCACCTGCGATAAAGCAGGTGCGCCAACTCTATTCGCCTGCCGCGAGTGATATGCACTTCGTGCGTGATATTGCCTTCGGCAGTGATATGCGCTACGCGCGTTTGAAGTTACAAAGGCGAATAGAATATCACTGCGACCATCGGGAGCAATATCTCTTTTGAGAAGCAAAAATATCACGCCGAGCCGTGCGAGGCATATCACTAAAAAAATACCACCCGACAGTACACCTATAAGGTATAACACACTATACCTTGCGGGACAAGGTATGTGAAAAGGGGTACGAACAAAATTGCTCGTACCCCTTTTGTGTTTTTCTGCTTTATGGAAAGCACCCCTTTGCGTTCCTTTTGTTTTATTGTAGTGTGTGGTAGTCCTTAAATTCTACTGTTGGCTCGCCCTTGAGTCCATCGGACTCGAAGATGACAATTTCGTTTTTGCCCTCGTGAAGGAGTGAGGCGGGCACGTAAAGGCTTTTTTGTGGTCCTTTTTCCCAATATCTGCCGATATTAAAGCCGTTTATTAGGACAAAGCCCTTCTTGAAGCTATTAAGATACAGGAAGGTGTCTGCCACCTTATCTACTAAAAATTCGCCCTTTAGGAAGCGTGCCTTCTCCTCTATGTCGCCGCCGTATTTAACCTTATCAAGGTTATCCATCGGAAGGGTGTATACGTCCCAGTTAAAGTGGACTCTGCCACCGATAAGAACTCTGCCTGCAATGCCCTTCTTTCTCATCATCTTGGGTCCGAAGTTTGCCCTACCCATATTTTCAACAAGAATTGTAAGGGTGTCACCCGCCTTGGCTGTAAAGCGTGTCTTTAGCTCCTGGTCGTTTATGTAAATTATGTCGACCAGGCTTTTATTTATGTAAATTTGCGCCCTGTCGCCCAGGCTTTCAAAGAAAAGCTCTGCATTGCTATAATCACGGTTGAGCCTTGTTTTGTAAGCTATGTAGCCATAGCCCTGTCCATAGTGCTCCATACACTTTGGCACATTTGAGAACACAGGTGTTGAAAGGTTGTCAAGATTGTCAAAGAATCCGCCTGCCTCGTGGAGTGTAAAGCTTCCGTAGGCTCTCTTTTCCCTGTTTTCGGGAACCTTTGGCAGGTCGTAGTCCACATATTTAGAAATTACCTTACGCAGCGCCATATACTTTTTTGTAATATCGCCACACTCGGAAAGAGGTGCGTCGTAGTCGTAGCTGGTTACCTGCGGCCAATACTTGTCGTAATGATTTGCGCCGCTGTTAAAGCCAAAGCTTGTGCCGCCGATAAACATATACATATTTAGGCTGCCACGCTTTAGCATATCGTCAACAACCTTGGCATAGTCCTCTGCCGAGGTTGTATGATGCTTGTCCTCGCACCAGGCATCGAACCAGCCGTTCCACATTTCCATACACATTTTTGGCATATCGGGGAAAAGCTTATCGTGCGCCTTAAAGTTTTCCTCTACACGGCTACCGAAGTTGAGAGTGGAAAGACAGCCCTCAATTGTGCCGTCCAGAAGGTCCTGCTCACCTGTTCCGTCAGAGGTGAAAAGGGGCACATCTATGCCGTTTTCTCTGTAAATTTCGTAGAGCTTTTTCATATATTCCTTGTCGTCGCCATAATAGCCGTACTCGTTTTCGCATTGGAGCATAATCACAGGTCCGCCATTGGTACAGAGCAAGGGTCTTATCTCATCAAAGACTCTTTTTAGATATCTGGTAAAGTGCTCCATATACACGGGGTTTAAGCAACGGATTTCCATATCGTCCATTGTCTGGAGCCACCAAGGAAGCCCACCGAACTCCCACTCTGAGCAAATATACGGTCCGGGGCGCACAATTACCATAAGTCCCTCTTTTTCTGCCATTCTTATAAACTGGGCAATGTCAAGGTTACCTGTAAAATCGTACTCGCCGATTTTCTTCTCGTGCATATTCCACGCACAGTAGGTTTCCACACAGTTAAGACCCATAGCGCGCATCTTTTTGAAGATGTCAGCCCAGGTGTCCTTCATATTTCTAAAGTAGTGAACGGCGCCGGAGATTATTTTTATCGGCTTGCCGTCCTTCAAAAAGTCTTTTCCTACAATTTCAAATTTCATAAAAGGCTCCTTTTAGTGTTTTAATAATTGTAACATATTACGGCACGGCTTTTCAACTCTATTTTTCTAAAAAATTTTACTATTGTAAATATTTATTGACATTTTTGCAAAATAGTGATAACATAAAATTAGAAGGGGGTGCTTTAATGTATATAAGCTATGCAAGACTTTGGAAGCTGCTTATTGATAAGGGAATTAACAAAACCCAGCTTATGGAAATGACGGGTATCAGCTCCCGCACGCTTTCCAAGCTTTCCAAAAATCAAACCGTTACAACCGATACTCTGCTTAGTATTTGTGGCGCCTTGAATTGCGACTTCACGGACATTATGGAAGCCAAGGCCGGCGACGAGAAAAAGTCCTTCTTTGCCGCCTTCAAAAGCGACAAGCAATTGGTTTCAAAATGTCAGCACACCAGCACCTTTCTTTTGAGCTATAACGGCAAGGATTATACCATAATAAAGACGAGAAAAATAGCGAACAAGCATACCTTTATTGCTTGCACAGAGGGTGGTATTATTTGGGAGCAGGCATACCCCTTAGGCACCCACCCTGTTCGTGAAAGATGGGTTATTGCAAAGAAGGGCTTTCAAATAAAGGACAGCTGTGCTATACTTGTTATTAGCGGAGAGCCTAACTATATTAAAAACCTTGGAGAGTATGGCTATTTAAGCCAAATGCAAGCCCGCAGTTCTTTCGACGATGTTATAATTTTAACTGAATCTGAATTCAAGAAATTTGTTGTAAAGGAGTGATTTTATGCCCTGGTGGGCTTATGTTATAATTGGCGTTTTGGCTTTCTTGCTAATAGGCTTTATTCTGGCATTTGTGATTGCCTTTAATTTGACCTTCAAGACCAAAAAGCGCAAGGTATTTGACAGCGCTGATGCCTACGAGCTGCCAAAGATGGCAATGGTTACCCCCTATGTAGACGACCTGCGTAGGTGGATAAAGCTTGCCTTTGATACGCCACACACCGATGTGGAAATAAGGTCCTTTGATGGGCTTACACTACGTGGTAAGTACTACGAGTACCAAAAGGGTGCCCCTGTTGAGATTGTTATACACGGCTACCGCAGTGAGGGTGTGCGTGATATGAGCGCGGCAATCGAAAGGTGCTTTGAGATAGGACATAGCCTTTTGCTTGTTGACCAGCGTGGCTGTGGCAGCAGCGACGGAAATGTGATTACCTTTGGAATTTTTGAAAGGTACGACTGCCTTAAGTGGATAGATTTTCTTATTGAATATCTTGGCAAGGATGTTGAAATTATTCTCTGCGGTGTTTCTATGGGCGCATCGACCGCCCTGCTTGCATCGGGAGAAAAGCTGCCCAAAAATGTAAAGTACGTTTTAGCCGACTGCGGCTACTCTGATAACCCTACAATTATTAAAAAGATTGTAAAAGAAATGCACCTACCTGTGTCTATCTTTTACCCGATTATTAAGGCGAGCGCAAGGCTTTTCGGTGGCTTTGAGCTGGAGCAGGCATCTCCCCTTGAGGCTGTTAAAAACGCAAAAATTCCTATTATCCTTATACACGGTGCAGCCGACGATTTTGTGCCCTGTGAAATGAGCCGTCGAGTTTATGAAGCTTGTGGCTCTCCACTAAAAAGGCTTGTGGAAATTGAGGGTGCGGGGCACGGAGTTGCCTACCCTACTGACAAGGAAAAATATGTTAAGGCTCTTGAGGGCTTTATCTGTGAAATGAAGGAGAAGGACTTATGGTAAATTTTGACACTATTAAAAAATGTGATTTTGAGGGCGACATTAAAAAGGTGGAGCTTTTTGACAATGCGTATAGCATGCTTTCGGGCAAAAGCTTGGAGGAGCAGGCAGAGCATTTGTTCCTTATTGAGGATGAGGACTTTGAGGAATTTTCCTACGGACAAAGCGACAGCCGAAAATGCGCAAACAGATTAATTCCGATTAAGAAAAGTGATTGGGTGAACGGTCTTTTTTTACACAAGGGAATTATTGTTGGTGTTCTGATTAACAGAAGAACTGTACTGCTGGGACAATGTGTTGAAACATACTATGCCGTTGATGAGGATGGCACAGGTAGAGAAAGCGTTAGCCTTTATCATACACTTGTATTGAAATAAAAAAGAGGTCAAATTGACCTCTTTTATTTTTGTATTGCTTTTATTGCCTCTTTGATTTTGCCAGCTGTGTCCGAGGCTAGGGCGGAAATTTGTCCATTTTCGTCCTGTGCCATCTCCCCTGCAAGACCGTTTATGTAGGCACCCAGGTACACACTCTCTATGGGTGTGCGGTCTTCGGTGGTGGCTAAAAGTCCGCAAAGAATGCCGCTTAAAACGTCGCCACTGCCTGCCGTTGCCATACCTGCACAGCCACGATTTACAATATAGGTGCTTTCCCCATCTGTAATAATGGTAGATGGTCCCTTAAGCAAAAGAATTACGCCATACTGACGGGCAAAGCTCTCTGCCACAGAAGCAGGAGCCTTTTCAATTTCGTCAAGGGGAGTATCACACAGCCTTTCAAGCTCCTTAAGATGCGGGGTTAAAACAACTGTGCCCTTAGCTTTTTTAAGAAGGGACAAATCCAGCTTGGAAAGGGTGTTAAGCCCGTCCGCATCAATCACTATGTTGCCCTCGTAGCTACTGAGTATGTACTCAATTATTGCCTTGTTGTCACTGCCTTGACCCATACCCATACCGACAGCTACGGCTCTTGTGCCTTTTAGGGCACCCTGTGTCTGGTTTTCGTTAAATTTTATGTAGCCGTCTTGACTATCAAGGGGGTAAATTGTGCTTTCAAGCACGTAGGGCAAAACGCCCCCGACTATTTCCTGTGGTATACAAAGGCGGGCAACACCTGCGCCACAGCGCATTGCCCCCACAGCCAAATTTGCAAGCTTGACCGCACCGCTATATTGAACCGAGCCACCTATAATTGAAAGGTAGCCGTAGGTACCCTTGTTTGAATGGTTTTTCCTCTCATAAAGGAGCTTATTTGCGTCCTCTGCCTCAACTAGGCTATATGCTTTTTCCTTAACCTCTATGCCAATGTCCACACAGGTAAGGCTGCCCACATAGTCCTTTGCCATAGCAAGAAAATGCCCCAGCTTATACTCGCCGATTGCAACCGTTACGTTGCTTTTTACCGCTTGTGTGCAAAGACCGTTGTTTCCGTTAATGCCGCTGTTTATGTCGGCTGAAATTACGAATGCGCCGCTTTCGTTTATTTTGGAAATAAGCTCCCTTGCATTTTCCTCAAGCGCGCCCTTAAAGCCTGTGCCGAATATGCAATCCACTATGATATCAAAGCCAGAGAGGCTTAGTGCCTTGCTATATTCAAAGTATGGAATTTGTTCTCTTAGGCACCTGTTAAAATAGTATTCTCCGTCGGCGGAAAAGCGCTTTTTAAGAAGCAAAAGTGTTACCCTGTGTCCGTTTTTTTGAAGAATCTCAGCAAGGGCATAGCCGTCCCCTGCATTGTTGCCATAGCCGCAGACAACTAAAATCTCGCCCTGCCAGCTTGCGCTTTTGTATATTCCCTCGGCAGCCCGCCTCATAAGCTCAATTGACGGTGTGCCACCCTCGATTGTAGCCATATCGGCGTTTTTCATTATTTCGTTGCTTACTACTCTTTTCATAGACTTACCTCCTTATAGCAGAGGCAACCGCCATAGCAGCCAAAGCATTTATATTTGTAGCAGTCCTTACAGCCATCACAGGACGGGGTGTTTACCAGCCTGCAATCTATTTCCTTAAAGAAGTAATTTTTAAGATCGTCAATAGTTTCAAAGCCGTCTATTTTGACCCTGCCCCCATCGTACATACCGAAGCACCTTGTTGCGGTTTTGTCGGGGTACAAATCAATTACAGGGGAGCAAATTGGTCTTTTGCCAACGAAAATAAGCCTTTCCAGCTGATTTTTGAAGGGCAAGGAGTTAAGAAATGCTTTTTCCTCATCGGTGTAAACACACTCGGGAATAACATTACAGTCGTAGCAGGAGGCAACCCCAAGCTCCTTTAGTGAGGCGTAAAGGCGCATTAGCGTAGGCTTCATTCTCATAAAATAGGGAATGCCGCCCTCGCCCTTGTTTTGAGGAATAACGACGCTGACCCTTACCTTGTCAAAGCCGAAGCCCGAGATAAGCTCCAAAAGGTCGGAAAAGTCCTGATTTTCCTCGTAAACATTTATGCCAAGCCCTACCCTTTCCTTGTCCATTTTTTCAAGGCACAGGGAAATGTTGCTTTTTATTTTCTCAAAGCTCTTTTCCCCTATGTCCCTTCTTGAGTTGACGTTTATAAGAAGGGAAAATGCAGGGTAAGAAAGAAAATCCGCTATTTTTTCAAGGAAAATGCCGTTTGTAAATATGGTTATGGAATGAAAGCGCCTGTCGTGCCTTAATATTTCCATAATCTCTGAAATATTGTTATGTAAAAGCGGCTCTCCGCCGATAATGCCCACCTTGCCATCACTTGCGCAGAAGTCAAGCAGACTAACAAGGGTATTTAGGTCTATGTCCTGCCTTGCCTCCCCTGTGTAGCTGTCAGCAAAGCAATAGGGACACCTTAGATTGCATCTGTTGAGCAACGCAATATTTGCCATACGAAAGCACCTCCCCCAAAGTACTAACTTGATTTTAGCATACTAAAGTATTTTTTTCAACCCTGTTTTAGGTTGATTTTTATATATATGTGTGATAAAATTATATTATAGGTCATCATATAAGGAGATTTTTATGATTTACACAATAAAAAACGATAATCTTTCTGTATCTGTTTCTTCTCTTGGCGCAGAGCTTTGGTCAATTCTCTACAAGGACAAGGAAATGCTTTGGCAGGGAGATAAAAAATATTGGGGCGGCAGAGCGCCCATTATGTTCCCTATCTGCGGCAGGCTTTTTGAGGGCAAATATACCTACCGTGGCAAGAAATACACTATGCCAAACCACGGAATTGCCCGTGCAAGCGAGTTTACTCTTAGCGAGTTGACCGATACAAAAATGGTGCTTACACTAAAAAGCAACGAGAAAACCAAGGAGTCCTACCCCTTTGACTTTACACTTGATGTTTGCTTTACCCTTGAGGGCACTAAGCTTGGCGTGGAATACACAGTAACAAATAACGAGGAAAAAGCCCACCTTATCTTTGCCCTTGGCGGACACCCTGCATTTAATGTACCATATGAGGATGGTACAGCCTTTCAGGACTACTATGTGGAGTTTAGTGAGCCCTGCCCTGCAAAAAGGGTTGACTTCTCTCCCACCTGCTTCTGCACCCATAACGACAAATTATACACACAGGGTGGCACAAAAAGAATAAATCTTTGCCACTCACTCTTTGATGACGACGCAATTTTCCTTTATGATATTTCAAAGGAAATCACCCTTGGCTCAGAAAAATCGCCCCTTGCCATCACCCTTAGCTATGAGGGTATGAAATATGTGGGGCTGTGGCACGCACCGAAAACCGACGCTCCTTATCTTTGTATTGAGCCTTGGTCCTCTATCCCTGCAACCGATGGTATAGTTGACGACCTTGAATCAAAGAAAGAAATGGTGCATCTAACGCCCGAAGGAAGACACAAAAACGGCTACCTTGTAAGATTTACGGAAAGGAACTAAAATGAAACGTACAATTATTGCTACTTTAGTCCTTGCGGTTATTGCTATTTTTGCATTTGTGCTTGTGTCCTGTGATGATGGGTACACCATAACACTACACGATGATAGCAGCACAGTAACCAAGTCAACTCTCCTACTCGAGGCGGGAGAGTATTATGGCATTGGCGACAAGGACCGCAAATATAACTTTATTTTCCACGGCGCATATACAAGACCCGACGGACAGGGTGAGCTTGTTATAGACCCTGACGGCTTTGTTGTAAAAAGCTTTTCAGAGGTGGTAGGCTCAGGAAATGAAATTGACGTTTTCTGCTACTACACGCCAATAAAGTGCACTATTCCATTAAAGCATGGGGATACGTTTACCGATTTTGAATTTGACTATAATTCAGATGGCGTAGCGCTCCCTCTCTTTGACGATGCCCCGGAAAACTACGAGCAGATAGGCTGGCGCACCCCAGACGGACAAACCACCTTTACCCAGCTTGAATTTTGGATTATAGAAGACTTTTACGACGACCCAAGATATAATAATCCCCCATATACCAAGCCCTACAACCCGCCCCCAACGCACCTTGAGCCTGTGTATCGTGGCGAGGAAAAGAAGGTTTTGCTTGATGTGGGCGATGGTAGCATAGAAAGCACCGAAGTGCTTGTCCGCTATAATGAGGAATTTGAATTGCCTGAGCCAACACCGCCAAGTGGGCTTCTCTTTATCGGCTGGATGTATAACGGCGAAAAGATAACCGATAGCAGCGGAAAGGGCTTTGATATTTACAGCTACACCGACGAAACAAGGCTTGTGGCAAGATACGGTCAGTGGGTTACCGTTTCTTTCGAGCACTTTGACTACCATTTTGGTAATATAGACTTTGAATACTTCGCCCTGGAAACCGAGGATATAACATACAAATTTGAAGGAGACTACGGATATCAATTTGATAGGCTATATATCGAATATGACGACGGTACACCTGACACAAATTACTGCTGGTATGTATATTATTACGATATCGAAGGCAAAAGCCAAACATATGAGCTTGGAGATGAAACCATAATCGTATCCTGCTCAGATAATACAAGCACTTGGGACAGAGAGTTCACAGTAAACACAACAATCAGCCTTGATATTGAAATCATTTGTGAGCCGGCTGTTGCAAACATTAACAATACTACAAGTGATGCGCCAACAGACGGCACAATGCCGACTCTTTCATATGGCGAATTTTTTACTCTGCCTATTGCCTACAAAAAGGGATATCGCTTTGACGGCTGGAAGCTTACAGACGCCGCCTCTCCCATAACAGACGCAAGCGGAAAAAGCCTTGCTGCTTGGCATAGCAACAGAAGAATTGCCGATATTGAGGCAATTTGGATTGAGGACAAAAATGCACCTATTCCTATTACCGATATCACTTCTCTGCTTGCTGTGAAGGATGATCCCGGCTCGAACTATATTCTCTTAAACGACATTACATTTCCCGACGGCTCAAGGGACTGGACTTCCTTTAGCTTTACCGGTACCCTTGACGGCAACGGACACAAGATAAGCGGAATAGAGGTATACTCCGACTACGGCAATGTTGGTTTATTTACCACTCTTAGTGGTACACTTAAAAATTTAACAATTGAAAATCTTACTGTCGTTAGCGACTCTGTTACTAAGGTAAACGTTGGCGGTATTTGCTCGACCCTTACAGGAACGATTGAAAATGTTACCGCTGAGGGCAATGTTAGTGCATACTTTGCTTCCCTTGGCGGCTTTGCAGGCTCGATTAGTGGCGGTAAAATCACAGGCTCAAAGAGCTATATGACATTGACTACCGAAACCCTTGAGGGTAGCGCACTTGCAGGCGGCTTTGCAGGATACATGACAAACGGTACAATTTCCGATTGCGAAAGCTACTGCAACATAACTGCCTACCAAAACGTTGGTGGCATTGTGGGTCAATGTGCTAACGCAAACAATGTAACAAGGTCCACAAGCTACAGCTCAGTTACCGCAGGCGGCGGCTATGTTGGCGGCTGTGTGGGAAGGATTGAGGCGCTACAAAGCTTTGCGCAGGGCACAATTAATTTCAATAACCTAACTAACAATGGTGAAATAATATCAAGTGGCAATAATGTAGGCGGAGTTATTGGTTATGCAAGCTTTTACGGCAGCTGGTGGGAGAACGCAAGCTTCCAAATTACCTTTACCAAGCTTACAAATGAAGGTAAAATTACGGCTGTTTCTAACGTTGGCGGCATTATTGGACACGCAACCTCTTCAACGTCAGTTGCCGCATTCCATCCAAAGATTCCGATTAAGATAACCGATGCCACAAATGCAGGAGAAATCGTTGCCGAAAGCACCGTAGGCGGCATTATCGGCTACGGCTATGCAAAGGATTACGGCTCTTTAGTTGTAAGCTCCAGGTCCAGCGGTAAAATTACAGCTAAGCACACCATTGGCGGCATTGCAGGCTATATGGACAACTTTATAATTGATAACTGTGAAAATGAAGGCACAACCCTTGTGGCAACAAGCTACTATGTAGAAAACAGCGGCTATTATGTAAGGCTTGGCGGTATTGCAGGCAAGGGCGCATACATCACAAATTGCACAAATAAGGTTGACATTGAATACAGCGAAAAGGGCTGTTATATCGGCGGTATTGTCGGACTTCTTTCCAACTCAATCTCAGGCTGCACAAACGAGGGCGATATTACCGCACCTAATGCGGGCTCCGTTGGTGGCATTGTAGGTAGAGTTTCACATAGCGCAAACTACAACCTTTCCAAGCTGACAAATAGCGGCTCTATTACAGCAGATGAAAGCGTTGGCGGAATTTTAGGCTCCTTTTATGCCTATTTCACATTTAATGACAGTGACAATCACACCACATCCCTTACCGAGCTTTCAAGCTCCGGCGATGTTTATTCCTCTGGTGGCTTTTGCGGTGGTATTATCGGCTCACTCCACGGAGAAGCCTATGACCACGATATGAGATTCCCTAAATTCAAGGCTGTTGTCAGCTTTATTACCTGCAGCGGCAATATCGTTTCGGAGTCGGCTACTGCCACAGGCGCTCTTTTTGGCTCTGCTGTAACAGACTCAACAGGTTCCTTGATGGATGGCTATACCTTTACAGGAACACTAAACGGTGCTCTTGCAGAAAATTCAGCCATTGTGGGCACAGCATCTAATTTCAGAGTAGTTACTGAATAACAAAAAAAACAGACACTCCCTCGGGGGAAGTGTCTGTTTTTTATTATTCTGCGAAGATTATTTTTGCGTTTTCGTAAACAAGGTTATATGCCTTGTCTGTTACTACGGAAAGTCTAACCTGCTCGGCGCTTACCTCTTTTTTAAGCTCCTCGGGGTCCTTGCCATATCTTTCGGCAACCTGCTTTATGCGGGCATCTATTTCCTCTTCTGTTGCCTCGAAGCCCTTTTCGATTGCGATAGCCTCAAGGATTTTACAAACCTTATCTCTTACAATTGCCTCGCCACGGATTTGAGCCTTAAGACCCTCAACACCGCCAAGACCTACCAAGGATGCAAAGGTTTCAAGCTCCATACCCATGCTCTTTGCCTGCATTTCGTAGTTGGCAAGGAAGTATTCAACATCCTTTTCTACGCTTTCCATGGTTGGCTCAACATCTGCGCACTCGGAAATAGCAATATCAAGCTTTCTTAGTGTTTCGTCCTGTACTGCTCTTTGCTTTTCGTAATAGATTTGGTTCATAAGGAATTTGTCAAGGTCAGCCTCTGTCTTAAGACCCTCAATGCCCTGCTTTTTTGCAAACTCCTCAATTGTTTTTTCATTAATGCCTGCGCTTACCTTTTCCTTCATAGAATGAAGTGTTACTGTAAACTCTGCATCCTTGCCTGCAAGAGACGGTGTATATGCCTCAGGGAAGGTAACCTTTACTACCCTTGTTTCTCCCTTTGCCATGCCTACCATCTGCTCCTCGAAGCCCGGAATGAACATGCCTGAGCCGATTTCAAGCTCGAAGTCCTTTGCGCTTCCGCCCTCAAACTCAACACCGTCAACTCTGCCAACAAAGTCGATTGTGCTGATGTGTCCGTTTTGCAAGGGTCCCTCTGACTCCTTGTACTCAACAAACTGCTCGGCAAGTCTTGCCTTTCTGTTATTTACCTCGTCAACGGTTACGCTTGGCGCCTTTTGCTCCAGCTTAACCTCAAGACCTATATAATTCTTAAGCTCCATTTTATTTTCTCCTTATTTTCCTGCTCTTAATGAATTTAGCACCGCAATAAGCATAATTCCAACGTCGGCTAAAACTGCCGCAAGCATTGGCATGCTTACAAATACGCTAAGTGCCAAAAGAAGCGCCTTAACCGCTATTGAGAACACAATATTAAAGGTAGCTGTACGCTTTGCGCTCCTTGCTATTTGAATTGCCTCGGGCACCTTTTCAATATCATCGTCCATAATTACAACATCGCTCTTTTCAACGGCTGAATCGGAGCCGACTGCGCCCATGCTGATGCCCACGTCTGCTCTTGCGATGCAGGGTAGGTCGTTAATACCGTCGCCACAGTAGCCGATTTTTACATTTTCTCCGCTTGCTATAATGTCCTCAAGGGCACTTAGCTTATTGCTTGGCAAAAGCTGAGAATATGCACCGTCCGCATAGAGAGCGCTGGCAACTGCGTCAACCTTGGATTTCTTGTCGCCGCTTAAAATGAACATCTTTTTAACGCCCAGCCCTCTTAGCTTATCACAGGCTCTTTTACTGTTATGCTTAAGGTCGTCGCCAACGCCGACAAAGCCCACGTACTTGCCGTCAACGGACACAAAAACCGTGCCCACGTTGTTGCCTGTTACAGCGCCAACGTATATTTTGCTGCCTGCCTTGATGTGTCCGTATTCCGAATCACATTCAACACCAAAGCCTGCCTTTTCCTGATAGTTTGTGCCTTCCTTGGTATCAATCTTGAACCTTAATGCTTCCTTTCTCACCGCCTCGGCAACGGGATGATGAGATTTAGCCTCTGCTATGCAAACAAGCTCCAGAAGCTTGATTTTTGTATAGTCTCCAAACGCCTCAATCTTAGTTACGTGAACGTCGGATTTTGTAAGGGTGCCTGTTTTATCAAAGGCAAGGGTGTTCAGGCTCTCAAGCTTTTCAAGTGTCAAGGAGCCCTTAACAAGAATTCCCCTCTTAGAGGCATAGCCTATTGCGCAGAAATATGCAAGAGGCACAGATATAACAAGGGCGCAGGGGCAGGAAATTGCCAGCATTGCAAACGCCTTGTATGCCCACTCTGCAAAATCAAGTCCCAAAAGTGGCGGCAAAATTGCAACCAACAGGGCAAGAACTATGATAACAGGGGTATAAATTTTTGCAAATTTGGAAATAAACCTTTCGCCCTTGGTTTTCTTTTCAAGTGCGTTTTCGGAAAGGTCAATAATTCTTTGGGCTGCGCTTTGTGTAAGTGTTCTTGTAACCTCAATCACAATAACGCTGTTTATGTTAAGACAGCCTGCAAGGACCTCCTTGCCTGCTCTTACCTCGAGTGGCTCGCTCTCGCCTGTGATAACAGCTGTGTCAATGGAGCTAATGCCCTCAACCGCAACACCGTCCAGCGGAATTCTCTCCCCCGGGAAAACCTCGATAAGCTGACCTATCTCAATGCCCTCGGCAGGTACAAGCTCACTTTCTCCCTTAAGGCGTGCCTTGTCAGGTCTGATTGCCTGAAGCCTTGAAATTGACGCACGGGAGCCGTCCCTTGCGCCGTCCTCAATAAGCTCTCCTATTTGGTAAAGTACTAAAACAAGAGTTGCCTCAAAATATGCGCCTGTGATAATCGCGCCAAGGGATGCAAAGGTCATAAGCAGCTTTTCGTTTGCTGTGCCTTCCTTAAAAAGCGCCTTTATTCCCTTGTATATAATTTCGTATGAGGAAAAAATGTATGCCAGAATATGAATTATAAATGAAATTTGTTCGTTAAAGATACCAACTATCAATGCTACTGTTACAAGACATACGGATATAAGCAGCTTGATAAGAGATACCTTGTTTTCCTTTATAAATTCCTTCATACTCTTACTCCGCTATGTGGTCCATTCCACAGTCGATAATTGTACGCACGTGGTCATCGGTCAAGGAATAAATGATTGATTTACCTGCCCTGCGTGTTTTTACCAAATTGCTAGTCTTTAAAATTCTTAATTGATGGGAAACTGCGGATTGAGTGATTGAAAGAAACTCTGAAATCTCGCTTACACACATTTCGCTTTGAGTAAGTGCGCAAAGAATCTTTACACGGCTACTGTCAGCAAAAATCTTGTAAAGCTGTGCAAGCTCCTCAAAAAGCTCGCTGTTACGGGTGATTGCACCCTGAATTCTGGAAATTGATTCGTTCTTTTCCATATTGTCCTCCATATATGAGCATTTGTTCATATGTTCATTGTACCACCGATAAAAACCCTTGTCAATAGTTTTTTTGGATTTTTTTCTTTTTTTGCTTTTTATTTAATTCTTTTCCGTTGATTTTCCTCTTTTTCCTTGCTATAATGAGATTACAAAACATTATATGAGGTTAATATCTATGCTTAACAATTCAAAATGGATTTCCTATCCCCAAATGCAAAATGACAAATGCCCCGTTTTCAAGAAGGAGCTTTGTCTGACAAAAGAAATTAAGAAGGCTACCCTTCGTGCCTCTTCCATCGGCTGCTACTACGCTACCATTGACGAGGTAAAGGTTGGCGACTTTGTCCTTGCCCCCGGCTTTACCTCTACAAAAAGGTCTCAGGTGCAGGAATATGACGTTACCGCCATGCTAAAGAAGGACTCTGTTCTTAAAATTTCCCTTTCACAGGGCTGGTATAAGGGCAGAATCAACTGGAGAAGCAACCAGGACAACAAGGATGTTTTTCCATCTGTAATTGCTGAGCTTGAAATTATTTACAAGGACGGCACAAAGGAATATATCGTTACCGACGAGAGCTGGCAGACTGCCCTTAGCAAAATCTCCTTGGCTGATATTTACGACGGCGAAATTTACGACGCAAATGCCACTGAGGTATACGGTCCCGTTCAGGTTAACGACTACGACCACGCAAGGCTGGTTAAGCAGCAGGGCGAAAAAATTGTGGAGCAGGAGAAGGTTTTGCCACACAGAATTTTCACAACTCCAAAGGGCGAGGTTGTTATTGACTTCAACCAAAACCTAACCGGCTATCCCTACATTAAATTAAATGCAAAAAAGGGAGATGTTGTTTCTCTCTCCTTTGCCGAGGTGCTTGACAAGGATGGCAACTTCTACACAGAAAACTACCGCACCGCAAAGTGTAACTATATTTACACCTGTAAGGACGGCGAAAATGAGTATAAGCCAAGACACACCTTCTATGGCTTCAGATATGTAAGGGTTAACAGCTTCCCCGGCGAAATTACTGCTGACAACATTTCCGCTATCGTTGTTCACTCCGACATTAAGCGTACAGGCTACCTCGAGTCCTCAAGCCCTCTTCTTAACAAGCTCTTTAAGAATATTATCTGGGGTCAAAAGGGCAACTTCCTTGACGTTCCCACCGACTGCCCGCAAAGAGATGAGCGTATGGGCTGGACAGGCGATGCGCAGGTATTTGTTAGAACTGCATCCTACAACTTCGATGTTGAAAGATTCTTTGAAAAATGGCTTACCGACCTAAGACTTGACCAGGGTAAGGACGGCTATGTGCCAAGCGTTGTTCCTCAGGTTTGGGGAGACGACTGGAGCGGCTGTGGCTGGGGAGATGCCTCAACCATTTGCCCATTCCAAATCTACCTTACATACGGAAACAAGAATATTCTAAAGGCACAGTACAAGTCTATGTGCGGCTACCTTAACTATATAGCTAAGCACTCCACAAAGAGATACTTGTGGACAGGCTGCGAGCACTTTGCAGACTGGCTCGGTCTTGATGCTCCGTACGGAAGCTACAAGGGCTCAACCGACCCGGATTATCTTGCATCTGTATTCTATTCCTACTCAACCAAGCTTGTTATCAAGGCAGGTAAGGTTCTTGGCAGGAATGTGGAAAAATACGAAAAACTGTACGACAAGATAGTAAACAGAATCAGAAAAACCTACAAAACCTACAAGACACAGACAGAGTGTGTTGTGGCGCTTTACTTTGATATTGCCGAGGACAAGGCTAAGGTTGCAAAGCAGCTTGCCGATATGATTATCGAAAACGGCACACGTCTGAAGACAGGCTTCCTTGGTACACCATATCTTCTCCACGCACTTTCACAAAACGGCTACACGGAGCTTGCATACGACCTGCTCCTTCAGGAAAGCTACCCATCATGGCTATATTCCGTTAAGCAGGGCGCAACCACAATTTGGGAGCACTGGGACGGCATTAACGATCAGGGAGATTTCTGGTCTAAGGATATGAACTCCTTTAACCACTACGCTTACGGTAGCGTAGCTGACTGGGTTTACGGTGTTGCCTGCGGTATTAATACAGTTGAAGACAAGCCAGGCTTTGAGGAGATTGTAATTGCTCCGAAGCCAAGCGCTAAGCTAAGCTATCTAAGCGCAAAAATTGAAACAAGAAGGGGTACAGTTTCCTCTGCTTGGTTTAAGGAGGGCGACGGTTTCAGATATGAAATCACAACTCCAACCAAGACAACAATTATAATAGGCGACAAGACCTATGTTGTTGACAAGGGAAGCTATGTGTTCTGATTTGAAAAGAGCGTTAGTTGCAATGAGTGGTGGCGTAGACAGCTGCGCCACAGCCATACTGATTAAGGATGCAGGCTACGACATGGTTGGTGCTACCATGCTTCTTCATAAGAACGGAGACAGCTGTGTTACAAAAAAGGACATAGAGGATGCTCGCCTTGCCTGCGAAAAGCTGAAAATCCCCCACCACGTGGTTGATTTTTCAGAGGATTTTGATAAATTCGTAATTGAGGACTTTATCACGTCCTACGAAAACGGCGCCACTCCAAACCCCTGTATTGAGTGTAATTTCAAACTGAAATTTGATAAGCTTTTTGAGTATGCAGACAGCCTTGGTTGTGATGTAATTGCCACAGGACACTATGCAAGAATTGAGTATAGCGAAAGGTACGGCAGGCTTGTGCTTAAAAAGGCGCTTGACTTATCAAAGGACCAAAGCTATGTGCTTTATCGCATATCAAGGAAAAACCTTGAAAGAACCATTTTTCCCTTGGGTGGCGTTACCTCGAAGGCAGAAACAAGAGCAATTGTAACAAATGCCGGGCTTAGCCTTGGAGCAAAAAAGGAGAGCCAGGACATTTGCTTTGTGCCTGACGGAGATTATGCCAAATTTATAGAGTCCTACACAAAAAAGTCCTACCCTGTGGGTGATTTTGTTACCACAGACGGCAGGCTTCTTGGCAAGCACAAGGGTATTATCAGATATACAATAGGTCAAAGAAAGGGGCTTGGGCTTGCCCTTGACCACTCTATGTACGTTGTGGAAAAAAATCTTGACGCAAATCAGGTGGTTATCGGAGATACCCCTGACCTTATGTCAAGGGAGCTTTATGCCGATAATGTAAACCTTTTGGCGCTTGACACCATCAGCGAGCCACTTAAGCTAAAGGCGAAAATCCGCTACAAGCAAGAGGAAAGGGACGCTGTGGTTACCTGTGAAAACGGGCTTTTGCATATCGTTTTTGACGAGCCGCAAAGGGCAATCTGCAAGGGACAAAGCGTTGTGCTGTATGATGGCGACATTGTTGTCGGCGGCGGAAAAATATGCCGTGTCGTTAAGTAATTATCGACACAGGATCGAATATTTTAGGTTTTATAGTCAGAAAAGAGGCTCTGTTGCCTCTTTTCTTTTTGTATGCCTTTTATTTGCCACTCTTTATTTTTAATATTATATCTTGAAATAAAGGGGCTTTTGTGCTACAATGATTTTGTATCGACTAAAAAAGGAGGAATTACCTATGCAGCTTATAATTGCCGAAAAGCCTTCCCTTGCCAGAAACATTATACAGGGCATTGCAAGGCTCCAAAAGGACGAGATGAAAAGACGTGATGGCTACTTTGAGGGTGGCAACTATGTTGTTACCTGGGTTTTCGGACATCTTTTTTCCTTGGCTGATATTGAGGATTATTCCCCTTCTAAGTCCGGCAGGTGGGAAATGGACAATCTCCCCTGCTTCCCCTCTGAGTTTAAGTTTAGTCTCAAGACTAACCAAAACAAGGAGGTTGACCCGGGAGTTAAAAAGCAGTTCAACACTATCAAATATCTTTGCAACCGCAAGGACGTTGACACTATTGTAAACGCAGGCGACTCCGACCGTGAGGGTGAAATTATAGTTAGACTTTGTGTCCGCTATGCACTTGAGGGCGAAAAGCGCTTTGTCCGCCTTTGGCTCCCTGACCAGACGCCTGAAACAATTTCTCAGGGTCTTATGGAGATGAAGGACGAGGGCGAGTATGAGTCCCTTGCCAACGAGGGCTTTGCAAGGACCTATATTGACTGGCTTTACGGCGTTAACCTGACCCGCTTTGCTACTCTAAAAACGGGCAAGCTTTTAAGGGTGGGCAGAGTTATTGTGCCTATTGTGAAGGCAATTTACGACAGGGACCTTGCAATTAGGAACTTTGTGCCCGAAAAATACTATGTAATTGCCTCCCACGAGAAAACAAACGATGAGTTTGTGGACCTTACCTCAAAGACGAAATTTACTAAGGACCAGCTAAAGGAAGCGACAGAGGAATGTGCAAAATACAACAGCGAAAGCGCCGTTGTTACCTCGGTTAAGACCAAGAAGGACACACTCTCTCCCCCTAAGCTGTTCTCCCTATCCAAGCTCCAGAGCTACCTTGGAAAGAAGTATAAAATGTCTATGGACGACTCCCTTTCCACCGTGCAAAAGCTGTACGAGGACGGCTATGTTACCTACCCACGTACCAACTCGGAATATCTTGCAACTGCCGAGCAGGGAAAGATGAAGTCCATTATCGCAAACGTGGCAAAGCTGGGCTACCCTGTTCAGTTCAAGTTTGCAAAATCTATCTTTGACGACTCTAAGATTGAATCCCACTCGGCTCTTACACCAACCTACAAAATCCCCGACCCTAAGACTCTTAACGAAAGGGAAAAGCAGGTTTATTCAACCATTTTAAGGCGCTTTGTTGCTGTATTCTGCTCCGAGGATTGTCTTATTGAGAAGAGCGAGATTAAAATTTCCGTTGGCAAGCTTGAGGAATTTGTGCTTAAGGGCACGGTTATTACCCAGCCGGGCTGGACCAAGTTTGACGACTACACCCCTAAGGACAAGATTTTACCCAAGCTAAACAAGGGCGATATTGTAAATATCGACTTTAAGCCTCAAGAAAAGGAGACAACTCCCCCTAAGCACTACACCATTGAAACCTTGAACAACTATCTTAAAAATCCGTTCAAGGAGGACAAGGCAAATGCAGACGATAGCGACGACGAGGATTACAAGGCTATCTTCGAGGGCTTGGAGCTTGGTACAGAGGCAACAAGAACAGGCATTATAGAAAACGCCTGCAAGAGCGCATATATTATGCTGAAAAAGGACTCATATTATATTCTGCCCGACGGCGAATATCTTATTGAGGCGCTTTCTCAGCTTGGCATTTCAATGGACAAGTATAAGACCTCTGAAATGGGTCAGGCGCTGAAAAAGGTTTTCCGTGGCGAGTTTACCATTGACCACAGCGTAGGGCTTGCAGAAAAGGAAATTCAGTCCGTATTTGATAAATCCAAGGATTTATCGCCTGAGCTGGACACAAACATCGGTCTTTTTGGCGAGGTGGTTGGAAAATGCCCACTTTGCGACTCCAATGTTGTAAGAACCAAGTTTGGCTACGGCTGCTCCGGCTACAAGGAAAAGGGCTGCAAGTTCTCTATTAACAAGTCAATTTGCCAAAGAGTAATTTCGGTTTCAAATGTAAAAATGCTTCTTGCCACAGGTAAGACAAGCAAAATCCAAGGCTTTATTTCTAAAAACAAAAAGGCCTTTGACGCAGTTCTTAAATTACAGGACGGTAAGGTTGTATTTGACTTTAACAATTAGGAGTTTATTATGGAAAGAGTTTCTAAGCACAACTATTATCTTGACATTGCTGAAACAGTATCAGAGCGTAGCACCTGTATAAGGCGCAGATTTGGCGCTATCGTTGTGAAGAATGATATTATCGTATCAACAGGCTACAACGGCGCTCCACGTGGAAGAAAGAATTGTAACGAGCTTGGCTCTTGCCAAAGAGATAAGCTGGGTATTCCAAAGGGCGAAAGGTACGAGCTTTGCAGAAGCGTGCACGCAGAGGCAAATGCAATTATTGCCGCTTCACGTGAGCAGATGCTGGGCGCAACACTTTATATGTGCTGCACCGACCCACAAACCGGCGATATTATCGGCGGTATGAACAGCTGTATGATGTGCAAGCGCCAAATTATCAACGCAGGCATTGAAAGAGTTATTATAAGAAACACAAAGACAGACTACACCATCGTAGATGTGAACGATTGGATTTCCAACGACGACAGCCTGTCCGGTAAGTTTGGCTACTGATATGGGCATTGTAATTGAGCCGCTTTCAAGGGATTTTGTGGACCCTGTGGCTGAAATTGAGGCAGAATGCTTCTCTGTTCCCTTTACAAAAAAGGACATTTCAGAATATTTGGAAAACGGGCTTTGGCAGTTTTTCGTGGCAACGGAAAACGGGCAGGTGCTGGGGTATATCAGCTTTCGGCTTGTCTTTGACGAGTGCCATATTTGTAACGTTGCCACAGCCACCGAGGCAAGGCGACGTGGGGTTGGCTCCCTGCTTGTTGACTATCTTATCACCTATGCCAAGGGGCAAGGGGTGAGCAAGTATTTTCTTGAGGTAAGAGAGTCAAATTTGCCCGCAATTGAGCTATATAAAAAATTCGGCTTTGCTCCTGTCGGTGTTTCAAAAAATCACTACACAAAGCCGAAGGAAAACGCAATTTTAATGAATTTAGAGTGAGGTATTTAAGTGTTTGTTTTAGCCTTTGAGTCCTCTTGCGACGAAACTGCCGCAGCAGTTTTGGAAATGAGCGAGGACCAGCGCACGATAAAATCGAATATTGTGGCATCTCAGGTGGATATTCACGCCCTTTATGGGGGTGTTGTGCCGGAAATTGCCAGCCGTGCCCACATTGAGGCTATTTCAAAGATTACCTATGAGGCACTTGACAAGGCTGGGCTTACAATTAAGGACATTGACCTTATTGCCGTAACCCAGGGTCCCGGTCTTATCGGCGCCCTTTTGGTGGCTGTAAACTTTGCAAAATCCTTGACCTTTGCAAACAATATTCCATTAGTTCCTGTTGACCACATAAAGGGCCACGTGGCGGCAAATTACCTTAGCCACAAGGAGCTTAAGCCACCGTTTTTGTCGCTTGTGGTTTCCGGCGGACACACATCATTTTTTGATGTAAAATCATACACGTCCCTTGAGGAAATTGCATCTACACGTGATGATGCGGCAGGAGAATGCTTTGATAAAATCGGACGAGTTATGGGTCTTTGCTACCCCGGCGGTGCGGCTATGGATAAGCTTGCCTGTCTTGGTAACAAGGATGCTATTGCCTTCCCATCCCCTGCAATTTCCAAGGACACCTTGGACTTTTCCTTCAGCGGTCTAAAAACCGCAGTTGTAAACTATTTGAACACAAAGAACCAAAAGGGCGAGGAAATCTGCCGTGAGGACGTTTGCGCCTCTGCAACAAAATCTATTGTTGAGGCAGTTAAGGAAAAGGTTGCTATGGCAATTAAATCAACCGGCTACAAGAAAATTGTTCTTGCGGGCGGTGTCAGCGCAAACTCCCACATAAGAAAGGGAATTTTGGAGGTTTGCGAAAAAATGGGTGCAGAGTTTTATGCACCTGAGCTTTATCTCTGTGGCGACAATGCGGCAATGATTGGCGCACAGGGCTATTACGAATTTTTGGCAGGTGCTTTGGCTGATGAGAGCCTGAATGCCTATCCGAGCTAAGAGGTAAAAATGAAAATAGAAATTAAATATAGCGGTGGTATTTTGAACCTACCTGCCTCTGTTTCGGAGCACGTGAGGGATGCTGACGAAGCTCAGCTTAAGGTTCTTCTTTCCATCTTTAATTACATGTCCTGCTTGTCGAATTTTGACGGATGTATTGACAAGCTTGCAACGGATTTAGACCTTGAAATAAACGATATCAAATGTGCCCTTGCCTTTTGGGCTGAAAGAGGTGTTATAGCGGTAGAGGGCTTAGATGCAGGCATTTTGGCGGCTAGCGCCATTGAAAGTGCCGAGAAAAACTCTATGCCTACCTACACAGGCAAGCAAATTGCCGCATTTATTGAGGAAAACAAGGAAATTGAGGCGCTTTTTGTGGGCTGTCAAGCCGTACTTGAAAAGAACTTTAATACTCCCGATTATAATAATGTAATTAACCTAAAGAGCTTTTACAGGTTCAGTGACGACTATATTTTGCTGCTTCTTGAGCATTGTAAGGAATGCGACAAGGCAAGCTGGGCTTACATAAGAAAAACCGCAAAAAATCTTTACGATGAGGGTGTTGACACCTACGACAAGCTTGAAAGCCACTTCTCGGCTCGCAAAAACAAGCGCTCCCTTGAATATAAAATAAGAAGGCTTTTTGGCATTGGCGAGCGTGAGTTTATCAAGCGTGAAAGAGATATTTTTGAGGGCTGGATTAATGCCAAGGTTAGCTTTGAGCTGATTGAAAAGGCGTATGAAATCACAGTTGCCAACACAGGCAAGCCATCCCCCTCTTATACTGCAAAGGTTATTGAAAACTGGCTTTCCAGCGGTATTAAGACCGCAGAGGCGGCTGAGGAAGCTATGCAGGCTTACAAGAGCAAGGTGTCCGAGTCCAGCTTTGATGCTGACGACTTCTTCGAGGCTGCCTTGAAGCGCTCCTCGGAAAAAATTGCGAAAGGAAAGAAAAAATGAGCTTTCTTAAAAAGAATGTTATAGCCGTTCACGACGAATTTGAAAACCGCCGCAGGCTTAACGAAAGCGAGGCAAATATGCGCCTTGCCCAGGTTTATGATAAAATCCCCGAGATTATTGATATCGACAATCAGCTTTCCAAGACGGGCACAGAGATTATGGCTGTGGCTATGCAGGGAAAGGACGGTCTTAAGGAGCGACTTGATGAGGTAAAGGCAAAAAACCTCGCCCTTCAAGAAAAGCGCTGTGCCCTTCTTGTGGCAAACGGCTTTGATTCCAATTATACAGATATTAAGTACAGATGTGAGCTTTGCAACGATTACGGCTTTGCAGACGGCAAAATGTGTAAGTGCTACCGTGCCGCCCTTGTTGAAAAGCAGCTGGAAAGCTCCGGCATCGGAAACCTGCTCAAAACCCAGAGCTTTGACTCCTTTAGCCTCGAATATTATGAGGACAAGGGGGAAATGGAAAGGCTTGTAAATTATCTTAAGGACTACATAAGAGATTTTGACAAGGACAAGGAAAACCTGCTTTTTGTAGGCGGCACAGGGCTTGGTAAAACCCACCTTTCCACCTCTGTGGCAAGGGAGCTTATCGAAAGGGGCTATAATGTAGTTTACGAAACGGCACAAAATATCTTCTCCGACTTTGATAAGGACCGCTTCAGGGACCGCTTTGATGAGGATGCAGAGATTTTGGGCGACAGATATTTAGAGGCTGACCTGCTTATTATCGACGACCTTGGCGTTGAGATGGTTTCCGGCTTTACAAAGGCGTGTCTTTACAACATTATTAATACAAGGCTTAACAAAAATTTGCCTATTATTGCAAGCACCAACCTAAAGGGTGCGGAAATTCAAAAGCTTTACGACGATAGAATTACAAGCCGTCTTTTTGGCGACTTTACTATTAAAAAATTCGTGGGCTCTGACATTAGGAAATTAAAATAAAAATTTTTCAAAAAAGCTATTGACAAGCCATATTTAGTGTGCTATAATGTCAAGGCTAATCCAAAGACAGCAGGTCTCAGTAATTGCGTATGCTCCCTGCCGAGGAAAGAATTAATAACTTAAATAATTAAATCTTTTTTCGGTGTGGATATTTGCGTCTTTACTCGGAAAAAGATTTTTTCTTTTGCTGTCGGAAATAACTAAGGAGGTTGTTTTATGCCAAGCATTTCAGTTCTTGAACAAAAGAAGGCCGTTGTTGCCGAGCTTGTTGAAAAGATGAAGAGAGCTCAGTCCGGTGTTCTTGTTCAGTACCAGGGTATCACTGTTGAAAATGATACAAAAATGCGTGCTGCTTTCAGAAAAGCAGGTGTTGACTACATGGTTGTTAAAAATACACTCATTGGTCGTGCTTGTGATGAAGTAGGTTACAGCGCTATGAAGGAAAATCTTAACGGTATGAGCGCTATCGCTTTCGGTTATGATGATCCAATTGCTCCAGCAAAAATCGCTAAGGAATACGCTGATAAGGTTAGCTCCTTTGAAATTAAGGGCGGTTTCCTTGAGAATGCAGTTGTAGATGCAAACACCGTTGTGGCTCTTGCTGAAATCCCATCAAGAGAGGTTCTCCTCGCAAGATTCTTGGGAAGCATTCAAGGTCCTATCTCCGGCTTTGCTCGTGCTATTCAGGCTGTTATTGACAGCAAGGGTGGCGAGTCTGCTGCTGAATAAGGCTTCATACATTGCCTAATAAATGTATAAAAATTAAAAAAATTTATTAATTCAATTTTACGGAGGATTATTTATCATGGCTAACGAAAAGATTACAAATATCGTTGAAGAAATCAAAACTCTTACTATTCTCGAGCTTGCTGACCTTGTAAAGGCAGTTGAGGAAGAATTCGGCGTATCCGCTGCTCCTGTTGCAGTTGCTGGTGCTGCTGTTGCTGCTGCTCCTGTTGAGGAGAAGACAGAATTTGACGTTGTTCTTGTTGAGGCTGGCGCTTCCAAGCTTAACGTTATCAAGGTTGTTCGTGAGATCACCGGTCTTGGCCTTAAGGAAGCTAAGGAGCTTGTTGAAAGCGCTCCAAAGGCTATTAAGGAAGCAGTTTCTAAGGAAACAGCTGAAGACATTGCTAAGCAGCTTACAGAGGCTGGCGCAAAGGCTGAGGTTAAGTAATTATAAAACAATTTCCTACTTAAAATGGCTACCCAATCGGGTAGCCATTTTTATTTGTACTATTAAAAAAGAGTAGCCGTGGCTACTCTTTTCTTGTTATATCAGTCTTCCTTTGTTGGAAGGACAGCATCCTGTACTGTTGGCGCTGTTGCTATTGTTACTGCGCTGGCAGTATCGCCTACGCCCTCTTGACCCATATAGTAAACATTGTCGCCTACTGTATAGTATGCACAGCAATATACCTCTACATCTGCGTTTGCTTCTGTAAGTCCGGCAATTACAAGCTCCATAATATCATATGGACGATTTGTGAAGTCAACTGTTGCAACCTTTTCGTTAATCTTGTTGCCCTTGCTTGTAAATAGCTTGCCGTCAAGTGTACCAAGCTTTTCGTGCTTTACAGCAGCGACAAGGCCATAGGTCAAATCATTGCCTGCGTTAATATACTCTTCAAAAGCCTCTCTGTTAATTGCAAAGCTTTGTGCAAGGGAGCCTGTTTCTGATTTTGTATAGCCATTGATTACAAAGATTGGCAGGGTTGGCTCTCCCTCCTCAAGAGTTGAGGTACAGCCCTGGCCTGCGCACTTAAGAGTTTTAAGTCCTGCGCTTGTAAAGCCGTCATTATAAACAATAACTGCAACCGTGTGGCTGTGTTCTGTGCCCTCGCCCTCTGTTCTCACTCTCTTACAATACTTACAGGTGTAATTAACCACTGCACCGATTGGACAGTATAGGCTATCTACAACACCCTCATCTGTGTGAACAGGTGTAGCTATTGTTGCCACGGTGCTATCGCTTGCAAGAGTTACCTTACAATCTGCACCGCAAGCACCGTAATATGCATAGTCGTGTGCTGTGATATTGATTACGTTTGTTTTGTTAATTGTTGTATTTGTTGTAAATGCGTTGGCATAGCAATAAAGGTCAACTGTCTTGTTGAAAACATCTGCACCTGTTACATCAATCGAAGAATCCAAAATAACAATCTTAGTAAGTGTTGATACATCGGAAAGTGCGCTACCCTTTATTGTTACACAATCTCCTGTAATAATAAGAGTGTCAAAGCTATTTCCTCTTAAGGACCAGTTTGAAATGCCTCTCGTTGTGTTTTCAGCAAGCGCCTCGGTGGAAAAATTAAGTATCATTGTGCCTACTATGTTGCACTTTCTGAACTGCTGACCGTCGCTTGAGCACTCCATAACCTTAATTTCTTTTGGCCAAATAATTTTCGTAGGGTCGCTTGCGCCACCACCCAGGTTAGAGGACGCAAAAGCACTTTGCGGAAGGGTTGTCAAGCTATAAAGGTTAACAAGCCTTTCCCCATCGGGAGTATACCAAACGGTTTTTGTGTTTCCTGCATCGTTTTTGCCTGTAAACATAAAGGCGCTGTACCCAATTGTCGTAACGCTTGACAGGTCAATGTAAATTTTTTCAAGACTTGTAGTGCCGCTAAATGCAGAGTAGCCAATAGTGGCAAGGTTCGGTGTGTTTGCAAATTTAATCTCTGTTATAGCGGAGCAAACGTAAAACGCCTCAAAATCTATGGTTTCGAGTTCGGTTGCATTGGATATATCAACGCTCGTAATACTCTTACAGCTCTTAAAGGCCTTGTTGCCAATTGTAACCAAGTCTGCACAGTTGGACAGGTCCACCTTGCCGATTAAAGCGCAGGATTCAAATGCACTACCGCCTATTGAGGTAAGCTTGGAAAGGTTTGCAAAATTAAATATTGTAAGGCTGGTACAGCCACTAAAGCTGTTACCTGTTGTTTCAAGCAGACATCCCTCGGGAACAACAACCTCTGTAAGTGCCGTTGAGCCGGAAAAAGCCCAGCTGGCAATGGTTTTTACATTCTTAGGAAGTGTGATTTTTTTGCAGACAGGCATCTTCCTAAAGCACTGTGCGCTCATTTCGGTAATAGAGTCAGGCAAAACAATTTCCACGCAATTTGTTTCATAAGCGATACCGTTTTCTCTACCGAAAATGTAGTTTTGGATTGCCTTTGTAACGCCGCTTGGAATTTCCGCATAGTAAATGCTACCGCTAGAATACTGCGTTTCTTGATTTGCGTTGACAAAGGAATAATCAACTCCAGGGTTTTTAGCGTCATCGGCGTAGTTAATATAAACCGTGTCGTTACTTACAACAAAGCGGAAGATGTAGTAAGATGGAAAAGCCTTTTTATTTCCGTCGGCATCCTTCAGAATTACAATAGAGTCCTTGTCTGTAATTTTCTCAGCAACGGTGCCTGTATACCAGGAAGGGTCGCCCAGATTATTTACCAGTTCAATCTCCTCATTCTCATAGGTAATTGTTTCTGCGCTTACTGAAATTGCAAGCAGGCATACAAGCATGGTAAGCATAAGAGCAAATATTAATAACTTCTTTTTCATAAAACTCTCCTGAGTACTATTTATTGTTTATTATATTCTAACATAGATGTGGAAAACTGTCAAGTTAAACAAAAAAAAAAAAAAAACAAATGTTTTTTTGTGTATTTTGCATAACAATTAACGAATTTTTGTTGATTTGTCTCCGAATTCAAAAAATCAGGCTTGTTTTTCTTGTAAATATCAAAAAAGCCGACACGGGGTCGGCTTTTTTGTTAATTTTCGGTTTTTGTGCCCTTTAGGCGCTTTTGCTGATTTTTCTTTACTGTTTCGTAAATTGCCTCAAGCAGCTCCTCTGTGCTGCCTACGATATAGTCGGCTCCGGCACGGCTTAAAACGTCCTCACTGCGGTAGCCCCAGCTAACGCCAATAGAGGTCATGCCTGCGTTTTGTGCGGTCATCATATCAACATCCGAGTCGCCAACGATAATACAGTTTTGGGGCTTTGCGCCAAGGAGCCTTGCCATAAGCAGCGCACCCTGTGGGTCCGGCTTGGTGGGCAGGCTTGTCTGCCCCATTGTTGCCTTGAAAAAGCCCTTACCAAAAAGCTTTTCGCATATATGCTTAACAAATGCGTCCTGCTTGTTTGATAGCACGCCTATTCTAATGCCCTTTTCCTTTAGCCCCTCTAAAGCCTCCTTAACGCCGTCAAAGGCATAGGTGCTTTCACAGTAGCACTTTGCATACTCCTGCTCGTATACATCAAGGGCGCTATCTACAATAAGCTCCGAATCCTGCACGATTTTAGGCAGGGAGCTTTTTACAAAATTGCGTGCGCCTCTGTTTATAAAGCTAAGAAGCTCCGGCTTGGTACGGGTTTTGTAGCCAAGGCTTTTCAGCATATTATTCATAGCCGTTTTCAGGTCGTCCATAGTGTCGGCAAGAGTGCCGTCAAGGTCGAAAATTACTGCGTTTACCACTATAAATACCTCTCTTTTGGTTTTCTCTATTCTATTCTAGCACAAAACAAGGAAAATTTAAAGTACCTTTTTCCTTTATTTGTTTTTGCGACTCAAATATTGAAATTTTTAATATTATGTGGTAGAATATAAGATGGTGTATTTTTGGTAAACCAAAAATAATTAAGGAGAATTTATGAAAATATATAAATCTGTTGTGGAGCTGGTTGGAAAAACCCCGCTTTTGGAGCTTTGCGCCATTGAAAGGGCGCTTGGTCTTAAGTCCAGGCTTTTTGCCAAGGTGGAGCTTTTTAACCCTGCCGGCTCAATTAAGGACCGTGCTGCTCTTTCTATGCTTGAGGGGGCTATAAGCAGCGGTAAGCTAAAGCCCGGCGGCACTATTATCGAGCCAACCTCGGGAAACACCGGCATTGGTCTTAGCATGCTTGGTGCTGTCCTTGGCTACAAGGTAATTATCGTTATGCCAGAGGGGCTTTCCTGTGAGAGAATTAAAACCATTGAGGCTTATGGCGCTTCTGTTGTCCTAACTCCCAAGAGCGAGGGCATTGGCGGTGCAATTAAAAGGGCAAGGGAGCTTTTTGAACAAAGTGAAAACAGCTTTATGCCTATGCAGTTTGAAAATGAGGATAACACCTTGGCGCACCTTAACACCACAGGTCCCGAAATTTATCGTGACATGGACGGACAGGTTGACTGCCTTGTTGCCACCTTTGGTACAGGGGGCACAATTTCGGGTATTGGCAAATACTTGAAATCACAAAACGAAAAAATCAAGGTTGTGGGTGTTGAGCCGACAGGCTCTCCCTTTATGACAGAGGGTAAATCCGGCAGCCACAAAATACAAGGAATTGGCGCAGGCTTCAAGCCCGACATACTAGACACCTTAGTAATTGACGAGATTATAACTGTTTCAGATGAGGACGCATATAGCTACGGCACTATGCTGGCAAGGGTTGAGGGTCTACTCTGCGGTATTTCCTCAGGCGCTGCCCTTAAGGCTGCCATAGATATTGCAAAAAAAGAGGAAAACAAGAACATTGTTGTAGTCCTACCCGATAGCGGGTCAAGATATTTGTCCACCCAGGGCTACTTGGAAAACTAAAGGAGAAAAAATGAAGCTTTATAGAATTGGTATTGATATAGGCTCTACCACCGTTAAGGTTGCAGTTATTGACGAAAATAACGAGATTTTGTATGGCGAATACGCAAGGCACCTTGCCCACACACAATCTAAGCTTTGCCAGCTTCTTAAGGAAGCGAGAGAAAAGCTGGGCGAGTTCAGAGTTAAGGCTAAGATTACAGGCTCCGGCTCTATTAACCTTGGTAAAGCCCTTAATATTGAATTTATGCAAGAGGTTGCAGCTGTTGCCTCTTCACTTAAATATTTAGCTCCACAAACCGATGTTGCTATTGAGCTTGGCGGTGAGGATGCCAAGATTATTTACTTTGACGGCAACAACGTTGAGGAGAGAATGAACGGAATTTGTGCAGGCGGCACAGGCTCCTTCATTGACCAGATGGCGGCAATTTTGCAGACAGATGCCACAGGTCTTAACCGTGAGGCTGAGAATTATAAGCAGATTTACCCTATTGCGGCACGCTGTGGCGTATTTGCAAAGACAGATATTCAGCCGCTTATTAACGAGGGTGCAACAAGGGCTGACCTTTCTGCATCTATCTTCCAATCCGTTGTAAACCAAACAGTTTCAGGTCTTGCCTGCGGTAAGCCTATTCGTGGCTGTGTTGCCTTTCTTGGCGGCCCTCTCCACTTTTTGCCGGAGCTGAAAAAGGCGTTTATAAGAACCCTTAAGCTAACACCGGAAAACATTGTGGACCCTGAAAACTCCCACCTGTTTGCTGCATATGGCGCCGCTATTGAGTGCGACGACAAAACTGCCGAAACAACTATTGACGAGCTTATTTCTCGCCTTGAAAACGGCGTTGAAATGGCGTTTGAGCTAAAGCGCCTTGACCCTCTTTTTGAAAGTGAGGAGGACTACGATGCCTTTCTTGAAAGACACAAGAGGGCAACAATTAAGAAGGGGGACCTGGAGACATACCGTGGCAACTGCTTCCTTGGTATTGACGCAGGCTCCACAACCACAAAGCTTGCCTTGATTGGCGACGAGGGTCAACTCCTTTACTCCTTCTATTCAAATAACCAAGGCTCTCCGATAAAGACAGCTATCCGTGCTATGGAGGAGCTTGGCAAGCTTCTTCCCGACGGAGTTAATATTACATACTCCTGCTCAACAGGCTATGGCGAAAAGCTTCTTAAGTCTGCCTTTAGCCTTGACTGCGGAGAGGTTGAAACAATCGCCCACTGTACCGCCGCCGCATTCTTCGACCCACAGGTTGACTGCGTGCTTGACATTGGCGGACAGGATATGAAGTGCGTTAAGATTAAAAACGGCTCCGTTGATACAATTCTTCTTAACGAGGCTTGCTCCTCGGGCTGTGGCTCCTTTATTGAGTCCTTTGCAAACTCCCTTGGCTACACCGCAGAGGAATTTGCAAAAAAGGCTATCTTTGCAAAGAACCCCATTGACCTTGGTACACGCTGTACCGTATTTATGAACTCCAATGTAAAGCAGGCGCAAAAGGAGGGCGCTACCGTTTCCGATATTTCTGCCGGTCTTGCCTACTCCGTTATTAAAAACGCACTTTACAAGGTTATTAAGCTAAAGACTGTTTCCGACCTTGGCTCCCACGTTGTTGTTCAGGGCGGAACCTTCTATAACCACGCTGTGCTTCGTGCACTTGAGGAAATTTCGGGCGCACAGGTTACCTGCCCGGATATCTCCGGCATTATGGGTGCCTTCGGTGCCGCCCTTATTGCTAAGAACAGCTGGCAGGGCAAGAAAAGCACAACCCTCTCTATTGACGAAATCCTTAACCTTACCTACACAACCGAAACCATTCGTTGTAAGGGCTGCTCCAACAGCTGTATTCTTACAGTTAACCGCTTCCCCGGTGGCAGACGACACATTACAGGTAACAGGTGTGAAAAGGGCTCCGGCGAGGAAAACGGCAAGGAAAAGGGACCAAACCTACCGGAATACAAGCTACACAGAATGTTCGACTACGAGCCGCTTCCTAAGGATGTGGCAAGGCGTGGTGTTATCGGCATTCCACGTGTTCTTAATATCTATGAAAACTACCCCTTCTGGGCTACCTTCTTTAAGGAGCTGGGCTTTAGCGTTGTGCTATCTCCCAAGTCCACGAGAAAGCTTTACGAGCTTGGTATGGACACAATCCCGTCCGAGTCCGAGTGCTATCCTGCAAAGCTTGCCCACGGTCATATTAAATGGTTGATTAACGAGGGTGTGCCTACTATCTTCTACCCCTGCGTGTTCTACGAGCATCAGGAAAAGGAAAGCGCACAAAACCACTACAACTGCCCTATCGTTGTTTCCTATTCCGAGAACATTAAAAACAATGTTGAGGAAATTGTTGAGGGCAAGGTTACATATCTTCGTCCGTTTATTGCCTTTACAAACGAAAAAATCGCACAGGAAAGGCTTGTTAGCTACTTCTGTCACGAAAGAGACTTGTTTGGTATTTCCGAAAAAGAGGTTAAGGACGCTGTTAAGTCTGCTTGGGCTGAGCAGCAAAGGGCAAAGGCTGATGTAAGAAAAGAGGGCGAAAGAACCCTTGAATGGATGGAAAAAACCGGTGCAAGAGGAATTGTGCTTGCAGGCAGACCATACCATCTTGACCCTGAAATTAACCACGGCATTCCCGAGCTTATTTCCTCTTATGGCTTTGCTGTGCTTACCGAGGACTCTCTGCCCTTTATATTTGAGGAAATCGAGGGGCTAAGAGTAAACGACCAATGGGTTTACCACTCACGTCTTTATAATGCGGCGGCATTCGTACGCAAGCACGAGAATTTAGAGCTTATTCAGCTAAACTCCTTCGGCTGTGGAATTGACGCAGTTACAACCGACCAGGTTTGCGAAATTCTTGAGGGCTCCCAAAAGCTATATACCGTTTTGAAGATTGACGAGGTTAATAACCTTGGCGCTATCAGAATCCGTATCCGCAGCCTTATTTCTGCTATGAATATGCGTAAGGAAAAGGGTATTAAGCCAGAGGCACAGCCTGTTAATTATCAGCGCACGGAGTTTACTAAGAAAATGTTTGAGGACAGGTATACAATCCTTGCCCCACAGATGTCCCCTATACACTTTGATATTTTGGAGCCGCTGTTTGACAAGTACGGCTTCAATGTTGAGGTTCTTGATAACGACAACCGTGGTGCTATTGATACAGGTCTTAAATATGTAAATAACGATGCTTGCTTCCCGTCTATTACCGTTGTGGGGCAGATTATGGATGCGGTGCTTTCGGGCAAGTACGACACGCACAAGCTTGCCATTATTATGACACAGACAGGCGGCTGCTGCCGTGCCAGCAACTACGTTGGCTTTATAAGACACGCCCTTGACAAGGTGGGCATGTCCTATATTCCCGTTATCTCCCTTAATGCTGTGGGCATTGAGAAGAACGAGGGCTTTAAGCCTTCCCTTGGGCTTATTATCTCTGCCCTTCGCGGAGTTATTATCGGCGACCTTCTTATGCGCTGTCTGTATGCGACACGTCCTTACGAGGCTACCGTTGGCTCTGCAAACGAGCTGCATGCCAAGTGGCGTGATATTGCAATTGACTTCCTTGTAAACAAGAAAACAAAATGGACCTACAAAAAGGTTTGCCGTGGCATTGTTAAGGACTTTGACGAGCTACCGCTTATCGAGGGTCTTAAGAAGCCTAGGGTTGGCGTTGTTGGCGAGATTTTGGTTAAATATATGCCTCTTGCAAACAACAACCTGGTTGACCTGCTTGAAAGAGAGGGTGCCGAGGCGGTTGTGCCTGACCTTATCGACTTCCTTAACTACTGCATTTACAACTCTGATTACAAGCACCGCTTCCTTGGCTTTAAGTGGACCTCTGCCCTGATTGCAAGGCTTGGCGTTGGCGCTATTGAAATGGTGCGCAGACCCGCAAAGGCGGCTCTTAAGAAATCTAAGCGCTTTGATGCGCCTGTGCATATTACAGAGGTTGCTAAGATGGCAAAGCCATTCCTTTCCATCGGAAACCAATATGGAGAGGGCTGGTTCCTAACCGGCGAGATGGTTGAGCTTATTCATTCGGGCGCACCGAATATTGTTTGTATTCAGCCCTTTGCCTGCCTTCCTAACCACGTTGTTGGTAAGGGTGTTATTAAGCTTCTTCGCAAGCACTTCCCCGAGTCCAACGTTGTGGCAGTTGACTACGACCCCGGCGCCTCCGAGGTTAACCAGCTGAACAGAATCAAGCTTATGCTTACTGTGGCTAAGAAAAATCTGGAAAGAACAGAAAAGGAACAGGCAGAAAAATCAGAGGATACTCTACCCGTTTAATAAAGGAGATTTTATGAGTAAAGGTTTAAGAATTACACTAAAGGTGCTACTTACAATTCTTTTAGTAGTTATCTTTCTTTTGGCAGGAGTAAAGGTGGGCGAGCGCCTGTTCTTTACCGGCTTCTTCACAAACGCATCAACAGAATTCAAGATTCCCGGTCTTAGCGAGGGCTATATTCCTCAGGGCTTTGAAAAGATTGTTTTGAAGGATGAGGAGGGCAACGACAAGGTGCACTTCCTTGCCTGTGGCTATATGACCGACAAGTCAAGCTCCCGTGTTTACCTGCTTGACCAGTGGGGAAATGTTGTTAATATGACACAGCTCAAGAACGAAAAGGGCGAGACCTTCACGGGACACGCAGGCGGTCTTACATATCAATACACAGATAAGGGAAATTACCTTTATATTTCCGGCTCTAAGTGCCTTTATGTTTTCAATCTTGATGATATTATAGGCGGCAAGAGCGAGACAAAGCGCCTTGGCACATTCAAGGTCAGCACTCTTAAGGACGGGGCAAATGCCGATGAGGTTAGCCCAGCCTACTGCAAGGTGTTTGACGGTTATTTGTACGCAGGCTCCTTTGAGGACGCAGCAAACAATTACGCAACTACTGAAAATCAGCACTTTACAAAGGGCGAGCAAACAAACCTTTCCGTTATTCTCAAATACAAGCTTGACCCCGAGGCTGAATATGGCATTAGCCTAAAGCCTGAGGCAGTTTACTCTACACCGTCCACTGTTCAAGGTATGTATATTGATAATGGCAAGCTTATGCTTTCCTGCTCCTGGGGACTTTCCATTTCCAAGATTCATATTTACGACCTTGACAAAATCGAGGCAAGCGAGCTTTGCAAGACAGACACAGCAGTTTGGGACAACGAATACCCTGTTTACTTTGTAGGCGGCGACAATTATATCACAACCATTGACGCACCGCCAATGGCAGAGGAAATTGTTTACCACGACGGCAAGATTATGATTATGAACGAGTCTGCCTGCAACAAATATATCTTCGGCAAGTTCACAAGCGGTAACTACCTATACGGCTACTACTACGATACAACGAAATAAAATAAAAAGGAACAGGTAAAATGAAGTGAACCCCATTTAGTTCACAAAAAATAAAAAGGCACGACAAGAAACAGGAAGAGGAAATCACCTTTTCCTGTTTTTTAATCTTGTAGTATTGTAAAAAATCAACCAATCTTCAACAAGTAGTAGATATTGTT
>JAFUJS010000008.1 GCA_017468115.1 Clostridia bacterium | reverse complement strand
TTGCGGCTTCAGTGATATTCTATTCGCCCTAAACTTGCGTAGCAAATATAACTCGGCGTAAGCCGAATATCACTGCGTAGCAATAGAACTCGCCGAAGGCGAATAGAGTTAGCGTGATACTCCGTTAAGAGTATCACGCTAATGCTCGCCTTTTGTTTTAGAAGTTAACGTCCTCAACGAAGATTTCACGAACTGCATTTGGGTCAGCCTTTGGCTTATTTCTTTCGGAAAGGAACTTTGTTGCAACCTGTGGGAAGAGTGCGTAGGAAAGAACGTCCTCGTCGCACTTTGCAAGGTCGCCTGCCTCGGCTCTGTACTTATCAAGCTCAGGCTCGATAAGGTCTGCAGGACGGCAGGTAATAATTTCCTCGTTTCCGATTGCCTTTTTTCTAACCTCTTCGTTAACCTCGCCCGGAACCTTACCATACTCGCCACGGAGTAATCCCTTGGATTCCTTTGTAACCATCTTGTATCTCTCGCCGGAAAGCACATTAAGAACTGCCTGTGAGCCTACAATCTGGCTGGTTGGTGTAACAAGTGGTGGATAACCAAAGTCCTTTCTAACTCTTGGAACCTCGGCAAGCACGTCGTAGTATTTGTCCTCTGCCTTAGCCTGCTTTAGCTGGGAGATAAGGTTGGAGAGCATACCACCCGGAACCTGGTATAAAAGTGTGTTAGGGTCAACGTTTAGAACCTTAGGGTCAAGGGAGCCCTGCTCCTTAAGCTTTGCGGCAACGCCTCTGAAGTGAGCTGCAATGTCGCTTAGCTTTTCAAGCTTAATGCCTGTGTCGTATTCTGTGCCCTGAAGGGTTGCTACAATTGCCTCGGTAGATGGCTGAGATGTACCGTTTGCAAGTGGGGAAAGAGCTGTATCAATAATATCAACCCCTGCCTGAATTGCCATAAGGTAGGTCATATCGCCTGTGCCTGTGGTATTGTGTGTGTGAAGGTGGATTGGCACCTTGATTTCCTTCTTGAGTGCAGACACAAGCTCATATGCGTCGTATGGCAAAAGAAGGTTTGCCATATCCTTGATACAAATTGTATCAGCGCCTCTGTTTTCAAGCTCCTTAGCAAGCTTTACAAAGTATTCAAGGTTGTGAACGGGGCTTTCTGTATAGGAAATAGCCGCCTCAACGTGTCCACCGTATTTCTTTGTTGCCTTCATTGCGGTTTCGATATTTCTTACGTCGTTAAGTGCGTCGAAGATACGAACAACCTCAATGCCGTTTTCAATAGATTTCTTTACAAACTCCTCTACAACGTCGTCTGCGTAGTGCTTGTAGCCAAGAAGATTCTGACCACGAAGAAGCATTTGGAGCTTTGTGTTAGGCATAGCCCTTTTAAGTGTGCGCAGCCTTTCCCATGGGTCCTCGCCAAGAAAACGCATACAGGAGTCGAAGGTTGCTCCACCCCAGCATTCAAGGGACCAGTATCCAACCTCGTCAAGAGCCTTACAAGCAGGGAGCATATCCTCTATTCTCATTCTTGTAGCGGCTTGGGACTGATGGGCATCACGCAAAATTGTATCTGTAATTAAAACTTTTTTAGCCATTTATTTTACCCCGTAATTTATTAACCGAGAAGTGCCATAAGTACGCCTGCTGCAATTGCAGAGCCGATAACGCCTGCAACGTTTGGACCCATCGCGTGCATAAGCAGGAAGTTAGATGGATTAGCCTCTTGACCAACCTTTTGTGAAACTCTTGCAGCCATAGGTACAGCAGAAACACCGGCTGAACCGATAAGCGGATTGATTTTCTTGCCCTCCGGCAGGAAAAGGTTCATAAGCTTTGCAATTAGAACGCCGCTTGCAGTAGCAACGCCGAAGGCAATAACGCCCATTACAATGATGATAAGTGTTCTTGGAGAGAGGAAGGTTGCAGCAGTTGCTGTTGCACCAACGGAAATACCAAGGAACACAGTAACAATATTCATAAGCTCGTTTTGAACGGTCTTGGAAAGTCTGTCGCAAACGCCACATTCCTTAAGCAGGTTACCAAACATCAGACAACCAACAAGGGCTGCTGCTGATGGAACAAGAAGTGCAACAAAGGCAGTAACTACGATTGGGAAAACAATCTTTGCTGTCTTTGAAACAGGACGGAGAGCAGGCATAACGATTTCTCTTTCCTTCTTTGTTGTCAGCGCCTTCATAATAGGTGGCTGAATAACAGGAACGAGAGCCATGTATGAGTATGCCGCAACGGCAATCGGACCGAGAAGCTGAGGTGCAAGCTTTGATGTAACAAAAATTGCAGTAGGACCGTCAGCACCACCGATAATACCGATAGATGCAGCCTCCTTTAGCGAGAACATAATTTGATCCCAGTTGCCTGCACTACCAATTGCGCTAACTGCCATAACGCCTGCAACGGTTGCAAAGATACCAACCTGTGCAGCAGCGCCAAGGATCAAGCTCTTTGGGTTTGCAAGAAGCGGACCAAAGTCTGTCATTGCGCCAACGCCTATAAAGATAAGGCATGGGTAAATACCCAGCTTAACGCCAAGATAAAGAACGTCAAGTAGACCTACTGTAATACCCTGTCCTGCCTCACAAAGCGCGGCAAGATTTTGATAAACAGCACCATCAACGGGAACGCCGTTTGCAACAAGCTCAGCCAGCATTTCCTCTGTCACCGGGCTGCCGCCAAACAGCGCCCAGTTAACATGACCGCCGGCAAAAAGCTCCTCATGGAACATTTCTGCCCCCGGCAGGTTTGTAAGCAGCATACCGATTGCGATTGGAAGAAGGAGCAACGGCTCAAACTTCTTTGCAATAGCAAGGTAGCAAAGAACACAAGCAACAACGATCATAATGATCATCTTCCAGTTGTCACCCTCGACAAACTTATAAAAGCCTGTGTCCTGTAAGAAGTTTAATATTTTTTCGCCCATGATGTCACCTTATTAGTTGATAGAGCAAAGTACAGTACCAGCCTCAACAGTTGTGCCCGCTGTAACGTTTACAGAAGCAACTGTGCCGTCAGCCGGACACATAATTTCATTTTCCATCTTCATAGCCTCAAGAATCATAAGCACGTCGCCCTTCTTTACAGCCTGACCGTTTGTAACATTAACCTTAAGAATGTTGCCCGGCATTGGAGCAGTAATTGTCTGTGCGCCTGCCTGTGCAGGAGCTGCAGGTGCCGGTGCTGCCTCTGCCGCAGGAGCTGCAGGTGCCGCCTTTATATCAGCCTTATCAATAACCTCGAGTGTAATTTCATAAACATTTCCGTTTACAGTAACCTTGTATGCTTTCATTTTATTAAATCCTTTCAAATTATAATTTTTTTAGTGATACAACTCGGATAGCGGAAATGTCCGTACCCTCTTCCTCTGCAACTGCTGCGCAAATTGCCGCAACAAGCTCACCACGGTTTTCGATTGCGCCCACGGGTGTAGGTGCAGGTGTGGTAGCCACAGGTGCAGGTGCCGCCTTTTCTTCCTTTTCGGCGACAGCATTCGAAATCTTATTACAAATAAAGGTCATAAGCTCAACAAGACCGATAATTGCGATAAGACCGATAAACACAACCACAATACCAAGCACGCAAACGAGCCAAACAGGTGTTTCCTCTGTTGCGGGTGGGGGTGTTGTGCCTGCTGTTAAAAATAAATCTAACATCTTTACACTCCTTTATTTTTCTGAGGTTTTTTCAAAACCCAAATTTTTTTATATTTTATCATATTTTTATATAAAAGTAAATAGTGTTTTGCTAAAATTTACCTTCGGTTGACAAATTCTTTCAATATATTTTTAACAAAAATCGGCAGGGCTATGCTTTCCCTGCCGATTAACTTATTTAAGTAGCTCAGAAACCAACGAAAGCGCCTCGCCGATTTTGGAAATGTCCTTGCCACCGCTCATTGCGCTGTCGGGACGTCCGCCACCCTTACCGCCTGTTTTTGCGCTAACCTCACGAAGAATGTTGCCTGCGTGTGCGCCGTTTTTAACTGCGTCCTTACCGCAAACTGCAATAAAGTTAAGTCTTTCGCCCTGATGGATTGCAAATACTGCAACTGCGCACGGCTCCTTGTCCTTTATTGTATCGCCAAGGGAGCGAACTGCGTCTATGCTCATATCCTTAAGGTCTGCTGTAATAACCTTGTACTCGCCAACCACTGTTGCACCGGAGATAAGGTCGCTGACACGGGAGCCTGCAATCTTAGAGTTGAGTGCTTCAATTTCTCTCTTAAGCTCCTTAATTTCCTCGCCAAGTGCACTTGCCCTCTTTGCAATATCGTTTGCATTCTGGCACTTTAGTTCCCTAGCGGCAGATGTAATAAGGCTTTCCTTTTCCGAAAGCAGCTTAAGAACGCCGTAGCCTGTAACAACCTCAATTCTGCGAACACCTGCGGCAACGCCGATTTCGGTAACTATCTTGAACATACCTGCCTTTGCTGTGTTGTCAAGGTGTGTACCACCGCAAAGCTCTGTGGAGAACTCGCCCATCTTAACCATACGAACAACCTTGCCATACTTTTCTCCGAAGAGAGCCATAGCACCGTTTTTGCGTGCGGTTTCAATGTCGGTTTCAACTGTGTCAATAGGTGTGCCAAGAAGAATATTGTAGTTTACAATAGCCTCAACCTTGTTAATCTCCTCCTCGGAAAGAGCCTGGAAATGTGTAAAGTCAAAGCGTCCGATTTTTTCGTCAACATAGGAGCCTGCCTGCTCTACGTGTGTGCCAAGAACGGAGCGAAGCGCAGCCTGAAGCATATGAACCGCTGAGTGGTTTCTCATAATTGCCTCACGTCTTGCCTTGTCAACGTGGCACTCTACTGTATCGCCAACCTTGATTTGTCCGTTTGCAACTGTGCACATATGGATATATACGCCGTCAGATTTCTTTGTATCAACAACGTCAAGTGTGGTCTGTCCCATTGTTATGGAGCCTGTGTCGCCAACCTGACCGCCGCCCTCTCCATAGAAGGTGGTTTTGTCAAGAATAACTGTACATTCGCCCTCGCTAACCAAGTCAACGCTCTCGCCGCTCGCATCAAGAATTGCAAGCACCTTGCCCTGGCACTCGGTTGCGCCATAGCCCACAAATTCGGTTTTTGGAAGGTCAAAGCTTCTTGCCTTGTCGCTCCAGCCGCTGATAGACGCCCTTGCCTGTCTTGCCCTTTGCTTTTGCTCCTGCATAAGAGCATTAAAGCCGTCCATATCGGTCTCAAAGCCGTTTTCCTCTGCGATTTCTCTTGTTAGGTCAATCGGGAAGCCGAAGGTGTCGTATAGCTTGAAGGCATCGCTACCCTCAATTACACTCTTGCCCTCGCCCTTAGCCTTAGCCATAATGTCGTCAAGGATTGAAAGACCCTGGTCAATTGTTGCATCAAAGCGCTCCTCCTCAAGAGCAAGCACCTTTTTAATGTAGTCTGCCTTTTCCTTAAGCTCTGTATAAGCCTCACAGCTTTCGCCAATGGCAACCTGACACATTTCAACAAGGAACGGACGGTCAATGCCAAGGAGCTTACCGTGTCTGCAGGCACGACGAATAATCCTGCGAAGAACATAGCCACGACCCTCATTTGAAGGAATAACGCCGTCGCTAATCATAAATGTTGCGCTTCTTGTATGGTCGGTAATTACACGGATTGAAATATCATCCTGTGCATCCTTACCGTAGGTCTTGCCGGAAATTTTACAAACTGTGTCAAGAATCTTACGTACAGAGTCAACCTCGAACATATTGTCAACGTCCTGCATAACGCAAGCAAGACGCTCAAGACCCATGCCTGTATCAATGTTCTTTTGCACAAGCTCTGTATAGTTGCCGTTGCCGTCGTTATTAAACTGAGAGAATACGTTGTTCCAGATTTCCATAAATCTGTCGCAATCACAGCCGGGCTTACAATCAGGGGAGCCACAGCCACGCTTTTCTCCACGGTCAAAGTAAATCTCGGAGCAAGGACCGCAGGGACCGCTACCGTGCTCCCAGAAGTTGTCCGCCTTGCCAAGTCTTACAATGTGATTTGGGTCAACGCCGATTTTCTTTGTCCAGATTTCGTATGCCTCTTCGTCGTTTTCGTAGATAGATGGCCAAAGGAGATTTGCAGGAATTTCAAGAGTTTTTGTAAGGAACTCCCATGCCCACTCAATAGCCTCCTCCTTAAAGTAATCGCCAAAGCTGAAGTTGCCAAGCATCTCAAAGAAGGTGCCGTGGCGTGCGGTATGGCCAACCCTTTCAAGGTCAGGTGTTCTTATACACTTTTGGCAGGTTGTAACTCTCTTGGACGGTGGCACAACCTCTCCTGTGAAGAACTTTTTCATAGGCGCCATGCCAGAATTTATAAGAAGTAGTGATTTGTCGTTATTTGGTACAAGTGAAAAGCTACCTAAGCGAAGGTGATTTTTTGACTCAAAGAAGGAAAGATATTTTTCTCTTAGGTCGTTTAGTGATGTCCATTTCATAAGAATTTACCCTTTCTTTATGATAATAATCCAAAATTAGCACCTACATTTTAGCATTAACATTCTTATTTGTCAAGAAATAATATTATAAAAAGCCTTAGCCTTGACAAAAAAGTAAAAGAGGGGTATAATTTTTGTAAGAAAATTAGGAGATTTTTATGACCGATTTACTTACACTTCAAAAAAGCTTTATTCTTGCCCACATAGAGGAGGGGGACGTTTGTGCCGACTTTACTATGGGCAACGGACACGATACAGCCTTTCTTTCCAAGGCGGTTGGAGAAAGGGGCAGGGTTTACGCCTTTGATATTCAAGAGGGGGCGCTTGTCAGCACAAGAAAAACCCTACAAAGCGAGGGCTGTCCAAATAACTGCACCCTGATACACGACTCCCACCACAATGCAAAAAATTACATAGAGGGCAAAATCAAGGCAGGTATGTTCAACCTTGGCTATATGCCCGGCAGCGGCAACAAGGCGCTTACCACAAAAAGGGAAACCACCCTGCCTGCGGTACAGGGCGCTATTGATATGCTGGACAGCGGCGGAGTTGTTTTGGTGGCTGTTTACCCCGGACACGAGGAGGGCTACTGCGAGGGGGTTATGCTTGAGGAATATTTCAAAACAATCAGCCGTTTTGAAATGAGCATTTCAAAGTTTCAAATTGTAAACTCCCCCACTTCCCCATATTTCTTCATAATTGAGAAAAAATAGAGGTTCAAATGATAAATTGTAAGACTATTGCGGCAATTTCCACAGCCCGTGGCAAGGGCGGTGTTGCCCTTATTCGTATCAGCGGAGACGATGCCTTGACTGTCGCTCTTAAGGTGATGAGGCTTTCCACAGACAGCCCGGAGCCAAGAAGGTGCTACTATGGTAGCATTTTGCGTGATGGCGACATAATTGACGACGGAATTTTAACATATTTCAAGGCGCCAAGCTCCTTTACGGGAGAGGACGTTTGCGAAATTTGCTGCCACGGCGGTATTTACTCCACACAGGCGGTGCTTGAAAGCGTTTTGTCAAGTGGCGCTGCCCTTGCAGAGGCAGGAGAATTTACAAAGCGTGCCTTCTTAAACGGCAAGCTTACCCTTACAAGAGCCGAGGCTATCGGTAATGTTATTGATGCAAAAACCGACTCTCAGCTCCGTCTTTCCTCCTCCCAAGCCAGAGGCGTTTTGTCAAGCAAGCTTGAGGCTATAAGAGAAAAAATCGTTTCAATTCTTGCCCACGCCTACGTTACCATTGACTACCCCGACGAGGATATTGACGAGGCAGGCAGAGATGAAATAGGCAATGCACTTACCTTTGCTCTTTGTGAGCTGGACAAGCTAAAGCACAGCTATCGTGCAGGCAGAGCCATTACCGAGGGTATTAAAACCGCAATCATCGGCAAGCCCAATGCGGGCAAAAGCTCTATTTACAACATGCTCCTTGGCGACGAGGTTGCCATAGTTACCGATATTGCAGGCACGACCCGTGATATAATTGAAAGCACTCTTTCTCTTGGCGGTGTTACCCTTAACCTTGCTGACACGGCAGGAATACACAAGACAGAGGACACCGTTGAAAAAATCGGCGTGGAGCGTGCCCTTTCCAAAATCGAAAGCTCTGAGCTTCTTCTTTGCGTTTTCGACCTGAGCCGGAAGGAAACAGGCGAAGACCAAGAAATTTTAGAGGCAATTAAGGATAAGTGCGCCATCGCAATTCTTAATAAATCAGACACTCCCCAAGGGATTTCCAAGGATTTTGAAGAAAAAATCAAGGAAAACTTGCCCTATGTGGTTTACACAAGCGCCAAGGATAAAAGGGGCTATGAGGAGCTTTGTCAGGTGGTTAGTCAGCTGTACGACCTTGGCAAAATAGATATTTCAAACGATGCAATAATTTCAAATGCAAGACAATTTTCCAGTGTCAGCCTTGCTCTTGACGAGGCTAAGGATGCAATGACTGCCTTTACCCTAGGCGCAACAAACGACATAGTTTGCACAAGCTTGGAAAACGCACTTTCCCACCTTGATATGATTGATGCAAGAGGGGTTAGCGAAGAAATTGTCAGCGCAATCTTTTCAAGATTTTGTGTAGGAAAGTAATATGGAAAACAAAAGATTTACAAAAAACGACAGCGGCTTTATTTGTGAAAACTGCGGGGCGCAGGTTTTGCCCCTCGGCTATTCGTCAAGAAACCACTGCCCTATCTGTCTTTGCTCAAAGCACGTTGATATAATGCCCGGCGACAGGGAAAACACCTGTGGCGGTGTTATGGACCCGATTAAGGTGGAAATCGACTCCAAAAAGGGCTACGTTATTCTGCACAGGTGCAGAAAATGCGGAGAGATAAAGAGAAATCGCACCGCCCACGAGGCGAAAAATCAGCCTGACGATATCAAAAAAATCATCAAGCTGACTGCCGGTAATTTATAATGGAAAAATGCTACTTGTGTCCCCGTGGCTGTGGTGTTGACCGACAGGTCAATACTGGTGCTTGCCATACAGGGGACAAAATCAAGATTGCAAAATACATGGTACACATGTGGGAGGAGCCGCCCATTAGTGGCACCAAGGGCTCCGGATGTATATTTTTCAGCGGCTGTCCCCTTGGCTGTGTATACTGTCAGAACAAGGAAATAAGCCGTGGCACTAAGGGAGAGGAAATATCAACGCCTCGCCTTGCAGAAATTATGCTGGAGCTACAAAATTTGGGCGTGCACAACATAAACCTAGTTACACCCACCCACTTTTCAAGCCAAATAAGAGATGCGATTGACCTTGTTCGAGACAAGCTGAAAGTCCCTGTTGTTTACAACACCTCGGGCTACGAAAAACCGGAGGAAATTGAAAAAATGACGGGATACGTGGATGTTTTTCTTACAGATATCAAGTATTTTTCCCCCGAGGCATCGAGAAAATATTCCCATGCCGAGGACTATTTTCAGGTAACAATTAGGGCTCTTGAAAAAATGCTGGAGCTTGCCCCACAGGTAAGGCTCGACGAGGAAGGAATTATAAAAAGCGGTGTTATTGTAAGGCACCTTGTTTTGCCTACTCTTAGGCACGACAGTATGAAAATCCTTGATAAGCTGAAGGCGGACTTTAGCATAGATTCCTTTAAGCTTTCATTAATGAGCCAATACACACCGGAGTTTTGCGACCCGAAATACCCAGAGCTATGCCGCAGGCTAACTGGCTTTGAATATCAAAGCGTGCTGAAGCACGCAATAGAGCTTGGCTTTGACGGATATCTTCAAGAGGCAAGCTCCGCCACCTCAAAATACACACCGAAATTCTAGGAAAAGATAACAAAAAAGCGACACAGAGTGCCGCTTTTTTTATTTTTCTTATCTTTTTGGCTTTGCAATGAAGCCCACAATCAGAAGTGTTACCGAAACGATTAAAACAGAAACCGCCACAATCCATTGAAGGTGGATTTTTTGGAAGAAGGGGCTTGCAAAGAAGTATGCGCCAAGGGTAACGAGCAGGATTGCTATTATTGTTTTCCAGATTGCATAGTCCTTGTTGCCCTCCTTTATGTGGAATACGCCGCAAAAGACCTCTATTACTCCCCTACACCAAAGTGCCAATGCCAAAATTTGGCAAGGATTTTCAAGATTGATTATTTTTGCGCTGACAAGCACACAGCCAATGGCGATAACCACCATCAAAACAATTTCAATAACCATAAGGATTTGAACAAAGGAGCCCTTATGTCTTTGACACCTTGGAATCAGATAGAAAATTGAATATACTACCAGAAGTCCGCCGATTATGTAGTTTACAAAGTCGCTGCCCAGGGATTTGAAAAACACCTCTGTGCTCTCCCATGCGGGAAGCAGCATAATGCCGAGAACTAAAAGCAAGCCCGAGCCAACGAAATATAGCCAAAACCATTTGGTTTTCTTAATTTTATCCATTTTTGCCTCCTGTTTTAGGTTTTAAGAAAAGACCTTTTGCCTGTGGGTACATTTTATCACGATTTTTGTCGTATGTCAATAATTTTGCGCCTGTATGTCACCTTCTAACTATTTTATTATATTATATATTGACAACTTTTTGTAAATATTGTATAATCTAAAGTGAACACTAATACTTTATGTTGTCAAATTGACTAAAATTACAAGGAGATTATAATGAAAAGGGTTAATTTCAAAATTGTGCTTGCTCTTTTGGCAGTAGCTGTGCTTGCTACCGTTTTAGCATTTAGTATACTTGCCGACACCGAGAAGGTTGCAATTACTTATATTGATAATGGAGAGTCCTCGGTTGTCTACGTGGACAAGGGCGCAAGCGTGGCTCTGCCATCAGGCTCTGCCGACAACTTCAAGGGCTGGTTTACAAAGGACGGCACCCTTTATGATGCAGGCGCCTCCCTTGCTATAAACGAGAATGTTACCTTTGTTGCGGCAAACGGCTCCGCTATTGCTATGAGCCAAAGCCTGCAAAACAACATAAACAAGGGCAACACCTACATTAAGCTAAACTCCGACCTTACAATTACCGACACAATTGAGCTTAAAAACCCTTATCTATACATTGACCTAAACGGCTACAAAATTAATATGACCTCCACCCACGGCTTTGTCGGTGGGGACTGTGGCCTTATCATTAAAAACGGTACAATCAACCATACATACAGCGGTAGCGATGCTAACCTTGTGCTTTACTCCCTGGTTGCTCTCTCCCCAAAAACCACAAATAATCTTGTTCTTACAATCTGTGAGAACACAAGCATTAATACAAACTGCGGTCTTTTGGAAATCACAACCGATATTTCCGGTGCCGATGGCGCTTTAGATGTTAACATTATGGGCGCTGTTAAGTCCGACCGTCTTTTGAGAACAAGCGGTATTCTTGGCGGCAGCGTTGAGTTTTACGACGGTGCATCCTATGAAACCGAGTGCGAGTATTTCTTTGACGACCAGTCCGCCGGCAAAAGCGGCATCTATGTTGTTCTTACCATAGGCCAGGCAGACTTTAAGCTTGACTCCACCTCCGGCTACGCAAAGGACACCAGCCACTATAAGGCAATTTTGCTAAAGGACAAAAAGTCCACATATTCAAAGAACGTTTCGTCCTTCTTCCCTGCCGGCAACTACAGCTTCAAGAAGCTTAGCGACACCTGTTATGAATTTTCAGGCTGTACCCACTACGGTCCTGTTATCAACGACCCTTCAACCGACTGTACCTCTGATGTTACAGTTACGCACAAGTGCTCCTACTGTGATTACGAGTATACTGTAAGACATGCAAACGGCAAGGGCCACTCCTATGAGGTTGAGCTGACACAGGATATGATTAACACCGAGGAGCTTACAAGGGAGGGCTATTACACCTACACCTGTAAGGTTTGCGGCGACAGCTACAGAAAATATATTTTCCCTGACCCAAGAACTGTTTATGTTACGGTTGGTGTTATCAACAGTAAGGGTAAGTACGAGGAGTTAAGAGTTCCCTCCGAATATATCTTCGACTATACTCTTGATGATTCAACAGGCTACTTAACTCTTATGGCATTTACCACCGCCTTTATGGAGGGTAGCTACAACGTAAAGCAGGAAAACATCGTTTACCTCGAAATTCCTCTTGGCACTGAGGCTGTTTACGGTAGCTTCAGAAACGGTGCAGGCTCCGGTGCGTTTATGCGTAACGAGCACCTTAAGAAGATTTCAATTCCGCTTTCTATGCAGGTTGTTCAGCAATATGCATTTAACTCCATGCCTAATCTAGAGGAGATTGTGGGACTTGAGAACATTTCCAAAACTATTGCAAACGACGCTTTTGAGCAGGGTGCTGACTCAAAGCTGGTTATAGACTATCTTACGCTCAATGCCGAAACCATTGGCGAGGAAGCATTCAGAAATGTAAGAATGAAGACCCTTACCTTCGGTCAGACGGTAAAAACAATTCAAAAGTCTGCCTTCCAGCTCGAAACACACACCTCAATGCTTGTTGAGGTAATCGTTGAGGGTATTCTTCCATTGGTTGACCCTGATACAAATGTGGAAATACCGAGAACCGCAAAGGCTGCGCTCAGTAGCGTTGCACGTAAAAGCTACAACGAAACGAACCAGCAGTTTGCTTCAATGGAAATTTTCTATTCCGCTCACGATTACAAGACAACAGAAAAGCCTGCCTCATGTATTGAGGACGGCTACAAGGAGGACATTTGTACAAGATGCTCCGCTATCAAGGATAATCTTCGCTACGACATTGTTTCCGCCCTTGAGCATACTTATGATTTGAATGCCACCTTTGATGAGGCAACCAAGTCCTACGACTCTGACCTTATCGAATACGTGCCGTCATCCTGCCGTGTAAGAGGCTACTGGGCGCACAAGTGTACCGTTTGCGGCAACGTTGACCTTGAGAACAAAACAGTTCTTCGTACCGACAAAAACGTGCACGTTTATACAGCATCAGAAAAGGTTGTTTGTGCCGGCTATATTTGTGAGGTTAGCTACTACACCCTTGGCGTTTGCGCTTGCGGCGCTGTGGAGCCTGACGTTCACGCAAACCGCACCTACCACGACCCTGTTTCTGCAAACGGCGTACATGATTGGGACACCAAAAATGTTAAGGTTGTAGAAGAGGCAAACTGCGGTAAGCCCGGCTCCGAAATTCAAACCTGTAAGATTTGCTCCAAGACAAAGAGCGTATATGTTATGCCTTCAGGCACACACCGTTACGGCGAGGTTGAGGTTACCGACCCGGGTACTTGTCAGACTAAGGGTACCGGTGTTAAGGTCTGCACAATCTGCGGCGACAGAAGAGAAACTACTGTTGAGGGTAAGCACATTTTAGAGGGCGAGGGCGAGGTTATCGTTGAGGCAACCACCGAGTCCAAGGGACAAAAGCAGTTCTTCTGTACCATTTGCCAAAAGCAAATTATCGAGGAAATTCCTCGTCTTGAATCTACCGAAAAGCAAGATTTGGAAACAGGAATAATTGTGCTTATTGTTATAGGTAGCATTCTTCTTGTTGCTTTGATTGGCGTGGCTGTATTCTTTACAATCTTCTGGCCAATGATAAAGAAGAAGAGAAATTCCGGCTTTGTATACAAGTTCAATACACTTGGTAAATAAAACAAAAAAAGCAGGCGCTTGCCTGCTTTTTATTACTCCTTCCTGAGCCTGATTTTTGGAATTTGCTTGGTTAGCTCCCTTTTATTTAATGGTGCCCAGCTTTACTGCCTCTAGCATAATTTCTGCGCTCTTTACATTTGTTGCAAGAGGAATTGATTGCACGTCGCAAAGGCGCAAAAGCGCACTTACATCCGGCTCGTGGGGCTGTGAGGTAAGCGGGTCACGGAGGAACACAATAAGGTCAAGCTTGCCCTCTGCAACCATAGAGCCTATCTGCTGGTCGCCACCGAGAGGTCCGCTTTTCATTCTCTTAATCTTAAGTCCTGTTTCTCCCATAACGAGAGTGCCCGTTGTTCCTGTTGCATAAAGCTCGTGCTGAGACAAGGTGTCCTTGTATTTTATAGCCAGCTCTATCATATTATCTTTCTTTTTATCATGAGCGATGAGTGCTATCTTCATAATAATTCAGGGCGGTATAGGAGTCATAGAACAAAAGACATAATTTTTGCCTAAAGCCCCGTTCCGCCAAATCCTTTCCTTTAATTAAATGTTACATTTATAGGTAACTGATTTTTCTGTGGTTACATATGTGTCGCCATTTGGCATATAGATGTGCTTTTCCAGGTTCTTTTTGTCGCTTTCAACAGCTAAAACAAACACGTCCCCGTCCTTTTTCCAAGAAACGCTTACATTTCCGCCGATTGTGGAAACTGTTCCCTTGGCATAATCTCTGTCCTTTATGTATGGCTTGATTGACACGGATTTTTTGCCTGTGTCGTAGGTTCTTACGCCCAGCACGGTTGCACTGAATTCATAAATTGCAAGGGCGCCCCATGCGTGGCAATCACTTCTTGAATATTCCGGTGTTTCCGGCACGGTTGTGCAATCCAGCTTCAAAAGATTACGATAGGAGTTCATCATTTCCTCTGTTTTATCGTAAAGTCCAACGGACTCAAGGGCTCTGAAGTAGAAATATGCAAAGGCATATGTGCTCTTTGCCTCCAAGTCAAGGGAGTTTAGCATAATGCTTTTTGCGTCCTCGCCCTTTACAACTCCGCTAAGCACGCACCAGGTTTGCATATGCTGTGAATACCTTGTGTGCTCTATGTTGTCAGCAAACAAGCCTGTTTTCTTGTCCCAGAAATATTTTTTAGTGTTCTTCTTAATGTCGTTTGCAACCTTTAGGTATTCCTTTGCGGTGTCTGTCCTTCCGCACAGCTCGTTAAGCTTTGCAGCGCACTGCAAGAAATATGCCATCATTGGGTTATAAATACCGATAACGCCCTCGCCAACATTTACAGGCACGCCACCGTCGTTCTTACCCTCAACGTAGCCCCAAGGCTTTGCCCAATCAACAAAGTTCCAATACTTGCTTTGTCCCACAAGGCCCTGCTCGTTTATATGGTTTCTGAACCACTCAATAACGCCGTCCATAGCACGAAGGTGCTTTCTTACAAGGCTAAGGTCGCCAAAGCGAATGTAGTGGGCATATACCATAAATATGAAGTAAAGCTGGAAGGTTGGAATATGCTGCTCGCCAACTGACGGTGTTCTTGACGGCATAAGTCCATCTGCGTGTTGGTCAGCGGCAAAGTCGTCCATTGCCTTTCTTGCAAGAAGGTCGTCGTCTGTCAGCTGATAGTTAAACAGCATTTGTGTTGAGGTATCCATTGCGTATTGAAGCTGCTCATAGAAGGGGCAATCCTCATAGGTTTCGTGCATACAACGCTGAAGAGTGCGTACGCTGATATCCCAAAGTCCGTTGTCGTCCTCTCTGCCAAAATCATAGCCAGAACGAACCTCCATTGGGTAGTTAACCTCAAGGAATTTATCAAGCTTTATCGACACGTCCCCCGTTTTTTCCACCTTTATGAAGCGGAAGCAGCGGAACCAGAACGGCTCAAAGGTAAACTCGCCATCTACCTCAATTGTATCAATCATCTCACGGCAAATTCCAAGGGAGCGGTCTGTTCTCTTGTTGTTTGTTTTGCCCTTGTCGGAGTCAAAGCACTCGAAGTAAACAAGGTCAATCTTACCCTTGCCGCTTACCTTAAAGCGAGGGAAGCCGAAGGTTAGATATTTTGCCTCGAAGTACTCTCCGTCAAAGGAGACAATATCAAGCTTATCCTTGAAGGAAAGCATTGGAATAGGTCTTTCAAAAAGGAAGGTCTTGTTTGTGCCGCCCCACCAATAATGGTCTGCTGAACCGTCGGAAACGCCGCAAAGCACTACTGCATTTTCGTATTTCAGCTCTCTTTGCTTTGCTGTATCAATCTGCTGTCTTGTTGTGGCGGAATAGCAGCTCCTTGCGCTGATTTCTGTAATGCCCTCGCATTTTGCGCAGAGCCAGCTTGTATCAGTCCTTACAACCACGTCTCCGCAAGCAAGCTCACAGGCGAGCATTAGGGAGTCTGCCCTGATAACACCCTCAATCGGGGACATTTTTCCCTCAACGTCGCTGGCAACAAGCTGCAAAACCTCAACAAAAAGCTCATTTGTGCCCTTTTTCAGGTAGGCAGTTACGTCAAGTGTGTCAAAGTAGGTCTTTTCTCTTGTACCCTTACAGGGTCCGCAGGCAACAAATTCTCCATTAATAAAAAGCTTATATCTTGCCTGAGCGGAAATATCAATTTTAGCCTTTTTTACACTCTTTAGCTCAAACTCCTTCTTGAAGTAGTAAAGCTGGTTTTGCGAGCAGGGCTTACTTTTTTCGGTAATCCAAACGCAGTCCTTCATTTTTATCTCCTTAAATTTCCTTTATAACCTCACAGACATATACTCTGTGAAAATCGTTGTCCTTGTACCACTTAAGTGGCTCCATATCTGTAAAGCATTCCTTTTTAACGTCGTCGCAATACAGCTTTTTAAGTATGAGGGTCCTTTTTGCATCCTTGAACACAACGCCGCCCTCGACTATGTCAAATTTTAGGTCGCAGGCCCGAAATTTGTCCACGTCCCTGCCTGTTTTTGTCCCGCAGAATGCTAAAGTGTCCTTGCGGCTCTCGTCAAAAAAGCTAAGGGTCATTGTGCTTCCGCTCTCGGAAAATTGGTAGGTGTAGCGAGAGTGCCTTACAAAAACAAAGCACACATCCTTGCCCCACAAAATGCCTCTTGCACCCCAGGAAACGGTCATCGGATTGTGCCCGCCGTCCTTGTCCGTGGCGCAAAGGAGCGCACCCTTACCTATCATTTCATTAAAATTTTCGTGTATCATAAAATCACCTCTTTTTTATTATACAGCAACTTAAGCTAAATTTCAATAATCAACCTCATTTTGCCTTACCCTATTTTATGAATATTTTTGTCATAAATATTAAATATCTTTAAATTATGGCTTGACTTTATTGAATTTATATTATAAAATCATAGTATGTAGAATTTTGGCATGTGAGATTTGTGTAGCTCACCTCTGCCCTTTACATACCTTTTTGGCGCCATGTGGATGTTTTCCCACATGCGCACCCACACAAAAACATTAAAAGGAGGTATAGTGTTATGGGAAGTCCATTAGATATTATTCTCATTGTAGCAGGAACTGCTCTGGGCATTGTTGTCGGTATTATCGCCGGCATTCTTATCAGAAAAGCTGCCGCTGAAAAACAGCTTGGCTCTGCTGAGCAGCAGGCAAAGAAGCTACTTGAAGACGCTATTAAAGCCGCCGAAACCAAACGCAAGGAATCTACTATTGCTGCTAAGGATGAAATTCTCGCTTTGAGAAAGGAATTTGATGCCGAGGTTAAGGAAAGACGCTCCGAGCTTGCAAGACAGGAGCAACGCCTTATGAGCAAGGAGGACCATCTTGACAAGAAGGTTGATGCCCTTGAAAAGAAGGAAGAGGCGCTACAGAAAAAGGTAAAAGAAAACGAAGAAATCAAAGAAAAATTAACACAAGCACACGAAACACAGCTAAAGCTGCTTGAAAAAATCTCAGGCTATAGTGTTGAGGAGGCAAGAGCCCTTCTTATCAAGAACCTTGAGGACGACGTTAAGCACGAGCAGGCGCAAAAGCTTATTGAGCTTGAGGCTGAGTTTAAGGAGGAGGCTGACAAAAAGGCTAAAAACATTATCTCTCTTGCTATTGCAAGATGTGCTGCCGACCACGTTTCCGAGGCTACTATTTCCGTTGTTCCTATTCCAAACGACGATATGAAGGGTAGAATTATCGGTCGTGAGGGTCGTAATGTTAGGGCTATCGAAAACCTTACAGGTGTTGAGCTTATTATTGATGATACCCCAGAGGTTATCACAATCTCCGGCTTTGACCCGGTAAGACGTGAAATTGCAAGAATTGCTATTGAAAAGCTTATTGCTGACGGACGTATCCACCCAACAAGAATTGAGGATTGCGTTGAAAAAGCCAGAAAAGAGGTTGAGCAAACCATCAAGCAGGCAGGCGAAAAGGCTACATTCGAGGCTAATGTTCACGGTATTAACATTGAGCTTGTTAAGCTACTTGGTAGACTTAAGTACAGAACCAGCTATGGTCAAAACGTGCTTACACACTCTATTGAGGTTTCTGCTCTTGCAGGTGTTATGGCTGCAGAGCTTGGCGCAGATGTCACCCTTGCTAAGCGTGCAGGTCTTTTGCACGATATTGGTAAGGCGCTTACTGCTGAAATTGAAGGCTCACACGTACAAATCGGCGTAGACGTTGCCAAGAAGTACAAGGAGTCTAAGGAAATTCTACATGCTATCGAAGCTCACCACAACGATGTTGAGCCACAATCACTTATCGCTGTTATTGTACAGGCTGCTGACGCAATTTCTGCTGCCCGCCCGGGTGCAAGACGCGAAAACCTTGAAAACTACATAAAGAGACTTGAAAAGCTTGAGGAAATCGCAAAGAGCTTTGACGGTGTTGAAAAGACCTTTGCAATTCAGGCAGGCCGCGAAATTCGTATTATGGTTAAGCCTGAGCAAATCAACGACGACAGAATGGCGCTTGTTGCCCGTGATATCGTTAAGAAGATTGAAAGCGAGCTTGAATACCCCGGTCAGATTAAGGTTAACCTCATCAGAGAAAGCCGTGTAGTTGACTACGCAAAATAATAACACAACAAAAAGGAACAGCAAAAGCGCTGTTCCTTTTTTGTTATATTTGTGCCTTATTAAAAAAATAAAAAAATTTTTATTTTGCTATTGACAAACATTATTTTATATGATAGAATATTGCCGTTGCGAGACGCCTATGCTGGTGTGGCTCAATGGCAGAGCAGCTGATTTGTAATCAGCAGGTTGATGGTTCGACTCCGTTCACCAGCTCCAATCTCGCAACATCTGGGGGATTTCCCGAGTGGCCAAAGGGGGCAGACTGTAAATCTGTTGTCAACGACTTCGGTGGTCCGAATCCACCATCCCCCACCAACAAAAAAGCACTTGCTTCAGCAGGTGCTTTTTTGTTGGTCTTAAGGACGGGGGACGGGGTTCGGACCTTCTTTTGTGGCTCTGCCACAAATGTGGTTCGTAAGTGCGGCGAAAGGCGTCTGCAAGCTTGTTTGCAAGAGCCTCGACGCATCTCGTTCCCAAAGGGAACGCATCCACCATTGGATTACAGGCTTGACCTGTCTTTTTTGTTGGTACGGAATGGGTCTTCGGACGCCATTTGTGGCTCTGCCACAAATGTGGTTCGTTTTTTGTCCGTAAGCCATTGTCCCAGGGGTCCTCGAAGCGAGCCTGTGAGCTTTGGGGTTCTCGTGGGCTTGCTAGTGTGTGCGTCGGGCAAAAGCCACGCTTCAGCAAAACCCGCCTCTCGACCTGTCTTTTGCTGAGGGGATATGGCTTTTTTGATATATACAATGTATAAGGAGGTTATTTATGATAGACTGCGGATTTATCGAAGGTAACAAATGGTTTCGATACAGAGCCGGTGCCATTATTGTCGAGGATGACTGTGTTTTACTTGTTGGCAATTCAAATGAGGACTACCTTTACTCCGTAGGTGGCGGTGTTCACCACGGCGAGTGCGCCGAGGATGCTGCTATACGTGAGGTCCTTGAGGAAACGGGTGTAAGGTATGAAATTGACCGACTTGCAGTTGTACACGAAAACCTTTTTAGCCAGTCGGGCGGTACTCTTGACGGGCTCATTTGCCACGAAATAGCATTTTATTTTCTTATGAAGCCAAGAGGAACCCAAAAGCTAAACAGCAACAGCTACACCCACGGCGTAAAGGAAGAGATGATGTGGGTTCCTATTAAGGACCTGCACAAGTACAAGGCATTCCCCGCCTTTTTACAGGATTATTTGTCAAGGGAGCATGCAGGTCCTGAGCATATTATCACAAGGGAATGAAAAAAGGGAGCCTAGCTCCCTTTTCTTTTTTCTAAAAATTCCTTTAGCCTTTCAAAGCTTTCCTTACTGATAACGTGCTCGATTTTGCAGCTGTCCTCTAAGGCTGTTTCACGGTCTACCCCGAGCGCCATTAGCGCCTCTGAAATAACCTGATGCCTTTCGTAAACTCTACCTGCAACTGCCTCGCCCTTTTCGGTAAGGGACAAAAAGCCTGCCTCATCAACTGTAACGTAGCCGTCCTCACGAAGCTTTTTCATAGCCACAGAAACGCTGGGCTTCGAAACGCCGTGATAGTTAACAACGTCTATACTACGCACGTTGCCCTTTTGCTTTTTCAGAACATATATAGACTCTAGATAGTCCTCTGCGGATTCCTTAATTACCAAGACAAAGCCCCCCCTTTTTCCGTTTTCATTAATATTGTATCACAAGTTATGGCTTTTGTCAAACAGAAGCGGCAAAGCCAAGGTCCTCAATTACTCTGATAATTTCGTTTACATCTACATCGGAGCTTGCCTGTACCCAAACCTGATTATTTGTGCGGTCTGCCTTTACCGCCTTAACGCCGTCCATTGCGTTAAGTGCCCTTTCAACACTCGCCTCACAATGGGAGCACTGCATACCCTCTACATTAAGCATAAATTCCATAGTTTTTTCTCCTTTTTCCTCAACCTGTGTCGATAATTCCTCAAATTTTACCTTTGATTTTCTTTTATATTTGTACTTGTCGCTAAAGAAATTCAGCCTTAGAGCATTAAGCACAACGCTAACGCTGGAAAGGCTCATAGCAAGGGCACCTATCATAGGGCTTAGCGTAAAGCCCAGCGGTGTAAACACACCGACTGCAACCAGAATTGCAATAGAGTTATAAATGAATGCCCAAAACAGATTTTGACAAATGTTATTAAAGGTGGCACGGCTAAGCTTTATTGCTCTTACCGCATCCATAAGGCTACTCTTAGTTAGCACCACCGAGGCTGTATCAATAGCCACGTCTGTGCCTGCGCCGATTGCAATGCCTATGTCAGCCGTTGCAAGTGCAGGGGCATCGTTTATGCCGTCGCCAATCATAGCGCACTTGCCCTTTTTCATAAGCTCCTCTACCACTTCCCTTTTGCCCTCGGGAAGCACGCCTGCAATAACCCTGTCAACCTTGACCCTTTTTGCTATTGCATTGGCGCTAAGCTGATTATCTCCTGTGAGCATAACTGTGTATATGCCCATTTGGGAAAGTGCCTCTATTGCCTCTATGCTATCTTCCTTTAACGTGTCCTCAAGGGCAAAAACGCCCTGACACGTGTCGTTTATTTTGATAAATATAGGGGTTTTGCCTTCGCTTGCCAGCGTTTCAAAGGTGCTTTTGTGCTCCCTTGGCTCACCTATAAACCTATAGCTGCCACAGCTAACCTGTCGACCCTCTATCTTTCCGCTTACACCGTTTCCTGTATGAGTCTTAAATTCCTTAGTATCAAGCGGCTGTATGCCTTCCTTCTCTGCGTAGGCGCAAATTGCTTTTGCGAGAGGATGCTCACTTAGCCTTTCGATGGAGTATGCAAGCATTACAAGCTCCTTTTTTTCCATATTGCCAAGTGTTATTATTTCGCTTACCTCAGGCTTGCCCTTGGTAATTGTGCCTGTTTTATCAAGAATTGCAATTTCGCTTTTGCCTGCTTGCTCCAGTGCCTCTGCGCTCTTAAAGAGAATGCCACGACGGGCGCCCACACCGTTGCCAACCATTATAGCAACAGGGGTTGCAAGCCCTAAAGAGCAAGGACAGCTTATAACAAGAACGCTAATGCCGTGAACAAGGGCGTTTTCCACATTTCCGTTTATAATCAGCCACACAACCGTGGTTACAATTGCAACCAAAAGCACAGCCGGAACAAAAACTCCCGACACCTTGTCAGCGATTTTGGCAATTGGCGCCTTACTGCTGGAGGCATCCTCTACTGTTTTTATAATTTTGGAAAGGCTTGTGTCCTCTCCAACTCTTACAGCCCTTGCCCTTACGTAACCGCTTTGACCTATTGAGGACTGATAGATTTCACAGCCCACACCCTTGTCCTGCGGTATGCTTTCTCCTGTCAGGGCGGACTCCTCAAAGGCACCCTCACCCTCAATAATCTCGCCGTCAGCCGGTACAGCCACGCCTGCCTTCACAATAAAGATGTCTCCCACCTTTAGCTCTGTTGCCTGTATTTCTGTTTCCTTGCCGTCTATTATTATTGTTGCCATTTGTGGCTTTAAGCTGATAAGCTCCTTGATTGCATTAGTGGTTTTGCCCTTTGAATACGCCTCAAGGGCTTTACCAAGGGTAATAAGCACTAAAACCATAGCTGCAGCCTCAAAATATAGGCTGTGCAGGTATGCGTGGGCATTTTCCAGCGCCTCGGGTGTGCCCTTCATTACCTCTCCACTCATCATAATCAGTATAACAACACTATATATATATGATGTAAAGGAGCCGATGGAAACAAGAGTGCTCATATTGGGCGCACGCTTAATAAGACCCTTTGTGCCATTTATGAAAAACCTTTGGTTTATTACAAGAATTATACCGCTAAGCAGCATTTGTACGATGCCGATTGCAACATAGTTGCCATCTAAAAGCGGTGGCAGTGGGAAGCCCCACATAACGTGTCCCATGGAAATATACATAAGCGGGAGCAAAATGCCAAGAGAAACGAAAAAGATTTTAAGAAGTCTTGGTGTTTCCTTGTCCTCAAGGCTTGTGTCCTCTCTTTTTTCAGCCCCCATAAGGCTTGCCCCATAGCCTGCTGATTTTACGGCAGAAATGATTTTGTCGTTTTCTCCGCCCTCAACCTCCATAGAGCTGGTAAGCAGATTTACAGAGCAGGCATTTACCCCATCAACGGACAAAACTGCCCTTTCTACTGCTGATACGCAGGAGGCACAGCTCATGCCGGTTACATTAAATTTTTTCATAAGCGCCCCTTGTGAATTTTTATATAATCATTGTAGCACCAACAGTTGTTTTTTGCAAGGAATTTTTTTCCTTCATTAATTATATAAGAGGCTTTTGTGTCGATTTATTTTGGGGCAAAAGAAAAATTTTCATTTTTTGTAAAAAACCACTTGACAAAGCGCCTTTTGTATGCTAAAATGCTCGTGTAGTTAGTTGAGACTAACTTGCAATTTATGAAGGAGAAAACCGAATATGACACTTAAGGACGTAAAGGTTGGAGACTCCGTGCGTGTTGTTCGTGTAGATGGTGAGGGTGCAATCAGGCGCCGTATCATGGACATGGGCATTACCCGTGGTGTTGAAATCTATGTAAGAAAGGTTGCGCCTCTTGGCGACCCTATTGAGCTTACAGTTCGTGGCTACGAGCTTTTTTTAAGAAAGCAGGATGCCAAAATGATTATTGTTGAGTAAATTATTTTTTATGCTATGGTTAGCCTAGGCTAACTCGGAGGAGAAAATGTCAATTAACATTGCTTTAGTTGGTAACCCCAACTGTGGTAAAACCACTCTATTCAACGCCTTGACCGGCGCAAACCAATATGTTGGTAACTGGCCCGGCGTTACTGTTGAGAAAAAGGAAGGAAGAATCAAGTGGGACAAGGAAACTACTGTAACCGACTTGCCCGGTATTTATTCTCTTTCTCCGTATTCTCCCGAGGAGATTATTGCAAGAAACTTTCTTGTAAACGAATCCCCCGATGCTATCATAAATATTCTTGATGGCACAAACCTTGAAAGAAGCCTTTATCTTACAACACAGCTGGCAGAGCTAAAAATCCCAATGGTTGTTGCAATCAATATGATGGACGTTGTACGTAAGAACAACGAGGAAATTGATGTAAGCACACTATCTAAGGAGCTTGGCTGTGCAGTAGTTGAAATCGCGGCAGTTAAGGGCGAGGGCGTTAAGGAAATTTTAGAGGCTGCTGTTTCCGCCCACGCAAACGGTAAGCTTGCAAACACCGTAAAGTACAGCCACGAGGTAGAAAGCGCACTTAAAAGCATTTGCGACCTGGAGCTTAAGAGTATTGACGAAAGCAAAAGACGCTTTTATGCAGTTAAGCTCTTCGAGCGTGATGAGCTTGCCCTTGGCGAGGTACAGGTGAGCGAGGCTGTAAGCTCCAAAATCGACGGCTACATAAAGCACATTGAAAACAGCACCGGTGATGACAGCGAAAGCATTATCATCAACGCAAGATATGATTTTATTACCACTAAGGTAGTTAAAAAATCAAAGAAAAAGGGCAAGGATAAGCTTAGCCTTTCCGACAAGATTGACAAGGTAGTTACAAACCGCTTTGCCGCTCTTCCTATCTTTGCTGTAATTATGTTCCTTGTTTATTTCATCGCAATGGCACCCGGTCTTCTTGGCGACACTCTTACAGGCTGGGCAAATGATGGCTTGTTTGGCGACGGCTTCCACTTTATCGGCATTGGCGAGGCAGATTACAACGCCGCCGTTGAAGAATTCAATTATTATACTGAAATCGTCGAGGGCGCACCTGAGGGATTTGCAAGCGGAAGCTTCGAGCTTGACCGTTACGACGTCGAGGGCACTCTTTACGAGACAGTTACAATTACATACGCAGATTATGAAAAGGCTCTTACTGCCGTTGACGCCGGAGAGCCAGACCCTGCAAGCTTTGGCGCTTGGGTACCGGGCATTCCTGTTGTTATCGGCTGGGGTCTTGAGGCGGCACACTCTCCGGAGTGGCTTACAAGCCTGATTCTTGACGGTATTGTTGGTGGCGTTGGCGCAGTTCTTGGCTTTGTGCCGCAGCTACTAATCCTCTTCCTGCTCCTTTCCTTACTTGAGGATTGTGGCTATATGTCCCGTGTGGCATTTATTCTTGACAGACTATTTAGACGCTTTGGTCTTAGCGGCAAATCCTTTATTCCTATGCTTGTTGCAGTTGGATGTGGCGTGCCAGGTATCATGGCAAGCCGTACCATTGAACAGGAAAGAGACCGCCGTATGACTATTATGACAACCGGCTTTATTCCTTGCTCCGCTAAGATGCCTATTGTTGGTCTTGTTGCAGGCGCACTCTTTGGCGGCAACGCACTTATTGCAACTGCATCCTACTTTATCGGTATTGGCGCAGTAGTTGTTTCCGGTATTATTCTTAAGAAAACAAGGGCATTCCTTGGCGAACCTGCTCCGTTTGTTATGGAGCTTCCTGCATACCACTTACCGGTTGCAGGCAACGTATTCAGATCTACATGGGAGCGTGGCTGGTCCTTTATCAAGCGTGCCGGCACAGTAATCTTTGCGGCAAGCGTTATTATTTGGGTTCTTAACTCCCTTTCCTTCGAGGGTGGATTCCACTACATTACAGAGGAAAGTGGTGGGGCTTCGATACTTGAAAATATAGGAACAGCAATTTCCTATCTGTTCATTCCTGTGGGCTTTGGCTCATGGCAGGCGGCTGTTGCAACCTTCCTTGGTCTTGTTGCAAAGGAAGAGGTTGTTGGCTTCTTCGGAACAGTAATCAACATGGACCCTGACCTTGCGATGGAGCTTGCAGAAATGTCTTCTGCTACTCTACACGCAACAATCGGCGAGGTTATCTTTAGCGGTAGTCAACTAAGTGCCTTCTGCTTCCTTATCTTCAACCTTCTTTGTGCTCCTTGCTTCGGTGCTATGGGTGCAATCAAGCGTGAAATGAACAACTGGAAGTGGACACTGTTTGCAATTGGCTATATGACAGGCTTTGCATACGTAATTGCAATGATTATTTACCAAATCGGTATGCTTATAAGATGGGGTGCTGCGGCATTCAATTTCTGGACAGTAGTTGCATTCCTCGCCCTTGGCGGTCTTATCTACTTGCTTGTAAGACCTGCAGGCTTCTCACTTATTGACCTGTTTAAGAAAAAGGTTCTAAAAAAGAATTGAGGTGTTAAAAAATGAGCCCTGCGGCTATTATAATTCTATGTGGAATTGTTGTCCTTACTGTGGGAATTATCATTTTTGAAATTGTAAAAAAGGTAAAGGGCAAAAGCTCCTGCGGCGGCAATTGTGCAGGCTGTGGAATGTCCTGCTCCTGCCACCAAAACGAAGAAAAGAAATCTTAATCTAGCTTATACTCATAAAACTTTCCAAAGGAAAGCCTGTGCTAATTAGGGAAACTCAGCACGGGCTTTTCTTTTTTTATTATGCCACAAAGAGATGCCTAAAAATGTGAAAAGCCTTGCCTTTGTGCCGAAAATGCATAAAAAAGACTTCCCGAAGGAAGTCTTTTTTGTTTTAATTATTCGCCTTGTGATGTAGGTGCCTCAAAGATAGTAAGCAATACAGTCTTAGATTCTGCTTCGCCTTCCTTAAGGTCCTCAATATATCTAACAATCAGCATATCTTCATATGAACTGAATGATGGTGTGTTATATTGATCAGCGTCAATGGTTGCAACATGTTTACCGTTTGCATTGTAAATTATATATTGATAGTAGTCTGTATACTCTCCAATAAGCTCATCCTCTATTACAATTTCTTTTCTGATTACGAGATAGTCGCTACTATATCTTTGAATACTTGTATAATCATCCTTTTCGATTGACTTATATGTTTCGCCATTTTCGTCAACAAGCATGATTGTATATTTTGTTTCGGTAACGCCTTCGTTTTCAACCTCTTCAGATTTTAAGAAGATATAAAGACCGCTTGTTGCACCCTCAAAATTGTATTCCTCCGGAATATCGAACACCTTTTCACCTGTCAGCATGTTATAAACTGCGTCGCCAATAATCGTGGTGTTTGTTGTGCCATTGCTTCCGCTAAGAATCTCGCTTACAATGTTATAGTCCTTGTCAACAATGTAGCCAACGCCACCGATTGTGGCAACATATTGTCCTTCCCCAATCGGGTAAACGTTTGAAACGTTTGCCGGATATTTCGCTGTTGCTGTAATGTTGCCTTTATTATCCATAACGCACATTACATTCTCAGATTCATCAACGGACTGGTCAACAATTTCATATCCGCTTACCGCATTTTCAATATCTTCCTTATAAATCCTTGAGCCTGTATACATCTCAATCATTGCGTTAGGGTTAGCTGCTATAGTTGTGATTAAAACAGATGGAGCCTTAACCTCGTTAACGCTTGCGGACTGAACATCAACAATAAATGCCTTGTAGTTATAGCCTGTTGTGCCGTCAAGCCATAGATAGTTATCCTTTTCCTCTGTGAAGAGATTGCAGGAATTTTCACAATCGTTGCAATCAAGCACCTTGCTCTCTGTGTAAAGCATGTATAGATTGCCGTTATTTAGCTTGTAAACACCATCAATAGCTACTTCTGTTTCATTGTGTGGTTGATCGGTTACCTTTTCGTCAAGCGGAAATTCAACAGTCTTTGGCGCTTCCAGCTTATCGTTGTAGATAACTACATACTCATCATAAACAAAAACATATTTTCCGTCGGCATAGTATGACAAATTAATATCACCATAGCCTATGTCCTCAGAAAGAGCGTTGTCAACACGTGTCAGATCAAGATCCTTAACAACAGTTGCTTCCTTACCATCAAGCTCGAATCTGTAAAGAACATTATCAAGGGTAGCGTGGAAGGTTGTACGTACTGTCATCGTTGGGTAGGCTGAAATGCCGTTAAATAAAACGCTTTCATCAGTGTCGCCCTCGTAGGACAGGATAGCCTCATTTTTATCGTTAATCATTTTTGTTGCATATGTATCGTCATATGTTCTCGTTTTAACAACAAGGTAGCCATCGCCCTTTAAGCTAAGCGTCTGAAAGAAAATATTTACATATACAACCTCGTCGTCATCACGTTCCTCATCTGTGTAGCCAAGGTCGGTACGAGCTGTGTAGGTAGCAACCTTTGTTTGGTCTGCTGTTTTGTAAATGTTGTAGTCTGTGTAGTGCTTTGTGTAGGTGTACTCTGTGCCGCCCTCCGGTGTTACGGTAACGTCCTCATCTCTTGTTACCTTTTCAACAAAGTAGTGGCCATTTACTAATGTAAATTCACCCTCTGTCTTCATGCTTAGGTGCGCGTCAAACACAGGACCCTGCTCAGGTCTCACTGATGCGTCGCTTGCAAGAAAGTCCATAGGACTTACTGTTGCTGTTCCATCGCTACAGGAAGCGAAAACAAATGGAACACAAAGACAAACTGCCAAAAGAACTGCTAAGATTTTTGTTTTCATAATGTCTTTTCTCCTTTGCAAAATATATTTTGTACAAATACTATATCAAATTTTTTTGATGAAGTCAAGCAATATTTAATAAATTATCTACCTTTAATGATTATCTATCGGACATGGTGGAACCTTTGATGCAATCTGACTAGGTACCTCCTCGTATCTTGCGAAGTGGAAGGTAAAGCTACCTCTACCCTGTGTCATAGCACGAAGAGCGATAACATAGTCTACCATTTCAGCCTTTGGAACCTCGCCCTCAACCACGGTGTACTTTGGACGGTGGCTATCAGGCTCCATACCGAGAACTCTGCCACGACGCTTGTTAAGGTCGCCCATAACGTCGCCAACCATAGTCTCAGGAACGCTAACCTTAAGTGTGCCGATTGGCTCAAGAAGTGTTGGAGATGCGTTTACAAGCTCCTTATATGCAAGTCTTGCGGCAAGCTTAAATGAAAGCTCGTTTGAGTCAACATCGTGGTATGAGCCGCCTGTCAGGTCTGCTGCCAGGTTAACCATTGGGTAGCCAAGCATAACGCCCTGCGCCATAGCCTCTTGTAAGCCCTTTTCAACTGCAGGGAAGTAGCCCTTTGGAACCTCGCCGCCAACAACGCTTGTTGTGAATGTGAGTCCATCATTCTCGCTTGGAGAGAATGTGATTTTAACGTGGCCGTACTGACCTGCGCCACCGGACTGCTTCTTATGCTTTCCTTCAACGGAAATTGTCTTTCTGATTGTTTCTCTATAAGCTATTCTTGGAGTAACAAGTGAAATATTAACGCCATATCTGCTCTTTAGCTTACATACAACTGTGTCAAGATGAACGTCGCCAATACCCTTAAGAAGCAATTCGCCTGTTTCAACAAAGTTTTCGTACTTAACGGTTTTGTCCTCGTCAAGAATCTTGGAAATTGCTGTGGCAACCTTATCCTCGTCCTTGGAGTCAACCTTGATTGCCATGGTCATATTTGCCTCTGGGAATACGATTTTAGCGTACTCTGTGTCTGATTTTTCACAAAGTGTGTCGTTTGTGTTGGTGTTTTGAAGCTTGGAAATAACACCGATATCGCCACAAGCCAAGGAGTCTGTTTCTGTCTGCTTTTTACCGCAAATTGTGTAAATCTTTGCAAACTTTTCAACCTGTCCTGTGGTTACATTCTTAAGGGTCATATCCTTCTTAAGCTCACCGGACATAACCTTGAAGAAGGAAACTCTACCTACAAATGGGTCAGCGATTGTCTTGAATACAAACAGCTTACATTCGCCTTCCTTTTCAATAGCAACGTCGTTGCCATCAACGTCCTTTTCAACCTTCTTTGCTGTGTGTCTTGGGAAGGATTTTGCAATAGATGTAAGGATTGAGTAAATGCCTCTCATATTTTCAGAGGAGCCGCACCATACAGGAACGATGGAGCCGACTATCATACCCTCGTGCAGGGCATTTTCGCACTCCTCCTCACTGAATCTTTCGCCCTCGAAAAACTTTTCAAGCATTTCCTCATTGGTCTGAGCAACTGCCTCCATAAAGATTTCCTCGTACTTTTCGGCAACTGCACGACGGGAGTCTGTCATTTCCTCCTCTTGTCTTTCGCCGTTTGGAAGATAACGGAAGCACTTCATGGTCTTTAGGTCAACCATCATTGTGCCATTTGGCTCCTTGATAGGAATAAATACAGGACAAAGGGCATTACCAAACTCTTCTCTTAGCTGGTTAAATACCTTGTCAAAGTCTGCGTCGGGGTCGTCGCACTTATTTACAAAGAATGCTCTTGGCAGTCCTGCCTCAAGGGCGTTGTACCAGCCAATCTCTGTACCAACCTCCATACCTGACTTTGCATCAATATTAATAATAGCCGCATCAGCAACACGAAGGGCTGATGAAACCTCTCCCGCAAAGCCCAAAAAGCCCGGGCAGTCAAGAAGGTTAATCTTTGCGCCCTGCCACTCAAGGTTAACAACAGATGTTCCGATTGAAATGCCTCTCTTTATTTCCTCGCTATCATAGTCGGAAACGGTATTTCCGTCGCATACTCTACCAAGGCGGTCTGTTGCCTTAGCCTTAAAGAGCATGGACTCGATAGTTGCAGTTTTACCGCTTCCACTGTGACCGATGATAGCCACGTTTCTGATGTCGTTTGTGTTGAACTTTGCCATTTTTGTTTTCCTCTTTTCATATGTAGTCAAGCGCGCACCTTCTATTAGTAAATGCACCTTGCTATTTCTTTGATTTAATAATATCACAATTATAATAGCCTTGCAATATTTTTTGGGCAATTTGTTTAATATTTTTGGCTTTTTTGGTAAATTTTGTGCAACTTGACGAAACTCGTAAGCTTTCTACCGTAAAAAATAATAGTTGTAAGATGATGATAAATGTGGTAAAATAAAAAGGAAGGGCGCAAAACGCGCTAAAGCTAAAAACAACCGAGGAGAAAAATGATTACCTATAACGATATTAAGCACAACGAAAGCATAAGTGCATACATAAAAAAGGCTGACCAGTCCCTAATTGCCCTTGGCTATACAGAGCACAGCTTTGCCCACGTGGGTCTTGTGGCATCAAGAGCCGAATATATACTTTCCACCCTTGGCTACGACCAGCACGATATTGAGCTTGTTAAGATTGCCTCACACCTTCACGACATCGGCAACATAGTAAACAGGCGTGAGCATTCTCAAAGCGGAGCTGTTATGGCATTTAGAATACTTGACAATCTGAATATGGAGGCTGAGGATATTGCCACAATCGTTACCGCCATCGGAAATCACGACGAGGGTGACGGAGAGGCTGTAAATCCTATTGCGGCAGCACTTATTATTGCCGACAAAAGCGATGTAAGGCGAACAAGGGTCAGAAACACCGACCACATTAAGTTCGATATTCACGACAGGGTTAACTACTCTGTTTATGAGTCGGGCATTGAAATCAATCCCGAGAAAACAACAATATGCCTAAAGCTAAAGATTGACACGGACATCTGCCCTGTTATGGATTACTTTGAGATTTTCCTCACCAGAATGCTTATGTGCAAAAACGCAGCAAGCACCCTTGGCTTACAATTCAAGCTGGAGATAAACAGCCAAGCAATAATGTAAAAAAGACCGACCCTGTGTCGGTTTTTTATTTTTACAGTTTGGATTTGCAGGAAACGGTGTTCGCGCAAAATCAGACACTCCCCCACTTATTTCGGAATTTTTTGTGTAAAATGTGCTGCAACACCTTTTACATTGATAGTCGTCAAAATCAACAATTTGACTTTTTCTTTTTTGTATATTTATACAAAATTTCGACCCAATATGACAAAATGTGACAAAATTGTTAAATAATATGTTATAATTATTTTAATATTACTTTAAGGAGAATTTAACAATGACGCAGAACAATTCTTTACCAAATTACGACATAAAATGGGCAAGAGACCTTTCTATGTACCTCTCCACCTTTCAAAGCTTTATTTTCGAGGGAAATATAAATGACCTTCAGCCGTCGTTGGCGCTGAGAGCCGCCTCTGACAGCTTCTCTCTTGAAAGCTATTCTGATAATAGCGGCGCTTCCGAGGAGTTTTATGAATACTCCACTCTGCAGGAATCTATTGCTAAGAGATTTTGCGACGATTACTGTGTAGTTTTTTACGACCACACAAGAGCATCCGGAGAAAAAATCCCCGACCGGGACCCGAGCCAGGAATCTGCTGATGACGAGGATGATGATGCAGCTGATGAGTGCGACGCTCAAGAAACACCAAATTACACAAGAGATTGGTTCAACTCCTTCATTTTCTACGACAAGGATGAAACAAGCGACAATGTGAAAATGTTCCTTGATTATTACAGAAACTCCTATTGCGACGAAAACGACAAGAGAGATTCTGCAGATATGAAGGGTGCCCGTGTTACCGACCTAAAGCGTATTCACGATGTTACCCTGCAATTCGAGGCTAAAAAGGAAAGCTATCCAAACGCAAAGCCGTTTTTGTTTATTCTTCCATCTGTTTCCAGATTTATGGCAACCCCGGGCAGACCCACAGATACCGAGGGAGATATGCTTATGGTGCTGTTTAACACAACACAAATTGCGTCCTCTCCATGCAGGCTTATGCTCTTTGTAGATAAGATGAACGACTTGCCTGTTTGGTTTGAGTCCGAGGGCAGCAACCCCGCTGTTAAGAAAATTACCATTCCCTGCCCCAACACTAAGTTCAGAGAAACCTTTTTTGAGGTTGAAATGGCAGATGTTATGAACGAAATCGTGGTTACATCAAATGAAGAGGACGAGACTAAGCGTGAGGAGGACCTACGCCGTAAGAGAGGCAAGAAAATAGGAAAGTTTGCGGTATATACCGAGAAGTATTCTCTTCGCAGACTTCTTCAGCTAAAGGCGTTTATCCAAAACAACGGAGAGCAAATGCCAAGCTTCAAACGCATCGAAAGCATCGACAAAACCGTATTAGCTTTTGAGTGTGGCGAGGTTTACGACCCATGGAAGGACCCTGCTCTTAAGGAAAACACAAGAAAGTTTGCCGACGAGGTAAAGAAAAAAATCAAGGGTCAAAACCACATTGTTGAGGCTGTTGCCGACTCACTTAAGGCGGCTGCTACCGGTGTCAACTCCAGCAAAAAGAACGACCGCAGACCAAAGGCTATTTTCTTCCTTGCCGGACCTACCGGTACCGGTAAAACGGAAATTGCCAAGCAGATTGCTGAAAACATATTCCACAGCCAAGACAAAATTATTCGCTTCGATATGAGTGAATTTAGCAGCGAGCACACAGACTCTCGTCTTTTTGGAGCGCCTCCGGGATATGTGGGCTACGAGGACGGCGGTGAGCTTACCAAGGCTATTCGTGAGGAGCCATTCTCCGTTGTTCTTTTCGACGAGATTGAAAAGGCTTCCCCTCGCATTTGGGACAAATTCCTTCAAATTCTTGGAGATGGTAGATTGACAGACGGAAAGGGCGAAACTGTTTCCTTCTCACAATCCATCATTATCTTTACCTCTAACAGAGGTATTGCTCCAAATCTTCCACGTGATTTGCCACCTGCCGAGAAAACAAATTGCATTAACAGATATTCTCAGGAGCTGGACAACAGACTGGAACAATTCAAGGCTGCCACAGACGAGGATAAGAAGACAGCTGCCCTTAAGGCTTATGAGGTTTTGAAAACTCTCGTTCTCTATTCGGGTCTTACAACAGACTACCGTGAGCACGAATTTTTCAAGCTTTGCTACCCATATCTTTTCGATGGCAAGGCAGACTCTGCCCTTGCAGCATTTAATATTTTCGTTGAGGAAAATGTTAAGGAAAGCATTCGACACTACTTCGAGGTAGAGCTTCAGCGCAAGGAAATTCTCGGACGTGTGGGCGAAAGCAACATTCTTGTTTATAGATTTATCGGCGATTATAACGCAAAGGCAATCGCTAAAAACACCATTGAGGACTTTAAGGAGTCCTTAAGGGAAGAAAACGATAGCAGACTTGACTTGGAAATAAGCGACGATGCCGCTCGCTTCATCCAAGACGATGTTATGAGAAAGGAAATTATTGACCTTGGTGCAAGAGGTATTATAGACAGAGTTGATTTCTTAATGAGAGACCCCATTAAGGACTTCCTGTTTGAAAACCCCGGCGAGGGTCTTCGTGCCATTATGAATTTAGTTAATGGCGCACTAGTAGTTGAATTGAGGTAAAAATGGAAATAGGTTCTGATAAAGATATTTTCACACTTGCCCGTCTTATTAGCTCTGACGGCTATGACGACGGCGTAAGGGTTGACGGTGCCCAGCTTTTATGCAGATATTGGAAGGAAAACGAAAGAATTCCGCACATTTGCGCCCTCATGGGCGGCGACCTTCCTCGTGTTAGCTTTGAAGCTCTGCCCTATCTTATGGCAATTGAAGATGTTTGTGAAGAGCTTGACAAGGAGCTTAGCTTCTTTCTTAAGCATACTGTTTCTTCGTCAAGCAAATCAGGCCCTGACGTGGCAGTTAACATCTCGTCAAGAGAATTGGTTAAATCAATGGAGTCCTTCTGCGCACTAAGACACGCCGGGGACTGGGAGGCGTACTATAAAAGGCTTCTTAAGGCTACCACAGAAATTATTCTTTGCATAAGCCAGCTCAACGCATACAAAAGCATGGGAAAGACTGTTTGCTTCACAACAAACATTTGTGCCCTTGACCTTTTGTCCTCTAAGATTAACTTTACCTCAAAATCAGGCAAGCACTTCTTACTACCAACCGACCAGCAGGTGTAACAATGATTCAAATTTATGTAGACTACGATAGCAATTATTACATTGAAATAAAAAGCAAGGCTCCCGAGCTGAAGGCATCCTCGCCTGATGTAGTTAAAATCCTGTGCTCCACCTTCAAGGACTTTAGTCACGAATATGAACAAGTGGAACGGGATGAACGAGTAGACGTAATTGAGGATTATGTCAACAGATACAACAAGGAGATTACACGTGGCTCCTTCTGCTCCTGGCTTAGCTATAATGGCGAAAGGCTCGTTCCCTGCCAGCCGCCCAAGGACTCCTCTATTTCTCCCTGCACCTCTCTTTCGGACGATGATATAAACGATGAGAGAATTATAGATGCGGTGGAGCAACACAAAAGGCTTGTTCAGCGTAGCAAGAGATGGGTTGTGGCTTATCAAAACGGCAGGCTTTGCTCCCCGATTCTTGTTGAAAACGGAAAAATCAACGGGGTTGACGAGGCAGTTTACTTGAAGGAAAGGGGCTACAAAAGCCCACAATACTTTGATGAAAAGGCTTCTGCCATAAACGCCTTCTATGATGCAAAAAGCAAGGGCTCCAAGCCAAAAAAGTCAAATGTCACACTGACTCAAGCTTATTTCTATAAGTCCCACAAGCCATACAAGACCTCTCTTAACGACCTTGATGCTCTGCATATTCAGATATACAAGGATTTTGCGGCAGAGGAATTTATGGCGCCCAATTCAACAGGGGGCTTTGAATTTACCGAAAAGTACACAGGCTTTGTAAACGCTGTCAAGGAAGCATACGGCACCGTTGCATATAAACCGGATAGCTTTTACTTCGGCTATGGCTCCTTAGAAGAGCTATTCTTTGAATATATGTACTCCCATGAAGCTGTAAGACAGAGTGGTCTTTCTTACAGAGTAGACGACAGGGTGTACTGCTTTGCTACAAGGGAGCAATTTGTCAACGCTCTTCTTAATAGCGACGACAGAACAGATTATATCAAAATTTTTAATACCGACACAGTTCGCAGCTCCTTTTTTGAGGGCTACGATTGTGTAGAAGCATTGGGGCTTACCTCTCTTGTATACGACGTAACAGGCGAGTTTTTCTATGTAGACGAAAACGGCTCCTATCGCTTTGGCAAGGATTTCGTTGCCTCTCTTTCCCAAAAAGATGAGCTTGTTTCTGTAAGAGAAGCCTTTGCAAAAAGCATTATCGGCAACTATGACCTGCACGAAAAGCTTTTCAACAACGTAGGCTATGCTCTTGACGACTGCGGACAGGTGGGCTACGAATACCTGTGTCTTCTAAGACACGCTTTGAACAGAGGCGCCCCCTTTGAATACAGAGGTCTTAGCTTTTATGCAGATGAAAGCGGCCTTGATTACATCAGACAAATCGTTCGCAACGCATACAGGCTTCATGCTGCCACAGAGGAATATAATGCCCTTATCACCATGCTTTTTGACACTCGTGTTTTAGAAGCTGTTTTCGCAGGAAGGTTCTTTAATGACGGCACAAGCGTAGAGGAATGGATTGGCAAGCTAAAGTCATTTATCAATCCAATGCTTGAGTATCCCTCTCTTTCAGCCTATCTATTCTCTATTGACAGGCAGGAGCGCACATCCTTAAGAGAGCTTAAGTTTTATTATGATAACCACCTTGACACGGCTCACGGCCATGCTAAACGACTGTTACAGGAAGTCGGCAACGAGGGCAGGCTTCTTGATTTCGCAAACAGCCGAGAGCTAAAGCAGGTTCTGGAATTTATTTACGGCAAGGATGGCTACTTGCGTGCAGTTGAGGACGCAGAGGGCGCCTTTGACAAAATGATGAAGCTCCACGGTCAAATATCAACCAATCTTAAAAAAGAGCTTACTCGTGCTAAGACAGAGATTTCCATCACGAAATCGACTCCCACTCTAACCACATCGGTTGCGGAGCCTAAGCCTGCCGAGAAAAAATCTATCTCTGCACAAAAGCCTGCCGAGCCTAAGTCGGCTACGCCTAAACCGACTACACCCAAGCCGACTACACCTAAACCGACTACGCCAAAAAATCAGTCGTCCGGCGAATCTTCCTTCTCTTGGGAAGAAATTTTAGGCAAGAAAAAGAAATAACAAAGGAGAATAAATATGAGCGGACCAAAAAGCTACGATTACAGTCCCAGTTACCCCACAACCACAACGCATTCGTTCCAAACCGAATCAAGGCAAGAGGGCGCTGAAATTGCAAAGCTTCTCTCTCGCTTCGGCTCAGGAGTTAGCGTTTCCGTTTCTTCAAGCGGTTCTATTGATTTTGTAGTATCAAGCACATCCGGTGTTTCTTACAGCCAGCTTAAGCGTGCTGTTGATAATGCCACCTTCCAATACAAGGAAAACCAAAGGCTTGCTGCTCTTTTGGCTGAAAAAAAGACAGAAGCGATAAAGGAAGCCTCTAAGCAGAAGGCACGCATAAAGGCTGACAGCGAGGCAAAGGCAACCGATATTAAGGCTAGCCTTGCGGAGCTTAAATCAGTTGTTGGCAAATCAAGGGAAATCTTTACCTGTGTCTTTGGCACCTTCGGTATGGATGCCGACAACAAAAAAATAGAGAAAAAAATCTCTCAGCTTGAAAAAGCACTTGCATCCTTAAGAGAGGAAGAAACAAGGTGCTTAAGAAGCTGTGATGATCGTCTTGCAAGGCTTCAAGCCAGCGAAAATCTTGACCAATTTGCCAGCGCACAAAGGCGATATTCTGTAAAAAACATAGAGGCTTACACAGAGGCAGCCGAAATACGTACATACATAAACGATGTTTCCGGCAAATACGAGCATCTAAGAAAATTCTACGATTTTCTTCTTCGTACAGAGGCCAAGGTTAAGTCCAGCGGACTAGATGCTTACATTTCTCGCTTGGCTGAGCAAATTAATACTATTGACATTTTTGACTCCTCTGCATCAGGTCAAATTACCTCTATGCTGAAGGATATAGAGGCTGAGGTTACCGCACTCAAGGCTCAAAGCGACATTGCCAGGGCAAAGAGCCAAGCGGTTGACAAGGTAGATGCGCAAATTGCTCTTCTGAAAGAGCTTGAGGGCATACTTACCCCTATGCTTCAGGACACCATTCAAATTGAAAATCAAAGACTATCAAGCACAAAGCTTAACACAGAGCTTGCGGAGCGCTGCCGTGAAATCCTTGACAGAGTTAAGGCTCTTGAAGAGGTGGGCGATACTCAAAGGCTGCGCCAGCTTAATGCGGAGGTTACCAGATGCTCAAGCTCCCTGTCCTCTCCCGGCACCACACCAAGGCTCAACGGTCTTGTTAATCAGCTTTCTGCCTTTGAGGAGTCTGCAATAAAATATAATGAGCTATACAAGCGCTTCAAGGAAGAACTGGACAGATACAACAGCTACTACGAGGAGCTAAACACCATTGTTTCCGACGGCGGCAACGCTTCCGGCGACAAGGTTAAGGGCTCTGTTTTAACAATTGAGCAGGTTAATGAATTTTCCATTTCCGAGCAAGGCCTTAATCTTCTTTGCGAGGCGACAGAGCAGCTCAAGTCTGTGCTGGGCCTTTGCAAGCAAAGCATTAATGCTTCCGCCCTGCTATCCTGCATAGATATTGACGAGCTTGAGTCCCAAAATATAAGCAAGGCGGCAGGCCGCAAGGACCCATATCAGCAATTCAAGCAAGAACGAAAGGGAGAAAACATAGAGCTTTCCTTCCTGTCCTCAAAATACAAGGGCGTTATGTTTGAAGCAAGCTTTGAAAACAACGGTGCGTTCACAATTTCTCCAAAATCCGTTGTTCTAAGTAATGGCACAACAATGCTTTCCAAGGAGCAGCTAAAAGAGTTCCACGAAAGCTGCCAGTGGTCCAAGGAGCTTGAGGAAAGATACAAAGCAATCGGCTTCCCTTACTTCAGCCACACAGAAATTGAGGGCGAGGCGAGAGAGGAATTTTATAAATCCCAATGCTTCTATCGAATTGAAAGCGACAGCGATTCCATTCGATATCTAAAGCTTTTAGGCTTCTCTGTTAAAGAGTGCGTGAACCAAGGCTACGGCTTAGACAAGGTTGTGGGCTCCGGCGCATATTCATCCAGAGAAATCGAAGAATACAAAAAGCTTTCCGGTGGCAGCACAGGTGGCGGCGGGGCTACTGTCGTTGCTGCACAGGAGCTAAAGGCACAGGGAGGCAACTAATATCCCATGCAAATTGGAAAGGTAGTTTTCCCTGTAACCACACTTGGTCCGGGCACCCGTATCGGTATTTGGACCCAGGGCTGTTATCGTGCCTGCAAGGGCTGCTCTAATCCGGAGCTTCAGCTTTTTGACAAATCAAAGGAAATCAGCGTAACGGAGCTGGTTAGCAGAATAAAGGATTTTAGCTTTGACGGAGTTACCATTTCAGGTGGCGAGCCGTTTGTTCAGGTTGAAGAGCTTTATCTTTTGATAAAGGAGCTAAGGATGCTTGGGGTTGATGATATTTTAATCTACTCCGGCTTTACAAAAGAAGAGCTGGAATCCCGTCAGGACGAAAAAATCTATTATATTCTTTCCGAAATCTCAGTTTTAATTGACGGTCCTTTTATTGCCGAGCTTGTGGATGACGTGCCTTTGAGAGGCTCCTCAAACCAACGGGTTTGGCTGTTTAAGGACAAATATAAAGACGCCTACCGACAGTTTCTCGGTAGTGAAAAGCGAGTTGATATATTCGAGCATCAGGGTTGGGTGCATTTCATCGGCATTCCGGGCAAGGATTATCAAGACGTATACAAAAAATATTTGGAGGTAAAACCAAAAAATGAGTGAATTCTTTTTCGACTATCAATGTATAGCCGGCGGTAATGCTATCCCCTTGACCGATAGCAACCCAACAGGCACCTGCGGCCCCACAAAGGCTCTTGCCTTTTTCCTGTATCAGGATGCTTCCCAAAGCGGAAATATGCGAATCCAAATCTACATTCCAAAGGCGTTAAGAGAGAAATTTACAGCTCTTAAATGTTCCTTTACTCCTGATTCTACCGAGGAGTTCAAATTAAAAACCGCAGCGCAATATATTCCGTTCAAATCATCCACTGTTGAAACAGATGGCTGTATCTATATCGATAGTACATCTTCAAACCTTTCAGGCACCGGTGTTATCGGCTTTTACACCAAGGAGCAGTTCGAAAAGATTGAAAAGCGTGGCTCCTCATACGATGTTTTGGAAAAAGCACGTGATGAAAGCGAGCCGCTTAGTGAACACACCTACAAGTTTGCTGTCAATTACAGCAAAAAGGACATAATTTATTACAGAATTATAGAAAAGAAGTCTAAAGTCACCTTCCAGGTTATGTACCCATTCATAAGAGAGGAAATATCCCTCTCTGTGGTTCAAAAGGTGGGCGCCCGTCCTGTTTTGATTAAGGACACGCACATACCCGGAAAAACCCCCGAGGAAAGACGTGAGTTCAAAAATTGCTTTGTAGACTCAAGAACCAATCTTCCCGCTGAAATTATTCTTAAGCCTACCGGAAGAACAACCGAAGTTTACACCGTTTCCTTCCCCTGCAATAACGCAGATAAAAATGACTTCCGCCTTGTGTTTACAGACCCGAATCTTAGCAACTACTATTTCCTCTCTGATGAGTCCGACAGAGATAACACCATAGAGGGCAGAAGATCAAAAATCAGAATTTCCGATGACCGCTCCGACACTATCAATCAACCGCTGAAATGTCCTTATTGCGGTGAGCTGCTTGCTGCAATTCCTAAAAAGGAAAAAGGCAAGGTGTTTGATTGCCGTGGCAACGAGATTCGAATGCAGAATTTGTCTGATGATCTAAAAAACAAGGTTACTGTTGTTTGTGGCGCTGACCTTGTAGCTCTTTCCGACTTGAATGCAGGCTCCAAAGATTCCGGCACCAGAGCCGCTCCGGTTATCACATCAAATCAGCTTTTACTTCCGGATGATGCAACCAAGCTGCCATCCATGCACGTTCTTGTTGCAGGCTTCCCCCGTTCCGGCAAAACCATTTACCTGTCATCTCTTTTCAACATGGAAATGGTTGCCGCAAACACCATTTCCTCTAACTGCTTCACTCTTGACCGTATTCTTTACAAATTTACAGGAGAAAAGGACTCCGCACGAGAGCTTAAATTCCTTCAGCTTGACACCAGCGGCTCATTGGCAAGGGTGTCCGACGAATATGAGCGCTCAAGATGCAGCACAACAGGAAACTATAAAAACAGATATATCATCAATGTTGGTGGAAATATCGAATCAAGAACCGCCGGTAACGAGGCACAAGCTCTTGCTTGGAAGCCAATCGGATACAGGCTTGGCAGCCTTGGCTTTGTTTACTTCTATGACATTCCCGGTGAGGCTGTCAGAGATAAGAAAAGGGGTATTCGCTCCGTTGATGTTGCCGACTGTTATATTGCGGTTATTGACGGTGACAAGGATCCGGCTTCTGCTCTTAAAGAGGTATGCGCAACCCTGGATAGTCTTATGTCAATGGCTGACAACAAGGAAAGAATCAAGGATGCTCCTATCGCAATAGTTCTTACAAAGCACGACAAGAGATTAAAGGGCAATGCCATTGAGGGTGAGTGCTTTGACGAAAACAGCCACCTCGTTATAGAGGACGTTTTGAGTCTGATTGACAAAGAAAAACGATATAAAGGAAGCGAGCTGGAAAGGCACATTGACTGCTCCAGCCTTGAGCTTGAATATTATTTGAAAACCGTTGCATCAGACGCAGAAAGCGCTGTTCACGGAATTATCAGCCAATTCAAAAACATTAAATTCTTTACCTGCTCTGCTCTCGGCAGCGAGTCCTGTCTAAGCAAGGGCTCTAACAGTCAAGCAGAGGGTAAAAAGGAAATACTTTTGCGCCCAAGAAGACTCCGTATGGAGCTTCCCCTCATTTGGCTTATGTACCAAAGAGGCTTAATTGACAGGAGGTAATATAAATGGCAAGAATTTATGAATCTATTTTCTTGTATGCCCACAAGTCCGCCGACTCAATGGGCGAGGAAATCTACACTTCCACAGCAGACATCCCTTATGCGGTTAGTCAGGATATTGAAGCTGCTCTTTCAAAGCAATCCTTCTTTGGACTTCCCAACATAGGTCAATATTCGGGTCTTTCTATGAATCCCAAGGGAGAGGAGCCAAACACCGAAATTTGCTCCTATTCATACCGCCCGTCTGTTTATCTTGATGGAGAAAAATATTATGCCGCTTACTCCTCTAAGGTAAGGGCTGAGGTTTTAGCCAAGGGTAAAATCGTTGGCCGCAGAGGCGGTGACCTTGAGCAGGTTAACGCTCTTTTTGTGGACACTATTCCCGAAAACACTCACGCAGTTAATATGTTTACAAGGGACCACATTTTTAATATTAAGGAAATTCCTCTTACAGACGACGACTTCATTTGTGAGGTTGATGCGGAGCCTATTATCTCTGCTCCTTTCGATTGGACAAGGTCTGTCAGATGCTCCGATAGCTTTGCTATTTTCCTTGTTGATACGTTAATGAATTCCTTGAAGGAGCAAAAGCCGCTTTATTTGGTTTTCAACCCTTCAAATCCAAGAAACCCCAACGAGTGGAAAAATGTGCGTGATTGCATTTTCTCCGCAATCGAGCTGCTGCCACCAAGCATTGCAAATGATGTTTCCTTTAACACCTGCCATGCAAATGCGCTGAACGATTATACACATATTGACCTTTGTGCCGTTCCATGTGCTAATGACAGCGAGTATATTAACGAGCTTAAAAAGCTGGGCAATGTTATCTTTTATAACTCCGACCCTACTCTTACTAACAAGTACGCTACCCTTCTTAAAAGAGGCGGCGAGGATTCTCAAATTTTCAAGGACGACTTTTTCCTTGCCTCAAAAAGCATAGACGACCTAAACGACTTTGCAAAGCTTCTCCTTTCTGCAAAGGCAGGACTTGGCGACGCTGACAAAATGGCAGAGGAGCTTTGCTTTAACATTAAGCTGCTCTCCCGCCGTGTTGACTCCCTGTCTCTGCGCTCCATTGACAAAATCTTTGATGTTATCGAAAACAATAATATGGCAGTTTTGAATGCTGCTCTTTGCGTTGATTTCGATAGCATGCGCGCCTTTGAGCTTGTGCTTTTGCCTCTTATCAACTTCTACAGAGAGCTAAAGGGCAAGGGACTTAACCACGAGGCTAGTCGTACGTTGCAGATTATTTATAATGCTCTTACTTACGAAAACCCATTAAGCCAAACAGGCAACCTTCCTGTTCTTATGGAATGCTGCCAGCAAATAGCAAGAGCTATGGACTCCGACTTCATAGATCTTGTGGACCTTATCTCCGACAACTGGAGAGGACAAGGCTTGGCAAGGCGTCTTGACAGCATTGCTGTTCCCACACACATAAGCGGCGCTTTTTACAGCTTTATGATGAGTCTTTGCTTTGAAAGACGAATTCGCAATGAGGAAATGAAGCTGTTCTTCGTGCAGAATGCTATGGTTAAAACCGATGCGCAAAGGGTGTTTGGTTATATCATCAGCGCCTCCGCCAACACAAATCAAGCATTTGAGTATATTCTCGACAGCTTTTTCGGCGATGAAGCTAACCAAAGCTGGACAGATGCCTTTACAAGAGAAATTCGTAAGCGCGGAATTCTTGACCAGGCAATTATTTTCCTAAGAGATAGAAGAAGCACAGCCTCTCAAAGAGCTTTGTTTGAGGGTCTTTTGGGTTTTTATATTGAGCCCTGCTGTCCAAACGAGCCTACACTTGATAGTTTGTTTGAGGACATTGGCAAGGCAGAGGCTCTGATTACAGAATACACCGACCGCTCAAGCGACAAAATCCGTGATATGATTTGCTCAAAAATCATTAATCCTCAGCTTGAGGCATCAATTGAAAATTCCTGCTTTGACAAGCTCCCTGCCGATCAGGTTAAGAAATACCAAGCTCTGGCTGCCGAGCTTTACGATCGTGACGAAAGGCATTATAAGAAGCTTTTTGATACAATCAACACCCATGCCGAGAGCTATCAGGTGTCCCTGGAGCAAAACGCAAAGGAAATTACACTTAAAAGCTTTAGACTTGATTTTGTACTGAGAGAATTTTCTCTTCTTGGTTCCGAGGCTATTTGGGAGCTTTTAATGAGCATCAGCGCCCTTAGATTTGAACAAAATCGCAAACGCGAAGGTATTACTTCGTATAAGGACAAAAATTTTCGTGAAAAGGCGACGGATGAAGTTGTATACTTCCTTGAAAGCGATAAAGTTTCTGCCGCATCTAAGCGTTTGCTTTGCAAGGCTATCAGAGACAAGCGAGCTGAGCAGGCGAAAGAGGTGTCGGGAAATATTCCTGATTATATTAAAGGCCTTATATCCTCTACAATTTTAGCTTCTGTTGTTACCGTATTGGTTGCAATGCTTGGCGGACTTATTTACAGCACCCTTTATGAGCACTATTTCATTTCTGTGTTCATAGCATTTACAGTTACATCTACAATAGTAAGTGAAATTTTCTATTGGACAAACTTTACAGACAGACGCTTGCGTAGCGCTGCCTTCACCGCGGCATGGCAAACCGGCGCTGTCGTGATAGCAATGATGCTTCTGTTCACCCTCATTCACCTACTTTTACATTTCTAATTTCACAAGGAGAGACAATTCATGGCAGAAAGTAAATTTACAAAAAGAAGGCTTGGCGTGTTTCTTTTTGTGTTAATTCTCCTGTCCGCCATTGCCGTTGGTGCCGCCATTTGGGCACGTGTTTACATCGGCTATAACAGCGCCGGAGACAACCCTAATTTGGGTCTTGAAGAAAAGCTAACCCTTGGCTCCGAGTTTTCCATTGACGATGTTAAGGCTTACAGAGATGTTGATTATCTTTGGCTTAACGAGCCTGACAACATTGTTGAGATTTATCACCTTAACGGCGAGGACACATACGAGCTAAGCGACCAATATCTTTCATATGACGGAGCCACAAAAACCTTCAAGGTGCTTGGCGTTGGCAAGTCAAAGGTTGTTATGAAGCACAAGGTGGACACCACAATCGACTTCGAGGTGGAGCTGACCACTCGCTTCAATTCCAATGACACAACCTCAATCATTCAAAACAACTACCCCTCTCTTCTAAGCGACGATTCTGTTTCTATGACCGAGCTTGGAGAGATTAAGAACCTTCTATTCTCAAACGTAGAGGTTCTTGATATTTCAGACGTAAGATACTTTGCACAGCTTGAAAGAATCGACCTTAAAAACTCATCTACCACAAAGGATGTTAAATTTACAGGCTTCGTTCTTCCAAGCAAGGCGTGCGTCTATGTTGCCGCTTCCAAATATAAGGACTACCTTTCAAGCGAGGACGAGGGCTGGAAGGCTAATATTGACAAGGTATTTGTGCACACAAGTACAGCCGACGAAATCAGCGTTATTTTCCACAAGGACGGCGGTAAACTGGACTTTGATACCGGTCTTGAGCACGAAACACTTAGTCTTACAGAGGGCACAAAGCTAAATATTTCCTCTGACTATCATATCGAAAAGACAGGCTACACCTTCCTTGGCTGGTATGCATCTACCGACAACGGCACAACCGTGCAGGTTGATGACGTTTATTCCTTTAATAAAAACACAAAGGTCTATGCCCGTTGGGAGCCTTACACCTATTCTGTAAAGCTGCACCTTAACGACGGAACAAGCAACGCCATAGTTGACACCTTTGTTTACGATTCAAAGAAGCCTATTTGCTCTACCCCGCCACAATATACAGGCTATACACAGCTTGGCTGGGCGTACGACAAAAACGCAACCGCCGCTGACCTCGATGTTCAACAAGAGGTGCAAAATCTCACCGATGAGAACAACGGCATTATAGACTTGTATGCAGTTTGGGCAAGCAACACCTTTAAGGTGGAGTTTTACAATAAGGACCACCTGTTGGGCTTTGACAACTATATGCTTGGCGATTCCGTTAAAATTCAATGGTCAACTAAGCCATCTGACCCTGAAAACAAGGGCGACTTCCTTGGTTGGGCTCTTTCACCCGATGCCCCATTCCTTGAATACTACGACGGAGATACAGCTCACGGCTTATACGCAACTCCTGTTACTAATAACACAGTAAGAATTTACGCAATTTATAGCTATTCCTCATACACAATTAACTTTGATGCTAATGGCGCAAGCGATATAATTTCCTCTATGGAAAACGTGCAAAAGGGCATTGACGTTACACTTCCACACTGTGCCGACAGATTCGGCTACAAGTTTAGAGGCTGGATGGATATTGCAACATCCTTTGTTTACACCTCAAACGAGGAATACTATAACGCTATGAATGTTGGCGAAAACGAGGGTAAATACTTCTACACCGAGGCTAGCCTGCTTGATGATGGCTTTATTACCACATCCGGTACAGTAAATCTTGCTGCCGTTTGGGAGGCCAATACCTTTGTAATTACCTTTAACAACGCAAACGCAAGCGAAAGCTTCCAGTCTATAAGAGTTACCTTTGGCAAGGATGCCGTGCTTACAGGCAGAATGACAAGAACAGGCTATCATCACGACGACAACTTTGCCCACACAGGACACAATTATAGCTTCAAAATCACAAACAACACAATTCCGGAAAAGGCTGTTGCCGATCTATACAAGCTTCTTTTGGGACAAGGCACAAACAACGATTTCTATTCTGAATCCGCAGAGCTTATTATTACACCATCCTGGGTGCCAAACACCTATACGATTACCTACTCTGCTTCGGGTGCTTCCAATGTTCCTGAAAATCAGCTTGCTACTTACGACCAAGCAATCCACCTTTCCTCCAACATTCCTACAAAGAGTGGCTACACCTTCAATTACTGGTCTTATAACAGCTCAAGCTATAACCCGGGCAGGGAGGTTATTAACCTTGCTGAAAGCGGCGTTGTTACTCTTGAGGCTATTTGGACAAAAAATCAAACCAGCAGCACCCCTCCAGGCAGTTGTATTCCTGAAGACAGTCTGATTAACCTTGCTGACGGCAGCACAATTATGGTTAAGGACCTTGTTGTAGGTCAAGAGGTTCTCGCCTTTGACCACGTTACAGGTCAGGTTACAACAGCTCCTGTTTGTGTAATTTATGAGGATATTCCTCGCTCACACAGAGTTCTAACCCTTTACTTTGATAACGGTACAGAGTTCAGAATACTAAACGAGCACGGCTTGTTTGATTGCACCTTGAACAAGTACGTTATGATTAAGGAAGCTAACGTTGAGGAATTTGTGGGACATAGCTTCTTCTATACAGAAATTATTGACGGACAAGCTGTAAGTCAAAAGACAGAGCTTGTTGATTATAGCGTTTCTGTAAAGGAAACAACAAAATTCGCAATTGTTACAGCAAAAGCAATCAACCACTACACATATGGTCTTTTGACTATGTGCGACGAAATTGATGGTCTATACAACGTATTTGAGCTTAACGAGGATATGTCCTATGATATGGACAAGCTTCAGGCTGATATTGCTACATACGGTCTTGCTTCCTACGATGAATGGAGCGAGCATTTGAGCGAGGAAGAGTTCTACGCCTTCAACGGTCAGTACATCAATGTTGCTATCGGCAAGGGCTTGACAACAAGAGAATACGTTATCAACCACCTAATCAATTACTACTTAAGAAAAGCTTATTAAAGAGGATTATTATGGCACGCATTAAATTGAATCTTGTTAATAGAGAAAACTTCTATTCTATTATGCTCTCGGACTTGGAAAAGGAGCTTTATTACATATGTGTTGACAGCTTGGCTGAGGGTGATTTTACAATCACCTGCAACTGCGCTGATATACCAAGCGACGACTCCCTTAACAGGATTTTCTATGCCATTATTTATGGTTGTCCCGAATTGTTTTATGTAGTACAGGAGTACGAAACCAGAATTTCCGATAATCGGGTTACTTTTATATTCAAAAACAAATATCCGGACCAAGACCTTCAAGAAATGGCAAACAGACTGGACAGAGAGATTCAGCGTGCCGCAACCCGAGTTCTTAAATTTGAAAGCCAAGAAGATAAGCTGAAAAGATTAAACAAGTACCTTTGCACACGTGTCAGCCCGGAGTTCAGCGCAGAGGGCTCCTATGGTGACGCTTATGGCGCGCTTATTCTTAAGCGCGCCCGTTGCGAGGGCTTTGCAAAGGCCGCCTGCCTTATTCTGCATAAGGTGGGTATTCCTTGCGTTATCGCATACGGAAAAGCAATTGTTCCCGGTGGCGGACAAGAGGACCACGCTTGGAACATCGTTATCTTAGATGACAACAATTATCAATTCGATTTCACTTGGAACGCAAACTCTACCATGCATGGCATTCCAAGCTTGCAATACGCATTTTTAGATGATGCGCAAATGATAATCGAGCATAAGCCGGAGTTCGACCCTTACCCTATTTGCAGTGATGCTTCAAAAACCGTATGGGCAGAAAACGGCGCCCCCGTAAAATATATTTCCGATTTACACAGAACAAAAATAGTTCCCTATGGCGACAACTATATGGCAATTGCCAAACTGACAAGAAAGCTAACCCGGGATGAGCTTCAAAACGAGGTTTTGAACTGGATGAGAACAGAGCTTTCTGCACCTACATTTGGTTGCTCTATGAGCTATATCTATAACGACAGGCTGGACCTTCTCGTTATGTACTTTACCAACTAAGGAGTTTACATGTCAAAATTCATAATTTCACCGATTAAATGTGCTGCGTGCGGCAAGGAAAGTCACCAAAATGTTATACTGAGCACAAGTACCCTCGGTAAGCCTGATTTGGACCTCCGTCCACAAGGCATGGCACGTTCTCTTCTTACAAAGGAGCTTCAGGTTTGTCCACATTGCTCCTATTCATATTACGATATAAGCGAGAACTACAACCGACTGGACAAAATCAAAGCAATTCTCGACCCAAGTGAAATTCCGCAGGATATGGCTTCTGCCTATGTGCACGCTGCCCGTCTTCAGGAATATATCAAGAATTACAAGCAGGCTGCCCTTTTGTACCTTAGAGCCGCCTGGATTTTAGACGACAACAACGAAAATGCGCTTTCAGCTATTATTCGCAAATCTGCTGCGCATTGTCTTGAAATAGATGTAAATAACACCCTTGACTGCCAAGACGCAATCCTTCTTGTAGATATTTTGCGTCGTGCAGAGGATTTTGAAAGGGCTCTTTTCTACATTAACGACATTGGAACCACTCAGGACCTTCTTTTTGACAGCATACTTTCCTTGGAAAGAAAGCTCGTTTTGAAAAAAGACTCTGCCTGCCACAGCATAGACGAGGTTGGCAATGAGTAAATATGTAAAGAGAACCGACGGCAGCAGGGATTACAGAATATCCACCAGCTACTCTACCCTAACAGACAGGGAGCTGAGCCTGAAGCTACGCTCGGAAAATTGGAGCGAGCTTAGTAAAAGCCAGCGAATTGAGGTTTTTCAGGAGATGGAAAACCGTAACGCCTCAGCCACAGGCAGACCTGCCGCAAAGGTGGTTAGCTATAACAGCGGTGAAGCATATGGCTACTACACCGCCGGCAATAACAAAATACACGTAAACGTTAATGATGCACCTGATAACAACTCCTATCAGATGCTTCACACCTACTATCACGAAAGACAGCACTCCGTTCAAGCCTACAGCCCAAATAGCCTTGACCCCCATACAGCATCAATGTCAAAGGTAGAGGATTTGGACAAGAACTACAACGGCTCCTTTAACTCATCTGTTGACCTCAGCAACCGTCATCACTACGATATGCTTACCTGCGAAATGGATAGCAACAATGTGGCAACCCAAGGTGTGCTCGACAACCGTGAGCTTTACAGAACAGACCCCGAATATCAAAAATTCTTAACCGACCAGCACCAGCACTTTGAAAAGGTTAACGACACAAACCAAATGTTGAATTACGAGCGCTATGAGCGACAAAAGGAGATGGTAAACAACTCCTCTCATGCTATCTTTAGCTCCTCGAAAATTACCAACGAGGAAAAGGAACAGCTCACCTCTACAATCAACCAAATGCAAAGCGGAGAGCTTACCGAGCCTGTTGTTACTCAAAGCCTTAATACAGAGCTGGATGTTAAATCAGAGCTTAATGCTGTGCAGCTGCAATCTAAGGCAGCTTCCGGCGAGGCAGGTGTTAAGGACATAGCTTCGGAATCACCCACCTCAGCCGTGCAGGAGCAAAGCGCCAAAGCAAAGGCGCAAGCACCAAGCGCAGCCTACAACAAGGGCTCGTCCTTCTGGACAAATGTTAAGGTTACTGCCGCTATTACTACATATAATACACAGACCTGGCTTGCCGAAAGGGCTGTTAACAACGGATTCCAAACAATTCAAGGCTACTGCATATCTAAAGGACTTAATGCCGGTGTAGGCGCAATAGCAACAAAGACTATGGGCGACGTTTCCACCGGCCTTGGCTCGGTTGCGGACTTTGCCGTGAGCCAAATGAATGAAACCGCTATTATGCATCAAACAGGTCTTTCTGCCCAAGTAGATACGGCAGCACGAGCTATGGATTTATATATTGCAAGCAAGCTTCCTGCCGACCAGCTTGCCGCAAGCTACCTGCCAACCCCTTCAGAGGTGCCACAGGAGCTTATTGATAAAAACACGCACGTTCTCACTCAAGAGGAGATGAGCTATTTAGGCATAAACACCTCTTACCTTACGGACACTCAAATTGCTTCGCCGTCAATAGACTCAAGCTATACAATAGCCATTGACAACACAGGCACAGCCATCTATGAGGAGGGCGCAAGGGAGCCTATTGCAAAAATTGAAAGCATAAATCAGCAGTCTATTTCCACAGCTGTTATAGCATCTAATTCCGCAAGCGCCACGACGCAAGCACAGGATACCGCACCTGCACAGACAGAGGGTCAAAACAGGGTTACAAACAACACCCAAGACCAAATTATCGACACTCCCCCCGCCAAAATCGAAAATTCAGAGGGCGCGGACGCTGCAAAAGCAGAGTCTAATATCAGCGAAAATGTCATAGCTAATGACGCAAGCGCAAAGGATGCTGTTCAAGCAAGCGAGGATGCAAAAGTCACCCTTGACCACGGTGCGGAGGGCAAACAGCCTTCGACAGGCGCCGACCCTGCTTATTTTGATAAAAATGCAGGACAAGCCGTGGCTCCGAGCCAAGATGTGGGCTACTTTGATAAAAGCACGGAAAAGACCTTCGAGATAACCGCCGACCCCGACTATTTTGACAAGATGTCCTTTAATGACGCAAGGCAGGCACAGGCCGACCCATCGTACTTTGATAATATGGCAGTGACTACCAAACAGGAGCCTGTTCAAGATACTGCATATTTTGACAACCACAAGTCGAGCCCCGCTCAGTATGTGTCCGACGCTTCCTACTTTGACCAAGGCACATCACAATCCTCTGCTCCGTCAACAGATACTCAGGGCGAGGACAGCGGTGCGGGCGAGGACAGCGGCAGCTCCTTTGACGGCAACGACAATGGACAGGAGGTATGATTTGTGACAATTATCGTTAGTCAAGCTCAAATTGACGAAATTAATGAGCTATTAAATCAAACCGATGCAGCATTTCTTGACCTTTACCACAACGAGGTTAGCGCTTTAAGAGAGCAGCTTTCAGAGAGGCAAGTCAGCACCCTTACAATCACAGAGGTTTTGACAGCTATAAACGTGTACAGAAGGACCAAGCGCAAATCAAACGACACAGTAAACGAGGATTTGACCGAGGACGAAAAGCTTAAAAAGAATGAGGATATAATCTATCAGTTAGCTTGTCTTCTTTCCGTCCTTCTTATCGTTGCGGGACAAGGCCAGCAAAACGACAATACAAACCAAATAAGGAGATAGTATGGCAGAACAGGTTTTACACGGAAACAACCTTCAGTTCTCCTTGCCACCCGACGGCATTGAAAACCCCATTGTGGTTTTACCGGGCACTTGTGGCAAGCACAGGCTTAATATTAAGCTGAATGAAGATATTTTGAAAAGACATATGCTGCTTATCGGCGGCACAGGCTGCGGAAAAACAAATACATTTTTCCACATTGTGAGCACCCTTAAGCAAAATATGACAAATAATGATGTTATGATAATCTTCGACACCAAGGGAGATTACTATAAGGAGTTTTATGAGGAAGACAAGGACGTTGTCCTTTCCTCCGCCAAGGCGTACAGTGACAAAACAGCAAAGTGGAACATCTTTAGCGAAATAACCATTGACGGCTGGGACGAGGACAGCATTGAGGACAACATCAGCGAAATTTCTTGGGGACTTTACAGTGAAAGCATAAGAAAAAACAGCAGCAACCCCTTCTTTCCTAACGCAGCACGGGACCTTTTTGCCGCTATTCTGACTGCGCTTACAAGAAAAGCATACAAAACCGAAAACGTAATCGGCCCCAAGCTGAACAACAGCTTCCTAAAGGGGCTTATGAACTCCTTGACCATAGACACTCTTACAGACCTTGTTGCCTCTAATCCGGACCTTTTAGCTGTTCTCTCCTATGTGGGCGACGGCAAAAACAATCAAGGACTTGGCGTTTTGGCAGAAATGCAGGCTGTAGTAAGAAAAATTTTCTTTGGCGCCTTTAGTGATGCCGGCTCCTTCTCTATAAGAGATTTCGTAAGACGCAAGGGGGCAAAAACCCTGTTTATTGAGTACGACATAGCAAAGGGCTCTACTCTTTCCCCGATTTACAAGCTTCTTATCGACCTTGCGTTCAAGGAAGCTATGGGAAGATGCGAGGGTGAGCGTGGAAATGTCTATGTTTTCTGCGACGAGTTCAGGCTGCTTCCCGACCTTCAGCACATTGAAAATGCTGTTAACTTTGGCCGTTCTCTCGGTCTTAAGATTTTTGCCGGACTCCAAAGCATTGACCAGCTTTATGCCAGCTACGGCGAGGCAAATGGCAAAAACATTGCCGCAGGCTTCTCCTCTGTGCTTTCTTTCAGAGCAAACGATGAAAGCACAAGAAGCTTTATGACCGGACTTTACGGAAAACGTTATATTCTCGAAACTCACGGTAGCACGCCCGAGGGCAGAGTTACAACCGTGGTAGAGGATTGGGATATATCCAGACTCAACGTGGGAGAGGCTGTTGTGGGTATCACAAGCCATGCGCCTTTCAAGTTCCAATTCGACTTATTCAAGGGGTGATTTTAGATGTTAAGAAAGATAATAGACATTGTTTCTGATGTTGCTGTGGGCGAAAGGCTTGAACGAGAGGAACGCATACGCCAAAACGAAAACACAATGACAAACCGTGCTAACCGTGGACTTATTCGCCACGCCAGCACACCAATTGAGGCTTATTTGGCAAAGGACCGACTTGAGAAGGTTGTTATTTCGGGAGAGAACTCCCAGCTAAGAAACAGGGTAATGTGTGCATCTGCATACAATGCCACACGCTTGGGCTTTGGCTCTGTAATCATCCACTGCGGAAACAAGGAGCTGGAGGAGCTGCTAACCTATGCTTACAGCGATAACCCAAGCAGGCTTATTCTGATAAACGAGGAAAATCCTGTTTACGACCCATTTGTTGGTCTTGACAGAGATCAGCTTTCAAGGTTTGTTGTACGCTCCACCGTTGACAGGGAAAGAATGCCCTTTGCCGGCGGTATGTATATGAAGGGTCTTTATGATTTTCTTGAATTTGAGGGTGCAGAGCCACGAGCAGAACTTTTCTGCGCTGCCCCACACGAGGAGCTTGTTACAGGTATAGAAAATCACCTGCGTGAGATTATGTTCTCCCGAGGTGGCACGGCAGATGATAATTCCACAATAAACAACATAATCCACGAGCTTACAACCGGCAGAGAGGCACAGGGAGAAATCAAAAGCTATTTTGACAATCTTCACCTTCAGGCACGCCACATTCTCGCAAGCAAAGATATTTCTCGACAACGTATTACAAGCATTCACTCCGCTTTAAGGCAGGGCAAAACCATAGCGATTGACATATTCGACTCCCGTTGCTCACAGCTTATCAACATAATCGTTCAAGAGCTTGATGATACGCTAAATGACCGTTATTATTTCAATGCAATTTTCGATTCTTTGCCCGACGAGGCTTCTTTGGAATTTTCAAAATTCATACACTCCCCCCCACGAAATTGTGGTTACGTGTATTCTGTTGAGGATATTTCCGCTTCTGTTTCCTATGACCAGGGCGGCGGTGTGCGTGACGTGTTTGCCGATGCGGACAACCTTATAATTCTCCGCCACGGCTCAACCTCAACAGGCGAGCATTTGAGAAATTATTTCAGCACCTACTCACACACCGATATTAACAGAACCACCACACATAACCGAAGCTATAGCGGACCCGGAAACATTCTCACAAAGCACACCGATGCAGAAGCCACATCCGAGGTTGTAACCGAGCTTGCCAGAATTGACCCCGCTTACATCACCCGCCTCAGAACCAACGAGGCTTTGATTAAGCGGAAGAACGACAACAACATAATCGTGGTTGATTGCGCCTACGGCACAGCACTTTCCAACGACACTCCACCGTTGACAGGCGAGTTTGAGCCAACTCAGCGTGAGAGAGAAAATGCCATTGTTCCGGTACGCAGAGTAAACTGGTTCCTTTGCATTTTTCTGATGATAGTTTGTTATCCTGCAGGCTGCATCTATCTTTACAGAAACGGCACCCCGGGACAAAGAGTTGCCAGCCGCATCATTGCAGGCGTTTTGACAACTATGATTGTTCTTTACATTGTTCTTGCTATCGTTGCCACCACTATGAACTCTTAATAAGAAAGCCCCGTTTAGAAAGCGGGGCTTCTTCTTTTTTCGACTTTAATAAACATCTTGACTTTTTATATATTATTGATTATAATTAAAAATAGGGGTAGTTTACCCTAAATTTCATTTTAGAGATTAGCGAGGACTTTTTATGGACAAGAATAAGCTACTTGAGGTTTCTTCCCATATGGGATCACAAAGGGATCAGGTTTTCATTTCAACTGCTAACGAGGACAAGGAATATGCCGTAGGCTTGGTAAGGGCATTTGACGCTATTGGTCTAAAGCACTGGTGTATGTTCAAGGCTGACGGAACCAATGTAAACGAGCTTGGCGACGATTATCCCAGAGAGGTTGAAAAGAATGTTTCAAAAAGCTGTTTGGTCGTTTGCCTTATTTCCTGCTCTTCTGTCTACAAGGACGGTGTGATTAACGAGCTTAGGCTGATTAACAGTCAAATTATGGCAGGCGAAAACATTGCCATTCTTCCTGTTTTTATTGGAGGAATGTCCGTTGATGTGGTTCCTTATGAATTCAGGGAAAAGTGCAGGCTGTCAAGCTTCCAGGGCACTACAATTTTTGAAAACCTTAGCTCTTCCTCTACCGAGCAGGACTATATTAGGCTTGCAAGAATAATCAAGGGTCAGTACGAATCCACAATTCTCGAAAACATAAAAAATGCGTGGGATAACGAGCTTGCGTCAAGAAAGTTCTCTTCCCTTCTTGCCACCTGCTCCAAGAATCGTTGCACATCTAAATCCGTAAGCGACGATATTAAGGAAAGTAACGAGCTTGCTACCGAGAATCTTAAAGAGGCACACATTCTCTCAAACGAGCTGTTAGAATACGACTGCAATACATACTCTTGTATGATTATTGCGCTAAACCTTTTGGGCAAGGACACCATTTCCAAGGGTGTAAAATCCTATAATCCGAAGGAGCACGGCGTTAAGTACTTCTACTACTTCCCAAGAAAGGAAGCGGAGGAGGTTGCCCTAACCAAAAAGAAGGTTGAAGGCTTTATCAAAAAGGATGTTTCCAGCCGCCGTGAGGTTGTGTCGATGATTAGACGTGACTTCTCCTTCAGAAACAAAATTCTTTTCTTCCTAAGAGAATTTAACGGCAAGACAATTGAAGCATTCAAGGAGCTTTACCACATAACCGACAAGGACGACTCCCGCAGGTTTGACGAGCTGTTTACCTCAAACGAGGTTCAATTCTACTTTGACTACAAGCGCACAGGAAACATTTTCCGTCTCCCCGGTGAGGTTTGTGCTTGGCTTGGCGACAAGAAAAAGGCGGCTGAGTATTCATATGAAGCAGCAGCAAGCGTTGCGTATGACTTTATCGGATTTTTGAAGACCTTTGTGGACTTTTTGGATACAGTTGACGACGTTAACAACATCTCATACAACGCTTTAACCAACAAGCTTGATGATTTGCTTATGCTCAAAAAGCTGGACGACTGGCAGGAAAAGAGGATTACCCTTGCTTCCTCCGAAGCAAGACAGCTTACTACTCACCTTTTGGGTCACGAGGAAGACGACGGCACGGACAGAATCCCTACAACAGGCAAAAAATATCCTCGTCTTGCAAGCTGGATGAGCTTTGATACAAACTCCGAGGGTGGCGAGGGTCCAACCGAGAAGGAGTTCAAGGAGGCTCTTAACAACTTCATCGAGGTTGAAATTCAAGATAACAATCAGCTCAAGCTTTGTTACAGCTTTATTCTGTTTATTAACGAGAAAAATCTTGCCAACGGCGCTTGGTATTCCACCGGCTATAACGACACAAGACGATTTGTTCAGGATATGGTGTTTACATACAACATTGACCACCAAACTGACGAGTGCGACAGACTTATTGATGCCTTTAAGTTCTTAATCAGCATCAACCCCTCAGCTAAGCTGAAGCTGAGAGAAAACAATAGCAAGCTGGAGCAGCTTAAATAAGGAGCAAAAATGAAAAGATTACCCGCAGAATTTGAAAAACAACGTGCTGCCGTTGTGTTATTCCCTTCCCGTGAAGATGTGTGGCGCAAGCATTGCGAGCCTATCCGTGAAATGATGGTGAAGCTTGCCAACACAATGGCAAAGTACCAGCCCGTAATCCTCGGCGTTCTACCGGAGCTTATGGACCTTGCCAAGAGCCAATATTCTTATCACGAGAATGTAACTCTGGTTGAAATGAAATATAACGATTGCTGGTCAAGAGATACGGTTTCCAGCGTTGTGCTTGGAGATGAGCCGTTTGTTGCTGCGTTCAACTTTAACGCATACGGCGGAGAGCTTTATTCCCCTTGGGACGATGATGACAAGCTTGACTATAAAATAGGAGAGCTTTTCGGCTATCCTGTAAAGGAATGTCCCGTAGTGCTTGAGGGCGGAAACTTCCTGCCTGACGGAAACGGCACACTCTTTGCAGTAAAGGATGCCATTGTTAACGACAACAGAAACCCACAGCTTTCCATCGAGGAAATTGAAGAACGAATCAAGGAAGCTACCGGAACCAAGCAAATAGTTTGGCTGCCCCGTGGTCTTGCCTTTGACGAAACGGGCGGACACATTGACAACGTAATGGCATTTGCCGACAGTAAAACTGTTATCCTTTCTTGGACTGACGACGAAAGCGACCCGCAGTATCAAATTGTACGTGAGGCAGAGGCTATTATCAAAGCCGCACGTAACACAAACGGCGAGGAGTACAGCATCGTCCATCTTCCTATTCCACCAATCTATTACAGAACCGAGGATGACTGCGCCGATATTGTTGAGGCGGATGACTCCTTTGCAAGGCTTGTTGGAGAGCCTGTGCTTGACACCTACGTAAACTACGCTATTGTAAACGGAGCTATTATAGTGCCGCAGTTTAACAATGGCGAGCTTGATAAAAAGGCAATTGATATTTTGAAAACTGTTTATAAGGGCATTGATGTTGTTCCCTTCTATTCAAGAGAAGCTTCTCTTGGTGGCGGGGGCCTGCATTGCCTTACAAAGCATATAAATTAAGGAGATAGAAAATGAACAAGGACAAGGAATTTAATCTAAGACGTGACGTTGCCGAGCTTATCTTTGATAAGGAAGGCGAAAAAAGAGCCGTTATAAACGACGGTGATGAGCAGATTTTCTACTGTTTTAACCCGGCTGAAGCAATCGGTAACAAAATTTTCGAAAGCTACAAAAAAAGGCGCCTCGAAATAGATGGCCACCAGGTTTTCTATTCTGACGAGAGAAGCAAAAGCGCAGGCTTTCTTAGCGACATCTACGGAAACACCGGTATTATTTCCTTGATGAACCGCCTTAATGCCACTCTTTCAAACGAGGACAAGAAGGAGCTTGTACAAAGCATTTACAGCATCATCGACTATATAGGCACTAAGGGAACAGGCTACTATACCCTTTACCCATATATCAGCCAAGAGGACAACAAGCTTGGCAACAATGGTGAGCTTTTCAACAAAAACTTCCCGTACATTGGTTCTATGACATGGGCGCTTAGTCTTTTTGTACAGGTAAGAAAGGCTTATCAAAGAGGCGATTTACCTATCAGCGAGGAATATAACGATAAAATCGTTGAGCTTATTCGTAAGATTATTGAGTTCTTTAATTCCTCCTTTATTGACGACGGAGAATCAATGGGCTGGAGCTTTACTACCGGCTGCGAAACTCCCTCTCTGTTCTTTACCTACTCGGTTCTTGAGGCATATAGCGACTTTGACGATAACATTATCAACGAGTCTGTTATCACTGATGAAAGCGGCAACAGCATAACAGTTTATTCCGACCCGGAGCTTCTTGAGGCTATAAACGACGGCAGAGGCAGCAACGACCAAATCCATGTTCTATGGAAGGAAAAGTGCTTTAAGGTTGCGGACAAGGTTTGGGACATATACAAGGATATTTTGAAGGATAGCTTCGTTGATGACACCTTCCTTTCCGGCTTCAAGCCAATTTCTCGTGACGATATTCTTAAGTCAAACAGCTCAAATGCTCTGTTCAATACAATCCATATAGTTTTCATCCTTTTCTACGGTTATGTAAATACCAGAAAAGCAGATGCAGGTGACGAAGTTGGCGCTGACGACGTAGTACAAACAATGAACGCTGCGCTCCAGAACGTACAGCGTATTTACGACCAGTTTAAGAGAGACGGTATTGAGTACATAGTTGATACCTACTACATCGGCTTCAAATCAAAGCATACAGATTCTTCCAGAAGAGACCTTTATACAAGAAAGCTAAACTCCAAGATGCTTATAGATGCAAAGCTTATGCCTACTCTTGTTAAGGCTAACAACGTTATTGCTTACCACATTGACAAGTACCCTGTAAAGCAGATGAGCCGCTTGTTCCTCCAGCTTCTTGAAAACCTTCCAAAAGCAAAGGATGAGTATGTTTGGGAAGCAGGCGAGTATGACGTTAAGATTACTGAGCGTTATATTGAGTCCATCGCAGACTTCTATGACTACTATAATAAGTACGAGCGTCTTTATTCTCAAGCCTTCCAGGACAACAGTATCATCCTTGAAAAGGAAAAGGTTAACATTGAGGACGAGGCTATCAAGAGAAAGCGCAGAGCCTTCAGAGAGGAAAATAAAAAGCAAGTAGCAGAGGAAGAAGCAAGAATCCGTGGAGAGTATACCATTGAAAATGCTATCCGCCAAAGCGTGAAGGAATCTACCGAAAAGCTAATTCTTGACGCATTCAGAAACATCACCAATGATAACAATAACAGCGGAAAGGTTACCCTCTCCAGCTTTGAAAAGGAGCTTGCAAAGCTCATCCCCGACCTGCTTCTCAGCCTTATGAGCCGTTCTATAGCAGACGGATGTGGTAATGCAGACGCCCACAACGATATTCGCACAGCAATGAAGAAGGATTCTGATGAATTTATCCGTGCTTGGGCAGAGCAAATGGAAAAGAAGCTTGACACAACAGATAAAAACGTCATTTCTAAGCTACTATCTAAGGAGGACAAGTAATGGCTACTATCACTACATTTTTCTCATACAAGGGCGGCGCAGGCCGTAGCACAACCTGCCTTAACACCATTCCTTTTCTTGCAGAGGAGCTTGAAGCTTACAGCAGCTCACCAATTCTTCTCTTAGATATGGACATTGAAAGCGCAGGTATGACCTACCTTCTTAACAAGCACGATTATTTCCACACAAGCGGCTACGATGTAAAGGAATTTTTGAAGGGTGAGGAAACCTGGCCAATGAACAAGGTTGGTAAGCTTTCGGATCATCCGCTCTATAAGAAATTTGTACCTGTTGGAAATTTCCTGGGTCTTGAGGATAACTATGCGGTTATGTTCCTTGGCGTTAATGATGCCAGCAGACAGCTGGACAGAAGCGATATTGCCGGTAGAATCGAGGAGGTAATGTCCAGATTCAACCATTTTGCCGAGAACAACGGCATTAAAGCCGTTGTTATGGACTCTGCGGCAGGAGATCAGTTCTCTGCCCGTCTTTCCGTTGACAACTCTGACAAGATTGTCTTCTGTATGCGTCCTACACACCAATTCAGAATCGGTACATTCAACTATCTCAGAAACTTTGCAAGAAGATGGGGCAGAAATGCTGACGAGAAGGAGTTTATCCTTCTCCCTACCGTTGTTCCTGCTGACGTAGAAATCAACGGCAAGTCTCAACTAAAGTCCTCGGTTGAAGATATTTGCGAAAGAATCAAGGGAGACGATTTCGAGTATCTTGATATCAACGATTCATTTATAGACGAGACACGTTTCGGAATTAACGAAATTACTCGCTTCAAATGGCACGAGGATGTTCTCTACAAGCTAAATGCTGAAAATGCACTAACAAACAATGACGAGCTTGAGGGTCTTTCAAGATATCAAGCCTTGGCAAGTGCTATTGCTGAATAATTCGGAGCTTATCATGGAGATGAAAATTGAAACGTATAAGCAGTGCGCTGCTTACATAAACGAAAAAACCACAGATTCATCTATTAAGGAATTTGTTTTCGGCACTTCCGATGTTACCCACAAGCACATAAAAAAACACGGCCCGATTTACAGACTTCTGTTCTCTGCATTTTCCGTGATTTATACTAAGTGGCTTTGCTTCTCTCGAAACAAGCTGCAGGCATACAAAAGTGCGCACGCAAAAAACGCCTTTAAGCTTCTTTATAGCCTTTACAAGACCCAACCCCTTAATCTGGATGTTATTGTCTATGTTTTGTCGGAGGCGCAAAAGGATGTAAAGGAGCAAGGAGAGTGTTCCTTCTTCTTCGGCATCATAAATGAAAACAGCTTTTGCGCTTACAGCAAGCTTTATGGTATGATTGCCGATTGGCGCCGCAGCCTTCAGGCAGGCGAAAAGACAGAGGATGAAATACTGCGTAGTCTTGTTATGCTGCTTGAAAGCTCAAAATGGCTTGAGAACACAAGCTGGAGCGAGGATGAAAATGCCTTTGTTCATCAAGGCGCCCTTCAGCCCTGTGGAGACTTCATTTATGTGGACGAAAACAAAATCGAATACGTGCTCATAAACAGAAGCTATATGTCCAAGCAAATTAAGCGTCAGTATATGTCCCTTGAGGATTTTGCTGAAAAAACCATTATTGATTGAGGAGAAAAGCAATGATACATATTTTAGTTGATTCTTACGGCTGTAGCACCGAGCGCCTTGATAACCTTAAGGACGTTTACGAGGTTATCAACAGCGTTATAAATGTTATGCAGGTGGATGCCATTATGCCCCCTCAGCTTATCCCATACTATTACTGTGAAAAGCCGGAGGATGTGGGAATTAGCGCATTTGTGCTTCTTAAGGGCGGACACTTTACAATCCACACCTTCCCACAATACGGCTGTTACTTTGCCGACCTTCTTTATGATGGCTATGCTGATGCACAGCTTCTTGAAACACTTCTAAAGCGTGAATATCCCTGTGGCTCCTTCTTCCTTAAGAGAATTGACAGGGACGAGTTTGACGGAAGCGATATGGGAATGTACCAAAGCGCTGACTTCGGCCCACACTATATGATTAAGGCGAAGCTAAATAAAACTCCAACCATTGACGACTATATGACAACTCTGGACAACCTTCCCTACGAGGTTGGCATGCATCCTATCACAAGACCATGCGTTCTTAGAGATAACATTAAAAATCCCACATACCTTTCGGGAATTGCCGTTATTGCAGAAAGCCATATCGCTATGCACTATAACTACAAAACAGGCGAGGTTTTGATGGATGTTTTCTCCTGCAAGACCGTTGACGAGGACAAGTATGCCGAGGCTATTGCAGGCATGTTTGACAGCTTTAGCGATGTGCTTATTTTAAGAGGCAGACAAAACGAGCAAAGAATGGACTCTCAACAAAATAGACACGATAGCCATAAGCATTGGCAGGATGTTATAGTTAAATAATTTTTTGGCGTGCGTTGTCCTATTGGGCAACGCACTAGCCTTACCGGCAAAGGAGAGACCCAATGGATATGTTTAAGCTGGTGGCGATTTTTTCCACCATATCTATTTTTATATTTATAGTTGCCCTTTTTACATCAATTATTGTCTTTCTTAAGCACAAAAGGGCACACTTTCGGTCCGTTGTAGACGATGACGACATAGACCGCAAGAAGAAATACAAGAAGAGCAGTATTTTCTCTGCCTTCCAAATTTTTATCGCAGGCTTTTTCATTGCCTCCAGCACGATGTACTTCCCTGCCCTTTATTTTTCAGAGGCGCTTGCAAGCGACTCTCTTGTATTTCGCATCATAAAAAGCGCTCTGCTTTCCTTTAACAACACACTGAAGATTTTTATTCTTGACGGTGGCTATGATGCCATAGCAGACGCTATTACTATTGACAATTTCGTAGGACACGAGTATGTGTTTAATATTTACACTACCTACTCCTCGTTTATACATCTTTTAGCGCCCATTCTTACAGCCGGCGTTGTTTTGATATTCTTCCGTGAAATGCTTGCCCGTGTCAGGGTTGCTTTCCACAGACGCTCCAATGTTTACATAATGTCAGAGCTGAACGAAAGGTCCTTGGCGCTTGCAACAGATATTTACAGACAGCGTGAAACCAAAAAGCTAGAGCTTTGGGAAAATGAAAAAAATCCGTTTTCATGGATTAAAAAGCGTCTTAATATTCTTCCTGCCCTCATAATCTTTACTGAGGTTGACGACAAAAAGGAGGACGGGGACGATGGTGTGCTTATCCGTCAGGCTAAGGACCTTGGCGCTGTTTGCATTAAGAAAAGCATCAAGGAAATTAACCTGCGCTATATGAAAAGGGACAAGTATATAAAGGCATACTTTATCAGCGAAAACGAAACGGAAAATGTAAACTTTGCCATTGCTATGATTGAGCAATGCAAGACCATTGATATTCTTAACAACTCATACAGCCAATTCTTTGTTTTTGCAAAGGGTCGTGAGAGCGAGGCTATTATTGACTCACTTTTCCTTGACTCAGGTGAGCGTGCTTATCTGGAAAGACTTAATGAAATCAATGCTATTTCAGACGAGGAGCAAAGAAAAAATGCAAAGGAAGCCTTTCTTTCCAAAGAAAGAGCGCTTTACTTGGAGCAGGCGCAGCGTGTTGCAAAGCGCAAGGGCGACAAGTCCAATTGCGATGAGCCTGTTTTCCTGCACCCAAAGGTACGCAGAATAAACGAAAGCAGAAACCTTGCATACTCTACTCTTATTGAGCATCCTATTTTTGATTACGCAGTTGAAAAATCCGGACAAAAGCACATCAATCTTGTTATTGCAGGTCTTGGTGGCTACGGCACGGAGCTTTTGAAGGCGGTGTGCTTCACCTCACAGGTTAAGGGCTACAAAACCACAGTTCATATTTTTGACAGCGAAAACGGTCAGGACAAAATCTGCTCTATCGCCCCCGATTTGGTAAGCCACAGCGGCAAGTGTATTGAGGGAGACTGTCAGTACACCCTTTGCTTCCACGACAACACAAACGTTACCTCTAAGGACTTTATGGACACCCTTCTTGGTATTGATGATATTACGGGCATTTATGTTACTCTCGGTAATGACGACCTGAATATTCAAACCGCAATCAGAGCAAGGGTTCAGCTTACACAAAGCCAAAAATACAAGGACGGAATGCCGCCTATTTATTCTGTTGTTTATAACAACAAGAAGTCCCATTTGCTTGATGGTGGACACAGGCAAGACGCAAGGGACGAAAATGCTCCCTGCGGACTTGTTGCATTTGACCTCACACCATACAATATTACCTTCCTTGGCAGCCTTGAAAAGAACTTTACTGTTGATATGCTGGAGCAAAAAGAGCTTGAAAGGCGTGCTATAAAATGCCACGTTAAGTGGTCCGGTGCTGCCAGCGGAAATATGTTTGACAACGAAAAGAGCTTTGAGCGAGTTGAGTATTTCAGGCGCTCCTCTATGGCAGAGGCTGTTTACTACACTATCGGCCTTAAGTGCAACGTTTTGCCAAAGAACGATAGTGAAGTGCTTTCCAAATATGAGCATATTCGTTGGAATGCTTTTATGCGCTCCGACGGCTTTACCTACGTCGAAGGCGTGGACAAAAACTATATGGCTAAAATTCACAAGAACCTTGTGCCCTACGACCGACTTAGCAAGAAAGACCAGCACAAGGACTCAACCATTATTAATGACGAGGGTGTTCTTATCCAAGAGGAGGCAAAATGATAATACAAAACGTTATTACTGCTATATGTCTTTTGGCTCTTTTTGCCGAGCTTATCTTTGTTATTACCAGCGTTATTATTAAGAAAAGAGCTGATAGAATAGCCTTTCTCAGAACCTTCAAGAAGGGCAAATGCGCTATTATTTATGTAATTGCCATTCCCCTTTACTTTATAGGCATTCTCTATGCAGAGGCTGAGGCGATTACAGGCAACACAATCCTTAACACCTTCTTTGCCTCTGTCCACGAGATTATTAATCTTGTGGTACTGAAATATGATGTTTCCCCAATTGCCTCCTTAATGGAAGCAAGCCCCTTCTATGCCTTTACAATTTACTTTACCTTTGTAATGGTGGGGCTAAATGCTATTTTGTTTACACTTTCCTTTACAAGCCAGCAGATTTGGTCCTTCTTCGGTTGGCTTAAGCGCCGCTTTACCTTCAACGAAAGGCTGTTTATCTTCGGCGACAACGAGAAAAACGAAACAATTTACGAAAGCGACAAAACACGCACAAAGGTTATTATTGACGACCTTGACGAAAAGGCGTGCGAAAGGCTTTACCAAAACAAAATATACTATTCTCTAATCAAGGATGAGGAGGACAGCGTCCGCTGGATTGTTGGCTCAATCAAGAGATATTCAAGGCGCCACATTGTTGTTATCAACACAGGCGATGAGGAAAGGAACATGCGCCTTTGCCGTCTTTTCACCGAGATTATTGAACAAAGCCCTGAGGCGCTTCAGGACAGACTCTTTGACGGGCTTAGAATATTTGTTTACGGCGACCCTAAGTATGAAACACTATATGCCGATATAGTTGCAACCGCCCACGGCTGTCTTAGCTATGTTAACAAGTATCAGGAAATTGCCATTGACTTTATTGACAATTACCCTCTCACTCGCTTTATGGACGAAAGACACATTGATTACGAAAAGGCAACCATTAAGGAAAACGTAAATATCAACGTTTTGTTTATCGGCTTTGGCAAGACTAATCAGCAAATCTTTCTTACCTCGGTTGCAAACAACCAGTTTTTGACCGAGAAGGACGATAAAATTGTTTCCAAGCCTGTTAATTACTATATGCTTGATAAGGACAAGGCTGAAAACAACAAAAATCTTAACCACAACTATTATCGCTTTGTAAACGAGGTTGATATTTCTCAAAGGGAGCTTTATCTGCCATTTCCAGAGCTTCCTGCCAATGAGGAATACATCAGCATTGACACAAACGACCAGAGCTTTTATCAAAAAATCAAGTCCGTTACCTCAAGAAGCAGGAATGATGTTAACTTTATCATTATCGGCTTCGGCTCCGACCTTGAAAATATTGATATGGCTCAAAAGCTTCTTGAAAAGAAGCAGGAGTGGGGCATTTCCAACCTTACCATATTCGTTAAGGCAAGGACCCATAAAAAGAGCGACACCCTGCTTGAGCAGGACTCCTGCTACTTTATCGGCCACGAGGCAAGCATTGTTTATAACATAGATAAGCTTCTTGGCGACGACCTGTTTAAGATGTCGCAGCTTAGAAATCAGGTTTACGACCTTGAGTACAAGATTACCAGCCGTGGCGCCACACTTAGCGAGGCAGAAATTGCTGATTCCGCTAAGGAATCCCACAAAAAATGGTATAAGAACAAAACTCAAATGGAAAGGGATTCCAGCATTTACTGCTGCCTTAGCCTTAGGTCAAAGCTTAATCTTATCGGCTACGACTACGTAAAGGCAAGCGACCCAAGGGAAGCTGTTTCCGAGAAGGAGTTTTTAAGCACCTACGCTCTTGGCGACCCGATTTGTTACGATAAGTATAGCGGAGTTTTGGCAGACGGCAAGAGGATTATTTCCTACGATATTGATTTTAAGGAGTCCCTAAGAAAAACCCTTGCTATTCACGAGCACCAAAGGTGGAACGCCTTTATGATAAGCCGTGGTATAATTCCTTCTACCATTGACCAAATTCTTAACGAGACCACAGTAGTCGATGGCAAGACTAAGTATACAAACGGCCGTGTGTATGGCGAGCGCAGGCACGGCAACCTTACCACCTTTGAGGGTCTTGTTACGTTCAGACAGCTTGTGGCAAAGCGTGATGGAGCCACCGAGGCTGACAAGGACGTTATCAAGTACGACTATCAGCTTCTTGACGATGCTTACTGGCTACTTAACAAAACAGGCTACAAAATAATTAAAATAAGTTAGGAGAGCTTATGAAAGCAGCAATTATTAAGGCTTCTATTTCTCTTGCTGTTGTGCTCTTGGTTGTTTCTGTTCTCTTTGCAACCGGTGGCTCCTTTACTCCAAAGGCTTCGATTAATCCAAACGAAACCTTTACCGGTGCCATCTCCAAGGAGTCCTACCCTACAACCGAGGCAAGCGCCATGGCATATGTAGAAAAGGAGCTAAACGGTAAAACCGTTGTCAGCACCTTTAATTCCTATACAAAAATTAGTGACCTTTCAGAGGAAGAGATTTCCTCCAAAAACCTTAGTCAATTTACCTCTGCTAGCATTGTAAGCGCAGAGCTTGGCATGGTTGACTATAATTACAACGAGAAGAATGCTCAAAGTGAGCTTTACATTCTCAACACCTCATCAGGCTACTTCTACTTCACCTACATTCAAAAGGTTGGTGAGCAGATGACAAATAGCTACTTTGAGGAGCTTACAGACGGTAGCAAGTATGTTGATTGCACAAGCACAACTACGCTTGGACTTACAGTTATAAAGGATGGTATGCCTGTTGAAAGCTCATATTTGCAAACCATTAAGTATGACAACACCCTTGCTCACTTTAGACAGGACTACCCAGGTATGTTCGTTGATGCCTTTATCGAGGAGCAGGATGGTGCTAACCTTAAGAGCTATGCCTCTGTAAAGGGTGGCTACTACGACCTTGCACAGGTTGACAGGGAGCTTCGCAAGCACAATATGTACCTTATGGGCGGCGGCCTTATGATTCTCAAGGGCAACGACAGAATTGAGATTAGCTCTCTTAATTCTATGACACAGGTAACAGACTTTATCTTTGCTATTCCCGCTGACGCTTCCTTCTTTATTAAGACTGGCGAGGGTCGCTTCAGCATGCCAGAGGAAAAGTACAAGGACGTTTGCCGCGCTATGCTTGGCGAGAGCGCTTATGCTCAGTTTAATCAGGCTTGGGAGCAATATAACGTTCACTTTAGCTCTGAATATGTAGTTGACGGCGATAGACTTGCATACTCTATCATTAACCTTCAAATGTCAAACGGAACAGACACCTTTATTCTTTCCGTTGAGACACACTACACAGACTTTGATACAACCGAGGTTACCCTTCCTGAGGTAGAAATCTTTGATTTTGAGGAGGATTACGATGACTTATTCGGCGGACTCTAATACTCCTCGCTTCTGCAGAAATTGCGGAAAGCCTGTTACAGGAAGATTTTGCACAGGCTGTGGCGCTCCAGTTGACGGCATGGCTCCTGTACAACCAGTGCAGCCACCTCAGCAGCCAATCGCTCCACCCGTGGAAGCTAAGCGTCCCCTTTGGCGATTGATTTCCGACATTATGCTATTCGTTGCAATTTTGCTCCTTTGCCTTGCCCCATTCGTTGGCTTTCTAAGACAGGCAACAATAATGGGCACAAGTGCAACCTATTCACAATCACTTGGTCTTTTTGACTACCTATTCTCTTCTAAGACAGGCGCTATGATACCTAGCTTTGAGGCTGCTATTAATAGCCTTGAGAACATGAGCGCAGGTAGCGTGGACGAGGTTATGTCAAGCCTCGGCGGCGTTATGACGATTTACTCTAATGCCTTTGTTGCAGGAACAGCTATTTCCACATTTTTCATTTCCTTCATAGGCATTATTGTTTCAATCGTTCGCTTCTGCAAGAAGAAATCTCACAAGCTTTCAATACAGGTATTTAAGGCTATGGCGAGCATATTCTCTTCCTTTATACTTCTCTCCTTCTTTGCCAGCATTTCCGGTGGCACAGGAGACAACGCATACTACATCGGCTACGAGATTGCTCCAGAAACCACAGGCGCGTTTATTGCCGCCTTTGTTCTCACCGTTGGCGCCATGGTGGTTAATTTTCTGTTCAATAGAAAACAGGTTTGGGAGAGCAAGCGTGTCGTTTTCCTTAAGAACGCATCTATTTTCGTTGGCTTCTCCTTGATAGCTATTCTCCTACTTACAATTAGGGGCTATAAGCTATTCTCATCCTCGTTCTCTTCACTTTTGACTGCTTTGGCAGGTACAATTTCAAACGGCTTCTCAATCTCAACAATTCTATTCCCTGTGCTTAACCTACTATTGTTCATCCTTTGCTTGACTATGTTCACAAAGGCAAAGAATGCTGTGTCAAGCTCTGGCTTGTCCCTTCTTTATGCTATATACGCAGGCGAGGGCGAGGTTGAAAGACTTAAGGTTAAGGTTGTTGAGCCTAAGACAAAGCACATTAGCGAGATTGTAATCTCCTCTCTTGCTATCATTTCAATTATCGTATTGAAAATTCCAAGCATCGGCTACGGCTGGAGCGTTGCTATCTTTGAGCAGTTTGTTGGTATTCTACTTATTTCTGCTCTTATCTGGATTGCAAACGCATTTGTTGACGGCGCCTTTGGAGCTCCCGCAGCTACCACTGCACCAGTACAGCCCGCGCCACAATCCGTGCCAAACGGAGCCACCCCTTCAGGTGCTCCTGTAAGCCCACAAGAGAATTCTAGTAATAGCTAAAATAAAAAAGAACAGACCGTTTTGGTCTGTTCTTTTTGTTTAGCTTAAGAAATCAATTACTGCATCGAACTCTGTTGTGTCGCCGTTCAAGGTGTAATCAAGCAGATAGCAGATTTGGTTGTAGTTGCCGTTTTCGTCAGGCAGCTGGTCAACGTAGGGCTGCTCTATTACGTTCAATGTTGCGTTTGAGGTTGTGCTTAGTCGAACGTCGCCCATTATAGCGGTATTTCCGTCAACCTGTGGCTTGATTGTTGTTACAAAGCGCTCGGTTATCTTGGTCTTGTCGCTGAAGGTGAACTTGTCGTGCATTTCGATTCTGTCATCAAGCGGCTTAAAGCTTCTTTCCGCCTTTTGTAGCTTATAGTGCTTCTTCCTGTCGTATCCGAGGGTGAAGTCCATATAAACCACGCCCGTTTCCTCGTTATACACTGCTCTTGCCTTGTTTGTGTCGTCTCCGCCCTGTCCCATATCGTCAAATATAGGTAGGCTGTGGGAGAAGGATGAGGGCTGGAAGTATTCATTTCTTCTTGAGCCCTGATAGCCCGGCCAATTGCCCGGACCTATGTAACCGAAGTCGCAGAAGATTTGCTTGTTATTTCTTGCAAGAATGAAGGAGCCAACGTCCTGATGGTTATGGCTTTCCCATTGGTTGCCGCCCTTGAAGGCAAGACCGTAGTTGTCGGTTCTCTTAATAAAATAGTTGCTGACAGGGGCATAATATGTGCCGTTTTCAAGCTTTTGTGTGGTGTATTCGGGGTTATAGTAAACCGTTGAACGGAAGGCAAATGCCCAGTGGCAATAAGCAACAATTGTTGCTTGGTCAAGGGGTAGCCTTTCAATAGCATCGCCATATACTGTTTTAAGCATATGAGGCAGACCCACCCAGTAGCCCTCTCTTGCGTTTACATCGCTGAACATTGCAAGAATATTTGGCTGCAAGTGCATCTTTTGAATGAACTGTGAAATTGACTTAACCTTCGGGTTTTTCAGCCAGTCGTACTCTCCGTTTGAATACTCACGAAGAAGCATAGCATAAACTGCAAAAAATCCAAAGCCAAAGCCCCAATATGCTGTACCCTCTACGCACATTCCGTCGTCGTCGTAGCTGGCAAGATAGCATTCCATGGATTTTTGAAGACGTGGGAACTGTCTTTCAAACTCCTCTGGGTCCTCATACATCAAAACGCCGCCAACTGCGCCTGTGCAAACAGCGGTCCAGTTATTGTTATGATGCTCCCAGAAAAATGTTCTTGTAAGATAAGGCTCAATTGTGTGGCGCCTTAGCTCATAGGAAATTCTGTCGTTAAGAAGCTTTGGAAATCTATCCTTAATAAGGTGCTTAATCTCTGCAAGGGAGAAAGCCAAGGATGCGGCAAAAATATCAATAAGGCCGGGGTCAAAGTCCTGTGGAGTGCGGTTGTAGTAGTCGTTGTAGTGTCCAAGAGGCGCCCAGGTATATTCGTTACAAATTTCCCAAATTACCTCAATCAGGCTCCTTAAATACTCCTCGTTGTCGGGGTAAATTAATGTCATAAGCGCAGCAGATTGAAGCTGACGGAAGGTTTCAGGTCCGCCACCGGGTCCCTTTGGAAATTCCAAAACGTCCCAGGCTGTGCTGCATCTGGGTTTTTTCTGAAATGTTCTGTCGTATTCCGCCTTAATCTCTTTTCTGTGTCTGGCAAAAGCCTCGTCTGTACGGACTCTGTCCCAAAGGGCGCTGTCCTTTGCAAATTCAAGCATAGTAGTTCTCCTTTTGTTTTGCTACTTTGATTTTAACACCTTGGAAAACAAATGTCAACCTTTAGGTTGAATTTGCCTTACATTTGTGTTAGTATATAAGTAGCATATAAGGAATAATCAGTAAATACCAAGGGGTGATTTATATGAAAGCTAAAATTCTATCAATACTTCTCTGTCTGTGCCTTGCTATTTCGATTTTTGCAGGCTGCGGCGGCGATGGGGGCGACCCACTTATCCCAGGCACCCATGGCGAAAGCATCCTCGGCGGCACAGGCTCTCTTACCACAGACCCAAATAGCTCTGAGCTGTCAACCGACACAGAGGGTGGCTCAACCGTTATGCCCGACCCGGAGCTTGGCACTACAACCACTCCAGCAACAGAGGCAGAGCCGGAAAATCCCCCTCTTGTACCCGACCCCGAGCCTGAACCGGAGCCGGAGCCTGACGACACTCCCGCCGCCCCAATCAACTACACAATTGTTAGTGGCGGCACAAGCCAATATACTATTGTTTACGATGACTCAAACGGCAGAATTACAAAGGAAGCCCTTGAATTTGTCGCTTACCTAAAGGACACGCACGGCATTGACCTTCCCTGCAAGCCTGCTTCAGAGGCAGGCGCAAAGTCGGGCAGGGAGATTATTATTGGCGAGGCGCGCTCCTTAACAAGGCTTAAGTATCAGCTTAAGAGCACAGGAGATTTTATTATAACTGTTTGGAACAGCGACCTTGTTTTCTTGGCATCCAACGACAAGCTTTATGAGTATATGTTTGATATAATGGAAGAAAAGCTTGTGGGCACAGTTGGCGAGGACAGCTGGGTTGTTTCCTCTCTTGACACTATGCAATACACAAGCTCCGACTACAAAGATGTTTCCTACATTGAATATATAATGGGAGAAAAAACTGCCATTGATAGCGAGATTATGGAAAAAATCTTTGAAAAGCACACCTATACAGGCACAAACGGAAGCACTATTCCGTATAGAATGTATATTCCTCACGACTATAATCCAAAGGGCTCCTATCCTGTTTTGCTTTTCCTACACGGTGCAGGCGAAAGAGGCACCGACAACAGCGCTCAGCTGAAAAATGCGATGCTGAACCTTTTGAACCAGGAAAACAGCCCGCTGCTTAACGCTATTGTAATAGCTCCACAATGTCCTTGGAACGACCAATGGGTAAACGTTTCCGCTTGGACAGACGGCACATACGACCACAATACATTGCCAATTTCAAGCTCTCTTGAATGCGTTGTGGAAATCCTTGACGCAGTTGGAAGCGAGCTTCCTGCGGACACAAGCCGCTACTACGCAATGGGTCTTTCCATGGGTGGCTACGGCACTTGGGATTTGGCTGTGCGCTACCCCGATAAGCTTGCAGGCATTGTTCCAATCTGCGGCGGTGGCGACGACTCTGACGAGGCGATTGAGGGCATTAAGGACCTTCCAATCTACACCGTTCACGGCTCAAGCGACAACATTGTTCCTTACGCAAATTCCACACAGAAACTAATTGCGGCTCTTGAAAAAGCCGGCAGCACCTCTTACACGGTTGAGCTGCTATCAGGCTACGGCCACAACGTTTGGGATTACACCAGCAAAAAGGCAGAAATTATGACCTGGCTCTTCTCCCAATCAAAAGCAACAGAATAATAAAAAAGCTCGGCAGACAAGCCGAGCTTTTTTGCGACGCAAGTAACCGTCGCATTATATCCTCGGAGCCAAGCTCCGAGCACGAAAACGCAGATGCCGCAGAAAGGAGGTGAAAAACGGCACCGCAAGACAATAATCATTTTTTCCTTACATATATATTATACAGAATATTTTTAGTAGTCTTTAGGACACAAAATGTCGCTTGCCCTACTATTATCTCGTTTTTTGTATATTCAAAGGTGTGCGAAAAAATATTATAATTAAAAACTATTGACAAAACCAATATTTTTGTGTATAATTGTAAAGCAAACTAAGAAACGGCGGTTTGTGCAATGCACCACTGAAGTGCATTTGCGTACATTTATGGAGATGTACTCAAGTTGGCCGAAGAGGCGCCCCTGCTAAGGGTGTAGGTCGGGATAACCGGCGCGGTGGTTCGAATCCACTCATCTCCGCCATAAAAGGGCGATAAAAAAGATATCGCCGCAAAAAGCCTTGATTTTTCAAGGCTTTTTCGCTTTTTTAGGACGAAAAATTTATGTTCGATTTCGTAGATGAAAAAGGGATATTTTCCGATACTGAATAGATTTGAACTCCCGTGAGAACGAAAACCGCCCAAAACACACAGCACAGAGAAAGAAAAGCTCTGTGCTTTTTTTATGCCAAAAACTAAAAAACTAATAACACATAGTCGAGCCGAGTGATAGAAATATCCTCGGCTTTTTTCATTTCAAGGAAAAGGAGAAAATTATGATTTTTGCAGATAACCCTCACGATAGAGAGATAGAAAAGATGATGCAGAAAACGCCGCACTTCCGTCCGAGAGGACACGGCATTTTTGTGAGCGAAAAAAACGAATACAACGCCGAAAGGTGCGGATGCAGAGAGTGTGTCGACAGAAAGAAGAAACGGCGCGTGTCGGGCGAAAAAACGCCCTGTGTGGAGCAACGAATCCACGAGGGGCAAATCCCACAGCCGAGGGTACTGATGGAAACCTTCACGGCAGTAACCAACCCCGAATTTATTATCCGAATCAACGAATACATCAAGGAGAGTGAGAAACAGCCTATGCAATTCAAAAACGAAAAACACAGGTCGGTGTTTGAGAACGCCATTAAGGGCATGAACACGAACAACAAAATCAAGATGTGCGCCCTTTACCTTTTAACCGCAGACGGATGCCTGTGGAGTGCAGCCAAGCGACATATCGGTAAAGATGAAATCCACTTCTTCCGCATCAGGCTCGGCAAAAGCACCCCGACAGCTTATACCCTTTTCTGCTGTGCAAAGGATCTCGCGCTCGGCTCGAAGCACATGACGATTAGCGATCTCGCAGACGGTGACGTTGTGCATCCCAAGGATTTCGCAATCATCTGCAACGCAATGGCAATCCGTCGATACGGACTCGGCGCAATTCAATATAAAGGAGAGAAAAACGCATGACCAACTTCTATGAAAGACAACTAAAGCGGATGTTTAGCGACATCGGCTCACAATCAACAGATACGGTTTTTGCAGGCAAGGCAATGCTATCAAAAATCAGCGATGACCTTCGTGCAAAGGTCGAATTCGTCACAGGAAGAATGGCAAGTCAATACGAGGGCTTGAAACTTTCCATTATTCATAAAAATGAAGGAATTATCGACTCGCAGAGCTTTATGTTTCACGAAATCATAGGACTAAAAGGTGCTGCGAGAGATCGCAGACCTCACGTATGGGATGATAACGGCAAGGCGGCGTGGTTTGGATATGAGCCGACAACTGCCGACCTCGAAACAATTGGCTCAAAGGTCGAGGATTATATCTCTATGTATGCCGACCTCGAACTTACCGAGGGTAACGGAATGAGAATGGGAGGTATGTAGCGATGGCTTTGGTATTCTCCAAGGTGACCATCGCCTACGGTGGCGAAAGCGTGGAATTTCTCGTAAGCGGCATTCCCATAAACGAAAACGGACTCAAGGGATGGGTTGCATACGAGGATTTTATAAAAAGGCACAAAGCCAAAACGACGGCTCAAATTCAACCATATTATTACGGCAACGAGCAACGCTACAATGCAACACCCGAAGAAGTGGCGTATATGGATATGAGATGGAAGAATCAGCCCAACTTTTTGGAAACCCGATGCAAAGCCGGAGTGCCAAGAACAATCAATATCACAGGAGGTGGTGGTCTATGCGTGTTGTTTAGCGATGCGGAATTAGAAGAAATCAGAAAATTATACAGGAGGTAAAGCCAATGAACGAATACGAACGAAGGCACAGGCTGTCAATCAAAATCAAAGAACAGTATCCGCCTGGGACGAGAGTTCTGCTCAATCAGATGGACGATCCATTTCACCCTGTGGAGTCAGGAACGAGAGGAACGGTGGTACACGTTGACGATCAAGCCAATATGCACATGAAATGGGATAACGGCAGAACGCTTGCGCTTGATCCCGAACACGACTCCTTCCGCAAACTCACCAAGCAAGAACTTGCAGAAGAAAAACAGCCCCGAAAGGTCGTAGACTTCGGTGACGATTGCCAAATCGTCCTCCCCGACGAGCCGATAGATTGCTCAAGACTCGGATATTTCGATACTCTCGAATATGAGTGTTGGGATCTCGTCAAGAAATACTGCGACCACTTCGGCATAGAGATTTTGCCCGACGAGGACGGCGAAGAAGCCGTCAACTTCTATATAGCAAAGCAGCTACAGGACAAAATCCTCGAAGGACTCCAAGAGGTGGGCGTAGAATTCAAATTTGAGGAACAGACCGAGGACGAATCGGAAGAAATCGACGATGGCGAAAACCAAGGCTTTCTCCCTAAGATGTAGGAGGTAGCAATGACACAGGACATCTTTATTCCGTCTCCGCTTGCGGAAAAGCTCATGACAGAAGCGGAACAGCGTGGCGTTACGGTGGAGGAACTCCTCACCACAGCCATCAAGAATTATATAAACAAGGAGAACGACGATGAGTAACGAAAAGAAAGGCATTACCGTCAAAATTGATGCCGACCTTCATGCCGAGATCAAGCAGTACGTAGAATCCAAAGGCATGACGATGGCACAGTTTATCGAACAGGCAGTAGACAACGAACTGCACCCTAAATTCAATGAAAATATGGAGGAAAACAATATGGGAAAAATGAGAACGCTTGCATTTCAGGTAGACGAGGAACTGTTTCAGAAGGTCAAGGATTACCTTGCACGAAACAACATCTCGCAGAAACAGTTTGTGATCGGCTTGATTGAGCGCGAGATCGACAGAGATCTCACCGAACGCGCCGAACTCAAGGCAACCGATAATACGCCCGATGAGGAGCTCGACGAGGAACAGGACGAAGCCGCATACAACGAGGAAATCGTTGATGATGAGGACGAAGAACTGACCGAGGACGAGCCTACAGAGGACGAACTCACCGAGGATGATATCGAGCAGACCGACGGCGAGCTTGATGAAGCTGACGAGGATGAGGACATCGATCAGGGCGACGAACAGGACGAGGACGAAGAAGAAAGCGAGGATGAGGAACTCTCGGAGGATGAGGAAGAAACCGAGGGCATGACCATGAGTGGAATGTGAGGTGATGCGTATAGGAGATAAGACGATAAAATAACGAGGGTGCGGATGCTATATGAGCATTCGCTTTTTTGATATGTTCTCGGGGATTGGCGGCTTTCGCAGCGGTCTCGAAGCGGTGGGAGGTTTTGAGTGCGTCGGGCATTGCGAAATAGATAAACACGCCAACCAAGCGTACAACGCAATATACGATATAAAGCCACAGGAGGTATATATAGAAGATGCAAGAAAAATCAACCCCTATGACCTACC